>JAZRZL010000030.1:0-14354 GCA_045601345.1 Faecousia sp. | reverse complement strand
AATTATGCGGTAATTAAAACCTATTTGGAAACCTGCGCCAGAAACGGCATTAATGAGATGGATGCCTTGCTGCACCTTTGTATGGGGAAATGCTATTCCGCTCATGATGTTTTAACTAACGCAGGCTGTGAATAGTAACTGAGAATTCCTGTACGCCGTAGAATTTCATATGATTTTTGTGCATTCCGCCAAAAAAACCGGCAGGAATTGATGTTTTTGCTCCTCTCAGTACATAATATGGTATGAATCGCTTTTTGGATCATCTTTCCAATATGAATATAAAATGAATTTTCAATTTGGAAATCTCCCATATTTCTGCCTTTTTTTGCTTTGCCAATGCTCTATATGCCAGTGCGCGTCATAAAAAATTCAAACGCTCAAAAAATATCTATTGTGCCGTTCATGACACCCATTGTGTCAAAATGGACAAGTTGACAGGCAGCGCAGGGGACAGCTTTCTAACAGGAGACTGAAATAATTCCATCTTTTTCTCAAAAATGCTGTTGATACTGTATATTTTTATCTTATTTTTTATAAGTCGTATTTTTTCGCAAGTCGAATTTTTTAAGTAAAATGAAATTATAAATTTCTTTGTTTGTTTCAACAAATACCACCTATAACGTACACCATCTGTCCGTCTACTTTCACTTGATTTTTTTAGGACTACTTATTATAATGTGTAGCGGAATTATTGTAACATGGGTGATTTTGGGCTTGCCCGAAACAGGAGCCGCCAAGAATCATGCGCAGACAACCGATTGCAGCCGCTCCTCGGTACAGCCGCTTCACTCAGAAAGGAATGTTCTCAATTATGGCAAAGCAAACCATGGAAGCAATCCGTCAGGCAGAGCTGGCCGCCGAGCAATCCATTCGTGATGCCCAATCCAAGGCCAATGCAGACATTGCCAAAGCCAATACACAGGCCGAGGAAATGATCGCTGCGGCAAAGGAACGCGCCGGGAAAAAGCTCGCTGATACCCGCACCGCCGCCCTGCATGAAGCGGAACAGATTTCCCTTGCCAGCGCCGAGAGCGTAACCCGGGAAATCGAAGCCCTGGAGCGTCAGGGTCAAAAAAACAGGGCAAAGGCCATTTCCGCCGTTATCGCTGAAATGAACTGAGCCAAATCCTACCAGAAGTAAAGAGGGTGATTCCAACATGGCAGTGTTGCAAATGCAAAAAATACACATTTGTGCACTAAAAAGCAACCGAAAACAAATTCTTGAGCTTCTGCAGCGAAAGGGTATCGTGCAGATTGAGGCCGAAGGCAGCTCCGACTTCTTCCGGCACATGGATACCAGCGCCGGATGCACCAAGTACCAAAAGTACGCGCAGATGGCACAGCAGGCATTAAAAACGCTTGACAAATTCGCACCAGAAAAAAAGGGACTGCTTGCCTCCTTTGAAGGCAGGCGGCAAATCGGGCTGGATAACTACTGCGATATGGAGAAAAACCGTAAGCAGGCCGTCCAGACCGCCGACAAAATTCTCTCCCTGAACCGCCAGATTGCCGAGCAAAAGGCTAATCTGGTTCGCACCCGGGTTCTGGACGATGCCCTGATTCCATGGCTGAATCTGGACGTTCCCATGAACTACACCGGCACCAGAACCACACGTGCCTTCATCGGCACGATCCCCGAAAGTCACTGTCTGGAGGAGGTGCTCGCACTTCTCGCTCAGGCGAATCCCACACTGGAAACAAGCTCTGTGGAAATCATCAGCACCAACACCGAACAGACCTGCATTTTCGCCGTGTGTCCCAAGGCACAGGCCGATGCCATGGACGATGCCCTGCGGCAAATCGGCTTTGCCCGTCCTGCGGTGCAGACATCTCTCACCCCTCCGGCCTACCGGCAGCAGCTTGAGGAGCAAATCACTGCGTCAACCGACAAAATTGCTGAAATCGAAGCCCAACTCACCGATATGGGGCAATACCGCCGCACCATGGAACTGATGCATGATTACTACACCATGCGTGCTGAGAAATATGAGGTTTTGGGCGGCCTTCTCCAATCTGATCACACCTTCTTTATCAATGGTTATACCCCTGCACAGAGTGCAGAAAAGCTGCAAAACGAGCTGATTGACAAGTATGACTGTGTGGTAGAGCTGGAGGACATTCCTGAGGACGAGGAAGCTCCCGTCCTGCTGAAAAATAACCGCTTTAACGCTCCCACAGAAGGCGTTCTGGCCTCCTTTGGTCTGCCCCGCAAGGGGGAGATGGATCCCACCTCGGTTATGGCCTTCTGCTACTACTTCCTTTTCGGCCTCATGCTCTCCGATGCGGCCTACGGTCTTATTATGGCAATTGGCTGCTTCATCATGCTCAGAAAATTTAAGGGCATGGAGGGCGGCATGAAGCAAATGCTGACGATGTTCATGTACTGCGGCATCTCCACCACCTTCTGGGGTGTGATGTTCGGCAGCTATTTCGGAGATGCTGTTACCGTAATCGCGGAAACCTTCTTCGGCAAGAGCATCACCATCCCGGCGGTATGGATGGTACCGCTGGACAATCCCATGCGGATGCTGATTTTCTGCTTCCTCTTCGGCATCCTTCACCTGTTCCTGGGTCTCGGCATGAAGGGCTATATGCTCCTGCGGGACAGGCAGTACATGGACTTTGTGAGTGATGTGCTGCTCTGGGCCG
Source organism: Faecousia sp. (assembly GCA_045601345.1). Taxonomy (GTDB): domain Bacteria; phylum Bacillota; class Clostridia; order Oscillospirales; family Oscillospiraceae; genus SVMC01. The sequence continues at coordinate 11,705 of JAZRZL010000030.1, read as the reverse complement.
TCATGCTGCTGGGTCTTCTGTTCATGCTCCTGCCCAGTGAGCTGTTCCATTCTATCTCCCAGATGGAGTTCCATTTCCCTGCGGCAGTCAATGTGATTGCCAAGTGGGCCGCCATTATCGGTGCGGTGGGCATTGTGGTGTTTGCCAAGCGCTCTACAAAGAATTTTGGCCTTCGCCTTGCCCTGGGTGCCTATGAGCTCTACGGTGCCACAAGCTGGCTCTCGGATGTGCTCTCCTACTCCCGTCTGCTGGCTCTGGGTCTGGCCACCGGCGTTATCGCCTCGGTCATCAACCAGATGGGCGCTATGGCAGGCAGCGGCGTTTTTGGCGCGATTGTCTTCATTCTGGTTTTCATTCTCGGCCATACCCTGAATCTGGCCATCAACGTGTTGGGCGCTTACGTCCACACCAACCGACTGCAATTCGTGGAATTCTTCGGAAAGTTCTACGAGGGCGGCGGCAGCGCATTCAAGCCCTTTGACGCATCCACAAAATATATTAAAATCATGGAGGAAAAATAATTATGTTTACTACTGGCGTTGCACTCGCTATTCTCGGCGCGGCTCTGGCCGCTCTTATGGCAGGTATTGGTTCTGCTATCGGCGTTGGTATCGCAGGCCGCGCAGCGGCTGGCGTTCTCACCGAAGACCCCGAAAAGTTCGGCAAAGTTCTCCTTCTCCAGCTTCTCCCCGGCACGCAGGGCATTTACGGCCTTCTGATTGCCTTTATCGCGCTTTCCAATATCGGCGTACTCAGCGGTCAGGTTCGTGAACTCACCACCCCCGAAGGTCTCTCCTACCTCATGGCTTGCCTGCCCATGGCACTCGTCGGCCTCCTGTCCGCTTATATGCAGGGCACCGCTTCCGTGGCCTCCATCGGCACCGTAGCAAAGCGCCCCGAGCAGTTCGGTAAGGCTATGATTCTTCCGGCCATGGTTGAGACCTACGCCATTCTGGCTCTGCTGGTTTCCATCCTCGCCATTGTCAACATCTGATTCATATCACACCCATAGTTAAGGAATAGGGATGGATATGAGTGGATTAGAAAAAATTATTGACCAGATTCAGCAGGACGCAGCCGCCGTCTGCGCAGATATTCAGGCAAAGGCCGATGCCGAAAAGGCAAAGATTCTTGCAGATGCCGAAGAAGCCTGTGCAGGAATTGACGCACAAGCATTGGCCGATGCAGAAGCCCTCCGCGCTGACCTTATCTCCCGCGGCGAATCCAGTGCGCAAATGCAACGAAAAAACCGCATCCTGACCGCAAAGCAGACCATGATCCGGGACACCATTGCCCAGTCCCGGGAAAAGCTTTCCTCCCTCCCCGCCATCGACTACTTCGTTCTTCTGCTGAAGCTGGCACGAAAGTATGCCCAAAAGGGAGACGGTGTCATGTATCTGTCTCAGGCCGATCTGGATCGCGCACCTACCTACCTCCCTGGCAAGCTTCAGGAGATTGGTCAGGAAAAGGGCGGTACGCTGGTGCTGTCCGATACGCCCCGGGAGATCGGCGGCGGCTTCGTCCTCGCCTATGGCGGGATCGAAGAAAACTGCTCCTTTGAGGCTCTGTTTGAGGATAACAAAGAGCGACTTCAGGACATTGTCCGCGCTCGGCTGTTCTCCTGACAGCACCGAAAAAGGAGGCAGAAATCATGCAAAAGGATTATACCTATGCGGTAGCCCGTATCCGCTCCAAGGAGCTTGGCCTGTTCAGTGCATCTACCTTTGAGCAGCTTATCTCCTGCAAAAGCTATGACGAAGCGCTCCATTTCCTTGTTGACAAGGGCTGGGGCTTCTCCGATGACAAGCTGGATGCGGAAACCATTTTAGCAAGCGAAAAGAAAAAAGCATGGCAGACCATTTCGGAAATGGTGGAGGATATGTCGGTTTTTGACGTTCTGCGTATCTCTGACGATTTCCACAACCTGAAGGCCGCCATCAAGCTCATCTATACCAACTCCAAGCTCCCGCCCGAACGTCTGTTCCAGAGCAATGGCCGTCTTCCCTACGAAGAGGTGCTCAAAAAGGTCAAGGCCAAGGACTTTGTCTCCCTGCCCGGAAAAATGGCAAAAGCCGCACAGGAGGCCTATGATGTTATGGTGCAGACCGGTGACGGCCAGCTTTGCGATGTGATTCTGGATCGTGCCGCCATGGAGGAAATGCTCCAGACGGGAAAAGCCTCCAAAAATGAGGTTTTGGAGCGCTATGCTCTCCTGTCCGCCGTCGCGGCCAACATTAAGATCGCTCTGCGCAGCGGTCAAACCGGCAAATCTCTGGAGTTTATCCGCAGAGCCTTAGTGCCCTGCGCCACACTGGATACAGAAGCTCTGGCACACGCCGCTGTGGCAGGAAAAAATGCCATTGCAGACTATCTCAGCGGCACCGAATATGCCGAGGCCGCCGGAATTTTGCAGGAATCCCCCGCCGCCTTCGATCGGTGGTGTGATAATCTGCTGATCCGTCATATACAGCCCCAAAAGTACAATCCGTTCACCGTTGGTCCTCTGGCAGCCTATCTGCTGGCCAAGGAAAACGAGATCAAGTGCGCACGGGTTGTCCTCTCCTGCAAGCTCAACGCGCTGCCGGAGACGGTCATCCGAGAAAGGTTAAGGGAAATGTATGTATAAGGCAGCAGTGATCGGCGACTACGACAGCATTTACGGCTTTGCCGCCATCGGTCTGGACACCTTCCCGGTGACCACTTCTGAGGAGGCAGCCGCTGTCCTGAAAAAAATTGCAGGCGGCTCTCATGCCGTCATCTATATCACAGAGGCCATGGCCGCAGCGCTCACCGAAGAGCTGGCCTCTTACCGTGAGCAGATGCTCCCCGCCATCATCCTGATTCCCGGCATCTCCGGGAACACCGGCGCGGGCATTGCGCAGGTCAAGAAGTCCGTGGAGCAGGCCGTTGGCTCCGACATTATCTTTAATAACGAAAATTAGAAAGGTGGGTGATTATCCGAAATGAGTGCAGGCATTATTCAGAAGGTCGCAGGACCTCTGGTCATTGCAGAGGGTATGCGCGATGCCAATATGTTTGACGTTGTGCGTGTCAGCTCCCAGCGCCTGATCGGTGAGATCATCGAGGTACACGGCGACCGTGCTTCCGTGCAGGTCTACGAGGAGACCTCCGGCTTAGGCCCGGGGGAGCCCGTGGAATCTACCGGTATGCCCCTGAGCGTTGAGCTGGGACCCGGTCTTATTAAGAGCATTTACGACGGCATCCAGCGCCCGCTGGATGATATTATGAAAATTTCCGGAGGCAATCTCCTGAAGCGCGGCGTGGAGGTTCCCGCCCTCAAGCGTGAGCTGGTATGGCACTTTGTCCCCTGCGTCAAGAAGGGTGACAAGGTAGAGACCGGTGACATCATCGGCACTGTGCAGGAGACCCCCATTGTTGTGCACAAGATTATGGTTCCCTACGGTGTCAAAGGCACCGTCAAGGAAATCAGCGAGGGTGACTTCACCATTGAGCAGACGGTTGCGACCCTGTCCACCGACAAGGGTGACAAGCCCCTGACCATGATGCAGAAGTGGCCTGTCCGTTCCGGCCGTCCCTATCAGCGGAAAATGCCCCCCGAAATGCCGCTGGTCACCGGCCAGCGCGTGGTTGATGCCCTGTTCCCCATCGCCAAGGGCGGTGTGGCAGCCGTTCCCGGCCCCTTCGGCAGCGGCAAAACCGCCATCCAGCACCAGCTGGCAAAATGGGCAGATGCCGATATCGTCGTCTACATCGGCTGCGGCGAACGCGGCAACGAGATGACCGACGTTCTGAACGAATTACCCGAACTGAAGGATCCCAAAACCGGCTATTCCCTGATGGAGCGTACCGTGCTGATTGCCAACACCTCCGATATGCCCGTTGCGGCTCGTGAGGCCTCCATCTATACCGGCATTACCATTGCCGAATACTTCCGCGATATGGGCTACTCCGTTGCACTGATGGCCGACTCCACCTCCCGCTGGGCTGAGGCTCTGCGTGAAATGTCCGGCCGTTTGCAGGAAATGCCCGGTGAAGAAGGCTATCCCGCATACCTTGGCAGCCGCCTTGCACAGTTCTATGAACGCGCAGGCCGCGTGATTGCCCTAGGTCAGGAAGGCCGCGAAGGCGCTCTGTCCGTCATTGGCGCTGTCTCCCCCGCCGGCGGCGATATCTCCGAGCCGGTCTCTCAGGCCACCCTGCGTATTGTCAAGGTGTTCTGGAGCCTTGACTCCTCTCTGGCCTATAAGCGCCACTTCCCCGCCATCAACTGGCTGACCAGTTATTCCCTTTATATCGACTCCATGGCCGACTGGTTCAACAAGAATGTCCACGCAGACTGGATGGAAAGCCGTACCCAGCTCATGCGCCTGCTGCAAGACGAAGCTGAATTGCAGGAAATCGTGCAGTTGGTCGGTATGGATGCCCTGTCCGCCCCTGACCGCCTGAAGCTGGAGGCTGCCCGCTCCATCCGTGAGGACTTCCTCCATCAGAACTCCTTCCACGAAATCGACACCTATACGCCGCTGGAAAAGCAGTATCTGCTCATGAAGCTGGTTCTCGCTTACTACACCGAGTCCTGCAAGGCACTTGCGAAGGGTGCCAGTGTGGAAGCGCTTGTCAAGCTGGCTGTCCGCGAGCGTATCGGCCGCTTCAAGTATACCACCCCCGATGCCATTGAGGCGGAATATCAGTCCGTGCTGACCGCGCTCACCAATGAGCTGGCCAAGGCTGTGGAAAAGGAGGGTATCTGATATGCCTAAGGAATATCGTACCATACAGGAAGTCGCCGGCCCTCTGATGATGGTTCGCGGCGTTGAAAATGTATCCTATGACGAGCTGGGCGAAATCGAACTGGCCAACGGCGAAGTTCGCCGCTGTAAGGTTCTGGAAATCAACGGCGACGTTGCCACCGTGCAGCTCTTTGAATCCGCCACCGGCATTAACCTTGCCGAAAGCAAGGTTCGCTTCCTTGGCCGCAGCATGGAGCTGGGCGTATCAGAAGATATGCTTGGCCGCGTGTTTGACGGTCTGGGTCGTCCCATTGATGATGGCCCCGAAATTCTTCCCGATGCCCGTATGGACATTAACGGTCTGCCCATGAATCCCGCTGCCCGTGCCTACCCCGAGGAATTCATTCAGACCGGTATCTCCGCCATCGACGGCCTGAATACTCTGGTTCGTGGCCAGAAGCTGCCCATCTTCTCCGCCAGCGGTCTGCCCCACTCCAATCTGGCTGCCCAGATTGCCCGTCAGGCCAAGGTGCGCGGCACAACCGACCCCTTCGCCGTTGTCTTTGCCGCCATGGGCATCACCTTCGAGGAATCCAACTTCTTTGTCCAGAGCTTTAAGGAAACCGGCGCGATCGACCGTACCGTTATGTTTATCAACCTTGCCAATGACCCTGCGGTTGAACGTATCTCCACGCCCCGTATGGCACTGACCGCTGCTGAATATCTGGCCTTTGAGAAGGGTATGCACGTTCTGGTCATTCTCACCGACATCACCAACTACGCCGACGCGCTGCGTGAGGTCTCCGCTGCCCGTAAGGAAGTCCCCGGCCGCCGCGGTTACCCCGGCTATATGTATACCGACCTCGCCTCTCTCTATGAACGCGCAGGCCGCCAGAAGGGCAAGAATGGCTCAATCACCATGATCCCCATTCTGACCATGCCCGAAGACGATAAGACCCATCCCATCCCCGATCTTACCGGCTATATCACCGAGGGTCAGGTCATCCTGAGCCGTGACCTGTACCGCAAGGGCATCACGCCCCCCATTGATGTACTGCCCTCTCTGAGCCGTCTGAAGGATAAGGGCATTGGCGAAGGCAAAACCAGAGCCGACCATGCCAACACCATGAACCAGCTCTTTGCCGCCTACGCCCGTGGCAAGGAAGCCAAGGAGCTGATGATCGTTCTCGGCGAAGCCGCCCTGACCGATATCGACAAGATTTACGCCAGATTTGCAGATGCCTTTGAAAACGAATATGTCTCCCAGGGCTACAATGCCAACCGCGATATCGAAGAAACGCTGGCCATCGGCTGGAAGCTGCTTTCCATCCTGCCCAGGTCCGAGCTGAAGCGTATTGACGACAAATATCTGGATCAGTACTACGGCAAATAAGGGAGAGGAGTGATCGTTTTGGCATCTGCACAGGTGAACCCCACCCGTATGGAGCTGAGCCGTCAGAAGAAAAAACTCATGACGGCAACCCGTGGGCACAAGCTGCTCAAGGATAAGCGCGATGAGCTGATGCGGCAATTCCTCGAACTGGTTCGTGAAAATAAGGCGCTGCGTGAAAAGGTGGAAGCCGGGATCGCCGCCGCCAACAAAAACTTTGTTCTGGCCAAGGCCGGTGTCTCCGATGCCGCCATGAATGCCGCGCTGCTGGCTCCCAAGCAGGAGGTCTATCTGGAAACCGGCACCCGCAATGTCATGAGCGTGAACATCCCCGTATTCACCGCCAAGACCCGCACCCCCAATGCCGGGGACATCTATCCCTATGGCTACGCCTTCACCTCCAGCGATCTGGATGATGCGGTAAAATCCCTGTCCGATCTGCTGCCCGATTTGCTTCGTCTGGCAGAGATTGAAAAATCCTGTCAGCTCATGGCCGCAGAAATCGAAAAGACCCGCCGCCGCGTCAACGCACTCGAGCACGTCATGATCCCTGATGCGCAGGAAAAAATCAAGTTCATCACCATGAAGCTGGACGAAAACGAGCGCAGCACCCAGATCCGCCTGATGAAAATCAAGGATATGATGCTCGAACAAACCTACCACTACAGCGAACGCGAAGCCTAATAACGTATAAAACGAACCGCCTCACTAGTTGGGGCGGTTCAGCGTATCAATAAAATTTTTTAACACACTGGCAAGTTTTCAAGCTTTTTATAAAAAAGCTGAATTGCAATAACAAGTTGAACATCTATTGTGATAGCCAGCTACCTTGCCAATCTGACCTTGGCTGTTCCTGAGTCAAAAAATTCATAGTGAGTAGCCGTCTGCGAAGCAGATTGCCTTGATCGGATGCTTTCGGCCTGTTACAATAATGCAGAAATAGCAGAATCTGCGGTCTTGTCCGGCAGACGGATAAGTTGTAGATTCTTGGTTTTCCGCTCAATGAGGGTCAGAAGCACATTGTCATCCCCGGTTTTACTTCCCAGCACAAGATCGGTTTCCCAATGCCCGTCCCACACAGGCATCTAATGACCTGCCGTCTTCCGCAAAATGCTGCTCCACATATTTTAGAAAAGGACGCTTTTTGCGTGCATCGTAATGACGGCAGCAGTTCTGACGGTTCTGCCGATAGGCTGACCATGCTGTTTTGGCTTTGAAGCGCTGCACCTTGCCATTATAAAGAGAAGTCATTCCCTTCTTTATGGCGTTGCGGACAGTGTTGGGAGCGCAGTGCAGCTCCTGCGTAGCGATTCGGTTGGCTGACCGCCCATCCCGCAGCCGGATTTCAATGATATGCAGTTCTTCAAAATTTAAGTGGTGTTTACCTTTGACGTGTTCTGTGTTAGAATTGGAGTAGTTCATAGTGATGCCTCTTTCTGTGTTGAACTGGCGTGATAACTTGATTCTAACACAGATGCGTTGCTATGGACACTTTTTTATTTTGCAATGCGCAACTTCATTATACAATTAGCCAACACAATTATTATACAAAAATATGTGCCATTTTCTCGCCCCTTGCGGGGCAATCGAAAATGATGCACAATTATACCATTCGCTTTCGCTTCGGTATAATACAAAAATACAAAGAATACGAGAAAAAATTTCTTAAACTTTTCGGAACTTTTTCTAAACTACTTCGTCAAATATCTGCAAATATCTACGACAGGAGGGTTTTACTATAATGGAGCAAAGAGATTGGATGGAGCTGGCACTGGAAGGTGACCGTACCGCCAGAGCCCAGCTGTTTGAGCAGAACATTGAGTCGATCTATTATCTCTGCTGGAAGCTGACTGGAAGCGCAGCGCAAGCTGGTGAGCTGACTCGGCGCACCTTTGCACGGGCTTTCAGCAACCTAAGTGAGCTTCGTCCTGATGCCGGATTTGATCGATGGGTCACAGCGATCGCTGTGAATCTCTGCCGTCAGACCATGCGTAAAACCCAGAGCTGGCTGTTTACTACCAGCGAAAAGGAAATGGCGCAGCTGCGGAATATCTATGTAGCGGACGAAGCGTGTCTTCCCCCAGGCTGTCCAGAGAATCCGGAGCTGCGAAGTCTTGCCCTACGTACCATTGGCCAGCTTCCGCCTGAACAGCGCGTGTGTATGGTACTGCGCTATGTGGCACTTTTAAAGCCGCACCAGATCGCCCGCACCATGGAGGTAGATGAAATCACCGTTCTTGGCCGCCTGAATTCTGGCCGCAGAGCCTTAATGAACGCTTTACCCAGCGATACACCGCAGGCACTGGTGACGGCTCTGTTCGCACAAGAAGCTGCTGCATTGCCAGTTCCCGAGCTGCTTCGCGGAAGTTGTATGCAAACCGTGCTCAATGCGCAAAATGAACCCACAAAAGTGGAGCCGTTACAGGCGGATGAAGAAACGGAAGAGATAACTGAAAAACAGGGTTTCCTTGGAAATATGACAAAGAAACAAAAGTACCTTTTCTTTGGCGGCATTGGAGTTGCTGCTTTTCTGGTGTTTCTTCTCCTGATTCTGGCATTCAAGGGATGCAGCAAAACTCCCGAACCTGAACCTAAACCGTTAGAGCCTACTCCTGTTGAAGAAATTGATGAGGATTTGGAATCTGCTGCTCTGCTGGAGGAATACGGTGTGGAAATGCTGCTGACCTGCACCCGCCGGGATGCAGAGAATCTGATAGAAGCATGGCAGCCCACTCTGGCTGACTATATTATCGGTGGCACCACCGATGATATAAATCTGGAGATTGAATCCTCCAATGATCAGGTCACTCGTGTAGCACTCTCTCTCGAAAATACTGACTTGGATATCACCCGTCTGCGTGATTTGGATCTCGGCTCGGAGCCTGAGCTATCCGCAGCAGCAAGTGCCATTTCCTCAAAATATGACCTGAAGTGCTATCAGAACAAGCCTCTATTTGATCCCGAAGACCGTGCAGACAGCTCTATAGCAGCCTATTCCGAAAACTACCGCTATGAACTTCTTGATGAAAATGAAGACGGCAGAGCCGAGGCTTTATCCATCACCCGCACTGGGGCAGGCTTTGACCCCCAAAAGGGGATCTTCCATCCCTATGGTGACACTCTCACCGATCTGCTTGGGCTGAATAAATCTCAGGCACAGGAGCTGCTGGGTGAGGGCAATTACCCGGATAATGGTAACATTGACCGCTTCACCATGCATCAGGACGGCGCATCCGTTGATGACAGTAAGGTCTCCATGGATGCCATTTTTCAGGCGCGTACCGATATGGATGCCGCCCGCCAGACCCTCAGTGCCATCACGCTCCATGTGGACGGCTGTTTTGCTGAACTTCTGCCGGAGCTAAAACTTCCCGATTCCGCACTGACACTTGACCAGATGAGCCGAAAGTTACAGGCTCTATCCGGCCACCTAGGTCTTCTGGAGGGAGATGTTTTTGATTCACTGACACTGAAAAACGGGCAAAGCACGTTGGTATATTATGACGGTGTCACCCGCTACCTGTTTATCGCAGACAGCACCAACGCAAAAATCTCTCAGGTTGAACTGCTTGATCTTGCTGACTGCAAGCTCTTCAATGCATCCAAGTGTGCTTTCAGTACGGAAGGCTTCGATTTGGAAAAGCTTTTGGGTATGGACAGCTATGAAGCCTACGCACATTACGGTATCCGGCACTATGCTACTGCCGATCTGTCCAGCACAGTCCTCGGCCTTTGGGAGGCTGACGGTGCGATCCGCACAATATACAATGCCGGTGATCCTCGCCCCCTGTGGGGAATTGCTCTTGGGGACAGCCGCGAAACTATCGAAGAAATGATAGAACAGGCCAATGGCTACTGCTCTCAGGATGAGGAAGACAGCGCACGTTATGTTCTCTCCGGCGACCGGGAACTGGCTGTCACTTACTCCAATGACAAAGCCGCCATATTGCAGTTGGAAGATCATAGCTATCAGGATAATTACACCGCACCTTCTCCCCTCCGTAAACGTCCGGAGGAGCTGTTCTCCGCATTCCTTGAAACAATTCCCAATGCGAAAACCACATGGTTTGGTGACCTCACCCATGACGGAGAGGGTGATTTGCTGGTATGTTCACCTAGTGGCAGTGGATGCCTTCTCCAGCTTTATGTGATTAAGGACAACGAAGTGAATCTCACACCGATCTATACCCAGTCCATCAGCGTTTCTGATGCTACCAACGTCTACGTGATCGACCACGACAGCGGTAAATGCCTCTTCCTCTATACTCTGTCTGAATCTTTGGTTGGCCGTGAATGCAGATGGAAGCTCCTGAGCATTAATGCATCAGGCAGCGAAGTGGTGCTTGGTCAAAATGATGCCAGCGTCAATATGATGGATATGATGCTGGGTGATCAGGAGGGCTATGACAACGCAAAACAGCAGGCCGATGGCTATCTGGATGAAGGCCGTTTCCTTTGTGGCACACAAAGCGGTGCAGCAGAATTTGCTGATTATAAGGCTTCTTTGGAATAGATCAGTGTTTTGATAAAAACAGAGCCAACTAACCTTTGATTAAATCACACTTGATAGTTTAATGCCTGTCTTGCTTGCATCTTTTACGCTATAAGCAAAAGCCGTAACAAATCCGCTTGAATTTGCTTACGGCTTTTGTATTTGGCAAAAATCTGAACCCGATCTTGAATCAGAGGTTTCTTAGTTGTAGAACAAATGCTCTCGCTTGTTGAAGTAGATTACATTTAGTGCAACACCGGCGGCTGTGCCGAGAAGCTGGAGAATTTCATAAATACCGAACAGCTCTTTTGCAGGAGTACCCAGAATGCGACCGGATACAAAGGAGTACAGAAGCGGGGTAATGATACACAGCGCATAGCCGTAATACAGCAGGGCAGGAGACTTTGCCTTGAAAGCAGCCATGCGAAACCGTGCAATGATGAACAGAACGCCAAGACCCAGACAGCACACACCATAGATGAGGTCAAGAAACATCAGCAGCGGATACTGCGCGTAGATGAGCATGGGATCCATATCGCGCAGCACATAGGGTAATCCGAGAAGCTGCCCGATACCGATAATAAGAATCACGATACCGGCAATCCACAGGCCGAAACGGATGAGGAAGTTGTACCAATTCATGGGCAACTCTTCTATTTCTTGAAGCTGTGTATTAGAGATGGGAGCGCCGCAGTTGGGGCAAGTCAAGCTGTTTTCGGGGATGGTTGTACCGCAATCCTTGCAGAGCATGGGAAAGCCTCCTTTTTGTTATTTTCCATATCATACCATGTTTTTTTCGCTGGTGCAACCGCTGATTTCCTTTGCAAATAATTAGAAATAGGCCAGATAAGCTAAAACGTCAGATAAGATTTCATCGGAGGTTTCTTAGGTATGGTTGGATTGTTTCGGCTTAATGCAATCACATATGCCTAGTTGGCTTCCGCTTGACTTGCGAATGACTTTGGATATCGTTACTATTCACAGCCCGTGAAAACTTTGTAGGAATGCCCAAACGATTTGTTTCAAAATGCAAGATACGATTCATTTTTTCGATCTGTTCGTTAATATGCCGAACGGGCATATTGAAAATAGTGGATATTTTGCGAAAAAA
>JAZRZL010000029.1:0-18388 GCA_045601345.1 Faecousia sp. | reverse complement strand
CACACGGCTTGCTTTAGGGAGGATTTTACGCCTCCTTGGTTGTTGTCCGCTTTTTTGTGATTTTTAATATATAGCCTACTTTATGAAATAATGGGGCTGCCTCAAAATGCCGTTTTCGCATTTTGAGACAGCCCCATTTTTATGTATTTTCGGGCATCTCTATTTATTCTGCGTGAGGCGAGCTGTGAGGGATTTATTTGTCAGACTCAATAAAAATCGCAGGGAATACTTGATGTATTTTCAAGATTTTTATTGAATCTGGCGGAAATAAGACCCGCAGATTCGCCCGCGAAGAATCATTAAAGATGCTCTTTATTATTTTACAACGCCTTTTTTTAGAATTACATTGGCGTAAAGTGCCTGCTCACCTGTCGTAACAACAGCATATGCGTGCTTTGCACGCTCATAAAATTCGGGCTTCTGAACGGAGATGTCACGCAGACCTTCTTCCTCATATTTCTGTCCGATTTCACGGTAAACAGGCCAGATTTCCGGTTTATAGGGGTCGTTGGGAAGAACGGCCATGAAAACGGTAGGATTTTCAACATAAGGATCCAACGGCATGAACTTCAAAATGGCATCAAGCAGCTCGGGAATTCCATGTCCGTCGCAGCGAATGACGCGCTCAGGATAAGCAAAGCAGGGGAAATTACCGTCAGCAAGTACCAGCTCATCGCCATGACCCATTTCCATGAGTGCTTTCAGCAGCTCAGGAGTCAAAATACTGGGAATACCTTTCAGCATATATGAATTCTCCTTACTTTGTAATGGTTCCATCAAGATCCCAAAGATCCTGCCAATCGGTTGCACCCGGCCACAGGAAAACTTGACCCTTAATCAGGCGGCAGTTTCTGTCAGCCTTTGCAATGATGGCCATTTCTTCATCGGAAAGAGGATCGCTCAGAACGGATTCCAGATTGCTCTGATAGAAGCTTTCAATGACAGAGAAGGGAATGGGGATGGTGCCGCGCTGTACGGACCACTTCAGGCAGATGATGGCGGGATGGACATTGTGAGCCTTGGCAATTTCGATCAGCTCAGGCATTTCGATGTCGCTGACATCATCGGGGGTCTTGTCGCGGTCAGGACGCTCCGGGCTGCCGATCGGGCAGAAGCCGATGGGCTGGATGCCGCGGGCGACAACATAGTCATAAAGCTCCTGCTGCTGGAAGCCGGGATGCAGTTCCATCTCAATGACGGTAGGCATGATGCGGCAGCGGGGCAGGACAGCTTCGAGCTTGGGAATGGTCATGCTGGACATACCTAGGTTTTTCACCAAACCCATGTCATACAGTCGCTCCATCTCACGCCAGGTTTCAATGAACTTGTCAGGATTGAAGGGGGTGGAGTCGGGATTGCGGGAATCGCCATCGCAATGAGGGGCATGATAGTTACGGAACGGCCAATGGACAAAATAAGCATCAACGTAGTCCAGCTTCAGATCACGCAGGGTTTTTGCACAGCTCAAGAGCACGTCACCCTTGCCATGCATATCGTTCCAAACCTTACTGGTGATGAACAGATCTTCACGCTTAACCACACCTTCAGCGATGGCATCAGCAAAGACCTGACCAATTTCTTCTTCGTTACCGTACACGCTTGCACAGTCGAACATACGATAACCGAATCGGATTGCACCAGCTACTGCTGTGGAGACCTGAATGGAGTCAAAACGGTCGGAACCAAAGGTACCCATACCAATGCAGGGAATTTCGCAGCCGTTTGCCAGCTTACGCTTAGGAACTAAGTTCGGATTGATACAATATGCCATATCTAATTCTCCTTAAAAAGTATTTTCTTATTCTTTCACGCCGCAGGCCGCTGCATAAATACCGCACCAAATGCCAACGCGATCAAGCACAAGGGATTGACCGTCACTATCCAATTCTTCCCGCTGAACTTTTGTAAACTGCTGGGGGAAGAAGCGACTGATAAGAGCAATGGGAATTTGCTTTGTGTTTTCCAAAAGACGTGCAACAGCTTGTTCAACGGCTTGGCCGGGGAGATAGTAACGGCAGCGGTCAGAGTAGCTGTAGAGTTTCTTGTATGCAATTTCTTCTTCTGTTCCAAAGTAGTATTTTTTCCAGTAGCGATCCGAGGCATTCATTTCACTGAGCAATGCATTTTCAAAGCCGGAGCGTTTTTCTTTCGGGATTAAAAGCTTCTCGCAGTCCTCCAACGCCTGTAATGCTTCACGCAGGGCGAAAGTCAGTGCCGGACCGACTTTGAGAATACGGATACCGTCACACACCATATTGGTCAGACTTTCCGGTGTCTGATAATCGGTAGAGTGACCTTCAAATACGAGAGGAGCATAGTTTTTCAGTGCATCTGTCAATGCACGTGCATTGTTGCTTTGGTACTGGCAGGCAAAATCATCGCCAAATTCCACACCAGGCTGAACAACAAAGGCGACAACGTCTTCAAATGGAATATTAGAATTTTCGAATATTTTGCGGAAGATGTCGTATTGTCTGCAAAATTCAGATGGGGCTGTGGGCTGAACACTGTCTTCATGCTCCTGACTGCCACCGGGAATGGGAACCTCACTGCCGATGACAAGAACAGGACGTTCTGCCTGAGGCTGTGTCAAACGCAGCACTTCATATGCGGCCATGACTTCTTTTGCAAGTTCTGCACCGCGTCGAGCACAAACTGCCACATCCAGAGGCGCATCCTGATCGTCATCTGCCACGCGCATACTGGTGTCCAGATGGATTTTTGTAAAACCGGCAAGAGTATATTGCCTTACCAGTTCCCGTGAATTGGCCATGGCCTCTGCCTCCGGGAGGGACTGCCAAGTTAGTGGTCCCAAATGATCGCCGCCGAGAATAAGCTGGGTTCTGCTCAGCCCCTCCTGAACGGCAATTTTCCGAACCATTTCGGCGTATTGTACAGGAAGCATACCGGTGTATCCGCCAAACTGATTTACCTGATTTGCAGTTGCTTCGATTACAGCAACATAATTATGCTGCTTTGCATGACGTAGGGCGGCACGAAGCACCAATTCATTTGCAGTGCAGACGGAAAAAACGCCGGCCTGCTGTTTGCTCCTGCCTTCAAGGATTTTTTTCAGTGGATGCATTATGTACCTCCGTTTCATATTTACTCGTTTAACAACAGAATTTTTCCATGAATCTGTTCTGGATGGTGGAAGCAGTCAAAAGCTTCCGCTGCCTGAGACAGAGGATAAGTTTTGAAAATGAATTCCGGGTCAAATTTTAGCTGACCAGTGGCAAAGTAATGGGCAGTCAGCGTCCATTCTTTACCGGGGAATGGAGCAGAATAGCTCATCCAGCTTCCGGTAAGCAGAAATTCTTTACGGTTCATATTTTCCCATTGCGCGGGGGTAAAGGTCAGATCACGATGGGGCGTACCGATGAAGCAAACGTGCGCCTTATTTGAGGCAAGGGCAAAGGCCATCTGCATAGTAATGGGATTGCCTGCTGCTTCAAACACATAGTCGCAGCCTTTGCCGCCGGTGGCCTCTTTGGTAACAGCCAGATAGTCCTGCGTTTTGGTGTTGACCAGTATATCAGCACCCATACGCTTTGCCAGTGCCAGACGGCCATCATCAATATCATAGGCAATGATAGTGGCAGCACCAAAAATCTTTGCCCATTGAAGAGCAAAGATACCAATGGTACCACAGCCAAGAATGGCAACTGTACCACCAGCGCGATAGTCGCTACAGAGAATGCCGTGGAGTGAGACGGTGGCAGGCTCAAACATTGCGGCTTGGGTATAGGGAATGGAGGGAGAATATTTTACGGCATTTTGTTCTGGAATTACAACATACTCAGCAAAACTACCCTGCTCCCGGCTTCCAATAAAGCTATAATGCTTACACAGAGAATAATTGCCCTGCTGGCAGTCCGCACAGTTCATACAAGGCAGAAGGGGCGCACCTGTAACAGTATCGCCCACAGAAAGACGGGAGACTCCCTCACCAATTTCGACCACATCGCCGGAAAATTCATGCCCTAGAACAATGGGATAATAGTGCGCACCATTATGTAGTACACGGGGCACATCGCTGCCGCAGATGCCTGTGGCGCGAACCCGAACCTTAACCTGACCGAAGCCAATGGTAGGCTCGGGAAAATCCGTATAACGAATGTCTTCATTTCCAAATAATACTGCTGCTTTCATTTTTATTCCTCTTTCATTAGTACACTAAGGGACGGATAAAGCGCCCGATAGGTATGATAGCGCTGTGCATAAACCGCCTGAAGACTGGGGTTTGGAAGATGCTCACGCTGAATTTTTACAGTTTGCTCCACAGCGGCAGAAAAACTCTCGTACACGCCAGTGCCAACACCAGCTAGAATTGCAGCGCCCAATGCGGTTGCTGTATCCGCAGAGGGAACCAGAATTCGTTTGCCGGTAATATCAGCCTTTAGCTGAGTCCATATCAGGCTGTTGGAGGCACCGCCCATGGAGTACATATCACCAACATCTGCACCGGCGGCGGCAGCAATTTCCAGATTGTGGAGAAGGGAATAACCTACACCTTCCATAATGGCTCTGGCAAAATGCGCCCGGGTTTTTGAGAAGTCAACATGGAAAAAGACACCCTTTGCCTGAGGATCCCAGAGAGGGCTTCGCTCGCCGGACATATAGGGCAGGAAAATCAGGCCATCGCTGCCCGGTGCAATTGTTGCAGCCTCGGCACTCAGCTGTTCAAAGGAACTGATTCCGTTTTGACGGGCATATTCACGCTCGGCTGCGCCGAATTCCTGCTCAAACCAGCGAAGACAGCCGCTACCGCCAACGGTTCCGCCCTGCAACAACCAGCGGTTGGGAACAACATGGGGACTAAGGATTAACCGTTCATCGGCATAGGGTCTGTCCATGCAGATACTCATGCCACCGGCCTGACCGCCTTGCTCCTGCGTTTGACCTGGCTCAATGACACCAACACCCAGTGTTCCGCAGGCAGCATCCAAGCCACCGGCAACAACAGGGGTACCTTCTTTCAGACCGGTCAGTTCCGCAGCTTCCTTTGTAACACCACCGATAACCTGGTGGCAGGGAACAAGTGTGGGCAGAAGCTCCGATCGGACACCCATCTCACGGCAAAGATCCCGATCCCAGCACAGGTTGGCAACATCAAAGCAAGCCCAACCATAGCCTTGACTGAAATCCTGACAGATTACATTTGTAAGTCGGTAAGCAATAAAGCTGTTGGACTGCAAAATATAAGCTACATTGCGATAGACATTTGGACAGTTTTCCTTGTACCAGAGCACCTTTGGCATGGTATAGGAGGGCTGAAACGGATTACCGCTGGTTTTAAATAAATCTGGGAACTGATGATTCAGGCGATCACAGATGGAAGAAGCGCGGGTATCCATCCAAATTGGTGTATTGCATAAGGGGTTTCCTTGGGCATCAATGGCAATAGCACTCCAGCTTTGCCCATCAATTCCTATGCCACAGATATCACCAGGCTGGATTCCTTTGGATAAAACACACCGAATTGCCTTGCAAACAGAGAGCCACCATTCAAGGGGATCCTGTTCGGCATATCCGGCATGGGGATAAAATACACGATAGGCCTGTGTAGACTGTGCAACAACCTCACCGAAGCGGGTAAAGGCTGCAACCTTGCATGAAGATGTACCAATATCAATTCCTAATAATATTTGTCCCATTATGCTTCCCTTTCCAAAAAGAAAACGATAAACCAAAATGTAGAACGTTTTACTTTTATTAACAATATCATTTCTTGAACACTTTGTCAAGAAAAATGTTTGACATATTTTTCATAAAATGATAAGATAAAATTATATAAAAATAATCGTTTTATATATTACTTTTTTTTGTTAAAACAGGACGATTTATCCTGCTTTTCGACTCAGAAATACTAAATTTTTTGTTTGGATGGCAGCTGGCAAGGTTTCTTCTGCTGTTCGAAATTTGGCCAATAGTATGTGATTTGATCTCAAAAAACAATTTTTAAATTTTGAATGTTTGGGAAGGTATATTCATGTCTATTTAATATTGGGATTATTACGATATTTTGGAGGAAAACATGTCTGTCACATTGCGCGATATTGCCAGAGAGACCGGTTTAAGTACGGCAACAATTTCAAAATATATAAATGGAGCAAAGCTCAAGGAGAAAAACCGTATTGCTGTAGAGCAGGCAATCGAACGCCTTGGCTACACGGTGAATGAATATGCCCGCGGTCTGAAATCTAATCGCAGCCGTACCATCGGTGTCATTATTCCCGAACTGGGCAATCTTTTTATTTCCAATATTGTTTCTCATATGGAAGAGTGCCTACGGGCTGAGGGGTATAGCATCATTGTATGTGACTGCCACAGTGATAAGCAATTGGAGGCGGATGCGGTTCAGTTCTTACTTCGGAAGATGATTGATGGTATTGTAAATATGCCTGTTTGTCAGGATGGCTGTCACCTACTTTCGGCGATTGAAAAGGGTATTCCCGTACTGCTGATTGACCGAAGCATCCCGGAGCTGGAAGGACAGGTCAATGGCGTTTTTATTGACAATGAGTTGGCTGCCTATCAGGCGACACGCAAGCTAATTGATGCTGGCCATCGGCATATTGCCATTGTTGTTGGCCCAAAGAATGTTTACACCTCCCGCTGCCGTCTTAATGGCTATAAATTAGCCTTGGAAGAAGCGAATATCCCTGTAGATGAAGAGCTTATTGTGTTCAGCGATTATACCGTTCAGGGTGGCTATGCCAGCATTCGCCAGCTCCTGACCGGCGAAAAAAATATTACGGCGGTCTTTATTACCAATTATGAAATGACGCTGGGCGGCGTGATCGCCATCAATGAGCTGAAGGTGGATATTCCCTCCGAGCTTTCTGTTATCGGGTTTGATAATATGGATCTTTCCCGTGTTGCGCATCCGCGCCTTTCCATTGTGGTGCAGCCCCTTCAGGATATTGGCAATGAGGCTGCAAGAATTCTGCTTGAACAGCTTTCTGATGAGACATCTACGCATCAAATGATGAAACTCCCGGTTTCTTTCCTTGACGGAGAGTCTGTTGCTCCTCCACCTGAAAGAGGCGAAAAATAAGAATCCTGACCTTCTGACCCTATCCGGTCAGAAGGTTTTTGCATTTCAGGAAAAAGTTTTGTGAAAGTTGGAAATTTCTGTTGTCAAAAAGGCATAATTATTATAGAATAGGAGGGAAAGAAACAAAGGGAGTGTTATTGAATGGAGAATATCAAGTATCGCCGGGTATTGCTGAAGCTCAGCGGCGAAGCTCTTGCGGGAGATGCCAAGCGTGGCCTGGATTTCGATGTGATCGGCAGTGTTTGCGATGTGGTCAAGCAGTGCGTAGACATCGGCGTGCAGGTTGGCATTGTTGTTGGCGGCGGCAATATCTGGCGCGGACTGAAGGACGGCGGCGACCGTATGGAGCGCACCAGAGCCGACCATATGGGAATGCTTGCCACAGTAATCAATTCTCTTGCACTTGCAGACAGCCTGGAGCAGCGGGATGTTCCTGTGCGTGTGCAGACGGCTATCGAGATGAACCGTATCGCGGAGCCTTATATCCGCTCCAAAGCCATTCGCCATTTGGAAAAGGGGCGTGTGGTCATCTTCGGCTGCGGCACCGGCAACCCCTTCTTCTCCACCGATACCGGCGCTGCCCTTCGTGCAGTTGAGATCGGTGCGGATGCCATCCTGCTGGCAAAGAACATTGACGGCGTTTATTCTGCCGACCCGGCAAAGGACGACAAAGCCGTAAAGTATGATGTGATTACCTATGACGAGGTACTCAAGCAGCATCTGATGGTCATGGACTCCACGGCAACATCCCTGGCCATGGATAACCATATGCCCATTATTGTCTTCGCGCTTAGAAACCCTGAAAATATTCTTCGCGTTGTTAAAGGCGAAGATATCGGTACGATAGTAAAGGAGGAGCTTTAAATGGTAGATTTCAAGGATTATACAAGAAAGATGGAGCGCACACTGGATGTGCTTCAGGAAGAGTTCGGCGCAGTCCGTGCAGGCCGTGCCAATGCGCGCGTGCTTGACCGCATCAGCGTAGAGTACTATGGCGTACCTACTCCCATTTCTCAGGTTGCTTCCATTTCCTCTCCGGATCCCCGCACGCTGATCATCTCCGCATGGGATGCCAGCCTGCTCAAGCCCATTGAGAAGGCAATTCAGGTCAGCGATCTGGGCATTAATCCCCAGAACGATGGCCGCATTATCCGCCTTGCCTTCCCGATGCTCACGGAGGAGCGCCGTAAGGAACTGACCAAGCAGGACAAGAAATACGGCGAGGATGCCAAGGTTGCCATGCGTAATGTCCGCCGCGAGGCCATGGACTACATCAAGGCACTCAAGAAAAAGAGCGAAATCACGGAAGACGACCAGAAAAAGGCCGAAAAGGATTTGCAGGATCTGACCGATAAATACATCAAGAAGGTCGATGCCGCCTGCGCCGTGAAGGAAAAAGAATTGATGGAGCTGTAATGCTTTCCAAGCCCGGAGGAATCACATCCTCCGGGCAAAAAATTATGAGACGAATGCAATACCCTGTTTGCTTACACCATTGAGATATGTTGGGACAATCGTTCTCTTGCCTCTGGACTAGCTAGAAACTATAGATATTATGTTACAGGACGATGATACCTGTTTTGTTGGAGGTATTTTTATATGTTCGGATTTGGTAGTAAAGAAGTAAATAAAACAAAAGTGATTTCATTCGTAGACTGGTTCATTCAAAACGAAGCACGTATTAGACAAAGTGTTGAAAATCGCGAAAGCGACAGACAAACCATGTATTTGGTTTTGAATGAGGTTGAGGCCGAACTTGCAAAAATATACATAGATGGATATAAAGGTCGTATTGAGTTTGATTATGGAGGAAAAGATGAAGATTGGGAACTTCATCTATATCATATGAATAAAAAATTCTTGATTTCAGCAACTTCAATGATTGCAGATGAGTTTACTGCATGTGGTAACAGTATTTGGAAGGTAATACCTTTGAGATAATATACCCTGAAATATTAATTGACAACTTGCGTAACAGTTCCCGAAAACGAGCGATGTTGTGAGTTTGTTACCAAAAACAAATGATATCTATCTAATTGCCTTATCCCAGCAGGAAAGGAAACAATTATGGGATTATTCAGAAAAAAACAAGACAAAGCGGCACGTCCTGTGCCTGTGCATATTGCCATTATTATGGACGGCAACGGACGCTGGGCAACCAAACGTGGTATGCCGCGGTATGCCGGACATGCCTATGGGGCAGAGACCTTCCGCACCATTGCAAACTACTGTAAGGCCATCGGTGTCCGCTATCTGACGGTGTATGCCTTCTCCACAGAGAACTGGAAGCGGTCTCAGGAAGAGGTTTCTGCCATTATGAAGCTTTTGGGTACCTATCTTGAGGAAGCACTGCGGGATATGGAGAAGAATCAGGTTCGCTTTGTGTTCTTCGGGGATCTGTCCCGACTGACACCGGAGCTTCGCGCCCTGTGTGAGGCGGCAGCAGAGCGCTCCAAGGTGTATGAGGGCGTACAGGTCAATTTCTGCCTGAATTATGGCGGACGGGATGAGCTCGTCATGGCTGCGCGGCATTTTGCTGAGGATTGCGCACAGGGGCGCAGAAAGCCAGAGGAGCTGAATGAACAGATGTTTTCTTCCTATCTTTATTCCGCCGATGTACCCGACCCTGAATTGATCATTCGACCCAGCGGAGAAATTCGCACTTCAAATTTCCTGTTATGGCAGTCGGCCTATAGTGAATATGTATTTACAGATGTGCTGTGGCCGGATTTCACACCGGATGATTTGGAGAAGGCCATAGCCGTATATCATTCCCGTTCCCGCAGGTTTGGAGGCGTGAAAAAATGAAAACAAGGATGATTGCAGCAGCCGTTGCACTGCCCCTGCTTTTGGTCGTGCTTTTGGTGCTGCCCCCGGTTGCTACGGCGATTTTGCTCTCCCTCATGTGTGTAGTTGCGGTTTGGGAGCTGATGGGCGTGACAAAGCTTGCGCCAAATCTGCGCCTGATGCTGTATGCTGCCCTCATGAGCATCGGGATTTCTTTCTGGAGCTGGAAGCTCTGCCCGCAGGGATGGGGAATCTTAATGATGGTCATCTTCTTCCTCCTGCTTGCCATGGAGCTGATGATTGCCCACAGCGCCCTGAAGTTCCCGGTCGTGTGCGTGGCGGCATTCTCCGGCATTGTAGTGCCCTATATGCTTACGGCACTTGTCAGACTCCAGATGATGGAGGGTGGAAGATTTTTAGTTCTTGTGCCCTGTGTGATTGCCTTTATGGCAGATACCGGCGCTTATTTTGCAGGCAGAGCCTTTGGGCGGCATAAGCTTGCTCCCATTATCAGCCCGAAAAAAACCATTGAGGGTGCCATTGGCGGTGTGCTGTCTGCGATGGCGGCTATGGCGCTCTATGCGATGATTTTGCAGCTTGGCTTCAAGATGACGGTGAATTATTTCTATGCTGTCATCTATGGCGCAGTGGGTTCCCTTGGCTCCATTGTCGGTGATCTCGTTTTCTCTGTGATCAAGCGTCAGGCAAAGATCAAGGATTATGGCAACATTCTCCCCGGTCATGGCGGCATTTTGGATCGCTTTGACTCCATGGTTGTGGTTGCCCCGCTTGTGGAGGCACTGGTATTGCTGCTTCCGTTTATTACACAATTTTCAACAACCCCGAGGTAAAATTCTATGACAAAGAATCTCGTGATTCTGGGCAGCACCGGTTCGATCGGAAGACAGACGCTGGATGTTGTCCGCCATCTTCCTATTAAGATTTGCGCATTGGCGGCAGGCGGCAATGTCGCCCTTATGGCGGAGCAGTGCCGGATGTTCCAGCCGTCCTTCGCCGTTATGGCCACCCAGTTTGCCGCGCTTCAACTGCGCGAGGCTCTGGGGGGACAAAAAATTGAAATACTCTGCGGCGAGGAAGGTATGCTCACTGTGGCAGCTTTACCTGAGGCTGACACGGTGATCACTTCTGTTGTGGGTATGCTGGGTCTTCGCCCGACCTTAGCTGCCATTCGCGCAGGAAAGCGCATCGGCCTTGCCAATAAAGAGACCATGGTTTGCGCAGGCGCACTGGTTATGGCCGAGGCAAAAAAATATGGCGCGGAAATCATTCCCGTGGATTCCGAGCATTCCGCAATTTTTCAGTGCTTGCTTGGCTGCCGTGACCGTACACAGGTGAAGAAGCTGATTCTGACCTGCTCCGGCGGCTCCTTCTATGGCATGAACCGTGAAGAGCTTTCCCACATGACAAAAGAGGATGCCCTCAAGCATCCCAACTGGCGCATGGGATCGAAAATCACCGTGGACTGCTCCACCCTGATGAATAAGGGTCTGGAAATCATTGAAGCCATGCATCTTTACGCCATGCCGCTGGAGCGGATTGAGGTTGCAATCCATCGGCAGAGCATTGTCCATAGCCTTGTGGAATATTGTGATGGTGCCGTGCTTGCACAGTTGGGAATGCCGGATATGCGTATTCCCATTCAGCTTGCCCTGACCTATCCTGACAGGGCGGTGTGTCCTGCCCCGACCCTTGATCTTTTCTCCTGCCCGCCTCTGACCTTTGCAAAGCCGGATATGGAGACCTTCGGCTGCCTTTCTCTGGCAATCGAAGCTGCCAAAACCGGCGGTACGGCCTGTGCCATCATGAATGGTGCCAATGAAGCGGCTGTCGGCCTGTTCTTGACAGACCAAATCACCATCTCCCAGATTGAGGAGAGGGTACGCGCTGCCATGGATGCAGTGCCAGTTACGCGAGGCGATACACTGGAGGACATCCTGGAAGCCGACCGCAGGGCAAGAGCGGCAGTTCTCAATTCCTGAAAAAGAGGCATTGTTTTCATGTATATTGTTTTAGCAATTCTGATTTTCGGTATTCTCATTTTTGTCCATGAGCTGGGTCATTTCCTTACAGCGAAGGCTACCGGTGTCAAGGTAAATGAGTTTGCCATCTGTATGGGGCCTGTCCTTTGGCAGAAGACAGTTGGCGAGACCACCTATTCCCTGCGATGCATCCCGATTGGCGGCTTCTGTGCTATGGAGGGAGAGGATGCCCTGAGCGAGAATCCCAGAGCCTTTACCAGTGCCAAGTGGTGGAAGCGCTTATTGATCCTTGTTGCAGGTGCGGCCATGAATTATCTCATGGGTCTGCTGATCGTTACCATTCTCTTTTCCTCTGCCAGCGGCTTCTATACGCCTACCATCGACAGCTTTTTCGAGGATAGCCCAATGCAATCAGCCGGTCTGATGGAAGGAGATACCTTCTATTCCATTGACGGCGAGCGGGTTTATCTTTATCAGGATGTCAGTATGCTCCTTGAACGCAATACAACAGGAACCGCACAACTGGTCGTGAAGCGCGATGGAAAAATGGTACAGTTGACCAATTTCCCTCTTGCAAAAAAGGAATATGAAATAGATGGCGAAAAGCAGCTTCGTTACGGCATGAATCTGGGAGCTGTAGAAACCGGCTTTGGTGCGCTTTTAAAGAATAGCTGGTACACCTGCATTGACTTTTCCCGCATGGTGCGCATGGGTCTGAGTGATCTTATCACCGGGCGTGCCGGCCTTTCCGATATGGGCGGCCCCGTTACCATCGTGCATACCATGTCCGAAAGCGGTAAGGCTGCCGAGAACACGGCAGAAGGCATTCAAAATGTATTCTATTTGGCGGCCTTCATTGCGGTGAATCTTGCGGTCATGAATCTTCTCCCCATTCCTGCACTTGATGGCGGCAGAATCTTTTTCCTGCTGGTCACAACGCTTCTGGAGTTTATTCTGCGGCGCAAAATTGATCCAAAATACGAGGGCTATATTCATGCAGGCGGCATGATCCTGCTGCTGCTGTTTATGGCATTTATTACCTTCCATGATGTATGGATGCTGATATTCAGAGGATAGAAAAATGAGAAATGTTACAAGACAGATCAGCGTTGGCAATATCAAAATTGGCGGCAATGCGCCGGTTTCGGTACAGTCCATGCTGAATACAAAAACCACCGATGTAGAGGCAAGCCTGTTCCAGATCAAGGCGCTGGCCGCGGCAGGCTGTGAGATTGCCCGTCTGGCAGTCCCGGATATGGAAGCAGCGACTGCTTTCGGCCAGATCGTTGACCGCTCCCCATTGCCTTTGGTAGCGGATATCCATTTTGATTACCGTCTTGCCATTGCCGCAGCAGAGGCCGGTGCATCTAAAATTCGCATCAATCCCGGCAACATCGGCGGAGAAGACCGGGTACGTGCCGTGGTAGATTGCTGTCGGGCACACCACATTCCCATCCGCATTGGTGTCAATGGCGGCAGTCTGGAAAAGTCCCTGTTACAGCGCTATGGCCGTCCGACGGCCAACGCGCTTGTGGACAGCGCTTTTTCGCATATTGCCCTTCTGGAGCGCTTTGGCTTTTTTGATATATGCGTCTCCATGAAGTCGTCCGATGTGCCTGTCATGATGGAGGCCTATCGGCTCTTCTCTGAGCGTTCCAGCTATCCTCTGCACGTGGGTGTTACGGAAACCGGAACCGAATATATGGGCACAATCAAATCCGCAGTCGGAATCGGCGGCCTTCTGTGCATGGGCATTGGCGATACCATCCGTGTTTCCCTCACGGCTGACCCGGTGCAGGAGGTAGAGGCTGCCAAGGCCATTTTAAAGGCAGCGGGTCTTCGTAAGGATGGCGTGAATATCATTTCCTGTCCCACCTGTGGCCGTACCAGAATCGACCTGATTGGTTTGACCCGTCAGGTGGAGGAAGCACTCAAGGATTGCAAAAAGCAACTTACGGTTGCTGTGATGGGCTGTGTAGTCAACGGCCCCGGCGAAGCAAGGCAGGCCGATGTGGGCATTGCCGGTGGCGATGACTGCGGTGTATTGTTCGTTAAGGGAGAGCTGATTGAAAAAATGCCCTATGAATCCCTGCTGCCCGCTCTCTTGTCTTACATTGATACTTTGTAAAATATGAATTTCTTTACCATGTTCCCCTTATATCAGCCAGAGCAGGAGCTTCTGCCTGTGCTGGAGGATATGACCATTCTGGATGCGGCGTTAGATCCGGAGTTCCGCGCACTGCACTTGACGGTACATTTTTCTTCGTATCACACTGCGGCGGCACTTCATCGCTGCTCCGATGGTCTGAAAAAAGCATATCATTTAAGAAATATTGAAATACTTCCTTCTTTTCCTCTGTCCTGTTTATCACAGGTGGAGCCGCAGGAGCTGACCCGTGCTCTGGTGGGTGTTTATTCTCCCGCCAGAGCCATTTTGGCGGGTGCTCGCTGGGAGCCGAATGTGTCCGAGCGTTCCATCCATCTGTATTTGCAGGGCAACGGTGTCAAAGAGATCACGCCCCATCTGAAGCAGGTGGAGACGCTCCTGTATGCACAGTTTGGTGAGCCAATCCCAATTGTGCTGCATTCAGGACAGGAGCTTGATCGTGAGGCTCTATTTGAGCAAACCCATGCTATCCGCATGGAGGCTATGAAAGCCCAACCGATTCCGATCTCTACAGAAAAAGAAAAGGCTACACCGCAACTGGAGCCGGGTGCGCTGTACGGTAAGCCCTTCCATGGAGAGGTAACGCCGATTTCTGAACTGACGCTGGATATGGGTCGGATCATCATTGAAGGGGAAGTCATTTCCGTGAACCACCGGGAGCTGAAAAAACGCAATGCCTGGGTAATCAGCTTTGATGTTACCGATTACCACAGCTCTGTGCGTATCAATCAGTTTATGGAGGCGGAAAAGGCAAAGCCGATTATTGACGGGATTTATGCACCTAACGTGAAAAAGAAGAAACCCGGCATCTGGATAAAAATTTATGGGCGAGTGAATTTCAATAAATTTGAAAACGATCTGGTCGTGGAGCCGCTGGCCATTATGGAGGGCAAGCGACCGGTTCGCAAGGACACGGCAGAGCAGAAGCGTGTGGAGCTGCATCTGCATACCACCATGTCCTCCATGGATGCCCTGACCGATACGATGACAGCGGTACGTACTGCCGCCGGTTGGGGACACAAGGCGATTGCCATTACCGACCACGGTGGCGCACAGTCCTTCCCGGATGCCATGCATACCGTGGAATGGGGCTGCAAGATTGCAGGCACAGAGGAGCCAATGAAAATCCTCTATGGCTGTGAAGGATATTATGTAAACGACGTAGATGACCGCATTGTTGTCCACGGTGACAAAAATGCAGATTTCCACGATGAATTTGTTGCTTTCGATTTGGAAACCACCGGCCTTTCTGCAAGGCAGGATGAAATCACCGAGATCGGCGCTGTGATCATGCGTGATGGCGAGGTGATTGACCGCTTTCAGACCTTTGTTGATCCGGGTCGAAAGCTTGAAAAAAAGATTACCGATCTGACAGGAATTACCGATGAAATGCTGAAGGGTGCCCCCAAAATTGGGGAGATTCTGCCGGAATTTCTTGCTTTCTGCGGTGATCGTCCGCTCTGTGCCCATAATGCGGACTTTGATGTAGGCTTTATTACGGCCGCCTGTGAGCGCTGCAACATTCCCTTCGCTCCAACCTATGTAGATACCCTGATCCTTGCCCAGAATCTATTGCCAAAGCTTGGAAAATATAAGCTGAATATTGTAGCCGATGCGCTGAGCCTGCCTGATTTCCAGCATCATCGCGCTTCTGACGATGCAATCACCTGCGGCTATCTTCTCATGCGCTTTATCAAAATGATGGAGGAGTGGGGAATTCATGATCTGCACGGGGTAAACCCGGCCATGGAAACCCTTCGTTCCGGCGGCAGACTGGATGGACGGCATACCCGGCACATCATTTTGCTTGCCAAAAATCAGACCGGCCTTCGGAATTTGTATCGTCTCATTTCGCTTGGCAATCTGGAATATTATAAGCGTGTCCCCAGAATTCCAAAATCCGAGCTGATTAAGTGGCGTGAAGGTATCATTATCGGTGCTGCCTGTGAAGCAGGAGAGCTGTTTCAGGCCGTTGTGGCACGAAAGAGCCATGCAGAGCTTAAACGTCTGGCATCCTTTTATGATTTTCTGGAAATCCAGCCGCTTTGCAACAACCGCTTTATGCTGGCAAAGGGATTGGCTGAGGATGAGGAAGAACTGCGGAATTTCAACCGCACCATTGTCGAGCTTGGCGAAGAGCTGGGAAAACCCGTCTGTGCCACAGGCGATGTACACTTTCTGAACCCGGAGGATGAGCCGTTCCGCCATATTCTCCTTGCCACCAAGGGCTATGAGGACGCGGATCGGGATTTGCCCCTGTATTTTAAGACCACGGATGAAATGCTGGAGGAATTTTCTTATTTGGGCAAGGAAAAGGCCTTTGAGGTGGTCGTGACCAACACCAATCTGATTGCCGATATGTGTGATACGATCCGCCCGGTGCCGCATAATCTTTTTGCACCTTCGATTGAGAATTCGGTTGAGGATTTGAAATCGCTGGTTTACGGCAAGCTTCATGAGCTTTATGGCGAAAATCCCCCCGAGCTGATTACAAAGCGCGTGGAGACTGAGCTGGGCGATATTATCAACTGCCATTACGATGTGATTTATATGTCCGCCCAGAAGCTTGTGCAGAATTCTCTGGAAAACGGCTATCTGGTTGGCTCGCGTGGCTCCGTTGGCTCTTCTATTGTAGCCTATCTCTCCGGCATTACGGAGGTAAATTCCTTCCCGCCGCACTATCGCTGTCCCAATCCCGCGTGCAAATTTACAACATTTGATACGGCTTCCATTCATGCCGAAGGGGAGGATAGTGCGGATCAGAAAATCGTTGAGCGGGCAATCTGGGCAAAGCAAAATGCTGCCTGCGGTGCGGATTTACCGAATGCACGCTGCCCCAAATGCGGCGAAAGATTAGCAAAGGAAGGCTTTGGTATTCCCTTTGAAACCTTCCTTGGATTCGGCGGCGATAAGGTTCCAGACATTGACCTGAACTTCTCAGGAGAATATCAGGCCAGAGCCCATGCCTATTGCGTGGAAATGTTCGGAAAAGAGCACGTTTTCCGTGCCGGTACCATTGGCACGGTAGCAGAGAAAACGGCCTTTGGTTATGTGAAAAAATATTTATCCGAACGGGAAAAGACCGTCAACCGTGCAGAGGAACAGCGCCTTGCATTGGGATGTGTTGGTGTGAAGCGCACCACTGGCCAGCATCCCGGCGGTCTGGTGGTTATCCCGCAGGAAAATGAGATTTACGATTTCTGCCCGGTGCAGCATCCTGCCGATGCCCCGGATTCGGAGTGGGTCACTACCCATTTTGAATACCACTGCATGGAGGAAAACTTGCTGAAGCTGGATATGCTGGGGCATGATGACCCTACCATGATCCGAATGCTGGAGGATTTGACCGGAGTTAATGCCCGAAAAATCCCGCTGGATGACCCGGATACCATGTCCATTTTCATCTCATCCAAGGTATTGGGCTATGAAAATGACCCGATTCTGGGGCCGGTTGGTTCAGTTGCCATCCCGGAATTCGGCACCGGCTTTACCAGAGGTATGCTTCAGGAGACGCAACCGACAGAATTTGATACCCTCATTCGTCTTTCCGGCTTCTCCCACGGTACCGATGTCTGGCTGGGCAATGCGCGTGAACTGATTCTGTCCAAGACAGCCACGGTCGGACAGGCCATCGGCTGCCGCGATGATATTATGAACTATCTGATTTCCTGCGGTATGCCGGAAAAACGCTCCTTCAAGATCATGGAGGCTGTAAGAAAAGGAAGAGGCCTTCCCGATGGTGCAGAGCAGGAAATGATTGCGGCGGGTGTGCCGGAATGGTATATCGGCTCGTGCAAGAAAATCAAATACTTGTTCCCGAAGGCACACGCGGTTGCTTATGTTATGATGGCCTTTCGCATTGCGTGGTTTAAGGTGCATGAGCCACTGGCATTCTATGCAGCCTATTTCTATCGCCGGAGTCAAAAGGGCGGCTTTGATGCGTCCATGATGACGCAGGGGAAGGAAAAGGTGGTTGCCAGTATTGAGACCATCAAGTCGAACCCGGATTCCACCGCAAAGGATGATGATCTTCTGACCACATTGGAGGTCTGCTACGAATTCTATCTCCGGGGCTTTACCTTTGCGCCGATTGATCTGTATCAGTCTCATGCAACCCAATTTATCATTCAGGATGAGCAGCTTCTGCCGCCCTTTGTTGCAGTGTCGGGTCTTGGCGAAACTGCTGCATGGGATATCTATGAGGGAAGAAAAGATCAGCAATTCCTGTCGATCGAAGAATTCTCTAATGCCTGTCCCAAGGTTTCTCAGACCCATATTGAAAACCTGAAAATTGCTGGTGCTTTCGGTGATCTTCCCGAAACCAGTCAGGTCAGCTTCTTATAATAACTTGACCGAAAAAAACAGTTTAAATTT
>JAZRZL010000028.1:0-23372 GCA_045601345.1 Faecousia sp. | reverse complement strand
AATGTCCTTTTGGCAGCTCATCGCGTCTGTAGTCACTATGCAACCTGATATGTCCAGCATATCTATAAGCTCCGGAACTGCCGTTATTTCGTTGGATTTTTCGTCAGTGGCCAGTTGTCCCAACACCATCTGCTGACTGTTCGCCCATGCACTGACCATGTGGATTGGCTTTTTGGCTTTATCGACTCAAGTCCTAAATTGTGTGTAAATTCCCTCAGGGGATTCAATCATGCTGAAAGTGATATTGCTGTATTCTCGGCAAAATCTGTAGGTCATGAATATTTTTTTCACTCTTCCCAGGGAGAGAGGGCAGCGCGGCCATAAGCAGTAGAGCTGTTGAAATGTGGAAAACCCGGGCAAAGGCTTCTATTTTCGAATGCAGTTAGTAGGGCTTTCCACATTTCAATAGCTGTTCTCAGATCCCCAGAAGCTGCTGTTGTTCCTGCGCGATCAGCACCAGCTTTGCCGGTATTTCGGATTTCAACAGCGTATCGTATGTAGTTCTGCTGTAAACAGCCTTTCCGTTTTACATCACAGCACTCTGTTCTTCCAGCACTGCCCCCATCAGATAAAGCAAAGCTGACCGCAATCGCAGTGAATCTCAAACGTATCGCAGCACTCATTAAAGTTTTCCACACCGCCTGTTAATAAGGACAGGCGGGATTCGTCTGCCCCAAAAACGGAATTACGGATAGATATGACTGCTATTTTCGCACTATTTTGCAGGAAAATCGCAGCAGTCGCATAATTCCCCTACTTTTTCAGTGGTTTCGGACGGTTCCCTGTCTTCGTATCTTCGTAACCAGAAAAACTATTTACCTTTTCTCCTCTTTGGAGTATAATGAAAAAAAGGAGCGGATGCGCCATGAATGGATGGAAACATTTGCATACCATTAACCGGCATCGGTATCTTGTGATGAAGCATTGCTTTCAGATGGGCTTATATTGGCAGGGTCTGACCCATGATCTTTCCAAATATGCGCCGGATGAATTTCGGGTAGGAAAAAAATACTATGTTGGTACGCGCAGCCCCAACGCAATTGAGCGAGAGGAACAAGGCTATTCTGTAGCTTGGATGCACCACAAGGGTCGAAATCGTCACCACTTCGAATATTGGACAGATTGGGATGCACAAGCGTGTCAATATGTGTCCATGCCCATGCCCCGGCGGTATCTGGCGGAAATGGTGGCGGATCGCATTGCGGCCTGCAAGACCTATCACGGCAGTGCTTACCGGGATGATGACGCACTCCAATATTTTTTGACCGCTAAGGAAACAGCCCTCCTGCATCCCCAAACCTACCGCCAGCTCCGCTATCTTCTGGAAATGCTTGCCCAGAAGGGAGAAGCAGAAACGTTCCGATTTATTAAAACACAGGTTCTTCGCGGAAAGCCCTTCGCATAATACAGAAGGGCGGTATGATTAGGAGGCGCTATGGAAGCAATTGTTGATAATGTGCGAACGCTGTGGCCGATTTTGTTTTGGCCTTGGGCGTTGGTGATTGTATTTACACTATGGAAGCCGCAGCGTTATTTTAATAGTATTCTTTTGATGACTGCGTGCTTCTGTACCTTATTTTTTGTAAGCACTTTGTTCGGAACCAACACAGGATATGCCATGTTGGTGTGTTTCCTGCTGGTGATGATTGCTATTTTTATTGTTCCTTTAATATTGATGATCAATGGATTGCAGGTGATCAAAAAGGAATCATTCTCAATTCCCCATCTGTTGTCGCTGATATTGGGCATCGGTATCGCGATCGGTGAAATTGCAACGGTTATCTACGTGTTCGGTGTTGTAGATTATGAGAAATTTGGAACCGTCCATACGTTCATGCTGTGGTTGGCCATGACAGTTTTTTATTTTAGCTGTCTGGTTTTGAATTTTGTCTTGTACTCTGTTTTTATCCAGTTATTACCCTATGTAATGAAATATGATTATATCATCATTCATGGATGCGGATTGGCAGACAGCGAACGTATGACAAAGCTTCTTTCAAGCCGTGTGGACAAGGCAATTGAAATCTATCAGAAATGCGAAAAAAACCGATGCTGATCCCAAGCGGTGGTCGCGGCAGCAATGAGAAAATCAGCGAAGCAGAAGCGATGAAAAGGTATCTGCTGGAAAAGGGAATTCCGGAAGAGCATATTATCCTGGAGGATGGTTCTGCTACGACCATGGAGAATCTGCAAAACTCAAAAGAAATCATTATGAGTCGACCGGGAGGCAAACGCACGGCCTTGGTTTCCAGCAACTATCACATCTACAGATGTTTGACCTATGCGAGAAAGCTGAAGCTGAATTGCATCGGTATTGGGGCAAAGGTTGCGCTCTATTTCTGGCCAACTGCCCTGATCCGGGAATTTATCGCCGTTTTTTCGACAAAGAAATTTCTATTCTGGTCTTTGCTCGGCTATGTGATCTTTATTTTGCCGATCGTCTGGATTTTGATGTAGTAATTTGGATAGAACAACAAGTAAGCAGGGAGGAAAGTATATGGCAAAAACACTGGTTTTGGCAGAAAAGCCTTCGGTGGGCAAGGAGCTAGCCCGGGTGCTGGGCTGCCGCAGAGGCGGTGAGGGCTACATGGAGGGTGATCGCTATGTGGTCACCTGGGCACTGGGGCATCTGGTTACGCTGGCCGACCCCGATGTGTATGATAAAAAGCTTGAAAAATGGGATATGGAAGACCTGCCCATGCTCCCCCAAAATATGAAGCTGGTAGTTATCAAGGAAACCACCAAGCAATATAAAATTGTTCAGAGCCTAATGAAGCGCGGCGATATTGCCGAGTTGGTCATTGCCACCGATGCCGGACGCGAGGGCGAGCTGGTTGCCCGCTGGATCATGATTAAGGCCGGGTGGAAAAAGCCCACCAAGCGCCTGTGGATTTCCTCCCAGACCGACCGCGCCATTAAGGAGGGCTTTGCCAATCTGCGTCCTGCGGCAGAATACGACAATCTGTTCCGCTCCGCACAGGCAAGAAGCGAGGCAGACTGGCTGGTTGGCCTGAATGTGACCCGCGCCCTCACCTGTAAGTTCAATGCCCAGCTCTCCGCAGGCCGTGTGCAGACTCCTACACTGTCACTGATTGTGGCGAGAGAAAACGAGATTCGCCGCTTTGTGCCCAAGGAGTATTACGGCGCCGCCATCTATCTTGACGGCTTCCGGGCACGGCTTCAGGATCAGCACGGCATTGCACACAGCTTTGACCGCGCCGCCATGGAAAAAATCGTTGCTGCCTGTGAAGGACGCGATGCCGTCATCACCCAGGTTCGCAAAATGCGCCGCCAGACACCACCCCCTGCCGCCTACGATCTGACGGAACTGCAACGAGACGCGAACAAGAAATATGCCTACAGTGCCAAAGAAACGCTGGATATTATGCAGTCACTCTATGAGCGACATAAGGCACTCACCTACCCCCGCACCGACAGCCGCTATATCTCCGATGATGTGGTTGCCACCATTCCAGACCGTCTGCGTGCTGTCATGGTAGCTCCCTACAAGGAGGCTGCACAGAAAGTCCTGCGAACCCGTCCTCTGCAAACCAAATATATTGTAAACAATGCCAAGGTCACTGACCACCATGCCATCATCCCCACCGAAGAGCAGCCCATGCTCTATGATCTCACAGGGCCGGAACGGAACATCTATGATCTGGTTGTCCGCCGCTTCCTGGCGGTGCTGATGCCACCCGCGGAATTTGAGGAGGTCGAGCTGACCGTATCCATTGACCGCTACAGCTTCCGCGCCAAGGGCAAGATCATCCGGGAGCAGGGCTGGAAGGCCATGTACGATAAGAATTTTGCCATGGAGGAAGAGGACAGTGAGGAAGAGGATCAGCGTCTGCCCGACCTCCGTCAGGGACAGCGGATGCGCGTGCGCTCTGCCAAGGTGGTCAATGGCAAGACCTCCCCTCCCGCTCGCTATACCGAGGCCACCCTCCTTACCGCCATGGAGCATCCCACCGCGCAGGTAAGCGATAAGCAGCAGCGACAAATTTTACAGGAAACCGGCGGTCTGGGTACCCCCGCAACCCGTGCCGATATCATCGAAAAGCTTTTCTCTGCCTTCTATATTGAGCGCCACGGCAAGGAGCTGATTCCCACCTCCAAGGGCATTCAATTGGTCGGTCTGGCACCCGAGGATCTGCGCAGTGCCGAGCTGACTGCCAAATGGGAGGATCGCCTTGCCCGCATTGCCAAGGGACAGGAGCGGGATTATGTCTTTGTAGATGAGATGCGCGATTATGCCACCAGACTTGTCAACGCCGTAAAGGCCAGCAATGCCAGCTATACCCATGACAACCAGACCCGAAAGCCCTGCCCGGAATGCGGCAAAATGCTGCTTTTGGTACACGGCAAGCGGGGCGATATGCTGGTGTGTCCCGATCGGGAATGTGGCTTCCGCAAGAGCGTGAAGCAGGTCACCAATGCCCGCTGCCCGAACTGCCACAAGAAGCTGGAGCTTTGGGGCGAGGGCGAAAAGCAGACCTTCGCCTGTGCCTGCGGCTACCGGGAGAAGCTTTCCGATTTTGAAAAACGCCGCAAAGCCGATGGCGCAGGAAAAACCGAAGTGCGCCGCTACATGGCACAGCAGGAGCACAAGGCCGATGAGGGCAATACCGCCATGGCGGATGCCCTTGCCAAATGGTTGGCAAACAAAAATCAGTAGCAAAATTGATCTGCCCCCTGTCAAGTAGACTGGGAAAATAAATAAAAATATTTTGAGAAAGCT
Source organism: Faecousia sp. (assembly GCA_045601345.1). Taxonomy (GTDB): domain Bacteria; phylum Bacillota; class Clostridia; order Oscillospirales; family Oscillospiraceae; genus SVMC01. The sequence goes on along the minus strand of JAZRZL010000028.1, from coordinate 18,631 downwards.
GTTGCCTACAGGTGGCAGCTTTCTTGGTTTATGCGGCATATTTAGCTTTGTAGGCTTGTATCCTTTTGTTTTCTGCAATAGGATACTGTTCAGGTATTTCAGCGTCCAGAGCCTCAGCACGAACAGTCAGGGGTGCCTTGTTGCCGTAGCGTTCCTGTGGACGCTCAGTGTTATAGAATTGGATATACTGGTCTATCGCAGTTCTCAGGGTCACTTCATCATGGAAGTCCTTCAAGTAGAACATCTCAGCTTTAATGATACCCCAAAAGCCCTCTGTGGGAGCATTGTCAATGCAGCGCCCAACGCGAGACATGCCATGTCCACTCTCGGCATGGATGTCAATCAGGCGGATATGATGGTTGACCAGATGGCAAAGACTGCGTCCACCACCAATACCTCTGTCGAACAGTTCGGCGAAGGTATCCTGAAAATCGGCGCGACCGCGAAATCCATCAAAGGCGGTACGGCAGAGCTGAATACTGCTCTTGGTATGGACGGCAAAACACTGAATGCCATTGCAACTTACCTCACGGAGCAGGGCATCCCTACGCCGCGAAAAAAGACTGTATGGCAGCCGACCACCGTAGAGAGCATTCTCACGAATGAGAAATACAAGGGTGACGCAGTCCTTCAGAAGTCCTTCACGGTGGATTTCCTCAACAAGAAGATGAAGCCCAACGAGGGTGAAGTACCGCAGTATTATGTGACCGACAGCCATCCGGGAATCATCGACAAACACGAATGGGACCTTACTCAGGCGGAGATGGCAAAGCGTAAAGCCAAGGGCAAGCACCACAACAGTTTAAGTCCGTTTTCCTCGAAAATCATCTGTGGAGACTGCGGCGCGTATTACGGCAGCAAGGTGTGGCACAGCACGGACAAGTACCGCCGGGTAATATGGCGGTGCAACGGGAAATACAAAGGCGAAAGCAAATGCGGGACTTATCATTTATATGAAGAAGACATCAAGCGGCATTTCCTTTCGGCTGTCGGAAAGCTGATGTCAGACCGGGAACGGCTCCTTGATGACTGCGACACCATGCGGGAAACGCTCCTTGCTGCCGCCGATGAGATAGACCGTGAGTGTGAAATGCTGACCGAAGAGATGGACACCGTTTCCGCTCTGACGGAGAGACTGATAGCCGAGAATGCATCTACGGCTATGAGCCAGGACGAGTACAACAGAAGGTATGACGGCTTCTCGGAGCGGTACGACAAAGCGGAGAAACGCTGTGAGGCTCTCAAGCGGAGAAAGGTCACGCTCCTCTTTGAGGCTGACATGGTCGAATGCTTCATGACGAAGATTTGCCTTATGCCGGAACTGCCGACAGGCTTCAACGAGTCCCATTGGAACGCCCTCGTTGACCATGTGACCGTGTACGCCGATGACAGGATAGTGTTTACCTTCAAGAACGGCAGCGAGATCACCGAAACCATCTGATTCCTACAAAAGCAAAAAGACTCGGAGTGCGGATGCTCCGGGTCTTTGTCATTTACACGATATGCTCTTTTTACACGATAGCTTTTGCCAGAAGAAGCATGGAAGAGCAAAAAGGTCTGCCGAAAGTCATCCAACAGAGGTCGGCTGAAGCTGTTTGCACCCTCTGCTCATAGAAACCGCCTTACCGCAAGGCTTTTTCGGGCATAAAAAACGATACGGTAATCGACACTATTGTATCAATTACCGTATCAGTTATGGAGCGGGTGAGGGGAATCGAACCCCCCTATTCAGCTTGGGAAGCTGATGTTCTACCGATGAACTACACCCGCATCTGCTCTCCCGTATTATAGCACAATTTTTTTTAAATGCAACTGAAAGCTGTCAGAAAAATACAGCAACAGAAAATAATTCTTCAAACGAGAAATAGTGCTTGACATTTGAAGCAAAAGTGCATATAATATTCCCGTCCGTTGCGGGTGTAGCTCATCCGGTAGAGCGCCACCTTGCCAAGGTGGAGGTAGCGAGTTCGAGCCTCGTCACCCGCTCCATAAAGAAAAGTCGCCATAGGGCGGCTTTTTTTATCGCAGCAGCTGCCCCGCATATTGGAGAGGGTGGATAGATAAAGACTGGCAGGCAACACAAATAAGCCATCTTTCGGTGGCTTCAAAAAAGGAATATCGGCACAGCATCCAATCAAGAAACAGCTACAGGATCGTTTTCGATAACATATCCTCGTTGTTTTAGTAGACTTAGCGCTTGTGAAACAGTTCATGCTTTGGACTGATTCACAGGATGTGCTTTAGGTCACCTCTAAAATTCATCACAGTCGAATCTGCGGGGCTAGTTTTCGCCATGCTTCACAAAAATTCTCGGAAATACATCCAGTATTCCCTATGGTTTTTGTTGCGTCTGACAAAAAAATCCCTCACAGCTCGACTTGCGCTGAATTTTTAGAGCTGCCCTTTAAGAAATCCATTTGGTGTGTAACTGAGCGTATGTGCCAGATAGCGGTCAGGAGCATTAGATAGCGAAAGAACCACGGTTTCATAACCGCATCGGTGTCTTTCGCAGAAAGGCGGGTGATAAGTATGGAACAAATCAACTATGAGGAACTAGTGCAGGATTCTCTACAGCGTATTGAGCAAAAGAACACCCGACGTAAAGTAAAAAACAGGATCATAGCCATAGGTTTGCTTGTTTTACTGCTGGTCAGCATTATTTTATTTGTTCTCAGAAAATAATTTTTATGAAAGCGTTCTCATCTATGGAGAGACGCTTTTCTTATTGGACATATCGTCATATTTATTTCCTTGGGGCATATACTGGAGCGGAGGAGGGGATGAATATGACAAAGGACGAAATTACACAGGAAGGCTCCCATCGACTGGTACTGGAGGAACGAAAGCACATGAGCCTGACCGGGGTCACGGACGTAGATAGCTTTGATGATACCGTTGTACAGCTTCGCACCAACCGGGGGCTTCTCACTGTGCAGGGAGAGGGCTTGCAGCTGAAAAGCTTGAACGTAGAGGGTGGGCAGGTTAGTGTAGACGGTACGGTATGCGCCATTGTCTATGAAGCAGCACCCAAAGAGGGCAGCTTTTTCCGGCGTTTGCTGGGCTAATGGAATACACGATTCAGGCGCAGACGCTGGAATTCCTCCGTGCTGGACTTCTTGGCTTTATACTGGGACTACATTATGATATTCTTCGCCTTCCCAGAAAAATAGCACCGAAGCTCATTTGGCTTTTTGATCTGTGGTTCTGCCTAACTGCACTCGTCTCTATGCTTACTCTAGCACTCTATGGTGGAACAGGACAACTGCATCTTTTTATGCTTTTGGGTACGGGATTGGGTCTTGCCGCCTATTTTCTCGGCCTTGGGCGCTTATTTGGCCCGTTATTCAGCAAATTAGGCGAAAAAATAAAAAATTTTTTTCAAAAGCTCTTTTCAAATGGAAAAAAATCGAGTAGAATATTAATGAAGAAGTTGAGGGAATTTTTACCGCCCCCTCAGAAAAGAGGTAAGAGGGCATATGAGAATCAAGTTCGAACGTTCATCTCTGCTTACGCTGGTGATTATCATGATTCTTATGATCTACGCCATGGTGTCTCTGGTTCATCTTCAGCGGCAGTTAGCCGCCAAACAGGACGAGCATCAGGCGCTGGACGTACAGATCAACCAAATTCAGCAGGCCAACGTCGATTTGGAAAATCGCATCAACGCACTCGACACCGACGAAGGCGTTGAAGATGTTGCCAGAGATCAATTCGGCTGGGTCTCCAATGGCGAAATCACATTTTATGATATTGGTGACTGATCCCCGCACACAATAAATCCAAGAGAGGAACATGAGCGCATATATGGAATTTACTACTGGGGCAATTTTGGAAGGAAAGGTTAAATCAATTACCAAATTTGGTGCATTTATCTCGCTGCCGGAGGGTAAAACCGGCCTAGTACATATCTCTGAGATTGCATATACCTATGTTAATGAGGTACGTGACCATCTCACTGAAGGGCAGGATGTTAAGGTGCAGATTCTGGCCATTGATTCGTCCGGGAGAATCAATCTTTCCATCAAGCGTGCTCTGCCCCGCCCACAAAATGCTATGCGGTCGCGGGAATCACCGCTTGCACCCCGTTCCGCTGCAATGCAAAAGAGCAATCCCACTATGGGTGAGGTTCTGCCTCCTAGCGGAGATCGTGCCTTTGAAGACAAGCTGAAGGCGTTCATGTCAGAATCCGACAACAAAATTGCTAGCTCAGGTCAGTATGAGCACAAAACCAGAAGCCGCAGAAGATAAGCTTTACGCTGCCGTAGGGGCGTGCCTACGGCAGCGTTTGTAATCGGGAGGATAAAAAATGGCAAATGTTGTCATCACTGGCGGCAGTCGAGGCATCGGTGCCGCAGCCGTTCGTACCTTTTGTCAAAGGGGGGATCAAGTAAGCTTCCTGTATGCCAGCAGCCGTGTACAGGCAGAGGTGCTCTGTTCGCAAACCGGCGCAACCGCCATTCAATGTGATGTTGCCAACCCAGAAGCTGTCAGCAGAGCGTTTGACGAGTTGGGAAATGTAGATATTCTCATCTGCAATGCGGCAATTGCCCATCAGGGACTAGTTACTCACATTGGGGAGGCACAATGGCATCAATTGTTTGAGGTCAATGTCCACGGGGTTTATCGCTGCATTTGTGCTGCACTCCCGGGAATGATTCGGAGGCAAACGGGCTGCATTATCACAGTTGCCTCCATGTGGGGGCAGGTTGGTGCAAGCTGCGAGGTTGCCTATTCTGCTACTAAGGGTGCCGTTATTGCCATGACCAAAGCCCTGGCGAAGGAACTTGGGCCGAGCCACATCCGGGTCAATGCTGTTTCTCCCGGCTTGATTACCACAGATATGACCGCGAATCTCACAAAAGAAATATTAACCGAACTCCACGAAGCCACTCCCCTTGAATGCAGTGGAACCCCGGAGGATGTTGCGCAGGCTATGGTTTACCTAGCTGATGCTCCATTTGTGACTGGACAGATTCTCCCGGTCAATGGTGGCTTTGTAATTACCTGAGCCATAAAATTCAAAGCACAAACAATAATTGAGCCTGATTAAATAACACATTTTCAATCTCTCAGACAATAGCAGCCCATCAGGGGTCACAGAATCTTATTATACGAGGGGGCATGGTTATGGAGTTTCAGGGATTTTCCCCGGAAACGATTGATTTTCTCTGGGGTATCCGCTTCAATAATAACCGGGAATGGTTTGAAGCACATAAGAAGCAGTATCAGATGACGCTATATGAGCCGATGAAGGTGCTTGGCCGCGATCTCTTTTCGGAGGTGCAGCCAGATTTTCCGGAGCTGGAATGCAAGGTCTCTCGTATTTACCGTGATGCGCGTATGCATCCGCCGACACCGTATAAAGAGAGCATTTGGATTTGCTTCCGCACATCAGACGCACCATGGGGAGAGCAGCCGGTATTCTTTTTCGAGCTGACCTCCGAGGATTACAGTTATGGATTTCTGTTCTGGTTTCCGCGCACGGCGCAGATGGAGCAGTTTCGACATCTGCTTGCTGAAAATCCCCGTCCCTTCACCTCCATTGTGGACGAGCTGGAGCGCACGACCGATCTTCGACTGGATGGCAACACCTATCGCCGCACGAAGCCCTGTTCGGATAAGGCACTCGAACGCTATTTTGCTCTGAAAAACTTTGGTGTTGTGGAAAGCCGCTTGATAGACGAGCGTCTTTATTCTCCACAGCTTATAAAAGATATTTGCGCCTGTTATGCATCGCTTAAACCGCTGATGCGCTATTGCAGAAACACACTGCTATAAAAAACACCAACACCACATAAGATCCTAATCAAGTCGGAGGTCACCTATTACCTATTAATTGAGTGACAGCCCTCTCACACCACCGTATGTAACCATTCGATATATGACAATTCCATCGCATAAATGCACAGACTTGCACTGGAAAGATGCTGTAGTATTCTTCCAGTGCAAGTCTTTCTTTTGAGATTGCCCACAGTTATGTCAATATTCTTTCGCACATTTTTCAGAAGTTCATAAAATCGCGTAGGATCATGTATGCCTTGACTTTTAAAACCAAAGGCCTAGATTATCAAATCAGGAAAGACCTTAACCATTCCTGTTTCCGTAGCCGGTATCCTCCATATGTTCAAAGGCTGTTCCTCCGCATATCACCGATACCAGCCCGATAAATATCTTACAAAGTTTTCACGGGCTATGAATAGCAACATGGGGGATTTCTTCCATGGATTCTTCCGTCGATTCAGGCGAGGTCGTGTCCTCCGATGTCGTTTCACCAGGAATGGATATTGGCAGCGGCTCCCTGCATTCAGGATAGCTGTTTGGATCCCATTTATAATCTTTCATTTTTGCATCAAAAAGAAGCTGTGGTTCCGAAAGATTGTTCAGTTCATCTGCCAGAATATCCACATGGCAGGCGTAATCCTCAAATTCCAGAATATTCCAGTAATAATCCATTCCCTCCTTTTGTCCCTGCACCACATGACACGTCAGTCCTGCCTGCATACACATAGCATTGTATACAATGGAAAAGATATGGCTGTCGGCAATGCCCTTGGTGAGCAGATCAAAGGCAGGGGTCTCGGAGGGCGTATCTCCAACATTATAATGGTGCAAGTCGGTCAGATAAGAGTAAATCTGGAATGCTTTTTCTTTTTCGTTGTCTGCATAGCTGGCATAATCACTGGCGCTGTCAATGAAGCGGGCTACGGTTTTCTTCATAACACCCAATTCTGCCTGTGAAAGCTCAAAATCTGCGGCAGGATCGGAAGAATAATTAAATTCCAGCGCTACAATGCGTTCATCACCGGTATCAGGATAAGCTTTGCCGGAGATTTTCGGCAGCGCCATAATGGATATGGGATCAGCTGCAAAGAATTCTGCCGCCTGCGTGTTGTAGTAATCCTCTGCCTCATACGGTGCGGTCTTGTAGTGGAAAACGTGGAGAAGAACTTTTTCTTCGCCGTTTTCCAGTGCGTTTCTGAGTGCAGTCTGCATATCTTCCTCAGAATAAACATAGCGCTTTTTGACATTAGCGATGTCACTATAGGAGGTAGAATAGTATATGGTCAGATTCAGCTTATAAAACATATCCGCTTCCTTCAGGTCAGGAAGAATGGCGCGGACGACATAAGCGGTTTCTGGAACCTTATGCAGGAAATTTTCGATGATGGCATCACAATCCTCTTTCAGATTGCCATCGTAATCATCGGCACTGAGAGAGGCCGTTTCCTTGTCCTGCTTAATCAGGGAAAAAATGGTTTTCTCCAGTTCTTCTTTGTTCGCAACAAAAATCGTTGTATCCTCATTTACCTGCTCGTTTTGGGAATCGTGGTCAGCAGAGAAATGATAGTTGCTTTTCGGGACAAGTTTTTTAGCAAGGCTACAGCCGGAAAGCAGCAGCGACAGAGTGAGGACGATAGCAAGTACACGGTAGTTCATTTTTCTGACCTCCAGCTTGACGGTACACTATTCCATAGAAAGCTGTTTTTCTTCAGCGTCTTCTGGCTTGAGCGGACTGCCGGGTGCGGGAAGGGTGCGGACGGCATAGCGGCTATGGTTGACGATGCCGGTTTCCTCCAGAAGGGCGGCGTGGTCAATGAGGCTCTTGCGCTTGAGGCTCATGACACTGACACCCTGGGTACTGCGGGTGGCTTTTGCAGACAGGAGAGAAGATGAGAAAATCAAGGCTCTGCCATCGATGGCATAGAGTGCGATCTTGGCCTCCTCCGGCAGGACAAGGATGGTCTTGACGGGGCTGCGGTCAGAGAAGGCACCTGTTAATTTGCGGCGGTTGGATTTGGTGGCATAGGCACTGCGCTCCACCTTGGCAACCTTGCCGTTTTCAAAGAAAAACAGAATCCAGCCACTGTAATCCCCTGCGGGAAGCACATCAAGAACCGTCTCACCCTCCTCCATGCCCAGCTTTCCGGGAAGGAAATCGCCCAGTACACTGGCCTTGGAGTCCTCAAAATCGGAGAGTCTGCATTTATAGGCCTGACACAAGCTGGTGAATACCAAAAGCTCTGCGCGGTTGGTCAGCTCCATTTTCCGCTGAAGGGTGTCACCCTCCTTATACTTCTGTTCGCCGGACATACGAAGGGACTGCGGGGTAATTTTTTTGAGATAGCCACCCCGGGTAACAAAAACGCTGACGGGATAATCCGGGGTCTCATCCGGCTCATCCTCCAGTGTAAGGGCGGTTTCATAAACCAGCGTGGTACGACGTGGTTCACCGTATTTCTGGGCAACCTTTTTCAGCTCGTCAATGATGATGGAGCGAATGCGGCGAGTGCTTTTCAGGGTTTGCTCCAGCTCGTCAATCTGCTTTTCCAGTTCGCCTGTTTCAGCGGTGCGCTTGAGAATATATTCCTTGTTAATGTTGCGCAGACGGATTTCGGCAACAAATTCTGCCTGCACCTGATCAATACCAAAGCCGATCATCAAATTGGGAATGACCTCAGCATCCAGCTCGGTATTACGGATGATGGCAATGGCCTTATCAATATCCAGAAGGATTTTTTTCAGTCCCTTGAGAAGATGAAGCTTTTCCTGCTTTTTTTGCAGCTGGAAGAAGACTCTTCTTCGGATGCATTCACTGCGCCATGCGATCCATTCCTCCAGAATTTCCCGTACCCCCATCACCCGGGGCATCCCGGAAATGAGGATATTGAAATTGCACGGATAGCTGTCCATGATGGGGGTGGAACGGCAGAGCTTCTGCATGAGCTTTTCCGGGTCTGCGCCGCGCTTGAGGTCAATGGTGAGCTTGAGGCCGTTGAGATCGGTCTCGTCGCGCATATCGTTGATTTCGCGGATTTTCCCGGCCTTTACCAGCTCCTCGACCTTATCCATGATAGCCTCGGAGGTGGTGGTATAGGGGATTTCGTAAATTTCAATCAGGTTATCTTCCTTCACATAGCGCCATTTGCCCCGTACCTTGAACGAGCCGCGGCCGGTTTTGTAGATTTCTGCCATTTCCAGCGGATCATAGAGAATTTCGCCGCCGGTGGAGAAGTCGGGTGCAGGAAGGGTTTCCAGCAGATTGCAGTCAGGATCGCGAATCAGGGCGATGGCCGTATTGCAGACTTCCGCCAGATTGAAACCGCAAATGTTGCTGGCCATACCAACGGCAATGCCGGTATTGGCGCTGACCAGAACATTGGGGAAGGTGGTGGGAAGGAGCACCGGCTCTTTCATGGTGGCATCATAGTTGTCCGCCATGTCCACGGTGTCCTCGTCGATGTCAGCGAACAGCTCATGACAGATCGGGGAGAGTTTGGCCTCGGTATAGCGGGGTGCGGCATAGGACATATCGCGGGAATAGACCTTACCGAAGTTGCCCTTGGAGTCCACAAAGGGGGTGAGCAGTGCGCCATTGCCTCTGGCCAGACGCACCATGGTCTCATAAATAGCTGCATCACCATGGGGGTTGAGCTTCATGGTGGCACCTACGATGTTGGCAGATTTGGTGCGGCTGCCGGTCAGAAGTCCCATTTTGTACATGGTATACAGCAGCTTCCGATGGGAGGGCTTAAAGCCGTCAATTTCCGGGATGGCGCGGGACACGATGACCGACATGGCATAGGGCATATAGTTTGTTTCCAGCGTATCGCAGATGGGCTGCTCTAGGACGCTGGCGTGCAGACCCATGACGTTGGGATTCTGGCTGTGTGCAGTTGTTTCGTTGTTGGCTTTCTTCTTTGCCATAATACGATTCCTTTTTATGAAATATCGGCCAGTTCAAGGAATTTATAGCCATTCTGGGCAATATGCTCCTTGCGGCCGGTGAGGTTATCGCCCAGAAGCAGGTCAAACCATTGGGCGGTCTTTTCCACATCCTCCGGCATAACCCGGATGAGGCGGCGGGTGGCGGGGTTCATGGTGGTCATCCACATCATTTCGGGATCATTTTCGCCAAGACCCTTGGAGCGTTGGAGGGTATAGCGCTTGCCCTCCAGCTTCTTCATGATTTCTGCTTTTTCCTGCTCGTTGTAGGCAAACCATGTCTTGTCCTTGCAGGTGATCTCAAACAAAGGCGATTCAGCGATATAGACATAGCCTTCCCGGATGAGGGTGGGGCAGAGGCGGTAGAGCATGGTGAGAATCAGGGTGCGAATCTGGAAGCCGTCTACATCCGCATCGGTGCAGATGATGATTTTGCTCCAGCGCAGGTTTTCAATGTCAAAGCTGTGCAGCTCCTTGGCCTTTTTGGTGTCCACCTCAACACCGCAGCCCAGCACCTTCATAAGGTCGGTGATGATCTCAGATTTAAAAATGCGCACATAATCTGCTTTCAGGCAGTTGAGAATTTTGCCGCGTACCGGCATAATGCCCTGAAATTCTGCATCACGTGAGAGCTTGACAGAGCCGAGAGCGGAGTCGCCCTCTACGATGTAGATTTCTCTGCGCATGGGGTCACGGCTGCGGCAGTCTACAAATTTCTGTACCCGGTTGGCAATGTCGATGCTGCCGGAGAGCTTCTTTCGGACGGCGACCTTGGTTTTTTCAGCGGTCTCACGTGCCCGCTTATTGATAAGCACCTGATCCATGATCCGGTCAGCTTCATTTTTGTTCTCAATAAAATAGACCTGTAGCTGCTCGCGGAGGAAGGCGGTCATCGCTTCCTGAATGAAGCGGTTGGTGATGGCCTTCTTGGTCTGGTTGGCATAGGAGGTCTGTGTGGAGAAGCAGTTGGTGACCAGCACCAGAGAGTCGGCAATGTCAGGGAAGGTCAGCTTTGCCTCTGCCTTGTTGTATTTTCCTGTCTGCTTGCAGTAGGCATCCAGCGCAGAGACAAAGGCACTTTTCACGGCCTTTTCCGGCGCACCGCCGTGCTCAAGCCAAGAGGAGTTGTGGTAGTATTCGATTTGGCTGGTGCTTTTGGTGAAGCACAGAGCGCAGGTGAGGCGCACCTTGTATTCCGGCTTATCCTCACGGTCACGACCGCGGCGCTCGGTTTCCCAGTATTGGGTCATGGTAAAGGCACGATCCTGTGCCAATTCGTTTACATAATCTACAATGCCATTTTCATAGCAGATTTCTGTCTGCTCAAATTTTCCGCCGACCTCATTGCGGAAGCGGAAATGTACACCCTTGTTGACCACGGCCTGCCGCTTGAGCACATCCAGATAGAATTCGGCGGGAATGTCAATGTCGGTGAAGACCTCAAGATCGGGTCGCCAGCGGAAGCATGAGCCGGTCTTTTTGCGGTCAGTTTCCTCTTTGATCAGCTCCTGCCCCTTTTTTCCTACCACTTCACCCTTTTTAAAGTGGAGGGTATATTTAAAGCCGTCTCTGCGAATGACGGCATCGAAGTATTCTGAGCTATACTGCGTAGCGCAGGCACCCAGTCCGTTGGTACCGAGGCTGAATTCGTAGCTTTCTCCGGCATCGTTGCCGTATTTGCCGCCTGCGTACATTTCGCAGAATACCAGCTCCCAGTTATAGCGCTTTTTGATGGGATTCCAGTCCACGGGGCAGCCACGGCCAAAGTCCTCTACTTCAATAGATTTATCTGCATAGCGCGTGACGATGATGGTATCGCCGTAGCCCTCACGGGCTTCGTCGATAGCGTTGGATAGAATTTCAAAAACGGCGTGCTCACATCCGTCCAGTCCGTCGGAGCCGAAGATGACGCTGGGCTTTTTTCGGACACGATCTGCGCCCTCAAGAATGTCGATACTTTCATTGCCGTAATTTGGATTTTTCCTGGTCATTTGGATTCCTCACGATATTTAGTGGTTGGAAAAACATACCAACCTATATAATGTATTATGTATATTATATCTTCTATTTCCTATGAAGTCAAGCTTTTGCATTTTCTTCCGCAAGCAAGTCCGTGTACCATCGTAAAATTTAAAATTAAATGTGTAATTGGCTCAAACTTTATAATGCTGAGGGGAAAAAACAATCGCTCCCTTTATTATTATGCTGAATCAGGAAAAAACTCAACCACTTCAGTCATTGCAGTTTCTTAAAAAAATGATATAATATTGAAAAACATATGGAGGCATCTTTATGAAAATCATGGCCATTGACTACGGAGACGCCCGCACAGGAATTGCAATTTCCGATCTCACTGGTTCCATTGTCGGCACCACTACCGTAATTCAAAGCTGGAATCCCGATAAAACTATGGCGGCCATTGCCTGTCTCGTAAAAGAGAATCAGGTAAGCGAAATTGTCATGGGTTTCCCCAGAAATATGGACGGCTCCGAAGGTCCTCGTGCGCAGCTATATAAGGATTTTGCCGAAAAGCTTTCTCAATTCATCGGCATGAAGGTTTACCTCTGGGATGAGCGCAGAACAACCATTGAGGCACATCAAATCTTATCCGAGCACAACTATCACGGCAAGAAGCGGAAAAATACGGTGGATGCCGTGGCTGCCAGCCTGATTTTGGAAGGATACCTGCAATTTAAGAACAGATAGAAAATTAGCACTCTCGCTTGTAGAGTGCTAATTTTTACAGATTGTTCATAGATATTGAGAAAATTGTTCATACTTACGGTATATCATCATAATCGAAGAAAGAAACCGAGCCGAAATGATTCGGTGAGGTCCCGTACATGCCGCATATGGTGCGGCGCTATCTGATTGGAGGTTATCATGATGTTAGTACCTTACACCCGTAAATTCCGCGAATTCCATCCCTATGATCCATTCCGTGGCTTGGATGAGCTGGAGCGTGCTTTTTTCTCCGACCGCTCCCCCGCCGGTTTCCACACCGATATCCGGGACGAAGGAGAAAACTTCCTTCTGGAAGCTGATCTTCCCGGCTTTAACAAGGAGGATATCCATGTTGATCTGGACGAAGGCTCCCTGACCATCTGTGCACAGCGGCACTCTGATTTTGAGCAGAAGGATCAGAAGGGCAATTATGTCCGCTGTGAACGCAGATTCGGCTCCTATGAGAGAAGCTTTGACACCGCCGGTATTGACACTGAGAACATTTCTGCCACCTATCGTGACGGTGTTCTCCGCCTGACGCTGCCCAAGCTCTCCAAGCCCGAAAGCACAACCCGCCGTCTGCTTATCGACTAAGCCCTCCCCTATTTATGTAGCTGCTCTCTCAAAAAGAGCAGCTGCATTTTTTATCCCATAATCATTTGAACCAAAAAACACAGCACCATCCCAAAGACGGTTGGGAGCAGCACCCCGCACAGCGTCCAGCGGAGGCTGCCGGTCTCTTTATAAATCGTCATTACGGTAGGTGCACAAGGCCAATGGAACAGGCAGAAAATCATCATGGGAATCGGCTGTATGCTCCCGGACAGCATATGCAGGATATTCCCTGTTCCTCCTAAAGTTCCGCTGCCGGACAGCAGCATGACAAGCACCGGAAGCACCAACTCATTTGCCGGGAATCCAAGTACAAATGCCAGCAAGATGGATCCGCTCAAGCCCATGGCTGCCCCCAACGGATCCAAAAATTGAGAAATGATGCGCAGGATATTGCCCTCACCTAGCTGAATATGGGATAGCAGCCAGATCAGTCCACCAGCAGGTGCCGCCACCAAAACAGCTCTGCCTAAAATTCGAAGCGTTCTGTCTAAAATTGAACGAACAACGACCTCTCCTACCCGTGGTTTTCGAAAGGGCGGCAGCTCCAAAACAAAGCCGGAAGGCTCCCCCCTGAGAAGAGTTTTGCTTAAAAAAAAGGCGCAAATCATTACCGCACCCATAGAAATCACAAGGCACAAAGCAATGATAAATGCGGACATTCTACCAGAAAACAACATGGAACTGAGCAAGAGCAGTGTTGGAAACCGTCCGTTGCAGGGAAGAAACGAACTTGTCAAAATTGCAATCAACCGCTCCCTAGGGGAGTCAATAATTCGGCAGCCAGTAACACCTACTGCATTACAGCCAAGGCTCATGCAGGAGGTCAGCGCCTGTTTCCCGCAAGAACCGCAGCGGGCAAAAGGAGCATCAAGCAGAAACGCCAGCCTCGGCAAAAAGCCCAAATCCTCCAATAGTGTAAAGAGCGGGAAAAAAATTGCCATCGGCGGAAGCATGACCGTCACCACGCGAGATGCCGTATCATAAACGCCATCAACCAAAAAGCTCCGCAAGCCATTCGGGAGTATGGATAGCCAGCGAGAGAGCAGTATGCCCAGATCAGAAAATAAGCGTTCCAAAAGCTGACCGGGCAGATTGGCGCCGCGGATGGTTAGCCAAAGGATCAACAGCAAAAGTAGAAATGCCGCAGGATATCCTGCCGCAGGATGGAGCAGCAGCCGATCCAGCCGTTCCCGCCATGTACAATCCGTTGTCTCCCTCCCCTGCACGCTTTCAGCAAGCGTGAGCGCCAACTGCGCTGTGTCAATTGCTCCCTTCTCCCCTGCCTCTACGCAGGAAATACACGGTTCAGCAACTAGAAAACCATCACAGACATTTTGTACTGTCCTTTTCAGTTCTTCAATTCCCTCACGCTTTCCTGCGGCTGTCACCACTACCGGCAATGACAGAGCGCGGCTCAAACGGTCTTCATCTGTTTTGAGTCCCCGTTTTTCGGCCTCATCGCTGAGGTTCAGGCAAATCACCATGCGCTTTGCCACGCGCATCACCTGCAGAGCCAAAATAAGGCTTCTTGCAAGACAGGTTGCATCGCATACTACAATAGTACAGTCCATCGTTTCCCTACCGATAAATTCCGTAGCTAACCGTTCCTCCTCCGAATTGGCATGAAGAGAATATAGCCCAGGAAGATCGGTCACGCAGTATTCCCGTCCATGGTAGCTATAGCTTCCTACAGCGGAATCCACCGTCTTTCCCGGCCAGTTTCCGGTATGCTGCCTAAGGCCGGTGAGGGCATTGAACAGCGTACTTTTTCCCACATTGGGATTTCCCACCAGCGCAATATTCAAGCTTCCACCTTCCTAACTGTAATCTTTTTTGCATCCCCCAGCCGCAGTGCCAGAACCATGCCCTGCACGTCATAGGCTATTGGAGAGGCAGCAGGTGCAGTATAGCGCCTGCAAAGCTTTGCGCCGGGAACTAAGCCTAAATCAAATAACCTCCGGCGAAGCGGCCCCTGTACATAAATATCCACAACAAAAGCTTCCTCTCCCGGAGAAAGCTCGTTGGCAGTCAGATAATTTTGTTCCATTTGATACCCTCCGGTCACGCAGTTCTGTATCATCTTATCCAAACGCCTGCCATGATGTGCCATGGTACACGATCAGCCTACGATGCATAGAATGAGGAGGACATGAAATTAGGAGGGATGAGATGAACACGCAATGGTTTCTCGGTGCACAAACTGCCCGGGGTTTTATCTCAAAATTCGATGATCTGCATGAGGATTCCCGCATCCGAAAGCTGATTATTCTGAAAGGCGGCCCCGGCTGCGGAAAATCCACCTTTATGAAAAAGCTTCTCCATACCGCTCAGCAGCTCGGCGCAGATACAGAAAGCTATCCCTGCGCCTCTGACCCCGATTCTCTGGACGGGATTTTGATTCTCCCGCTGGGGCTTGCTGTTGTAGATGGCACCGCACCCCATGTGATGGAGCCGGAGCTGTGCGGCTGTGGAGAAAGCTACCTGAATCTTGGCTGCTTCTATGATACCAAAGGGCTGGCAGCAGAAAAGGATGCCCTGCAAGGTCTGCAAAAAAAATATCGGGCACTTTTCCCCGGCGTTTATGCCCATCTGAATGCGGCAGAAGCCCTGCGGCAAAGCATTCGTTCGACAATGAAAGCCTCCAACCCTGCGGGTCTGCATCGGCTCATGGAGGCACTGGAGGGAGATATCCAGCCGTCAGAACACGGCAGCGGCATTCGGCGGGAGGTCTTTTTCCGCACCTATACGCCATTGGGAGAGTATAGCCTCATACAGGGCGGCATTGCCGTAGTCGATCCCTGGGGACTATGTGCGCCCCTGTTTGCCCGACTGCAATCGCATTATCTCCACGCCGGTTATGACTGCATCTGTGCCCTCTCTCCCCTTGCGCCGAAGCGTTTGGAGGGAATTATGATTCCTGAGCTGCATACCACTTACTTTACCTGTGAAAAACCACCCGCTGACAGCACCGTGACCATCTTCCCGGAGCGTTTCTTCACTAGCACACCGGAAATCACTGCCATGGGGGAAGCGGTCAATGACCATCTGGAGCAGGCCATGACCCTGATGAAAAAAGCAAAGCAGCTCCACGATGAAATGGAGCTGCATTACCGTCCTTATGTATCCTTCGAGGGTCTGGAGCTTCTGACACAGGAATATCAAAAAAATCTCAAAAGCGATCTGCTATCTCTTAAAAAATGAAGTCTATTCCGCCGCAGTGAATTATCGCTGCGGCAGTTTTAATTCTACCCTGATTTCCGGTGAAAGCTCCTTCAGGCGTTTCATAAACCGTTCGCCATCCTTCGGGTCACCTGCTACCGAGCCATAATGGGTGGGAATGGCAAGCTCCGGAGAGATTTTGGCCGTAAATTCCGCTGCCTCTTTCCAATCCATGGTGTAGGTGCCACCGATGGGAATCAAAAGAATATCGCATTTTATATTTCTGGCTTCCGACGTTGCATCGCTGTCACCCATAACATAAATTCGTTTACCGTCCAGCATAACAACATAGCCGCACCAGCTATCTTTTCTAGGATGGAAAGGTTTCCCAATATTGTAAGAGGGTACGGTATCAAAAAACACTTCTCCTAAGGCATAATGATGCCCAGGCGTTACCGGCAAACTGCGGGATGGGTGCAATACCGTCTTTCCATTCTCCTGCGCAAACAGCTTGACCGGCACTGCATACACAGTTTCATCTTTCGTCAGAGAAATAACATCCTCCGGGGAAAAATGGTCAAAATGGCCGTGGGTCAGAAAAATGATGTCCGCTTTCTCTTCCTTCGGTATCTCCCAGGGATCAAACCAGAGGGTGCATGAGCCTTTGATACAGATACTGCTCTGCTTATTAACATTAATTTCCATTAGATACTCCTTTCAATTTTTTGCTTTTTTACCAAAAAACACAATGCTTTTCTGTAGGAAGTTATGATAGCTTTTTTAACTAAAATCATGTAAAATTATTCTGTTGTAAATTATTATACAACAAAAAAATCCTCTTGTCTTCAACAAAATTTTAAGGAGGTTCCCAATGAGAAAGAGAATGAAAACCCTGTTGGCACTGCTTCTTGCACTGGCTCTGGTGCTGAGCAGCTTCCCTGTCATGGCCGCTGCGCCTGTAGATAAGGGCAATATCGTTTTGGCAAGCCCGCTGGGTGCAGCGCCCATCTACATCGACCGTGACAGCAGTGATTATGACGGCATTTCTTTGATTGCCGTCGCAGCCGCCGAGGACTTTGAAGCCGTTTCCGGGCAGAAATCCAAGGTGTACGCTGTTGCAACCGCATCCGAAGCAAAAAACAATGTTTTGGAGCCAGACATTAAGAACAATGTCGTAAACAAGCTTGGCAATGAAGATGTTATCATCATTGCAGGTACCGTAAATGACAGCCTGATTCAGGATCTGGGTCTGAAATGGGATATCAAGGCCAGCAACGAGAGCTTCAAGTCCGAAGACTTTGAGCGCTATCAGATTCAGGTCGTTACCGAAGGCAAGCAGACCCGCATTGTCATTGCCGGTTCTGATAAGCGCGGTACAATTTACGGCCTGTTCCATATTACCCAGGATCTATGCGGTGTCAGCCCCTGGATCTGGTGGGCAGATGTCAAGCCCGCACATAAGGACACTCTGTCCTTTGCCGAGGCCGAGCTGGAAACCGTGTCCAAGCGCCCCTCTGTCAATTATCGTGGTTTCTTCTTCAACGACGAAAACCCCAACCTTGACGGCTTCGCTGACAGCCACTACGGCGGTCTGAACTATATGTTCTACAATGAAGTCTTCGAGCTGATGCTCCGCCTAAAGGGCAACTTCCTTTGGCCTGCCATGTGGTCCAACAGCTTCGGCTCTGATGGCGTAGAAGGTCTGGGCAATGGCGGCACAGCGTACAGCTCCTTCTCCACCGGCAACAAGTTTGCCAAGATGGAAGCTGACTACCATTACCTTCTGGGCGGTGCTATGTATGTCGATCAGCCCGGTAATGCCGGTGCAAGATGTGATGCTCCCAACACCAACACCACCAACTACACCGATGCTGAATCCAAAGCTTTGGGCGATGGAAGCCTGAAGGCCATCGGCTACGGCGAATATCCCATGACCTTGGCCAATGCGGTCTTGGCAACCCGTTACGGTGTCATGGTCGGTGCTTCCCATCATGAGCCGATGGCTCGTGCGGGTGTAGAATGGGGCAATTTGCAAGGCTCCAGCACCTACAAACAGCCCAACGTGAACGGCAGTACCTCCAGCAATGATATCAAAGCCTGGAACTATCTCACAAATCCCACCAACCTCTCCAACTTCTGGTCTGACGGTATCAAGCGCAACGGCAGCTTTGATAACCTGCTGACCATCGGTATGCGTGGCGAGAACGATACGGCGCTCCAGGGCACCGACGGTCGTGATCTGAATACCAAGCAGAATGCCGAGCTCCTAAAGGATGTCATCCGCGAGCAGGATCGCATTCTTCGCCAGTATGGCCTGGAGGATACGCCCCAGCTGATTGCCCTTTATAAGGAAGTCGAGAACTGCTGGTATGCCGGCGCGAGAAATAATCCCGATGCGGCCGACAAGTCT
>JAZRZL010000027.1:0-13180 GCA_045601345.1 Faecousia sp. | reverse complement strand
GTGAGGCGAGCTGCGAGGGATTTTTCTGTCAGATTCAATAAAAATCGCAGGGAATACTTGACGTATTTTCAAGATTTTTATTAAATCTGACGGAAATAAGACCCGCAGATTCGCCCGCGAAGAATAATTAGAGGTGCCCTAAAGCACATCTCATTCCTGATTTCCGGGGTGTCGCTCAAAGGCCTTGTGGTTACCTAATCCTTAACTCAACGCCATGGACAACCGTCCTTGAACCCATTTAACTCGGCAAAAGCGCCCCCTCATCCGTGCCGGACATACCGGGTGGATGAAGAGGTGCTGGATTATTGATATTTTGTTCAGAAAAGAATGCAGATGAGACCGCCCGCGCCTTCGTTGACGATGCGGGTGAGGGCGTTGCGCAGCTTCATGCGGGCATCCTCGGGCAAGTGGTTGAGCTTGGCGGTGAAGCCGTCGCGGATCAGCTCGCTGACGGATTTTCCGAAAATATTGCTCTCCCAGAGTTTTTCGCTGTCATTTTCATAATCCGCCTGCATTTGCCTTGCCAGAGATTCCGATTGCTGGGCATCTCCCACCATGGGGCTGATCTCTGCCACAATGTCCGAGCGCATCATGTGGATCGAAGGGGCTGAGGCGCGAATGCGAATACCGCAGCTGCCGCCGCGACGGAATAGCTCTGGCTTTTCCAGCTTCATTTCTGCCTCTCCGGGCATGACCACGCCGTAGCCTGTGGCGCGGACAGCCTCCAGTGCGGGCGCAAGGCGGGTGTATTCGGCCTTGATTTCGGCCATTTCGCGTAAAAGCGCCATCAATTGAGCATCATCGGTAATTTCAAAGCCGGAGGCTTCTCCTAAAGCCTGATAGAACAGCGCTTCCGGGAAGGTTAGCCGAATGGAGGCCGCACCGCTCCCCAATTCAATTTCGCTAAGCGTGGATGTAGAAACCTGTTCCAGTGCATCAAGGGCTTCCGCAGCCTGCCTTGCTTGCCTAAGTACCGATATACCGGCGGCGGCTGTGCGCATAGCATCATAAAGCGTTCTTTTGAGCCGATGCTCTGCGGGAAGTGCCTGCACCCAGCCGGGAAGATAAAAGCGCAGCTCTGTGAGTGGAAAAGCAAGAAGCAAATCGCGCAGGAGTTGTCGCAGAGCCTCCTGTTCCATGTGAAGGCAGTCCAGACACAGAACACCCACACCGTAGCGCTGCCGGATCTCCTCTGCCAACGTCTGCGCCGCACTGCCCTCCGGCTGCTGGGAGTTAACTACTACCACAAAGGGCTTGCCTGTGGCCTTCATATCCTGAATGGAGCGCTGCTCAGCCTTCCGATAGTCCTCGCGGGGGATATCGGTAATGCTGCCATCGGTGATGATGACCACACCGATGGTGGCATGATCCTCCATCACTTTTTTTGTGCCCAGCTCTGCCGCCTGAGTCATGGGAATTTCGCGGTCAAACCACGGTGTAGTGATCATCCGGGGCACGCCGTCCTCCGTAGCACCCACCGCGCCGTCCACCATGTAGCCCACCGAATCAATGAGCCTTACCTGCATCCGGGCATTGTCATCCGGGGCAATGGTCACGGCCTCCTCGGGGATGAATTTTGGTTCTGTGGTCATAATGGTCTTGCCGCTGCCGCTCTGGGGAAGCTCGTCCCTTGCCCGCTCCGCGAGATACGGATCGGTAATGGAGGGCAGCACCAGAAGCTCCATAAACCGCTTCACAAAGGTGGATTTCCCGGTACGCACCGGGCCAACCACCCCAAGATAGATATTGCCGCCGGTTCGCGCCGCGATATCCTGATAAATGCTTGTATTTGCCATCCGGGGTTCCTCCTGTCATGTGCTTTGTACAGCATATTGGCTCGTACCCCGGAGTATGCAAAATCCACCTCAGAAATTCTGAGGGAGACAAGGGGAATAATTTAAGACTAATTTTCCCTTTACAATTGCATATTTTAAGGTTTGCGCTGCGCCGCCCCATTCATGGCTAACATTGGTGATTACCACATTGGCATTGTCAACCATCCAGCGATTCCTCCTTGAAATTGCAAATCTTCGTGGAACATTTTCAAGCGGTGGATAAGTCGTCATGTCATACTTTGCAGTATCAACATTTTTGTCAGGATACGGCAAAACAAGAATAGACACGATTTCGGGATGATTCTTTTTCAATTCCCACACGGCTGTGGCGGCAATTCTGTCAAAAGAGCCATAGCCTCCGAGAAAAAATGTATTTGCACCGTGCGCAATTTGTTCCGTGATTGTTTTTTGAAGCCATGCGTAAAGCGCTGATGAATCTACTGTATCACGATGTCCGCAAAATGTAACTGTCATAACAAATTCTCACCTTCCTGTTGGACATTATAACAGAAAAACTTGCATTAGTACAGTTACAGGGACTAATTTTTCACCTCTCATCCATATAATGTTAGTACAGCTACAGGAACAAGAGGTGCGATATGAAACTGAATGAAGCCATCAGCCAGCGGCTGAAAGAGCTGTTGTGTGCGCACGGCATGACGCAATACCAGCTCTATATGAAAAGCGGCGTACCGAAGTCTACCATCGGAAATGTGATCAATTGCGCCTATGATTCCGTAAAGCTCCGCATTATTCACGAGCTGTGTCAGGGTATGGAAATCAGTATTCCTGAGTTTTTTGACTCTCCACTGTTCAATGAAAGCAACCTTGAACCATAACACCGATGATCTGACCACAAAAGGTCTTGCCCACTTTGTGACAGAGGGACGGTTCTCCTGTCCCCTCCCGGAGGGGACAGGAGAACCGTCCCTCTGTCACACTCCCTGCGCAGATACGTTTTCCATTGGAAGAGGATGAATCGGAATGACCGTGATGGAGTGAATTTTTGGGATGGACATTCATGGCGATATAGATTATACTTATCAAAAACCCGCTTGTATGTATGCATCCCAGTCATTGATAGGCTTCTAACAGGGGACTCTGCATTCTGCAAGCTGAGGGTTGCTTTAGGTCACCTCTAAAAATTCATCACAGTCGAATCTGCGGGTCTTGTTTCCGTCATACTTCACAAAAATCCCACGCAGCGCGACTTGCGCTGATTTTTTAGAGCTGCCCTTTATATTATTCCATATTTCTTGGAGAATGTTATGGATTTATGCAATATTGACCAGATGAAGGCACTTTTGGCTGCCAATGGATTTCACTTTTCCAAGGCAAAGGGGCAGAATTTTCTGACGCAGGCGTGGGTTCCCCAACGCATTGCCGAGGGAGCGGCGCTTGATGCCGATACCGGTGTGCTGGAGGTCGGCCCCGGCATCGGATGTCTGACCAAGGAGCTGTGCCTTCGGGCAGGCAAGGTGTGCGCGGTGGAGGTCGATACCGCCCTCAGGCCAGTTCTAGAAATTACGCTGGGCGAATTTGAGAATCTCAACATTATTTTCGGTGATGTGCTCAAGCTTGATCTTACTGCGCTGGTGCAGGAACAATTTCCCGGGAAAAAGCCCGTGGCCTGCGCCAACCTCCCTTATTATATTACCTCCCCCATCCTCACCAGACTATTGGAGACCCGGCTGTTTTCTGCCGTGACGGTCATGGTGCAGAAGGAGGTTGCCCAGCGGATTTGTGCGAAGCCGGGTACGGCGGATTATTCTGCGTTCACGGTGTTCTGCCAATATTACGGTGTGCCGGAGCTGCTGTTTGATGTGCCGCCGCACTGCTTTATTCCGCAGCCCAAGGTAGTATCAAGCGTCATTCGCCTGAACCTCCGGGAGGAGCCACCCTGCACGATGCTCTCCGAGGAGACCTTTTTCCGCACGGTTCGTGCCGGCTTTGCCATGCGGAGAAAAACTGCCGGGAATGCGCTTGCGGCGGGGTTCCCCAAGCTGAGCAAGGCCGATGTGGCTGAAGCTTTGACCAAATGCGATCTGTCCCCCACCGCCCGGTGCGAGACCTTCTCCATTCCCGAATTTGCCGCCTTGTCCGATGCACTGTACAGGAGGGAGCATGATGTTTAAGCACGTGTTTCTCGATATGGACGATACTCTTCTGGATTTTCTCCTGACCGAGCGGGACGCAATTTCAAATACGCTTCGTGCCTTTGGCAAGGAGCCGACCGAGGAGCGGATCACCACCTACAGCGCCATCAATCTGGAAACTTGGGAGCGCTTTGAGCGGGGCGAAATCCCTCGGGAGCGGATTTTTCAGGAGCGGTTTGAAACGCTGTTTTCCTATTTCGGCTGGTCGCTTGACCCGGCAGCGTTTAACGAGGTCTATCGGACGCAGCTTTCGCTGGGGCATCCTCTCATCCCCGGTGCAAAAGAACTGTTAGACTATCTTGCACCAAAGTATCATCTCTATATCGCATCCAACGGCACCGCCGATACGCAGGACAGGCGGCTTCGGGATGCAGGTATTGTGGACTATTTTGATCAGGTTTTCATCTCCGAGCGGGTTGGCTTTCATAAGCCGGAAAAGGCCTATTTTGATACCTGCTTTGCCGCCATCCCCGGCTTCCGGCATGAGCAGGCCATCCTGATCGGTGACAGCCTCTCCTCCGATATTCTGGGAGGAAAAAATGCGGGTATCGCAACCTGCTGGTTTAACTATCGGAAAAAGCCAAAAAGAGAGGAGCCTGCTCCCGATTATACGGTTTTCTCACTAAATGAAATAAAAATTATTTTATAAACCAATTCGAAACCATACAGGGGTCAGTTCTGTGCGCTTAGCATACAGAACGGACCCCTGTGCCGTTTGTACCAGTATAGGCTTCGATAAAAGAGCACAAGTTTTTTGCCAAAAATGCCTGATTTTCTGTAAGCGGCGCAATTGACCTTCTCTCTAAGCTGTGCTATTCTATGGGAAACGACTTTTTGGAGATGACGTACTATGCGATCCCCTCTTGCATCTATGAAGGCCACCTTCCGTGAGGATTCGAGTTATGTCCCGCTGCTGGCCTCAATGGCATTGATCGGGCTGTCCTTTGGACTATATAAAGGCGTGATTGATAATTATCTTGCAGAAATTGTTTCTATGGGCGAATTTGACCGGGGTGTGACGGAATTCTTCCGGGAGCTGCCGGGTCTGCTGCTGATCGGCATTCTGGCGGCGCTTTATACCTTCTCGGCAGAGGCTATTTACAAAGTAGGCACTATTTTGATGATTGTCGGCATGGCACTGCACGGTTTGGTACCCCCTGATCGGGTGTGGATTACGGCAGTCATTTTCCTCTATTCCATCGGTGAACATATGCAGCTGGGAATGCGAACCTCCCTTGTTCTGCTGTATGCCAAACCAAAACGCGGCGGTGCTGCACAGGGCTTGCTCAATGCGGCTAACCAGATCGGTACACTGGCGGGGTATGTGGTGGTCATTATTGCGTTTTTATTTGTATCCGGCGCACGCGCTTTCCGTGCCTTCTTCTTTGTGGCCACAGCCGCTACTGCCGTGGGTGCTATCATCTCTCTGGGCATGAAGGGCAAGTCTAAGCCCGATGCAAGCGCACGGCGGTTTTATTTTGACAAGAAATTCAAGAAATTTTACTGGCTGGAGGTTTTCTATGGCGCAAGAAAGCAGGTCTTCTTTACCTTCGGCCCGTATGTGCTCATCCTGTTTTACGGCGCAAGTACGGCAGTCATCAGCCTGTTGTTTGCCATCTCTGCGGTTTGCTGCTTCCTTGCCTCTCCGCTGGTGGGTAAAATCATCGACCGTCTGGGCTACCGTGTGGTCATGATCTCTGATACCCTGATTCTTGTGGTGGTGTGTTTTTTCTACGGCTTTGCCCACCATCTTTTCCCAAAAAATATTGCCTTTTTGATTTGCTGTGTCAATTACATCCTTGATTCTGTCATTTCCCTTGCCTCCATGGCATCCAACGTCTATGTGCAGGATCTGACAGACGATGAAGAAGAAATCCGTGCCACCGTCTCCACTGGTGTGTCAGTCAATCATATGATTACCATTCTGATCGCCCTTTTCGGTGGCTGGATCTGGAAGGTACTCGGTATCGAAACGCTCTTCTGCCTGTCCGCCTTCCTCGGCCTGTGCAACAGTGCCTACGCTGCCTCTATCTCGCGAAAGAAGCGCATATAATAAAAAAGAAACCTCTAACGGCTAATTGTATAATGAAGTTGCAATGTGCAACTTCATTATACAATTAGCCGTATTTTTTTGCAAAAACATGAAGAACAGGGGGAGTACACTCTGTCCTTATTTCCCACTTTCTACAAACTTTCTTGATTATTTCACAAATGCCGCTACAGAGTCAAGGCAGAGAGGCCTCCGTTTCTGCCTTAAATTTTGATGCAAGTTTTGAAATATAATTCTTAACTTCTTCTTTTAATGAACCGTAAAATTTTTCGGTTTCTGCCAGATTTTCCAGTTCTTTTGTAATTTCATTGTAATCAGCATATTCGTCAAGGTTATATTTTCTCCAACCCGCCAGTATTTCTGCATATCTATCGCAGGAAGAGGCTTCCTGAAGAAATTCAGAGACGACAGCATTGATTGAGCCTATGGATTCAATTGTTTTTTCAAGCTCTTCTTTGCGGGTTTGTGCAAGTTCCTCTGCGACTTTTTGGTTTTCGATTCTCGCTTTTTCTGCCTTTTCACGGTCAAATTCACGTAAGATACTCTTTCTCATATTTTGATCTGAGACATCCGACTCGCAAAAGGCAATGATTAATCCGATGTACCCGAAGAAAAAGCCAAGCCAGAACCGATTTGGATAATGGCCTTTTTTCTCTGAAATAAAATCGGTTGCGCAGCCTAATGCGACAGCCCGCAGGATCACAATAATTAAAGATATAATAATTTTTAGACCTTCGAGAGTTTCAAATAATAAGTAGTTTGGGTGCATAATTTCATCCTTTCTATGTGTAATAACAAAAGCGTGATTTTTCAGAAGTATTTTTGATTAGCCGCAAGATTGTTTGAGGTTCTATTATTTCCTTATTTCTGATGATTACGCGATAAGATTACCATTGTTTTCAAATAATGTCAAGAGAGAATTTTAAAGCAATGGCAAAACAAGGGGCAGCGCTATGTCCGAAAGACACAGTGCTGCCCCCTGTTCTGTTTTTGTTTGAGTTCCTGTTCCAATTCGCGGAATAAATCCGAGTGGAAGAAATCCTCTATCGTGATTCCGAGGCCATCGCACAGCTTCTTGATCGTAGAGATTGTGGTACTGTTGTTGCGTCCACTGACGATGTTATTTACCGTGGATTGCGTCACGCCGCTCATGTTGCTGAGCTTGTTGATGGATAAATCACGTTCACGGCAAAGCTCAATCATTCGTTCCTTTACAGCTTCTCCTATGTTCATTATTACTGTTTCCTGTCATATTTCTAAGCCCAACTGCCAGAAGGCGACAGCGGAGGCGGCGGCGACGTTGAGGGAATCGACACCGTGGCGCATGGGGATGCGGACGGTGTAATCGCAGTGGGTGATGGTGCTTTGGGCAAGGCCGTCTCCTTCGGCACCGAGGACGATGGCCAGCTTTTCGACCTGCTGCAAGACCGGGTCGCGCAGGGAGATGGAATCGCTGCACAGTGCCATAGCGGCGGTTTGGAAGCCAAGAGCGCGGAGGCACGACACATCCTCCAGCCAGCCCCACGGAATCTGGAACACCGTGCCCATGCTGACCCGCACCGCACGGCGGTTCAGGGGGTCACAGCAGGTTTTGGTGAGCAGCACACCCTCCATGCCCAGCGCAGCGGCAGAGCGGAAAATCGCGCCGATGTTGGTAGCATCCACAACTCCCTCCAAAACTGCGATTCGCCGGGTATTTTGGCAAAGCGCCTCCGGGCTATAGGGCTTCGGGCGGTGCATGGCGCAGAGAATGCCGCGGGTCAGTGCATAGCCGGTAAGCTGCTCCAGAATTTCACGTTCGCCGGTATAAACCTTCGCCTCCGGGCAGCGCTCCATCAGTGCCTTCCCCTGCCCCTCCAAATGCCGCTTCTCCATAAGAAGGGCAATCGGCTGACAGCCGGCATCCAAAGCCGTCCCGATCACCTTGGGGCTTTCTGCAATAAATACGCCCTTTTCCGGCTCCAGACGGTTGCGAAGCTGCGCTTCGGTCAGCCGGGTAAACAGCTCCAGCTCCGGGGCGTGGAGATCGTTAATTTCAACAGGTATCATAAGCATCCTCTTTATGGAAGGGTCACCGGCAGGAAGGCGGCGGCCACGGTTAGAAGCAGTGCCGGGAGCAGATTGGCTACCCGGATTTTTTTGCCGAATACCAGATTCATGCCCACGCAGAAAATCAGGATGGAACCGACAAGGGAGAGATTATCCAGCGCCGCCTCGGTCATGATTGGCCGAATGAGGCGCGCCAGCAGGGTCATGCTGCCCTCCAGCACCAGCACAGGGATGGCAGAAAAGGCACAGCCCTTGCCCATGGAGCAGGTCATTACCATGACGATGATAAAGTCCAGAATCGCCTTGGTGACCAAAATCGAAGGATCGGCAAAAATACCATCCTGAATTGAGCCGACAATGGCCATCGCGCCGATGCTCACGGTCAGGGAGGCCGTGACAAAGGCATTCACAAAGCCCCGATCCCCAGCACTGCCGGTCTTCTGCTTGAGCCATTCGCCGAAGCGCTCAAACAGGCTTTCAATATCAATGGATTCCCCGATCAGGGCACCGAACGCTAAGCTCAGCACCACCAGCAGCGTCTGTCCGGAGGTCAGCGCCCCATTCTCAATGGAGAGCATTTTCTCCATGACCCCGGCGATGGCAATGAACATGACGCACACGCCGCTGGTCATCATCAGGGTCTCCTGATGGCGCTCCTTCAGCCAGCGTCCAAAAAATTTTCCGCACACGCCGCCTACAACAATGGCAGCGGTATTGATGATGGTTCCCAATCCGATCATGGCAATTCCTCAGCTCAGTTGGTGAACAGCAGCTCGCAATAGGTGGGATAGGGCCAGAATTCACTGGCCGTAAGGGTTTCCAGCTGGTCAGCCACAGCGCGAAGGCTGTTCATGCGAGCAAATACCACATCGTGGAAGTAACGCAAGGTCTCCTCCCCGGTCTGGGTGGGCGCAAGCTCTACGGCGCTCTTGAGCGCGATGGCCTCCTGCAAAAGCTGATCGTTGAGATGGGAAATGGATTCGGCAAGTGCCTGCTCTACCCGGCAGCTGATGCCGGGTACGGCCTGCTGCTTATGGAGGATGGTCTGGCACAGCTTGTCGGTATAGCGGGAGGCAGCATTGAGAATCTGATGCTGCACCATATCAATCATGGTCAGAGCTTCAATGCGAATGACATGGCAGTAGTGCTCCATCTGGATCTCATTTCTCGCCGCCATTTCCTGCCGGGTAAACACGCCATGGCTGGTCATCAGCTCCACATTCTTGGGCAGCATGAAGGTGGGCAGCGCATCGGCAGTAGAGCGGAGATTGGGAAGTCCGCGGCGCTCAGCCTCCTCGACCCAACTGGCATCATAGCCATTGCCGTTGAAAATCACGCGGCGGTGCTCGCGGAAGGTCTTGCGGATCAGTTCATGCAGACTCTCCTGAAAATCCTCGCCGGATTCCAGAACCTGCGCAAACTGGGAAAGCTCCTCAGCCATAATGGTATTGAGCACGGTGTTGGAGTCAGAAATAGACTGGCTGGAGCCAACCATGCGGAATTCAAATTTATTGCCGGTAAAGGCCAGCGGAGAGGTGCGGTTGCGGTCGGTGGTGTCCTGCGGGATATGGGGCAGAATATCCACGCCAATGCGCATCTGCTTTTTCTTCAGATCAATATAGTCATTGTCCGTGCCGCCCACAATGGCATCCATCACGGCATCCAACTCCGCGCCTACGAAAATGGACACAATGGCCGGAGGCGCTTCATTGCCGCCCAAGCGGTGGTCGTTGCCCGCACAGGCAACGGTACAGCGCAGAAGCTCTGGATAATCGTCCACGCCCTTGATAAAGGCGGCAAGGAACAGCAGGAACTGGGCATTCTGGCTGGGTGTCCTGCCGGGGGCAAAGAGATTCTTACCGCTGTCGGTGGCAAGCGACCAGTTATCATGCTTGCCGGAGCCATTGACCCCGGCGAAGGGCTTTTCGTGTAGAACGCATACAAAATCATGGCGGTCAGCGACCTTTTTGAGAATCTCCATGGTGAGCTGGTTATGGTCGCTGGCGGTATTGACATCACAGTAGATGGGTGCCATTTCATGCTGGGCAGGAGCGGCCTCGTTGTGCTTGGTCTTGGATAGAATGCCCATCTGCCAAAGCTCCTCGTCCAGCTCCTTCATAAAAGCGGCAATGCGGGGCTTGATGACACCAAAATAGTGGTCATCCAGCTCCTGTCCCTTGGGGGGCTTGGCACCAAACAGGGTTCTGCCGCAAAGGCGCAGATCCTCGCGCTGGAGGAAGGTTTTCTTATCAATCAGAAAATATTCCTGCTCCGGGCCGACCTGCGGGATCACCCGCTGGGTTTCCATATCACCGAACAGGCGGAGAATCCGCACCGCCTGCTTGCTGACCTCCTCCACACTGCGAAGTAAAGGCGTTTTCTGATCCAGAGATTCGCCGGAATAGGAGCAGAATACCGTGGGCACGCACAGGCTGCCATCCTTCAGGAAGGCAAAGCTGGTGGGATCCCATGCCGTATAGCCCCGGGCTTCGAAGGTAGCACGAAGGCCGCCGGAGGGGAAGGACGAAGCATCCGGCTCGCCGCTGACCAGCCCCTTGCCGGAGAAATCCATCATGATTTTGCCGCGGCCTGCGGGGGTGATAAAGCTGTCATGCTTTTCGGCGGTATAGCCAGTCATCGGCTGGAACCAATGGGTATAGTGGGTGGCACCGCGCTCCAGCGCCCAATTTTTCATGCCCTCGGCAATGGCGTTGGCCAGCTTGAGATCAAGCGCTTTGCCGTTTTTCAGGCAATCCCGCCATGCTACCACTGCCTCAGGGCTGATATAGCGCTCCATGGCTTCTTCGTTAAATACATTTTTACCAAATAAATTGGGAATACGTTCTTTTTCCATACATCA
Source organism: Faecousia sp. (assembly GCA_045601345.1). Classification (GTDB taxonomy): domain Bacteria; phylum Bacillota; class Clostridia; order Oscillospirales; family Oscillospiraceae; genus SVMC01. Next base: position 2,230 of record JAZRZL010000027.1, on the reverse strand, counting down.
TTCTCCTTCCCTCATCGGAGAGGGTCTGGCATTATAACTTCGAGAAGACCTCGCCCAAGCTGTCATGAATGCACAGGCTTGCATAGCTGTCATAGGGGGTGGGGTCACGATTGATGAGCACAAGACGGCTGCCGCGATAGTAGCTAAGGAATCCGGCAGCGGGATAGACTGTGAGACTGGTGCCGCCGACAATGAGCAGGTCAGCTCTGGAGATGGCTTTCACCGCACCCTGAATCACATCCTCATCCAGAGATTCCTCATACAGCACCACATCCGGCTTTACAACGCCGCCGCAGGTGCATTTGGGAACGCCGTCCGCATTTTTGACAAATTCGGCATCATAGAATTTTCCGCAGCGCACACAGTAATTGCGCAGGACGCTACCATGCAGCTCATAGACGCACTTGCTGCCTGCCTTCTGGTGCAGACCGTCAATATTCTGCGTGACGACTGCCGAAAGTCTTCCTTCCTGCTCCCAGCGGGCAAGCACCTTGTGGGTAATGTTCGGCTCGAAGCCGAGAGGCAGCATTTTTTCCCGGTAGAAGCGGAAAAAATAGTCGGGTTTTTTCTCATAAAAGCTGTGAGAAATAATCGTTTCCGGGGGATATTCAAATTTCTGATTGTAAAGTCCGTCCACACTGCGGAAATCCGGGATGCCAGATTCGGTGGAAACACCCGCACCGCCGAAGAAGACAATGCGGCTTGCCTCATTTACCCATTTTTTTAAGGTTTCGATCTCGGAATGCATGATCCTCATCCTCCAGCTCAGCAATAAATTTTTTCTCTGCCCTCGTCTTGGACGGCAGGACAACAGATTCAAACAGATCGGGGCGGCGATGGAAGGTGCGCAGGATGGATTGCTTCCTACGCCAGCGGTCTACCTTGCCGTGGTCGCCGGAAAGCAGCACCGCCGGAGTATCCAGCCCATGCCACTGCGCGGGGCGCGAATACTGGGGATACTCCAAAAGGCCTGCCCAGTGGCTCTCATCCTCAAAGCAGCTCGCATCGGACAGCACCCCCGGCACCATGCGGCAGATGCAGTCCGCCACCACCATGGCAGGAAGCTCCCCGCCGGTGAGCACATAGTCACCGATGGAAATTTCCTCATCGACACATTCATCAATAAATCGCTGGTCAATGCCCTCATAGTGGCCGCAGACCAGAATGATATTCTCATAGTCTCTTAGAAGCTGCTTGGCCTTGTCCTGCGTGAAAACCCTACCGCAGGGGGACATATAGATGGTGTGTACCGGGGCACCGACCTCATCACAGATGGCCTGCCAGCAGCGATAGAGGGGGTCGGCCTGCATGATGGCACCGTGGCCACCACCATAGGGATAATCATCCACCTGATTTTGTCGGTTGGCAGTATAATCCCGAATCTGGTGTGCCTCAATGCGGATGATGTCGCGCTCCTGTGCGCGACCCAAAATGGACTCGTTCATCATATCCCCGACCGTATCGGGGAATAAGGTCATAATATCAATTCGCATCCGTCCGCATCCCTTCGATCAGATGAACATCCACCCGCCCCGCTTCAAAATCCGGCTCCTCGACAAATTCCCGCACCACGGGAATCATATATTCATATTTACCCCGCACGACATACACATCGTTACCCGGCATAGACAAGACATCTTTAATGACACCGATTTTGACACCGTCGGAGAAAACCTGAAGCCCAATGAGGTCAGCGATAAAGTGAACGCCCTCCTCCAGCGCCACATCCTCGCGGTCAATGCTGACAACCTGATGCACAAGCCTTGCAGCATCCTCTACCGTGTCCACGCCCCTAAGCTTGACAAGCACACAGGTTTTCTGCACACGGCTGCGCTCCACAGCATAGAAGCGGTCATTGAGCCAGAGACGGTCAAAGCCGAGAATAAATTCCGGCGCATCCGCCCAAGGCATCAGCTTGATCTCCCCATGAATCCCGTGGGTGGCAACGATCTCACCGGTTTCAAGCAGCTGTTCCATAGGAACCTCCAAAACATAATAAATCAATTTATATTGTAACAAGAAACTCGAAAAAAAACAAGCATGAAGACACAGAAGACACGGCGACAGCATTTACTTTTTGCGCCCAATATGGTATTATGTTAACCAAGGAAGGTGAGTTGACATGAAACATATCATAGAACGGCTGAAAGATTTGGAGGATCCGCGCAGACAGTGGGGGAATTTGCGGCATAAGCTGGTAGATATTGTGTTTATAGGACTGGTATCTGTT
>JAZRZL010000026.1:0-2962 GCA_045601345.1 Faecousia sp. | reverse complement strand
CTTCATGAAATGCATCTGGGTGCCATGGCCGAAGCCTTTGCCACGCAGATGAGCGATCCGCAGTACAATAGTCTTTCCTTTGAGGACAGGTTCTCTATGTTGGTGGATGCCGAATGGACACGGCGAAAAAGCAACCGTCTGCATTCATTGATTCGTTCTGCCGGTTATGCCGCACCCGATGCGTGTGTAGAAGATATCTCCTATGCGGCGCAGCGACAGCTGGATAAGGCGCAGATTCTCCGTCTGGCTTCTTGCACATACATAGAGCAGGCACACAATGTGGTCATTCTCGGAGCTACCGGAACAGGCAAGACCTATCTGGCCTGTGCGCTTGGCATTGCTGCCAACCGCAATTATTACAGCACAAAGTACATTCGTCTGCCGGATCTGCTGGTGGAGATTGCCATGGCTCGCGGGGACGGCACCTACCGTGAACTGATGCGGAAATACCGCAAATACAAGCTGCTCATTCTGGACGAATGGCTGCTGTATCCGCTGAAGGAAAGCGAAGCCAGGGATCTGTTGGAGCTGATTGAGGTAAGAAGCCAGGTGGCATCCACTATCTTCTGTTCTCAGTTCGACATCCCCGGCTGGCATGAGCTGCTTTATGATCCGACGCTGGCCGATGCCATCTGTGACCGCATTGTTCACAATTCTCACGTGCTGACCATTAAGGGCGAGTCCATGAGACGGCTGAACGCAATTTCTGAATAATCCAGCGGCATGGCGGCCGTGCACAATCCGTGCGGCCACCATGCACCACCTATGCGGAATAAATGCACCATTTCAGCGCTGGTCGTGCACCATGCCATGCGGGTTCACCGCACCATTGGAGCGGAATACTCACAATACCCGCAGAACAGCTTTGTTGTAAGTAGATAGTCTACTTTAGCCTTCGCTCGTGCGGGGGCTTTTTTGTTTTTCTCCATGATGCGCTGTGCTTCCCAAAACAAATCTTCATCCACAATGCAGGGCAGTCCGTCGGGGATTTCCTTATCACGGTAAGTGTATATCCCAATGTACCGTTTGTTCTTCAATATGCGGCTAATGCTGTTTTTGTTGAATTCGTTTCCGTAAGAGGTTCTTATTTGCTCGGCGTTGAGATATCGGATAATATCTGTCATCGTTGAGCCTGTCACATACATCTCAAAGATTTTAACAACTGCTGGAGCGGTAAGTGGATCGACCACAATTTTCTTACCTTCGGTCTTGAAGCCAAGAGCAACATTCCCGCCTGTGGAAAGGCACTTTTCGGCGTTAATATCCATGCCCCGCTTAATCTTTTGGGATAGTTCCACACTGTAATATTCCGCCATACCCTCCAAAACCGATTCCATTAGAACGCCGCTGGCATCGTCTGAAATGTTTTCGCGGGCAGAGAGAACACGGACCCCATTCTTTTTCAGTTTGGCCTTATATGTGGCGCTGTCAAATCGATTGCGGGCAAAGCGGTCAAGCTGATAGACCAAAACACCCTGAAAGGTTTTCTTGGCGCTGTCGGTAATCATTTTTTGAAACTCGGGTCTATGGTCTGTTGTGCCGGAAAGCGCCCGGTCAATGTATTCTCCCACCACGGTATAGTCATTACGCAGGGCGTAGGCATAGCACTCCTTTAGTTGCCCCTCAATAGACTGCTCTGTCTGCGAATGTGAAGAGAATCGGGCATAAATAACAACATTCATGCTCAGGCCTCCTCCTCTTCAACGATTTGTGCCTGTCCTAAATTCTCTTGTTCAAAGGCTATGCCCTCGGGCGTTTTCAGCCAGTTCTCATAGTCGGATTTTTCTCTTTCAGACTTTACATCATCCGCAATTCCCTTCAAAAGGGACAACTCCTGTAAAACTTTAGAAAAATAGACATGGGAGTAATCCTCTGCAAATCTCAACACCTCAGATTCTGTCCCCTGTGCCCCTTTCAAGTGAATAACAGTTGCTCCTAATTCTTTGCCGCCCTTAGCAAAATAGTATTCTCCAAGCAAATACCTATACAGGTTTTCAAACAGTTCCGTGTTGTTCATTCTTTCCAAAAGAAAGTTACAGGCGGCCAATCGCTTGGCAGCGGTGCCATTATCCGTCCCAGTGTCGTGATTTGCAGATATTAGGGACTCTATCGCCCCATCGCTGAGGCCAGTGACTTTGTGTATCTCCTCGCTGGAAGGAGTTTTGCACTCGTCCGCTCCCAACAGATAATCAGTCGAAACATTGAGTGCATCAGCAACAGCCTTAAATCCCCATATTTTAGGTTCTCGCTGCTCTTGCGATTTCTTTTTGTTACCAATCCAGTCAGAAATAGTAGAAGGAGTGGTTCCACACCTTTCCGCAAGTTCTTTTTGTGACAGGCCCTGTTCCGCCATTGTTTTTTTAATTCTCTCTACCCATATTTCCCTTTGCCCTTCCATAAAACTAACCTCCTAAATTCTGTTTATCGAATAATTTCTGTAAAAAAGATTTCTTTTACGACTTGGCTTATTTTTGTGACAAGCCTGTTTTTTTTGTGCTACCATAATCATGTTGTTTGAATATTTTTTTAATAAATCCTGTTTACAGAATTTATTATAAGATATTTTTTCTGAAATGTAAAGAGATTTCTGAATGGTGGCGATAAGGCATGGCAGACAATGAACTAAAAATCAGCCTGGAGCAGGCACGAATGTTTGCCTATGCTATTTTTCGCGATATTGCCGACTATGTCGAATCACACCAAGAGGAGTATCAAAAATTTGTTGAGACAAAGGAGGATATTTTTGATGTCAAAGATACGGCTACATATTGACCCCAAGGGAGTAGGACAAAAGCCGACTGAACGCGAGTGGGGGAAGATTTCCAAACGCGTACTTAGCCACACCAGCATTGAGACGGTGACCGTACAACAGTTGGCGCAAAAGCTAAAACAGGGGCATACAGTTTGCCCTGCAGTCTTGGACGGTTCCAAAGCTACGGACTGGCAGGAACAGCAGGTTTTT
>JAZRZL010000025.1:0-9892 GCA_045601345.1 Faecousia sp. | reverse complement strand
CGCGGGCGAATCTGCGGGTCTTATTTCCGTCAGATTTAATAAAAATCTTGAAAATACGTCAAGTATTCTCTGCGATTTTTATTGAATCTGACAGAAAAATCCCTCGCAGCTCGCCTCACGCAGAATAAATAGAGATGCCCTATATTATTTCATTGTCCTCTTGACGGGATGCAGTTCAGTTTTCTGGCTTGAGAACATCTACCATTTGCCTTAAAAACAGCGCGCCGATGGGAAACAGCAGCATTCCCGCCACACCGCACAGCCGGAACCCGGCATACAGTGAGAAAAGGGTAAGCAATGGGCTTATGCCAAGATTTTTGCCGAGAAGACGTGGTTCCAATGTTGTGCGGCTCAGGGCTGTGATGCCATAGAGGATTGCCAGCCCCAGTCCCAGACGCATCTTGCCCTGCACCATGGCAATCAGTCCCCATGGCAGCAGCACAAGTCCTGCTCCCAGCACGGGAAGCGCATCAATGAGCGCAATCACCGCACCCAACAGCAACGCATAAGGCACCCGTAAAATCCACAGTCCTGCGCTTAATAGGACAAAGGTTAGCGCTAACAGCAGAAGCTGCGCCTTGCACCAGCCGCCAAGTACCGTTTTCATCTGCGCCCAGAGTTTTTTTAGGCGAACCTTCCATGTGAGCGGCAAAATTTTGGTTGCCCACGTCCGCAGTTCTTCCTGTCTTGCGCACAGCATGAAGCCGGAGGCCACCGCCGTTACCGCAAACAGCACCACATCGGGAAGTCCTGCCACAAAGCCCCCTACCACAGAAAGCGCTGTATCGGAGAGCTTTTGTGCGAGCTGAGAGCCTTGCGTGAACAATGACGCGGTATACTGCGACAGGGCAGGCGAGAGTGCCGCCGGTGCCCTTTGGCTTAGCTCCAAAAGCCATTGCTCCAGACCATCTGCCGCCCGGATGATGTTGGGAAGCTCCTTTGCCAGCAGACCCAACTGTGTGAAAATACCACGCAGCAGCAGCCATGAGAGCATGCTCAGGCAAATAAAAACACCGCTGACGCACAAAAATACAGCAGCCCACTGGGGCAAATGCAGTTTTGTTTCCAGCCGCCGTGCAATCGGTCGCGCCAGTGCCGCCGCAAGCGCCCCGACCCCAAAGGGCAGCAGCGCAGGCAGACAATAGGTCACCGCCAGCCAAAGCCCAACAATTCCCAGCACAGTGGCAATGGAAACCCGAAGCAGATGTTGTCCGGTCATGAAATCGCTTCCCTTCTTTTCAGAATGTTGTTGAAATCTACACAAGAATGTGGTAGAATATCTCAGTCAAATACAAATGAACGCCCACCAAATACACGGAGGGATTTTATGGAAAAATTGCCGAAATTCTATATTGTTGAGGCAACCGCGCTGCCCGAGGTCTTCCTCAAGGTGGCGCAGACCAAGCACCTTCTGGAAAACGGCTCTGCCCGCACAGTTAACGATGCGGCCAAAATTACCGGCATTTCTCGCAGTGCCTTCTATAAATACCGCGACTCCATCTTTCCCTTTCAGGATTTGATGTCCGGACGGATTATCACCTTCCAGATGATGCTGCGCGACGAGCCGGGTTGCCTGTCCGCTCTATTATCCATCTTTGCCCAATTTGGCGCAAATATACTGACCATTAACCAAACCATCCCCTCCAACGGCTGCGCCAGTGTGACGATCTCCGCAGAGACCACCGCCCTGCAATGCACCGTGGAGGAGCTGCTCCGCCACATCAGCGAGGTTCTCGGTGTTGTCCGTGCCGATATTCTCGCAGGTTAGGGGACAAGGGGACGGTTCTCCTGTCCCCGTCAACGGGGACAGGAGAACCGTCCCCTTGTCCCCTTGGCATAATCTTCCTTGCCCTCTCATAGCCTATGTCATGAGGGGGTGTCGTTATGAAAAAACGACTTTGGCTGGCTTATTTGGCGGCAGCTGTTTTGGGAACCGGGTGGCACTTTCTCTATACTGTGCTGCCCTGCCCACTCACGGCGATTCTTGCGCCGGTGAATGAAAGCGTGTGGGAGCACCTGAAGCTCCTGTATTTTCCGCCGTTGGCGGTCATGTTGTTTCTAAGTTTTCGCACTGGACAGGCGCAAAGGAGCTTTTGGAGCAGCGCACTGGCAGCGCTTTTGTGGATGCCAGTGGTGCTGCTGGGGATCTATTACGCACTGACGGCGGGCTTTGGGATTCCAGATAGCCCGATTTTGGATATTCCGCTCTACTATGCATCGCTGGCACTCGGCTGGCGGCTCATTGGTCAGGACGGACGGGAGGCATGGCTTGGTCCTGCGGTAATCGCGGTCGGTGTGCTGGGCGTCATGCTGGCGGTCTTCTCCTTCTGCGCACCGCCGCTTCCGATTTTTATGCCGCTAAAATAGATTTTTTACGTAAAAAAGGTTGACAAATAAAAAAAAACGTGGTAGTATTATCGCCGACAAGAAAGAAGGTACGGCGCACCTCACCTCCAGATTCGATCGACGAGGTTAACATCGGCTGAGTTTCCCTTTTGGGGGCTGTCTTTGTGCGGGTGCGGCTGTGCATCCGCTTTTCATTTTTAATGGAGGTGCTTCACCATCGCTAAATTAGACCACCAAATCAATACCGACATCCAAGATAAAGAAATCAGAGTGATCGGCAGTGACGGCGCAATGCTTGGCATTCTGTCTGTCGAAGCCGCTCTGGAGATGGCCGAAGAACAGGGGCTGGATCTGGTCAAGATCTCTCCCAATGCTGTCCCCCCGGTCTGTAAGCTGATGGATTATGGTAAGTTCCGCTTTGACCAGCTAAAAAAAGAAAAAGAGGCTCGGAAAAACCAGCACGTTGTCGAAGTCAAGGAGATTCGTATGTCTCCCGGCATCGACACCAACGACTTCAACGTAAAGCTCAAAAATGCGATGAAGTTCCTGCGCGAGGGGAATCGGGTCAAGGTCACTGTTCGCTTTCGTGGTCGTGAGATGGCGCATACCAATATCGGCGAGGAGCTTTTGCGCTCCTTTGGCGAGAGCTGCGCAGAGGTCGCCAACACCGAGAAGAACCCCAAGCTTGATGGCAGGCACATGAGTATGTTCCTGTCCCCCAAAAAGGAAAAGTAATGCTTTCATAAGCTGATAATACGGAAGGAGTACCAAAATGCCGAAACTGAAGACCCACAGTGGTGCAAAGAAGAGATTCAACCTCACCAAGTCCGGTAAGGTCAAGAGAGCACACGCATTCAAGAGCCACATCCTCACCAAGAAGGACACCAAGCGTACCCGTCGTCTGAGAACGACCACCTATGCTGACGTCACCAACACGGAAACCATCAAAAAGATGATTCCCTACAAATAATTGGAACAGGAGGATATATAAATGGCACGTGTAAAAGGCGCAATGATGACGCGCAAGAGAAGAAATAAGACCCTCAAGCTGGCCAAGTCCTACTGGGGTTCCAAATCCACCCACTTCAAGATGGCCAAGCAGGCTGTCAAGAAGTCCGGCGTTTACGCATACACCGGCCGCAAGCTCAAGAAGAGAGACTTCCGCCGCCTGTGGATCACCCGTATCTCCGCCGCCGTAGCTCCCTATGGCATCAACTACAGCCGCTTCATGTACGGCCTGAAGAAGGCCGGTATCGAGATGAACAGAAAGTCCCTCTCCGAAATGGCTATCAACGACGCTACCGCATTCGAAGCTCTGGTCAATCTGGCCAAAGCTGAGCTGTAAGCAAGTAAATAAGCAGGAGGCCACCCATGTACCGGGTGACCTCCTGTTCATACTACTGCACAAAGAATAGGAGACGATCCTCAATGGCGTTAAGTTAGTGCAAAGACAGGGGACGGTTCTCTGTCTTGAAACTGGGTGCAAATAAAAACGCAGACGGTGGACGGCAAGACAGAGAACCGTCCCCTGTCCTGCTATTCTGAGAGGAATATATATATGATTGAACAGACGATTGCACGTATCAATGCGCTTGCAAAAAAGGCAAAAACCGAGGGTCTAACCCCCGAAGAAACTATTGAGCGGGACAAACTGCGCAAGGAATATATCGCTGCCTTCCGCAAAAACCTGATGGAACAGCTTGATAACACTTATATTGTTGATGAGCAGGGCAATAAACGCCCCCTAAAACGGCAATAAACAGAGGTCTGAACAGAAGGCGGAAACAGCTCTTCTGTCCTACGGATTGGAATATGAAGGTGACTGAGGATGGAAATAAACGCACAGCAAAGCGCAAAGGCCGCAAAATTTTCTATAGGCCTAGGACTGTTTGACTACATCAATCCCATTTTATACGCGATTACAAGTACCACAATCACTATCCATATGCGCGGGGTGATGCTTCCGGCAATATTCGTCATTTTTGTGATTGGTACGGTCATTTCCCTGATTTTCGGTCTGGCAATTCCAACTGTAAAATTAATTGTCGGACTTGGCCTGATGCAATTTAAAATGCCGGTAAACCTTGTATTTTTTGTCAATTCCGGCATTTTTTTGTCCGGCCTTATGTTGTTTTACACAACATTTTCTCTTTCGTTGTCTGTGCTGCTCGGCATGGCAACAGTCCTTCTTTGTCTGCTCGGGTTAATTTATCATAAAAACAGAAGGTTCAATACGGTTGCCGTACTCACAGGTGCCTTCGGCTATGCTATGATTTATGCAGGAATGATTGCATATTCTTTGAAAAACAGCCTGATTTCTTCGGTAATTCTTTACGCAGCTGCTATTTTTCTTTTTGTTTTCCTGTGCCTGATCGGAATCAAGGCGAACCTGAAGGATGCGCGGGTACATTGGGTAATTGAAATTTCGAATGTATTATGTCAACTATGCGTTGCCGTTGCCACATTGATGGCATTTTAAGGGCATCTCTACTTATTCTGCGTGAGGCGAGCTGCGAGGGATGTTTCTGTCAGATTCAATAAAAATTGCAGGGAATACTTGATGTATTTTCAATGTTTTCATTGAATCTGACGGAAATAAGACCCGCAGATTCTCCTGCGAAGAATAATTAAAGGTGCCTTAAATTATTCTGTCGAGATAAGCTACATAAAAACAAGCCGAGGCTGCCATACGATTGTGTGCAGCCTCTCATTGGTTATACGATTCGTGCAATTTGTTTACTGGCGCTATAATTGACCCCGCAGGACGTTGCCATTCACAGTCCAATGGCGGTAGGTGCCAAGGCTTCCCCCTACGGCGATGCGTTCCGTATATGCCGCTGTCCTGTTGTGCGCAGTTGACATAACGTTGCCAATGTTCATATTTTCTTAACACATTCAATTGCCATGCTGCCTTGATAAAAATGACTTTACTTTTCATCCATATTATGGTATACTATAACGTATCAAATTGTGGGTGGCGATATTTGCCATTGTAAAAGTTCTAAAATTGCACATACTCCTACCAAAGAGGGTATTATTTCGTGATAAAATATTTCGTTCGCGGTGGTAAGCCGCTGGAAGGCCGCGTAACAATCAGCGGCGCTAAAAATGCCGCAGTGGGCATCCTGCCTGCTGCATTATTAGTCAATGGCGTTTGTAAAATTGAAAATGTTCCAGATATCTCCGATGTGCGGCTGCTGCTCGAAATTCTGGAGGTCATGGGCGCAGACATTCACCGCCTGTCTCCCAATACGCTAGAAATCGACTGCACCCATGTTCATGATGGGATTGCCCCTACCGACTTGGTGCGCCGCATCCGCGCCTCTTATTACTTCATCGGCGCACAGCTTGGGCGCTTCCGCCATGCCAGAGTGTCCCTCCCCGGTGGCTGCGATTTTGGTCCACGCCCCATCGACCAGCACATCAAGGGTTTTGAGGCTATGGGTGCTGAGGTCTATCAGGATGGTGACTTCGTTATTGCCGAAGCGCCCAATGGCAATCTCTCCGGCGGTCGTGTCAATCTGGACGTGGTCAGCGTTGGTGCCACCATGAACATTATGATTGGCGCTGTCCTCGCCAATGGCAACACCGTCATTGAGAATGCTGCCAAAGAGCCGCATATTGTTGATCTTGCCAATTTCCTCAACGCCATGGGTGCCAAAATTTCCGGCGCGGGCACCGATGTGATTAAGGTACGCGGTGTGCGAACTCTGCGTGGCGGTTTTTATTCTATTATCCCAGATCAGATCGAGGCCGGAACCTATATGGCTGCCGTGGCAGCCGTGGGTGGCAGTGTGCTTGTGCAAAACGTTATCCCCAAGCATATGGACTGTATTAGCGCTAAGCTGCGCGAAATGGGTGCTCATGTGGTGGAATATGACGATTCCATTTTGGTGGAAAAAACACGCCGCCTCCGCAGAGCCAATATCAAAACCATGCCCTATCCCGGTTTCCCCACCGATATGCAGCCCCAGCTCGGTGTATGCGCCGCGTTGGCACGTGGCACAAGCATCATTTCCGAGGGTATTTATGATACGCGCTTCCGCTATTGCGGAGAGCTTGTCCGTATGGGCGCTTCTATCCAGGTGGATACCAAGCTGGCCGTCATTGAGGGCGTGGAGCAGCTTCATGGTTGCGTTGTCAAGGCCTGTGACCTGCGTGCCGGTGCGGCTATGGTCATTGCCGGTCTTGCCGCCGACGGAGAAACCATCATTGAGGATGCCCACTTTATTGAGCGCGGCTACGAATGCTTCATTGATAAGCTCCAGTCTCTGGGTGCGGACATTCGCCGCATCGAAACCCCTGACAAAATGCAGGCGCAAAGTGCCGGTTAACCATCATCATAAACGGAGCTGCCTCACCAAAGAGCAGCTCCGTTTTTTGGAGAACCGTCCCCGTGTCCCCAAGGAGGATTTACTTATGAACATGATAACGCAATGGGATTTTTCTGTTCTGGATGCCATCGCGGCAGGCAGAACCCCGGTATTGGACAGCTTTTTTTCCTTCTTCACCCACCTGGGTGACCCGGTCGTGTGGGTCGTGCTGATTATTGCATTGCTCGCTTTCAAAAAGACGCGGCGGGTTGGCATTTATATTGCCGGTGCAATCGTTCTGAATCTGGCTGTATGCAATTTCATTCTCAAGCCCCTCATTTGCCGTCCCCGGCCTTATGCTCTGCGGGAGGTTGCCCTGCTGGTCAAAGCAGAGACAGATCCCTCCTTCCCTTCCGGCCATACGGCGGCAGCCTTTGCGCTGACCTCCTGCCTCACCTGCCGCAAAAGTAAATGGGCGATCCCCGCCTTCCTGTTCGCCGCACTGCTGGCCTACTCCCGGCTGTACCTTTACCTCCACTTCCCTACCGATGTCTTCGGCGGTGCAGCGGTAGGTCTGGTCTGCGGTGCACTCGGCACTTATCTTGTCGGCCTGATTCTGCAACGTGTCACAAAAAACGCTTCCTAACTGTCCCCAATGACAGTAAGTTAACAGCCCTTGCCTTTCCCGCTGGGGAAGATGTCGCCCGCAGGTGGCGGATGCGGTCTGTCTTGTGACTATCTCAAATGGGGGAAAAAATAAGAGGTCGAGTTCCTTTGTGCTTGCAACGCAAACACATAAAGAGAACTGACCTCTGATCAAGGGACATTCCTGCGCGGTGCCAGATAATCGGGAACACACGCATTTCTGTACCTTCTGTTATGATTATACTCGCCATCCGTGAAAAAATCAATCGAAATTTTATCCAATAACACTGGGAAACGCTCATACGAAAGAAGGCTTGACCTTTGGAATTTAAACTTCATGCCCCCTATCAGCCGACCGGGGATCAGCCGCAAGCGATTGATACGCTGGTGCAAGGTCTTCATAATGGCTTGGCTGAGCAGGTATTGCTCGGTGTTACCGGTTCCGGCAAGACCTTCACGATGGCAAATGTCATTGCAAGGATGAACCGCCCGACCCTTGTGCTTGCGCATAATAAGACGCTTGCTGCCCAGCTTTGTTCGGAATTTCGGGAGTTTTTCCCGGAAAACGCGGTAGAATACTTCATTTCCTACTATGATTACTACCAGCCCGAAGCCTACATCCCCCACACCGACACTTACATTGAGAAGGATAGCTCGATCAATGAGGAGATCGACCGCCTGCGTCACAGTGCGACCTCTGCCCTCTTTGAGCGGCGGGATGTGATCGTTGTGGCCTCGGTGTCATGCATCTACGGTCTGGGTGACCCCATTGACTATCAGAATATGGTGATCTCTCTGCGCGTAGGACAGCAGCGGCCGATGGATGAGCTTCTGCGCAAGCTGACGGAAATCCGCTATGAGAGAAACGACATCAATTTTACAAGAAATACCTTCCGCGTCCGCGGTGATACGCTGGAGGTCTATCCCGCCTACTGGGCAGGCCGCGCCATCCGCGTGGAGTTCTTCGGGGACGAGATTGACCGCATCAGCGAAATCAATGCGGTCAGCGGTCTGCCGGAACGACTTTTGCAGCACGTGGCGATTTATCCTGCCAGCCACTATGTCACCACACGCGAAAAAATGGAGCGCGCCATTCAGGAAATCGGCAGAGAGATGGAAGAGCGTGTCCAATATTTTGAGGAGCACGGAAAACTTCTGGAAGCACAGAGAATTGCTCAGCGCACCCGCTATGATATGGAAATGATGCAGGAAATCGGTTTCTGCACCGGCATTGAGAACTATTCTCGCGTCATTTCCGGCAGAGCGCCCGGTACGCCGCCCATGACCCTGATCGACTATTTCCCCGATGATTTCCTTCTGATGATTGATGAGAGCCATGTCACCCTGCCACAGGTGCGGGCAATGTACAATGGTGACCGCTCCCGCAAGGAGACACTGGTGGAATACGGCTTCCGTCTGCCTTCGGCCTTTGATAATCGCCCCCTCACCTTCCCTGAATTTGAGGGCAGAGTCGGGCAGCGCATCTATATTTCCGCAACGCCCGCCCCCTTTGAGCGCGAAAGAGCCGGACAGATTGCCGAGCAGGTCATTCGTCCCACCGGGCTTCTCGACCCGGAAATCACTGTCCGTCCCATTGAGGGGCAGATTGATGATCTGATTTCCGAAATCGGCACCGTGACCGCGAAGAAGGAACGTGTGCTGGTCACGACACTTACCAAGAAAATGGCAGAGGATTTGACAGATTATCTGGTCAAATCCGGCATTCGGGTGCGCTATATGCACTCCGATGTGGGCGCACTGGAGCGAATGGAAATCATCCGCGACCTGCGTATGGCAAAATTCGATGTTCTGGTCGGCATCAACCTGCTCCGTGAGGGTCTCGACCTGCCGGAGGTCAGTCTGGTGGCCATTCTGGACGCGGACAAGGAGGGCTTCCTGCGCAGTGAGACCTCCCTCATCCAGACGATTGGCCGTGCGGCAAGAAATGCCGATGGCCGGGTCATCATGTATGCCGACAAGATCACGCAGGCCATGCGCGCCGCCATTGACGAAACCAACCGCCGCCGCGCCATTCAGGATGCCTATAACAAGGCGCACGGCATTGTCCCAAAGACCATCATCAAGGATGTGCGCGAGCTGATCGAGATTTCGCAGGATGCCGCACAGGCTGTGAAGACCGGCGGCATCAAGATGACCAAACGCGAGCGCGAGGAGGCCATTGCCAAGCTCGAAAAGCAGATGCGCAAGGCCGCCGCCATGATGGAATACGAATATGCCGCTGTCCTGCGCGACCAGATCATTGAGCTGCGCGGATGATTGTCAAGACGGGGGACAGCTTCCAATGGCGTTAAGTTAGCAGCTGCGGAAACCTTCCTAACATAGAAAGCACTCGGTTTCAGGAAGCAAACCTCATCCGCCGCCTGCGGGCGGCACCTTCCCCAGAGGGGAAGGCAAGGGCTGTTAACTTAACGCCATTGAGAACCGTCCCGTTATGAAGTGACATTTGTCAAGAGGCAAAAAGCCGTTTTCGTGACATAACTTCATCACAGCTACATTCCCTGTCATAGTTGTATTCCGAACTGAAGGCATAAGTACAGGATTCGGATGGATACAGTTCTCGGAAATTG
>JAZRZL010000024.1:0-7981 GCA_045601345.1 Faecousia sp. | reverse complement strand
GCGCAAAACCTATTTGGTGTTGCGCCCAGTTGTTGTACGCATTTTGAATTAAAATGCGCATCCTGCGGAATATCCTCGTTGTACGAAGTTCATTCCTTGCGATGATAGATGTTTAAATGCTATTAGCCGAAACTCAAGAATATATTATCAATTCCGTCTTTTTGTTAGTTTCAATAGAATATGTCGAATTCTGTAAAAGAATATCATAGATTATTACATTCTTTACATTTGTGCTGAAGAAGCTATAATATTTACAGAAGGGTAACTTTTTTAAGCCTTTATTAGCAGTCAATTGAGCATGCACAAAAGCAGCCCCAGACATCATATTTTTTGAGAAAATGTCGGTAATTCAAAAATTAAGGAGATGAGATTATGCCTGGCGAAATCGCATTCTTGACTACCGCTAAAGATGTTGCAACAACCGTAGATGCAGTAGTGAGTACATACCGTTCCTTTCGCACTGTGCGCAAGCAAGAATTAAAAGGAATCGAAATTAAAGCACAGGCCCATATTAAGCAAACATACACTGGTGAAGCCGCCACATTAACTCGTGCGAATATTAAAGAAATTGCTGAGACAACGCGGTTCATTCAAGAACAAAACCTACCCGAACATGCTCTTGAAATGGCTATAGATCAACTAAGAACCTTGAACTACCTGCTTAAACAAAACTTGGAAGATTTTAATAGAATGTATTAATATTTTGCTCGTAAGTTTTTTGCGGGCAGAACAATTTGAGGGTAAAAAATGAAGTTTTTTCAAAAGCTATTTCATAAAAAAGTTAAAAGGTCAAAGAAATTAGAGCATTCTTCTTCCGCTATTAGTAGCAAAATGGCTAAGCCGCAGGAATTGGTTCAAACAATGCCAACGCCTAATGAGTCTACCGATGATGATATGGCTAAAGATCTTGCTGTTCTGATCGGAAACGCAATCTCTCTTTGGACTAAGAAATACCATCTTGAATCAATGCCTTATGATGTTGTATTAGACCAAGTTTTGTCGATTATTTCAACAATAAGAAATTCACTGTAATTTCAGAGAGGTCTCTATATGATTCTGATTTTTATTGCTGTAATACTTCTTTTAATCCTTTTTGCAGTATGGCTAGAGTTTATTCCAATAAGACTATGGATAACAAAATCTGTGACAGAGTATTATGGCAAAAAAACCCGGAATGAAATAAAAAAAATCAAAAACAAGGAAAGGTATTATTCAAAATCGGTTCATTTGGGACGTTGGCTTTTTTATCTTATTCTTCTCGTCTTATTATCTTCCTCTGTTATCTGCTTTATTTTTGGCCTGAAATCCAATATCTCAAATACCGATATTCCGTTATCTCCAATCAATAGCAAAGAGAAACCATACATCCTTGAAGGCGTATGTCCGGGTCAGAAATTCATTGATATGCCTAATAAGAATAGCTGGGCGCACGAAGGTATTGATTTTTGCACAGAGCTTGGTTTTATGAACGGCATGAATGAGAACATCTTTGCTCCCAATGAAAATGCCACCCGAGCTGAGTTTATTACAATTCTTTACCGTATGGCAGGATGTCCTCAAATAGAATTTTGCAACTCCTTTTCTGATGTTCCGGACGGGGAATGGTATACTGATGCTATAGAATGGGCGACAGCCAATAGCATTGTTACCGGTACTATAGAAGAACAATTTGACCCTTCAGGAAATATTTCTCGGGAACAAGTCGCAACTTTTCTCTATCGAGCTATGGATTGTCCTGATGTTAGTGGAAATCTATCTGCCTTCTATGATGGACTTGATGTTCATTCTTACGCCAAAGATTCTATGATTTGGGCTACACAGGAAGGAATCATTAACGGCATTAAGGACGGCAGCATGACAAAACTCGCTCCACAGGATACTGCAACTCGCGCCCAAATTGCATCTATTATTCTGCGCTTCAATAAAAGTGGGTATTACTGCTATTGAAATTATAGGCTTTAACCGAGTAGGTGGACACTCAACTAATGGGTGACCCCCTACTTGATTTATAATTTCCAATATAGATTCAGCCGCACATGGGCGGTATCGTGCAGATGCTCCAGTGCCGCTGCACGGGCGGCACCTTCCTTGGTGATGCGCCAGAAATGGGGGGTCATGGCGAGCAAATCCTGAACCTGCTGATGATTGGTCAGGGCAAAGTCGAATTGAATCGTTTTGGATTCTATAAGTTCAAAACCCGGAAGGGTAGGACAGGTTTCCTTTTCCCGGTGGGTGAGCTGTGGGTAGATGGTCTGCTTCAGTCCCTGCAAATGATCCTCCTCGGTCAATGCCTGCACATAGAGGCCACCACGAACCAGCACACGGGCATATTCCTCCGGCAATGTCAGCGCGAACAGGGAAAGGACAGCATCAAAGCTCTCATCCGCAAAGGGCAGATGGGCAGCCGTTGCCACCAGATACTGCGCCTTTTTATCCGCACCCGCTGCCAAACGCACCGCGTCTCGGGAAATATCCACACCCCAGCGCTCCCATTGCGGGTTCTTCGCCCCAAGGGAGCGCAAATAATAGCCTTCTCCGCAGCCAACATCCAGAACAGAATTTGTCCTTGCCGGAAGCATTTCTCCGACAGCCCCGGAAATGGGAGCATAAAATCCGGCATTGAGAAAGCGGCGGCGGGCATGAACCTGCTCGGCAGTGTCGCCGGGATGGAGGGAGTGCTTTTGCTGTACCGGCAGCAGGTTAACATAACCTTGCTTTGCCACATCAAAGCCGTGTCCCTCCTCACAGCACCAACACGGAGAATTCATAGAGAGCGGCGCACCGCATACCGGGCAAATCACCTTCGCCATAGCATGAGTCCTTTCACTTTTTGTCATAATAGCGCAAGTTTACCCATCCATCCTATTTTCCCACTTTCGGCTATGCCGTCCGATGGAATGCTTGGATAAACTATGCAGCTTGGTCTGCGCTACACAAAAGCTGAAATATTCAGGATACGACGCAGCTCATGACTGGTATGTCTTGCGATGTTTTCGCCGTACTTATGTGGGTTCTGCATTAAGATAGCGAGAAAGAATTGTAGCAACTTGTGCGCGGGTGGCGGTATTCTTCGGATTGAGATAGGTACCAAACTGCGTACCCACACCGGTGATAAGTCCCTTCTGTACAGCCCAAGCCAAGGAAGGTTTCGCATAGTTGCTGACCAAATAAGCATCCGGGAAAGTTGCCAGCAGCGTGGGATCACCGACAATTTCTACGCCGGTATATTGGGTGTAACGGTAGAGAATGGTGGCAATTTGCTCTCTGGTAATCTGATTGTCAGGACGGAAGGTCTGATCTGTATAGCCGGTGACGATGCCGTTCTCTGCTGCCCAGAGGATTGCATTATAATAGTATCTCCCGGACTTCACATCCGTGAAGGGACATTCGGTGGAGACCTCCGGACTGCCTGCAATGCGGTAGAGTACAGTTGCCATCTGTCCGCGTGTCAGGGCTTGGTTCGGCTTAAATTCATTTGCGGTGACACCTGTAAAAATATTGTGTTCATAGGCATAGTCCACATGGTCAGAATACCAGGCATTGGGGGAGGTATCAGAGAAAATAGCCGGCTGGAGAATATTGACAGCATTTTCCTTACCGCAGACAGCGCAATTTCCGATTTGATAAACAGACTTGGTCGCTGTGGGCGCTGTGCCAATGATCGGGGCATCCGCAGGAAGCTCGTGCGGAACGACTGTATAGGTAAAGGAGATCGACTGGTAGCCCATAGTTAATGTGACCGTAGCCGTACCCGGCCCTACACCAAATACCCAACCATCATCAATGGTTCGAACCACACTCGTGTCAGAGCTGGTAAAGTGATGGACAGCCTGATTGGGCGAAAAAACAATGGTATCAAGCTCATCGGGGCAAAGTGTGGTTTTACCCTGCACTGCCGTAATGGTTGGAACCTCACCAAACATGACCTCAAAACTTGTTGAAAGGCTGCCGCAAGAGACCGTGATGGTAACCGGCGCACCGTAGTTTTCACCGTACAAAACGATATATTCATCTTCCATGGCAGCATATACAAAGTTGCTGTTGGTGGTGCTGACATGAAAATTTTTTGGGGAGGTCGTGTTCAGAGGATACAACACGGGCAGCAGATAAAGCCGTGTGTCCCAATCATATGTATCTGAAACCTCAGGATAGAAATTGCCACCCCATACTGCACAAAGCTCCAAATCTGTAGCGGGAATCTGTGTATTTTTTTCGTGAACATGAAGGTTCGAGATATAGATAAGCTGTTCACTATCAATATAACCCTCAGGATCCATGGTAAAGCACATGGCGGTGTATTCCCCCGCAGAATAGCGGGAATCCGCTGACCAGGTTAGGGCAATGGCATCGCCGTTGCCATAGGTGGAGAAATCGCTCAGGGGAACTACACGCTCTTCAATGATATCGGATTCATCAAAGGTATCCAGATGATCTGGACTGCCGCGAAAAATAGTAAGGCAGAAAAGATAGTCATCAGGACAGGACATATCTTTGTTTCTTCGGAAGCGCAGAAGTGTGTGATCCCCCTTAACGACGGAAGCATTATAAAAGGAAGCAAAAGGATAGACATAAGCTGTGCCAAAGGTTTCGACTTTGCTGGAAAACGCTTGTCCAAGCGCTTTTTTAATTGTAGACGGCTGCTTTTCTGCGGCACCAACAGGAAGTGCCATTGCCAGCAGCATGGTTAGCGCCAAAAGCAAAGCAAGAAGTTTTTTCCCCGTTTTCATAGTTTGTTTTCCTCCCTAAATAATAAATATATAATATGATAATATTACTACAATTTTCGCTGTAGGTCAATGGTGTTGTGTATAAATTTCACGGAAATTGCGAGCAAGACAAGGGACGTTTCTCAATGGCAGTAAGTTAACAGCCCTTGCCTTCCCCGCTGGGGAAGGTGCCGCCCGCAGGCGGCGGATGAGGTCTGCCCTCTAAGACTTTGCGCTTTCTATGTTAGGAAGATTTTCTGTTTTAGTAGTGCATCCAATGACCTCATCCGTCTCGCTTCGCTCGACAGTTTTCCCAGAGGGGAAGCCTTAGCGCGAGCTATGTTAGGAAAGTTTCCGCAATTGCTAACTTACTGCCATTGAGGATCGTCCCCCTGTCTTGTGCCGTGGTGTAAATTTTTTATTGACAAAAAAATTTTCCAGTGGTAGAATTTAAATGAGTATATATACATTTGCGACAAGGAGTCTATTATGAAAACAAAGATAAAGATAATGATTCTTCGATTTCTTGCGTTATGCCTAATCCTTTCTCAGCTTTCTCCCTGCGCTTTTGCGGAAGAGCCAATAACACAAGGCCAATGGAATGCGCCTACGGTTACCTTTGCCGGTGACGGAGCGGATACCTTTGCCAAGTATGTTGCGCAAACCTTTGCCAGGTCTGCGGTTTCAAAAAAGGCTGCCGTGAATACTGGCAGCAGATTAACCGGTGTCAATGCGAAACTTTATGCGTGTCTGAAAAAAAGCATTTCTCAG
Organism: Faecousia sp.; assembly: GCA_045601345.1. Lineage (GTDB taxonomy): Bacteria > Bacillota > Clostridia > Oscillospirales > Oscillospiraceae > SVMC01. The sequence continues at coordinate 2,504 of JAZRZL010000024.1, read as the reverse complement.
GTGGCCGACGGGACACTACATAGCACCGTATTCTACTTTACGCCGCAGGAGCTGGGCATCCATAAAACCAGCTTCACAGCACAGGAGCTGGGAATTTCTGCCATTGCGGCCAATAACAGCTTTACAGAGGATGCCAAAAGCGGTGCAGCACTGGCAATGGGACTGGATTTGCGCAGTGTTCTGGAATGCCTGATGGCAGATCTTCCCTATGAGCTGTATTGGTTTGACAAGGTCAGTGGTGCTTATGAAGCCTATGCCTTCACAGGAAACTATCAGTTCATCTCCGTGGATTCTATAGGGATATCCATGTATGTGTCTGTGGACTATGCCGCTGCCAGCACGGATGAATATTGGGTGCAGATGTCCACGGAGACAAAAAGCGATCTGTCCAACGTCGCGTTGGCGGCAAAAAACGCGAAGGAAATTGTAAAAAAGCACGCAGACGAGACAGACTATCAGAAGCTGATGTCCTATATTCAGGAAATTAACAGCCTGACTGCATACAATATGGAAGCCGCAACCGATTCCGATGCGCTCTATACGGATCCATGGGAGCTGATTTATGTCTTTGATGGCGATCCGAACACAACGGTGGTTTGCGAAGGCTACTCCAAGGCTATGCAGTATCTGTGCGATATGTCCGAATTCCAAGGGGATATTGTTTGCTATAGCGTGATGGGTAACGCAGATCTCAGCTCCGGCGGAGCGGGTGGGCATATGTGGAATGTTATCCATATGGATGATGGCAAAAATTATCTGGTGGATGTCACCAATTATAAAAGTATGGACAGCGTTTTTTGCGGTGTGACAGGCTCTGTCGAAGATGGCTACACACTGTTAAGAAAGCAGAGAACACTGCATTATGAATATTACGATCAAAGCCTCCGGGTCTTTACTAAGGAGGAGCTGACCCTCTCAGCAGAGGATTATCCCGTCCATACGCACAACTATACCGCCGCAGTGGTCGCGCCTACCTGCACCGAGCCGGGATATACCGTCTATACCTGTGACTGTGGAGATCGCTATACGGATGCACAGACCTCTGCGCTGGGGCATGACCTTGCGGTTGATCCGGCAATTCCTGCCACCTGCATCGCATCCGGCCTGACGGAGGGCAGTCACTGTACCCGCTGTGATTATCATGTTGCCCAGCAAACGGTGGAGGCATTGGGACATGATCTCATTGGTGAACCGACAGTCCCTGCCACCTGTACTGAATCCGGCCTGACAGCGGGTGGTTATTGCAGCCGCTGCGATTATTACAGTGTACAGCAAACCGTTCCCGCGCTGGGGCATGACCTTGCGGTTGATCCGGCAGTTCCTGCCACCTGCATCGCATCCGGCCTGACGGAGGGCAGTCACTGTACCCGCTGTGATTATGCTGTGAAGGGTCAAGTACTGCCTCCCCTCGGCCATAGCTATGAGGCTGTGGTTACCGCGCCTAGCTGCACCGAGGATGGAGTTACCGTCAATACCTGTACCCGCTGCGGCGATTCCTATGAGGAAGACCGAATTGCGGCACTTGGTCACAGCTATCGCGGTGGCGTATGTACCCAATGTGGAGAAAAAGAGCCGGTTTGCATGGGAGACGAGAGCTGTCCCGGCCACCTGTTTGCAGATATGCCGCAGGCAAATAATTGGGCACATAAGGGCATTGATTACTGCATTTCCAAGAACCTGATGAACGGTATGAGCGAAGGCGTATTTCAGCCTTCGGGCAGTGTGACCCGCGCACAGATCGTGACCATCCTCTACCGCATTGCGGGAAGTCCGGAGCAGCAGGCTTCCAGCAGCTTTAAGGATGTTGTACCGGGGCGCTTCTATTCCGCTGCGGTGACGTGGGCATCAGACTGCGGCATTGTCACCGGTTACACCGATGGCACCTTCTCCCCCAATGGACTTGTGACCCGAGAGCAGCTTGCAGCCTTTATTTACCGCTACGCCGCATATTACGGATATGATACGAAAAGCCGCTTAGAGCTTGCGGCATTCCCAGATGCCAGTGCCGTCTCCGGTTGGGCAAAGGATGCCCTATCCTGGGCTGGTGCAGAAGGCTTGATCACCGGTATTGCCTCCGGTGGAACCACCTGCCTGAAGCCACGCGGCAGTGCAACAAGAGCGCAGGTCGCTACGATCCTGATGCGCTTCCTTGAAACAATTGCAGAATAACAGATTTTGAAAAATGATAACCCTTCCAAAATCGAGAGAACACTCGATTTTGGAAGGGTTAGCGTGTCAAAAAACCTTTTTTGACACGCTGAGGCCAGTTTTCAGAACATTAAAAAGTTCTGAAAACTGGTTTGATTGAACGCAAAGGGGGCTTTTGCCCAATGGCGGTAAGTTAACAGCCCTTGCCTTCCCCTCTGGGGCAATGCCGTCAACCTAACGTGGACACGTAAAAATATACAAAAATCGGCACAAAAGATTGTAAATAATGCGAATTGACAAATAAAGAAGCGCCAAAAAAAATCGAAATGTGAAATTTCACTTTCGAGGTGCTTTAT
>JAZRZL010000023.1:0-18230 GCA_045601345.1 Faecousia sp. | reverse complement strand
CTTTTTCGGCTGGTTTGGGGCATTCGAGATAGAAAATAATAAAAATTATTCTCTATCTCTCTATTGACATACCACCATTAGACTTTCTAAATGACTTGCAGACAGCGGAAAACGGTTTGCAGCTTAAAAATGTCTACAATTAAAGTTTATCATAGTCAAATTATTTTGTCAATCTTTAGTGTATATTTTTTGATCATTTCGGTAAATTGCTGAATAACTTTTCTTTTACTTTGATATATATCCATAGGCAAGAGAAAAGAAAAAAATTTTGATTGGGAGGTTTACATCATAGAAATAAACACAAAGAAAATAAAAAAGCGAAATCTATTATTACGATTTCGACGATAACGAGGGCAGTATTCAGAGTGCATCCGTCCAGTTCTGATTGTCCAGTGCGAGGAAGGAAACAATTCCAGCACGGGTACAGTGGTTGCAGCTATTACAACCGCCGTCAAAAAAAGGTATCTCCTGTCGCATATTTACCTTGGAAAGGCGTGCGGTCACGGTAATTAAACGAGTTAAGGTCACCTCTAGAAATTTACAACAGTCGAATCTGCGGGTCTTGTTTCCGTCATTCCTAACAAAAATCCTCGGGAATACTTGACGTATTTTCAAGATTTTTATTGAATTTGACAGAAATAAGACCCGCAGATTCGTCCGCGAAGAATAATTAGGGGTGCCCTATAGTGTCTCCAATTCGTCCAGATTCTTTGAGAAGGCATCCAAGCAGTTTTCCATGAACCAGTCCAGCTCGGGCAGCTGCATATCCTCCAGTGCTTTTCTTGTCTGGCGGCAGGCGGCTTCAAACTCGGTATTGCCTGCTTTCAGCTCCTCCATGCATTTGATATGTGCTGAAAGCTTGTCAGCTGCCTTTACGATGGGGCGGACAGCCTCATCGGATTCAAACAGGGGTTCCCGGATGCCCGCTTGCAGCTCGGGCGGCAGCATGGACAGAAGCTTTTCACAGCTCACCTTTTCCACCTGCTTATAGGCGGTGCGAATGGCGGGGTTGTAATATTTGATGGGGGTTGGCAGGTCACCGGTGAGAATTTCGCTGGCATCGTGGAATAGTGCTGCCGTGGCGCATTTATCGGGGTCGGCCTCCAAGCCCAGCACATCCCGGCGAATCAGCGCCAGCGCATGAGCGAGCACTGCGACCATGTGGCTGTGCTCCTGCACATTTTCGGAAAAGGTATTTCGCATTAGACTCCAGCGGGTGATATAGCGCATCCGCGAGAGCATGGCATAAAAGGAATACTCCATAGGTATACACCTCTTTTTTCACAGTATAGTGGAATTTTCTCCACGTGTCAACACTTTGACGGGTATTAGGCACGGTAATTGAACGAGTTAAGAAAATGTGAACATTGGGATAGACAACGTTATATTGATCGTGTACAACAGGGCAGTGGGCAGTTCTCAATGGCAATACATTAACAAGCCCGTGCCTTCCCCGCTGGGGAAGGTGTCGCCCGTAGGCGGCGGATGAGGTTGGCCTCCTAAGATTGAGCGCTTCCTATGTTAGGAAGGTTTTCGGTTTTGGCAGTGCGTCCAATGACCTTGGCTCCTACCGCCATTGGAGACGGTTCGTTTGTTCATAATTTGTTTACTTATTCAATTACCGTGGGGTATTAGGATTGACTAAGATCGTATAAACAGTATAATAACGCGGCATTTTCTTGCCCCTTACAGGGCAACGAGAGTGTAAAAATATTTTGCGTAAACCTCATATTAGGTATAGCAAAAGAGACCGATTTTCTGTATAATGAATCAATCAAAGAATTTTTTCGTTCTTACTTGGAGAAGGCTGCCTTGCCTCCCGTCCTTTGGTATCGCTTTGGTCAGAGCTTGGTTTCCACGGTATGGAGCTTCACTGGGATGGGAATACCATTCATACAGCAGGCCGGTTTTCGGGCACGAATTTATGCTTGCTGGGAATCTCTCATCCCAGACTTTAAGCGGTATTTTTATGGTGTTGCCGCTTCTGTATGGCGGCACGCTGCGGGTTGTTGGAGCACGGATGTTCGGCGGGCTGGAATATCGAATCGCTCAGGCCGTGTTCGCCATCCCCGGGATCAAGGGTATTGAATTTGGCAGCGGCTTTTCGGGGGCAGCTGTTTGTGGCTCAGAAAATAACGATGCTTTTTATATGGAAGGCGATAAGGTTGCCACGCATACTGACACCCTCCATCACCATGACGCACGACAGTGTAAATCTGGAAAAGAGCACCAATACTCATCTGTCCATTCTGGGCAGACATGACCGCTGCCTTGCTGTAAGGGCGATTTCCTGTGTGGAAGCTTCGGCAGCAGTGGCAATCTTTGACGCAATTTTGGAGGCAAACCTATGGAATTAGAAGCTTTAAGAGCAAAAATGGATGCTGTGGATTGGGAGCTTTGTGAGCTGCTCACCCGGCGTATGGATATTGCAAAGGAAATCGGCCTGTGGAAGCGTGAGCACGGCTACCCCGTGGGGGACGATGCCCGCGAAGGCGAAAAGCTGGAGGTTATCACCCGCAAGGCAAGAAGCGATATGGAGCCTCTTCTTGAAGACATCTATCTTCGCCTTTTTGCCCACAGCCGTGCCATGCAGAAGGAGATTCTGGCTGATGCTGAATTTGGGCTACTCGGCGAAAAGCTCTGCCACAGTTGGTCTCCAAGGCTTCATAAGCTGCTAGGCGGTTATGACTACAGCCTGTTCGCTGTGCCGGAGGAGGAGATTGCGGATTTCCTTGCCAACACCAAATGCCGTGGCCTGAATGTGACCACGCCCTACAAAAAGGCCGTGCTGCCCTACTGCCATTCCCTGACCCCGGCAGCAAAGGCCATCGGCAGCGTGAATACCATGCTGCGCACCGCCGATGGCTGGTTTGGTGACAACACCGACTACAGCGGCTTCTTCGCGCTGGTTCTGGAACTGGGTGTGCGCCCTGCGGGGCTTCATGCCTTAGTGCTGGGCAGCGGCGGTGCAGGGGTCATGGCGGCGCAGGTGCTGCGCGATATGGGCGCGGCACAGGTGGATATTGTATCACGCAAAGGTGCTGTCAACTATGAAAATCTTGATCACTGGTGCGATCTGATCGTCAACGCCACACCTGTGGGTATGTATCCCAACAACGAAGCCGCACCCATCGACCTCCGGGAATTCCCGAAATGTCAGGGCGTGATCGACCTGATTTATAATCCCATGCGTACCCGCCTGATGCTTGATGCTGAAAAGCTGAGAATTCCCCATATATCCGGCCTCAAGATGCTGGTTGCACAGGCAGCGCAGGCAGCGGAACTGTTTTTAGGTAAAAAATTACCGCCGTACGCTGGCGTAGAGAACACGATGCGGCGGGAAATGGAAAATCTGATTCTCATCGGAATGCCCGGCAGCGGAAAAACGGAAATTGGCCATCTGCTGGCTGAGAAATTAGGCAGACCTTTCTATGATACCGATGCCTATATCACAAAGCAGCATGGCAATATTCCCAAGATTATCAAAAATGAGGGTGAGGCCGCCTTCCGCGAAATGGAAGCCGATGCCGTGCAGGAGCTGAGCAGCGGCTGGGGTAGTGTCATTGCCACCGGCGGCGGTGTTGTGATGCGGGAGGAAAATTACGATCATCTGCGCCAAAATGGCCGTATCATCTGGCTCAAGCGCCCCCTTGACGAGCTTGCAACCGATGGCCGTCCACTCTCAACCGATTTGGAGGCACTTGCCGCCCTTCGGGAACCGAAATACGCCGCATGGGCAGATGACATCATTGAAAATATCGGCACACCGCAGGAAACCGTGGAAAAAATTCTGCGTGGCTAATTTGCTTCTAATTTTTTGATTTCTCTCAGCCTTGCCGCTGCGCATGGTCTTCTTAGCCTATCACCGCAGGGGGCGGTTCTGCGCCCTAAGGACACAGAACCGCCCTTGTCTTAGAGCCGTTCCATTTTTACAGGAAGGGCTTCATTTGCTCAATATTGGCAAGCTCCGTCTGCAAAAGACGATTGGAGAGGCTGGAAACCTTGGGATCAAGCGCCTTCATAGTGCGGCTTTGGCGAATACTTTTGACCATGCCCTTGGTGTTGCCCTGAATCATCATTTCGGCAATGGTGGAACTGGTCTCCTGACGGGCGAGCTTCATTTCTGCGCCCATACGGGAGAAGGTGAGTACCATGGCGGGAATTTTCTGGGCGCTCATTCCGCGATCCTTGAGAAGACGGTCTGCCTGATGGTGGATGGCATCATACTCCCGCAGTTGAGAGGCCAGTGCCTGCTGCATGGCGGGGTCATGTGCGCCCTTCATCACGGTGCGGATGCCGGATTGCCCCATCTGGGTACTTTTACAAATTTCCTGAAGTACCTGTGTATCCTGATTCATCGAATTCCTCCTTCATTCTGCTGTGGGTAGTTTGCCCATGATGATGAAAAATCCCTCTGGTAAAGCTTCCCGGGCATCTGATAAATCTGGAGTTTTGGTAAAAATTTTTTATTTCGATTTGGACAAATAGTAATACAGATAGGCAATGGCATCCGCATAGCTCTCAAAGCCATTGCCTTTACAGGTGGTGAGGCAGACCTCTGAGCAATAGGAAATGCGGCGGTAGGATTCGCGCTCATCAATATTGGATAGGTGTACTTCTATGCACGGGAGCTGTACGGCGCGGAGGGCATCGGGGATCGCAATGCTAGTGTGGGTATAGGCGGCGGGGTTGAGGATGATGCCGTCAAAGGTGTCCATGGCCTGCTGAATCCAGTCCACCAAATCGCCCTCATGGTTCGACTGGCGGATATCGCAGGTGATTCCCAGCGTGGCGCATTTTTCGTGCAGGAAGTCTTCCAGTGCTTTGTAGCTCTCTTTTCCGTAAATTTTCGGCTCTCGGCGGCCTAAAAGGTTCAAATTTGGACCATTGAGAATCAAAAATTTCATATTCATCAACCATTCGGCCACTTTGCGTCTGCACAAATCGTAATGAAAGATTGCAGACAAACGACCGCCTTTCCTGTATCATACTCTTGAGGAGAATGCATATTACAAAGCACGGTAGGAGGTGCCGTAGACTGCAGCCATGCGTAAAACAGTATATTCATCAGTGCCGGAACCGCCTCCTCAGACACAAATAAGTGCCATCTTGAACCTGTACACTAGGGATTGTATGAATACCTGTTCATTGCTTGGCGATCCAGTCCCCAATGGCGTTAAGGTAACAGCCCTTGCCTTCCCCTCTGGGGAAGGTGCCGCCCGCAGGCGGCGGATGAGGTTAGCCTTTGAAGACGGAGCGCTTTCTATGTTAGGAAGATTTTCTGTTTTAGCAGTGCATCCAATGACCTCTTCCGTCTCGCTTCGCTCGCCAGCTTCCCCAAAGGGGAAGCCTTGGCGCGGGCGATGTTAGGAAGGCTTCCGCAGCTGCTAACTTAACGCCATGGGGTTCAGTCCCTGCATTCTCCCCATCATCGACCGATGATGGGGAGCTTTTTGCATTTGTAAACAATCGTTGCTTTGGCTTGCTAACCTGATTTTAACACAGAACACGTCAAAGGTAAACACTTAAATTTCAGGACGTGACGGTTCTCAATGGTGGTAAGTTAAAAAATCTGTTTGTATTCTGAGACCCTGCTGCAAAATGGAGATAGGCTCTTTTTTGAAGCAGTAATAGCAATAGTGGGACAAGGTATTATTTCCATGTCCCACTACGCCATATGAAATCAATTGTCAAAAGATATCATTTTGAAACAAACTTCTCTAGTTTTCTCTTTCGTCAGGAATGAATAAAGAGTTGCCTAAAATCAAAGAAAAACTGCCGTATGTTTATTGAAGTTATTCACGTGGATAAAATCAATCAATAGGGTCCCGTAACTGTGACATCATTCTCGATATTAGGATTTTTTTGAAGAGTAAAGTTCAGTACGCGACCATTTTTATCCGTGCATTGTAAAAGATAGTCAAGATTAGTCTGCATATGGAAGGTTCCGGTTGCATAGGGTTCAAGATCTTTGGGGCAGGAATTTTTATCAATAGTATATTTACCGTTGGAACAAGTGACTTTTACCCCTGAATATGTTCTGTTATTGTAGTGTATAGTGGCGATTGAAGTTTTTGAACATCCTGTGAACAATGCGAGCACGATTGCAACAAGCAATACTACTGCAACAATAGATTTGAATTTTTTCATTGTTTTATTTCCTTTCATAAAAATCAGTTTCTGACAATTGAATTCATCATGATGCTGTTTTATTATAGGCTATAAAAAAATAAAAGTCAACTATTTCAGGACTTTACTCCATATATAATTTACTTACAAACGGTAGAGTACAGTATGAATGAAGGGACTGTTTTTTTATGGTGTATTCCGTTGTCTGTGAACGGATCAAGGAGCTGCGAAAAGCGCGGGGAATGACGCAGGTGGAGCTTGCGAAGCGGCTGAGCGTGTCAAAGTCCGTGGTAAGCTCCTATGAAAATGCCGTTCACCATCCGCCGTATGATATACTTGTCAAGCTGGCCAGCATCTTCAAGGTATCCTGTGACTACCTGCTGGGCGTTGAAAAAGAGCCATCCATTTCTACGGAGGGGCTGACACCGAATCAAATCAGTGCAATCACTTCTATTGTTTCAGAGCTGCGGGAAGGAAACAGCAGAACAGAATAAATGAGACTGGAAAAACAATTTTTAACCAGCCTCATATTTTTTCTCCCTGCGGCAGGACAGGGGACGGTTCTGAGAACCGTCCCCTGTCCTGCTTTATGAATTGTCAGCGGTGAGCAGCTGGATCAGCTCCTCCCGGGTGATGGTGCTGCCGGACATCTGCTGTCCATCAAGTACCTTTTCTGAGAGGGCAGCTTTTTGCTCCTGAAGTGCCAGAATGCGTTCCTCTATGGTGTTGGAGGTGACGGCTTTGAATACAGTTACGGTGTTGTGCTGCCCAATTCGGTGGGCGCGGTCAGTTGCCTGATTTTCGGCGGCAATATTCCACCATGGGTCAACATGGAGGATGGTGTCTGCGGCGGTGAGATTCAGGCCGGTTCCTCCGGCCTTCAGGGAAATGAAGAATACGGGAATGTTGCCGGTTTGGAAGCGTTCTATCATAGTTTTTCGTTGTTCCTTGGTGTTTTTTCCCGAGAGATAGAGGTATTCACCCGTGGGTGCGTAGACTGCAATGAGTTTTTCCAGCATCGTGGTGAACTGGGAGAACACCAGAACCTTATGTCCAGCATCAATCGCGTTGTGCAGCAGCTCCATGCAAACATCCACCTTGCCGGAACCGCCGTTATAATTGTCGTAGCACAGCTCCGGCGAGCAGCAGATTTGACGCAGTCGGGTCAGCTCAGCAAGGATTTTGATTCGATCCTGTGTAAAGGTGCCTTCATCGGTTTGCATCAGATGGTTCAAAAGCCTTCCCTCAAGCGCACGGTACAGCGCCTCCTGCTTCTCGGTCATTTTTGTGTAGATGACCTGCTCCAGCTTGTCCGGCAAATCCTTCAGCACGTCCTGCTTTTTCCGCCGGAGAATGAAGGGGGAGATCATGGCCTTTAGACGCTGTGTCATGGCCTCGTCACCGTCCGTGGTAATGGGCTTTTCCAGCTCTGTACGGAATTTCTTATAGGGATAGAGATAACCTGGCAGAATAAAATCAAAAATGCTCCAAAGATCGCTCAGCCTGTTTTCAATTGGGGTGCCGGTCAGCGCAAAGCGCACCGATGCGGAAACGGATTTGACCGCTTTGGCGGCCAGTGTTCCGCCGTTTTTGATATACTGCGCCTCGTCAATCACCATACAGTCAAATTGGATAGATTCATAGTGCGTAATATCCCGTTTGAGAAGGTCATAGGAGGTTACTGTGATGTCGGCTTCCTGACAGCGGCCGATCAGCTCCTGCCGGACTTCGGCTGTTCCAGTGATTACGAAAACCGTTTTGCCGGGAACAAAGCGGTGAATTTCACTTTCCCAGTTATAAACAAGGGAAGCGGGGCATACAACCAACGTTTTCACATTGGAATGCTCAATATATGCCAGAATTTGCAGCGTTTTTCCCAAGCCCATATCATCGGCCAGAATGCCGCCCAGACCATAGTGCGCCAGCGTGGCCAGCCAGCGGAAGCCGTTGGTCTGATAGCCGCGAAGGGAGGCTTTGACGGTGGAGGGTACATCGAATTCGCTGTTTTGAGAATCATGCAGCTCCCGAATCATTTTTCGGAAGGTGGCATCCCGCCGAACCTCGGCACTTCCGGCAACGCGGTTCACTGTTTCATCAAGATAAGCCGCCCGATATTGCGGCAGGGATAATGTTCCATTTTTGAGCTTTGCAGCATCTACATTCAGCCCTTCACATAGCTCGTTGAGAAGACCAAGAGAATCTGTGTCCAGACAAAGAAGTTCACCGTTTTTCAGACGATAGTATTTTTTCTTTTTTCGGTAAGCGCCTAGCACAGCGGCAATTTCTGCTGGGTCAGGGAGGTCACTTTGAATATCAATATCCAAAAGTCCGCTGCGCATGGATACGCCAAAGCTGACCCTACACGGCGGTCGAAGCTTCATAGAGCGTAGCTTTTCATCAATGAACAGCTCACCCGCTTCACGAAGAAGAGGAATTCCCTCATTCAGAAGCTCGGCAATAGCTTCCTCACCAGAGCAGCGGCGCATTGAATTGTCTGGAAGATCCTCGGGGAAGAAGTGCAGGATTGCGGAGAGAAGCTTATTCTCTGCATTTATATCACTGTAGGAGGTATGGGCGGCGCTAGTATCAAATAGATCGAAGTTCTGCGCACCGTAGGTCACTGTGCAGCGGATATCCGCTGTAGGTACAGTGGAAGTATCCGGCGTAGTAAGATACATTTGAAATTCAGCCGGTTCAGGAGCAAATTCGTCAAAGGAGATGTCTTTCAGTGTAACATCGAAAAAGCGGGAGATGGTAGGCAACACATTTTTGCAAAAAATGCGGAAGTCATTTGGAGAAAGATAGAGATTTTTACATGGCTCCTTGTGAAAATGGTTTAAAGAAGTGGAGAAGACGCTGAGGATCGGTACTGCCGCACTTTGAAAATCTGGACTACAGCGGTATAAAATATGATCCTTTTCTACGTAGGTTTGCAGGGAAAAGAACCGCAGTACAATGGGTTCTATTGTCAGAATGGCTCCCTGCTGCTCCTTTTCAATGGTCATGGAGATTTTCGGATCACCGTCTGTCACCGATCTGTCCAGACCGGGCAGGGGCTTTCCAGAGGCGATATATTTTTTCAGGCAAAGCTCACTGCAATATACACCAAGGGGAATGACGCGATTTGCGGAGTTGGTGGATAGGCTGGACGGGATATATGTGGTATCCAGTTGGTTTGCTTTACCGTTTTCACGCAAAACCAATTTGGCGAAATCAATCCATTCCAGAGCCTCTGGGGTAAAGGCATCGCGTTGATGTACAAAGGAGAGAGTTTTGCTGTGGCACAGCTCTTTGCCCTGTTCAATCGCAGCTAAAAATAGAGGGATATCCTTGACAATAATCATTCTGGAGCTGCCAATGCGCAGCTCCATGGAGAGCTTGCCTGTATAATCAAGGCGGAAGGATGGTTCAACCCGGATATTGTGCTTTAATTCGTGGCGGTTGTCTGTGGGAGTATCAGGAGAACAGCGCTGAATCAATTTCGATATATCGACATCGGAGGCTCTGTGGTAGTTATTCTGCTTGGTTTGGTATTGAGCAGTCTGTTTCTCCTTTGCATATGCCTGATAGATCAGTGCCAGTGTAACGCAATGCTTGCACATACAGCAGGTCTGATAGTAGGACAGGCACTCACATTCATAGTCATCAATGTCATCCATTTCTTCGTTAATGCTGACCTTTGCCGAATACCATATATTAGAGTGTCCCTTTACTTCAGCCGTGATTTCTGTGATGAGGCTTTCTGAATCATGCAGAATATTCACATTGCGGTATTTATTTGTCAAATACAACTCCTTTCCTTTATGATAGGAGCTGTCGTAATAGCAGCAATAAGTTATTTTACTTTTTGTAATCATAGCAGTTCTATTAATGAAAGTGGTTCTTATCGGAGATGATCAAGCACAAGGCGGAAGCAGCCATAGATGCCTGCGTCGTTACCGAGCTTCGCAAGGGCGAAGCGGGTATTTTTGCAGGCGTGGAACATATAGTGGGGGAAATAGCGGGCAATGCCGTCTAAGAGAACCTGTCCGGCCTTGGAGACCCCGCCGCCGATCACCACAAGCTCCGGGTCACAGACACAGCAGACATCGGCAAGAAATTCGCCCAGACAGTCAAAGACAAATTCCAGAACCTCTCCGGCCAGTTGGTCGCCCGCGCTGGCGTGGTCAAATACGTCCTTACAGGTGAGGTTTTCCGTTTCACGCAGACTGGACGGCGCGTCAGATTGTGCAAGGAAGCGCTTGGCACTGCGGACAATGCCGGTCGCGCTGGCATACTGCTCTGCGCAGCCGTATTTGCCGCAGCCGCATGGCTCGGTCTCGTTTTTGTTTAGCACAATGTGACCAATTTCGCCGCCGACACCGTGCGCACCGCCTAGAATTTTGCCGTCAATGATGATGCCGCCCCCAATGCCAGTGCCTAAGGTTGCCATGACGATGCTCTGGCAGCCGGCACCGCCACCCTTCCAATATTCACCCAGGGCGGCAACGTTTGCGTCATTACCGCCTTTGACGGGAAGCCCCGTGAGGTCAGAGAGTGTTTCGTGGAGATTAAATACACCCCAGCCGAGATTTACACATTTGTTTACCAGCCCGTCTTCCGCCACCGGCCCCGGAACACCGATGCCGATGCCAATGACCTGTGCCTTATCGACCTGATTTTTTGCAAGGCATTCATCAATGGCTTTGGCAATATCCGGGAGGATTTTCTTGCCTTCGCCTTCTGTTCTGGTGGGAATTTCCCATTTTTCAAGGAGATTGCCGTCTTCCGCAAAGAAGCCCAGCTTGACGGTCGTGCCACCTACATCAATGCCAAATCCATATTTCATAAGCTTATCCAATCCTTTCTCAGTAGGGGATAAGGGGGCGGTTTCCCAATGGCAGTAAGTTAACAGCCCTTGCCTTCCCCTCTGGGGAAGATGCCGCCCGCAGGCGGCGGATGAGGTTGGCCTCCTAAAACGGAGCACTTTCTATGTTAGGAAGATTTTCTGTTTTAGCAGTGCATCCAAACCTCATCAGTCTCGCTTCGCTCGACAGCTTCCCCAAAGGGGAAGCCTTAGCCCCTGTGGGGCAATGTTACCAAGGGGAAGGATAACTTACCGCCATTGAGAATTGTCCTCTTATCCCTTTGCATTGTCTTTTTTATATTATATTCCATGGAAAAAAGAAAAGCTACAATTTTCTTTAAAGTGAACTTGAGTTTTTGATAAAAATGCGGTAACATAAGAGAAGAAGAATTTCCTTTGAAAGGATTTTGATAATATGATTGAGCTGGATATGTCTAATGTATGGGGTACAATTACGCTACAGCAGCTTCTAGAAACGGAAAAAGAGGTTTTTGCTGCTCACCAGATTCTGGCCAGCGGCAAGGGTCCGGGTAATGACTTTATTGGCTGGCTGGAGCTGCCGGTAATGGAGGATACGCCGGAGATGGTGCGTATCAAGCAGGCCGCGCAGCGGATTCGGCAGAACTCCGATGTGCTGGTGGTGGTTGGTATCGGTGGCAGCTATCTTGGCTCCCGTGCTGCCATTGAGCTGCTTCGTGGTCAAAATCACAATCTGAAAAATGATGAACCCCAGATTTTTTTCGCAGGGAACAATCTTTCCACCCGCGCATGGCAGGAGCTCTGCGCCCTTCTGGAGGATAAGGATTTTTCTATCAATATTATTTCCAAATCCGGCACAACCACTGAGCCTGCCATTGCGACCCGCGCCCTTCGCTGGATGCTGGAGCGCAAGTACGGCTCGGAGAAGGCCAGAGCGCGTACCTATGTGACCACGGATCCAGAAAACGGTGCCCTTCGCCAGATGGCGAAGGAGGAGGGGTGGGAATCCTTTGTCATTCCTCCCGATGTGGGTGGCCGCTATAGCGTACTGTCCGCTGTCGGCCTTCTCCCTATGGCAGTGGCCGGGATTGATATCACACGGCTGATGCAGGGCGCGGCACAGGCACAGCAGACATTGGACATTCGCTCCTTTGAGAACCCTGCGTGGCAATATGCCGCTATTCGTAACCTCCTTTATCGCAAGGGTATGGCATTGGAGCTGTTTTGCAGCTATGAGCCGGATGCTAAAATGCTGGGAAGCTGGTGGCAGCAGCTCTTTGGTGAATCCGAGGGGAAGGACGGCAAGGGACTGTTTCCGGCAACTGCGGAATTTACGGCAGATCTGCACTCTCTGGGACAGCTGATTCAGCAAGGACAGCGGAATTTGTTTGAAACTGTCCTGCGCTTTGTGCCGTCCCAAAAGAAAACACCTATTGAGGTCGATTGGAAGGATTTGGACGGGCTGAACTACCTTGCGGGTAAGACACTTGACTTTGTGGAGGAGCAGGCCTATTTCGGTACCCTCCTTGCCCATGTGGACGGCGGTGTGCCGGTCATTCCCATCACCTTTGGCGAAATTTGTGAGGAAACCCTTGGCGAGCTGTTCTATTTCTTCGAGCTTTCCTGTGGCATCTCTGCCTATATGCTGGGGGTTAACCCCTTCAATCAGCCTGGAGTTGAATACTACAAAAAGAATATGTTCCAGCTTTTGGGAAAACCCGGTTATTAATTTGAGAAAATGCTTGCATCCTCTGAGAAAGCCTGATAGAATAACTAGGATATTCTGTACCGACCATAAAGGAGGCGTTTTCTATGGTCAAGGTCATCGTGGGTCAGAAGGGTTCCGGAAAGACCAAGGAACTCATTGAGGCAATTCAGATTGCGGTGGAAAAGGAAAGCGGCGATATCGTTTGCATTGAGAAGGGTGAGAGCCTGCGCTATGATGTGAGCTATCGTGTCCGTCTGGTGAATGCAAACGATTATAATATTGGGAGTTTCCTCCAGTTGACCGGCTTTATCTGCGGCCTTCATGCGGGAAATTTCGATATCAGCCACATCTTTGTTGACAACCTTTGCAAGCTTTTGGGAGAGGATTCTTCCGAAGTGGTTCGCTTTTGCCAGTGGTGTGAGACCTTTGGTGAGCAGAACAGCCTGAATTTTACAATCTCGATTTCCAATGACTCTGAAAGTACCCACGAAGCGCTTCACAAGTATTTTTGAATGATTTACCCTGCCCCGGATGCTCTGCCCGCCGGGGCAGCCGTTTGACCGAAAGTTTGCGTCAATTTTTTCGAGGATACATGATAGTATGATTTTATTTATTCTGTTTATAGTTCTGAGTCTGGCAGGTGGAATCTGGCTTGCACCCAGGCTGTGTGTGGGCTTCTGGATGCTTCCGTGTGCGCTGGGACTGTCTTTGGGTTTCTTTCTGGCACTGCTTCTGCTCTTTGCATTGGTGATGCTGATTTCCGGCTGCTTTGTCGATCTTACGAAGGAGCAAAAAACCCGCAGCGGCTGGTTCTCTTTTCTCGTTGATCAGTTCCTGTTTATTGCATTCCTGTTTGGCGGTGTGCGCGTTCATAAAAAGGGTTTGGAGATGGTACCCAGAGACGAGAAATTTCTTTTGGTGAGCAACCATATTTATGATTTTGACCCGGCAATTTTTCTTTATTGTATGCCTTGGGCAAAGCTTGGCTTTATCTCCAAGAAGGAAAACTACGCAATGTTTTATGTCAACAAGGTTATGCACCGGCTGCACTGCCTTCCCATTGATCGGGAGAATGACCGCGCAGCCCTAAAGACCATCCTCAAGGCTGCCGAGATTTTGAAAACCGAAAACCACAGTATGGCGATTTTCCCCGAAGGTTATGAAAGCAAAACCGGCGAACTGCTGCCCTTCCGCAACGGCGCGTTTAAGATTGCCCAGCGTGCGGGTGTGAGCGTGGTGGTAGCGGTTTTACGTGGTACCAAGGATATCCCTAAAAATATGTTCCGCCATCCCACCCATGTGGATATGGAAATACTCGGCGTTATTCCGGCGCAGGAGCTTTGCCATGTACCTACCCAGGTGGTGGGGGATCGTGCCCATCTGATGATGGAGAAGGCATTAGCCCAGAAAGGAGCAGTATGATAAGCTATGGAATCATCGGTGTCGGCCAGATGGGCGGCGCGATGGCGAAGGCTTTGCGAAAAAAGGTAGATGGAAGGCAGATTTTCCTTGCCAACCGCACCAGAGAAAAAGCGGAGCAGCTCGCATTAGAGTTGGATGCAGTTCCGTTGGATAATGCGGGCGCAGCCAACTGTACTTATGTATTTTTAGCAGTGAAGCCGCAGACCATGCCGGGTCTATTGGAGGGGCTACGGGCACAGCTTGCCGCAAGGCAGGATCGTTTTGTGCTGGTTTCTGTGGCAGCAGGACTCGATATTGCCTCCTTGCAGGCAATGGCCGGGGGTAGCTATCCCGTGATCCGTATTATGCCCAATACCCCTGTGCGCATTGGTGCAGGTATGTGCCTGTATTGCACCAGCCCCGAGGTCAGTGTGCAGGAGAAAGATACACTTTTGAATGCCATCTCTGAAGCGGGTCGTTTTGATGAGATCAGCGAGGCGCAGATGAATGTGGGTACCACCTTGACCGGGTGCAGCCCTGCCTTTGTGAGTATGTTCCTTGAGGCAATGGCGGACGGCGGTGTTGCCTGCGGTCTGCCGAGAAAAAAAGCACTGGAATATGCTGCACAGGCTATCGTGGGTACGGCGCAGCTGTACCTTGCCACTGGTACACATCCCGGTGAAATGAAGGATGCGGTATGCAGCCCCGGTGGCAGCACCATTGAAGGTGTCCGTGCACTGGAGCGTGCAGGCTTCCGCAGCGCAGTGTTTGAGGCGGTAGAAGCTGCATCGGCTCGTGGCAATGCCTTGGGTCAGATCGGAAAGAAATAAAATAATATAGAAAGACCCCTAAAAGGGGCAGGATGGAGAGTAATTATGAATCATCCGGCATTGGTTATCATGGCCGCTGGTATGGGAAGCCGTTTTGGTGGCCCCAAACAAATTATGCCCATCGACGATATGGGTCAGATCATCATTGACTATTCTCTTTACGATGCATGGAGGGCAGGTTTCCGTAAGGTTGTATTCATTATTAAGGAAGAGATGGAAAATGATTTCCGTGAGCGCATTGGCAATAAGATTTCTCCTTTCTTTGATGTTCGTTATGTGTATCAGTCTTTGGATCAGCTTCCCGATGGCTATCAGGTTCCAGAAGGACGTGCGAAGCCCTGGGGTACCGGTCATGCGGTTGCCTGTGCTGCAAAGGAAATTCAGGAGCCATTTGCGGTTATTAATGCCGATGATTATTACGGCACCAGCGCTTTTGCTGAAATCTACCGCTTCCTTGCAGAAGAACGTCCGAAGAATGAACATACCATGGTGGGTTATCAGCTCCGCAACACGGTTACTGAGTTCGGCAGCGTGGCAAGAGGTGTTTGCACCCTGAAGGATGGCTATCTTACTGATATTGTTGAGCGTACCCACATTGAAAAGCGCGGCGATGACGCTGCCTTTACGGAGGATGGAGAGACCTTCTATCCTCTGTCCGGCGATACCATCGTTTCCATGAATCTCTGGGGCTTTGGCCTGAAGCTGATGGAGGAGTTATGGGCGAGATTCCCGGCATTTTTGGATCAGGCACTCAAAATCAACCCCCTGAAGGCAGAGTATTTCCTGCCCACTGTGGCCAATGCACAGATTCAGGAGGGTCTGGGTACAGTTCGCGTCCTGAAGACGGATGCGGTATGGCATGGCATGACCTATCGTGAGGATTTGGATGCTGTCTGCGCTGCTGTCGCAAAGCTGCGGGAGGAAGGCATTTATCCCAGAAATCTTTGGGAAGTAAAATAAAGAAAACAAAACTCTCCACATATCCAAAAGCCCTTTTTGGTATGTGGAGAGTATCTATTTTGCACAAAAACGGGACGAGATTTTTTATCATCATGGTCGAATTTACAAATTTTTAACGATTTGTTCACGAATGCCCATTGACGAGACGTAACTCTATAGGGTAAAATAGGAAAAAAAGGAGGTGGTTGGCCGACGAAAAAACCTTGGATTTGATCTCCCCTCCCTGCTACAATAGAGCCAGAGGGAACGCAGAAAGGAGCTTATGCTACATGACAGATTGCTACAGCCTATGGGTCGATCTGCCGAACAAACTGATGTCGCCGATAGAGATATCCGGCTTTTCAAAATTTGTTTACGAATCCCAGGAAGCACTGGAGCGGGTAAAGAAGCTGCTGTTTGCAGACGGTTTCCGCCTGTGTGCCGCCTGACATACAATGCGGGTCGCCGAATGGCGACCCGTTTTTTGTTCTCAAGTACCAAAGAAGGAATAGTGCATATAGTCCCGATATCCGTTTCGCCAGTTGATGCCTCTTGTAAAGCCGTAGCTGCGGAAAATCTGGTCGATTTCACCGTCCACGGGGATGGAGTATTCGCTGTCCTCCGGGGAGAAGAAAGAACCGACCACAGCTTGTCCATCGGGAGTGCAGTAATAGTTCTCATTTGGGTTGATGTCAATGGCCAGTCCGCAGTTGTGCTCGGACCAGGATTCATACCGATAGCCGCCCGCAGTATAGATGGGGTATTGGGCAGGGCAGGCATAGATTTCGGCAAAAATCTGCTCTACTGTAGATGCAATATTTTTGTGTACCTCCAGCGTGAGGTTGCGAGTGTACTTTTCGCCGCTCTCATCCATGTCCCATGCGGGGACTTCAATGCTGACCATATCGCTTTGTGCTTCTTCATTGCAGTTGTACACGGTTCTGGGATCAGTAACGGAGCTGCCGAAGATGCGTTCGCATTTTTCGTCGTAAGATTCGCCGTCATAAGCCAGATCATAGGACAGTACGACAGGTTCAGGTTCTTCCGCAGCTTTGGCAATGGATTTAGTCTCGGCAGCTTTCTTGCTGCAAACTACATCGCAGGTGGCCTTGCAGCCGTTGGAGCTGATGGCATAGATGGTGCAGTATCCGGCAGAAACCCAAGTGACCTTGCCGCCTGTAACCGTTGCAACTGCGGGGTTGGAGGAAAGCCAGGTGACAGTGGTATTGGTCACACCGGCAGGGAAGAGCTGTGCCGTGAGGGTGAAGGATTCATCGCGGGGAAGTGTATAGCTCATTTCGCTGAGCATGATGAGCGTGGGGAAAACCTCATTCCAGCTCGGATCGTCCGCAATGACATCCTGCATCCGGGAGAAAATGGCAGCAGCCTGTGCTCGGGTGGCATTGCTCTTAGGGGCAAAGCGCATGGTGCCGTCATTGTTGCTCATGCCTTGAATGATACCGGATAGCTGCAATTCAGAAACTGCATCAGTTGCCCAGGAGGCAATGCTGCTTTGGTCGGTGAAGGTGACGGGCGCGATGTTTTCTTGCGGGAGGAAATATTTTCCGAAAGCATCGGCATAGCGCTTGAGTATCGTCAGCATTTGCTCTCTGGTGATGAGCTCATCGGGCATGAAGGTGCCGTGACCGCTGCCCAGTGCAATGCCGTTGCGGGCAGCCCAATTAATGTAGGGAGCATAGTAGCTGGTGTCGGCAACGTCGGTGAACAATGGTGCATCGTAGTTCATTTTCCATGCGTCGGGATTTACTTTTGCAAAGCGGCCAAGAACGGTAACAAACATACCGCGTGTCATGCCTTTGTTGGGAGAGAATGCGGTGCGAGTGATTCCGTTCATCCATCCAGCCTGCGTGACCTCGGCTATGTATGCCGCAGCCCAGTGGTTGTCAGTATCTGTAAACGCGAACCCATCGGCTGCAAATGCGCATAGCGGAAAAGTAAAAACCATGCTCAGTATGAGCAGAAGGGAGAGTAATCGCTTCATGGGCGTTCCTCCTTATCATATAATGTCTACATTGTAGCGGAAATACGGGAAAAAAGCAATCACTGCACGAAAAAATTCACAAATCCTTAACGTACTGCTTATGGTACGACCTTCCAATATTTTGTGCCGAAAGCAAATGATTGACCCATTATATGGATAGGAAAGAAAAAAGAAAAAAAGATTGATATTTTATCAAAAAAGTTCTTGACATTTTGGAGAGACGGTGCTATCATATGAAAGCTGTCCGCGAGAGCGGCGGGATGTACCTTGTAAATTAAACAACGAAACATGAACAAAAAGCACCTTGGACAATTTATTAAAATGTAAGTTGTTCTTTTGATGTCAAAAGAATAGCCAACGAAAATTCTTGAGTGAAGCTAAGAGCGAACCAAGTAA
>JAZRZL010000022.1:0-23408 GCA_045601345.1 Faecousia sp. | reverse complement strand
TGAGGCGAGCTGCGAGGGATTTTTCTGTCAGATTCAATAAAAATCGCAGGGAATACTTGACGTATTTTCAAGATTTTTATTAAATCTGACGGAAATAAGACCCGCAGATTCGCCCGCGAAGAATAATTAGAGGTGCCCTTATGTCACTGGAAACGGTTTTTAGCTGCATCCAGCAGCGCCTCCCGGTCATTTGGCAGACGGTCGGAGAGGACAGCATCAAAGAGGGCTTGAAGAACCGTGCCGAGTTCTTTTCCGGGGAAATAGCCGATGGCAATAAGGTCATGGCCGTTGATAGCCAGATCTTTTAGGCGGAAGCACTGCGCCTCTGCCTGAATTTGCTCGGCCAGCTGCTCTATGGCATCAATTTCCTGCTGGCGGCCACGAAATTCGGGACTTTGCGCCAGATTATCGGCACGTTTGAGCTGCATCAGGGCATGGAAGCCCTCAGGAGAGAGCTTACCCAGAGCGCGGCGTACCGACTTCGGGGTACATTCGATGGGAGTATCGTGGTGGCAAATCAGCAGATCTGTCATGGTCAGCGTGGCATTGTCACAACGCAAACGGTGAAGTGCCGCGGCGGCAAGGGTGCGGCTGACTTCAGCATGGCCGTAGAAATGGCCAACCCCATTTGCATCGGTAGAAAATACGGCAGGTTTCCCCGCATCATGGAAAAGCGCTGCCCATCGGAGCGCCTTCTCCTGCGGCACTGCATCTACCACCCGGGCGGTGTGCTCCAGAACGTCATAGATGTGGTGATAGTTCCGCTGGTCGAAGCCCTTCATTGGTGCAAGCTCGGGAAGCACGGTAGCAATAACATCAAAATCGTCCTGAAGAATCCGCCCAGCATTCGCGCCGCAAAGGAGCTTATTCAATTCAGCGAAAATTCGCTCACAGCTTACATGAAGCAATAAGTCCTTTTTGGCAAAAATCGCCGCATGGGTTTTCTCTTCCATAGAAAAGCCCAGCACCGAAGAAAACCGCAGTGTACGCAGAATGCGCAGGGCATCCTCCTCAAATCGCTGCATGGGATTTCCTACACAGCGCAGAATGCCATTGGCAATATCCCGCGCCCCATCGAAGGGGTCCGAAAGCGCACCGTTTTTGTCCATGGCAATGGCATTCATGGTAAAATCCCGGCGGGAGAGATCATCCCGCAGGGTACGGGTAAAGGAAACTGCGTCAGGATGGCGGTGATCGGAATAGGCCGTCTCCACGCGGAAAGTTGTGATTTCAAAGGGTTCCCCGTCCAGAAGGAGAGTGACGGTGCCATGCTGCAACCCGGTTTCAATCAGGTGGCAATCCGCAAAGACGGCCTCCACCTCCGCAGGAAGTGCCGAGGTGGTAATATCGTAGTCATGCGGCTCTATGCCCATCAGTCGATCACGCACACAGCCACCGACATAATAGGCTGCATAGCCTGCATCCTCCAGCCGCGATAAGACCCAATTTCCCTTCTCTGTCACGCCCACACCTCCTGTACACTTTTTCCCTCTTATTCTATACCATCCGGCATAGCATTGCAAGAATGTGTTGTTTTTTATTTTTTCCCTTGTGAATAGGGGAAAAAGGATGTATAATATATCGTGCGAAATAATAAAATTGGGAGGATATACTATGTTTACCAAGCTTCTTGATGCTTTAAAGGCTACCCGCCGTACCATCGTATTCACCGAGGGCACCGATGCCCGTATTCTCGAAGCCGCTGACCGTCTGATTAAGGATGACCTGATGGATGTCATTTTGGTCGGCAATGTGGACGAGGTTGCCCAGGCTGCCGCCGCAGGCGGCTTTGCCGTGGAAAAGGCTACGGTTCTCGACCCTGCCACCTATCCCGAGATGGATGCCATGGTGCAGGAAATGGTTGCTCTGCGCAAGGGCAAGATGACCGAGGAGCAGTGCGCTGACCTTCTCAAGAAGGGCAACTACTTCGGTACCATGCTCGTCAAGCAGGGCAAGGCCGATGCGCTTCTGGGCGGCGCGACCTACTCCACCGCCGATACCGTCCGTCCTGCGCTCCAGCTGGTCAAGACCCGCAAGGGTGCCCATCTGGTATCCTCCGCGATGATCCTCTACCGCGAAACCGCCGAGGGTCCGGAAAAGTATTGCATGGGTGACTGCGCGATCAATATCTCTTACGAAGATTCCGTCGATAAGGAAGGCAATGTGACCTTTACCGCCGCACAGAAGCTGGCCGAGGTTGCTATCGAAAGTGCCCGCACTGCGGAATTCTTCGGCATTGAACCCAAGGTTGCTATGCTCTCCTTCTCCACCAAAGGCTCCGGCAAGGGTGCTACCGTCCAGCTCAGCCATGATGCGACGGTCGTTGCCAAGGAAATGGCACCCGAGCTTGCCATTGACGGCGAAATGCAGTTCGATGCTGCTGTCTCTCCCGTCGTAGGTCAGCTCAAGTTCCCCGGCAGCTGTGTTGCTGGTTATGCTAATACCTTCATCTTCCCCTGCATTGAAGCGGGCAACATTGGCTACAAGATTGCCCAGCGTCTGGGCGGCTTCTACGCCTATGGCCCCATCCTGCAAGGCCTGAATGCCCCCATCAACGACCTCTCCCGCGGCTGCAACGCCGAGGAGGTCTACAAAATGGCAATCATTACCGCAGGTATGGCATAAACCCAAAATAGTTAAGCACCCTGACCGCGCAATAGCGGTCAGGGCGCTCTTGACTTAGCCGAATTTGCCGACCACCTTAGCCAGCGGTTCAATGACGGTCTGCAAATCCCGGATGGCAGAATTCAGAGAGGGAATATCCAGATCGGTGATAGCCTCTCCGGCAACCTTGAGGCTCTCCTGTGCCTGCACCGCAGTGTCGCTCACATCCTCGCTCAGCGCCAGCCAGTCTACAGTGGACAGGTCTTTGGAGACCGTCTCCAGCTCGGTCGTGATGTCGCCCCAGTTGACATCAGCCAACTCATCGGTCGCCACAGCCAGATCATCCACAATGCCATCAATCTTGGCTATGGTGTATTGCAGGGCAACGATGTTCTTTGCCACGATGAAGCAGGTGATCAGAATGGCTACCGTGATGACCAGCAGGAAAAACACCATGAGGCGATTGATATTGTTTTGCTTTTTTAAAAGATCATTGGTTGTATCCATAGACGGCACTCCTTTTTTTATCTATTGTTCCTTTTTATCATACCTGATTATTTCAATGAATTCAACCCCCGAGGATGTTAAATTTTAATAGGAGAAATTAGAATGTTTGTTGGCAACAAAAATACAAAAGAACTGCATACGGAAGGCTGTATGTACGCTCGCAGGATGAAATCCTACAACAAAATAGAGTTTTCCACTGTGGAAGAAGCGCTTTCAAGAGGCTATAACGGCTGCGCATATTGTCTCCCATATTATGACGAGCGGAGCTATTCGGAAAATCCGAAGAAATCTCAATATCGAGTTTATGTATATACGAGCCAAAAGGACGATGCCGGAACAGATGCCAGTGTTTCTATCCGTCTAAAAGGCGAAAAAAGCATAACCGATTGGATTCTACTGAACAGGCCGCTTATTAGAGTGGATGAGCGCGCTATCCAATTGGATCCATTCGAAAGAGGAAACTGCGACTGTTTTATCCTCTCTGTCCCAAAGGATGTGCCGGATGATATTGGAGAGCTATATGCTTTGGATGTGCAGCATAATAATGTTGGAAATAAGCCGGACTGGTATCTGTTAAGCATTATTGTTGAGAATATGCTGACAGGTCAGACATGGTATTTTAAAGCTGACCGCTGGATCAGAAAAAGAGATCACGAGGAACCCTGCGCTACCTTAACTCCGGGTAAGGAGCTGATACATTACGAATATTTGGGCAACTATCCATCGGATCGGGAGCCGGGATGGAGCGAGGAGCTGAATGGCGTATGCAGCGATGGAGAATTCTGGTATTTTACGCAGTCCTTAAAAAAGAAGAAGCCGGTATTATGGAAAATCCCGCTTGACTTTGATCTGAATCGTGACTGCAAAAAGGAAAACGCTGCAAAAAATATTTATCGAAGCGAGTTCACAATCAAGGGTGCCCATTTTGGTGATATTGATCACTATATGGACTATATTTTTGTTCCTGTTTCATACGATAATGATGATTTTATTTCTGTATTCTCAACTAAGGATATTCATAAGGAAATTACACGTCAATATATGAAGAAGAGCGGCAAAGCCTTTACGAACATTGGCTGGGTTGCCATAAATCCAAAAGACGGAAAATTGTATACAGCAGACGGCGGTATCAACGAAACGAATATGGTACAGGTATATACCATTGACCTTCATGCCATTCAGCAACAATCCCCACATTTCTTAGATTTTTACGCTGAGGTGCCCCTTGCTGATGAAGACGGAGAAAATCTGAATAGAGGCTGGATGCAGGGCGGCTGCTTTGACGATGAAAACCATTTATATCTGACGAACGGTTCTCCTTATCATGGCCCCGGAAACGAGGGCAGCGATGCATGGAATATGGCAAATGAAAAAGGAGGAATCTCTATTTTCAATGTTGAGGATTTAAAGCATCATACCCCGCTGCAAAGAATGCATCACTCTTCCCAGTATGATGATTTCCGTTTCCAGTTTAACGGCTATAGGGATGAGCCGGAGGGAATTACCTATATACCGCTCAAAAAATATATTTCACCGGGCATCAGCGGTGAATTGCACGTCATTATGATAAATAATTTTGGTGTGGGGGATGACGATCTGTATTTTAAACATTATAGACGTATTTAATATGCTTCACTGTTTGAAAAAATACTTGACTCTGACGTTGCGTCATAGTGTATGCTTTACCGCAGAGGTGATAACAATGTTGACGGTTCATGAGGTTTCCCGGCGCACCGGGGTGAGTGTGCGGACGCTGCACTATTATGACCAGATTGATCTGCTGCCTCCCGCGAAGGTGACGGAGGCGGGATACCGGCTCTATGACGAAGAAAATTTACGGCGGCTGCAAAGCATTCTTCTGTATCGGGAGCTGGAATTTCCTCTCTCGGAGATTAAGACGTTGCTTGATCGCCCGGATATTGACCGAGCCACCGTCCTTGCTCAGCAGCGATGCCTTCTGGAGCAGCGGCGGGCGCATCTGGATCGGCTCATTGCCTTCACCCGAGAATTGCAGACACAAGGAGGAGATTATATGAATTTTCAGGCATTTGATAAAAGCAAGCTGAATGCCTACACCCAGGAGGCAAAAAAAACCTGGGGCAATACCGACGCATGGGCAGAATTTGAGAAAAAAACCGCAAACAACACCCCCGCAGACACCGAAAAAGCCGCAGCAGGTCTCATGAACATCTTTTGCAGACTGGGAGACTGCCGCAGCCAAGATCCCGCCGCCCCTGCCGCTCAGTCCCTGATTGGGGAGCTACAGACTTACATCACTGCCAACTACTATACTTGCACCAACCCTATCCTTGCCTCCCTCGGCCAGCTGTATAACGCCGGCGGCGAAATGACCGATAACATAGATAAGGCCGGCGGCAAAGGTACGGCTGAATTTGCTGCAAAGGCGATTGAAATTTTCACCGCAAAATGAGCAGAGCTTAGAGGATAGGGGACGTTTTTCCGGTTTTTGCAGCTTGCAGAAGAACAGGAGGCGCTTCTATATCCCAAGGATACAGAAGCGCCCCAATGGCAGTAAGTTAACAGCCCTTGCCTTCCCCGCTGGGGAAGGTGCCGCCCGCAGGCGGCGGATGAGGTCTTTCTTCTAAGACTTTGTGCTTTCTATATTAGGAAGGTTTTCGGTTTTGGCAGTGCGTCCAATAACCTCATCAGTCTCGCTTCGTTCGACAGCTTCCCCAAAGGGGAAGCCTTGGCCTCTGTGGAACAATGTTACCAAAACGAAAGTTTTCACAGTTGCTAACTTAATGAACGCCTCCCGAAGCGCCTGCTCCCTCGGCTCGCCGGAACATTTCAGGTATTCGCCAAAGGACAGAGGCAGCACCTCCTTTATTCCGAAATCGGAATTTATTTTCCGCTACCTATATAACAATTTCAAACCGGCATCTGAAAGGCCACCTTTGTCCGAGAACAGAGGTGGCCTTTTTGCTTTTCCGAGCTTCCACATGACGCGGCCAATCAAAAAATTACACCCCTACGCGATGGTAGGGGTGTAGTGAATTATCGCAAGGGGCGGTTCTGTGTGTGATTCCATACACCAAACCGCCCCTGTATTGCAGCTTACTGCACCTGTGCAGGCTGTACCTTGCCGGCGTTGAGGTCGAGGATGATGTGGCGGGGGCAGACTTCGGCACATTTGCCGCAGCCGGTACACTTCTTGTAGTCGATGGTTGCAAGGGCATCCACCACGGAGATGGCACCGTTTTCGCAGGTCTTCACGCACTTCATGCAGCCGATGCAGCCGTTGCCGCAGGATTTGAGAACGATAGGTCCTTTGGCCTTGGAGCTGCACGGGACGGTGACGGTGGCATCATAGGGAACGGCCTTGATGATGTGGCGCGGGCAGACCAGAATGCAGGTCATGCAGCCGGCACACTTTTCACGGTCAACCACAGCTCTGCCATTGACAATGCTAAGCGCACCGAATTTGCACTTTGCCACGCAGTTGCCGAAGCCCAGACAGCCATATTCGCACATCTGGGGGCCTTTACCCGCGATGCGGGAGGCGGAAATGCAGTCGCGCAGACCTTCATACCGGCCCTTGGGGAGGGCTTCGGTACCGGCGCACATGACCATAGCCACGTGGCGCTCCATTTCGACAGGCTCCTGCCCCATGATCTTTGCCATGGCATCGGCACAGGCCTTGCCGCCAGCGGCGCATTTGCCGATCTTGGCCTTGCCCTCCAGCACCGCCTGTGCATAGCCCGCGCAGCCGGAATAGCCGCAGCCGCCGCAATTGGCACCGGGAAGGCACTCGGTAAGCGGCTCTAAGCGCTCATCCGTCTCCACAGCGAATACCTTGGAGGCAATGGCCAGAATCAGCGCAAATACCGCGCCCATGACACCCAATACAAAAATCGCATAAAGAATATTTGTCATGATTCTGCCCTCCTTAACCGAAAATGCTCATGCCGGAGAAGCCCATGAAAGCCAATGCCAGAAGTCCGGCGGAGATCAGTGCAATCGGGAAGCCCTGGAAGCATTTGGGGCAATCAGCATCCTCGGTATGCTCGCGGACGGAAGCAAACAGGAAAATGGCCACCAGAAAACCAAGACCGCCGGTGATGCCGTAGACCAGAGATTCGATGAAATTATAGCTATTCTGAATGTTCAGCAGCGCGACACCCAGCACCGCGCAGTTGGTGGGGATGAGGGGCAGATAAATGCCCAGCGCCTGATACAGAGCCGGAACGGCCTTTTGCAGGAACATTTCCACGAACTGCACCAGCGCGGCAATGACCAGAATGAAGGCCACCGTCTGCATATATTGCAGCTCCAGAGGAATGAGGATGTAGTTATTCACAACCCAGGTCACGGCTGAGGCAATGCCCATAACAAAAGTAACAGCCAGACCCATGCCGAGTGCGGTGCTGGTTTTCTGAGAAACGCCCATGAAGGGGCAGATGCCCAAAAACTGGGACAGGATGAAGTTATTTACCAGAATCGCACCCAGAGAGATGGAGACAAGAGAAGTAAACAGTGTCATGCTGCTGCGCCCTCCTTTTCTCTGTCCTTGGCCTCAATTTTAGCGACCAGCCACTGGCTAAATGCAATGAGCATCCCCAGCGTGAGGAAGCCGCCCACCGGGAGTGCAACCAACAGCGCCGGATAGGTCTCCGGCAGGATGCGGATACCGCCGCCGTTGTTGATAAAGCTGAAGCCGCCCAGAATGGTGCCGCTGCCGAGGAATTCACGCACAACGCACATGATAATCAGGGCGATGGTATAGCCCAGACCCTGAAAGATGCCGTCAATGGCAGCCGCGCCAACAGAATTCTTAGAGGCAAAGGCTTCGGCACGTCCCAGAATGATGCAGTTGACAACGATCAAGGGAATAAACACGCCGAGGCTTTGCGACAAGCTGGGCAGATACGCCTGCATCAGCAGGTCAACCATGGTGACAAAGCCCGCAATAACAACAATATAACAGGCAATACGGATTTTAGACGGAATAACTTTCCGCAGAAGGGAAATAACAATATTGGAGCAGGTGAGAATAATCAGCACGGAAAGCCCCATGCCCACGCCATTGAACAGCATGGTGGTAATGGCCATGGTAGAGCACATTCCCAGCAGCTGGACAGTGACGGGGTTTTTGGTAAGAAGACCTTCCCGAAATTGGGTTTTGATATTCATGGCGTTCCCTCCTTAACCAAGCGCGGCAACATAGTCCGAGGCGATGGTTGCACCCCGGCAAATGGCCTTCGCGGAGATGGTGGCACCGGATTTATAATCCACCTGAGATGTGGTAATCTCACCGGACAGACCCTGGAAGCTGTCGCGGAAGGCCACGCCCTTGTCGGTGGCATCGGCATAGACCGCGCCGAGACCGGCGGTTTCACTGTGGGAGACGATGGAAATGCCGGTAATCGTGCCGTCAGGCTGTACGCCGGTCATCATATCAATGCTGCCCTGCGAACCGCTGACAACCGTTTCAACGGCATAGCCGTCATCGCCCATTTTGTAGACGGCAGTAATCTCGGACGGTGCGTTGGCAAGCTCCAGCGCCTCCGGCTGGGCGCTGCTCTCCAAAACCAGCGCAATCGCGTCTGCAACCTTCTGGCGGTTGGTCTCAGCAATTTTATCCTTGGTGATGGCATTGACCCCGCCAAGCATGGCGGCCGTGACCGCTGTGATAATCAGGAGGATAAGTGTGAGCCGAATGACATATGCGACAGTGCTTTCCTGTTTTTTCATGCCTGTGTACCGCCTTTCTTTTCCTTCACAAGGCCAAAGCGCCGGGGAAGACCGACCTTATCGAGAAGGCCAACGGTGAGGTTCATAATCAGGATGGCATAGGAGACACCCTCGGGGAAGCCGCCAAAATAGCGGATAAGCACCGTCAGTGCGCCGCAGCCAATGCCGAAAATGGCCTGTCCCCATGCTGTCACGGGGCTGGTGCAGTAGTCGGTTGCCATGAAGATGGCACCGAGCATCAGGCCGCCGGAGCAAAGCTGATAGCCCATCCACACAAGGCGGTCACAGCCGCCGCGGGGAAACAGGAAGGTGAGGACAGCCACCGTGCCGATGAAGCACAGCGGAATGCGGGGGCTGATAATCTTTCGTGCGACCAGATACGCGCCGCCAACCAGCAAAAGAAGCGCAGAGGTCTCACCGATGCAGCCGCCGATGTTGCCTAAAAATGCATTGACCAGAGAGAGCTGGGGAAGCGTACCGGCTTTCAGGGCAGCCAGAGGGGTAGCGGCGGTGATACCATCGAGCGCACCCTCGGCAGTATAGTTGCTGGCAAGGCTGAGCCAGCTACCCGGCTTTGCCCAAATGGTCATAATGGAAGCCCAAGAGGCCATCATAAAGGCACGACCTGCCAGAGCGGGGTTTAAGAAGTTTTTACCAATGCCGCCATAGAGCTGCTTGACCAGCACAATGGCGAACAGAGCGCCGAGAATAATGACCCAATAGGGCACGGTGGGGGGACTGACCATGGCCAGCAGCAGACCGGTGACGACTGCGGACAAATCGCCTGTGGTATTGTCCTTCTTCATCATTCTGCGGTAGCCCCACTCAAAGAACACGCAGGCGGCAACCGAGACGATGGCAACGGCCAGCACACGGAAGCCGAAGACCCAGATGGCAAAAATCAGGGGCAGAGCCAGCGCAATGCACACATCGCGCATGATGGTGGCGGTGGAGTGGCTGGCGCGAATATGGGGCGAAGACGAAATCGCAAGATTCATATCGGCACCTCCCTTATGCGTTGGCCAGCTCTTTTTCCTTCTGCTTGAGAAGCTTTAGCTCCGCCTTCGCGGTGCGGAAGCTCTGAACCAGAGGAATCTTGGCTGGGCAAATGTAGGCGCAGGAGCCGCATTCGATGCAGTCATAGATGTTATACTGCTCCATGCGCTTATATTCGTTCATTCGTTCATATTTATATAAGTAGAGAGGCATCAGGTGCATCGGGCAAACACCCACGCACTTGCCGCAGCGAATGCAGTGGGGGGTCGGGCAATCCGTATTCTCTGCCTCGGTCATCACCAGCAGACTGCCGCTGCCCTTGATGATGGGTACCGACAGGTCAAACTGTGCAAAGCCCATCATGGGGCCGCCGGAAATGACCTTATAGGGATTCTCGATCATGCCGCAATGGGTAAGCAGCGCCTCATACGGGGTGCCGATAGAGACCAGGAAATTGCCCGGTTCCTTCACGCCGCGCCCGGTGACGGTGACAATACGCTGCACCGTGGGCATACCGTCATACACGGCATCGCAGATGGCAGCGCAGGTGGCCGCATTGAATACCGCGCAGCCCACATGGGCGGGCAGGCCGCCGGGAGGAATCTGCCGCCCAGTAATAGCCTGAATTAGCTGCTTTTCTGCGCCCTGCGGGTAACGGGTGCGCAGGGACATTACCTCAATGCCCTCGCCCGCAAGCGGACGCAGTGCCGCAATGGCCTCGGGCTTGTTGGCCTCAATACCGATATAAGCTTTATCCAGACCCAGAACCTTCATAATGACCCGCAGACCCTTAATCAGCCGCTCTGGTGTTTCGCGCATGAGACGGTCATCGGCTGTGATGTAGGGTTCGCACTCGGCGGCATTGACAATGATGGTATCCACCTTGCCAAGGCCTGAGGAGAGCTTAAAGTAGGTGGGGAAGGTCGCGCCGCCCATGCCAACAATGCCGGCCTCCCGGATGATGTCGATCAGCTCTGCGGGAGAAAGCGCGTCAACGCTCTCTCTAGGCTGGCAATCGGGGCAGCGGGTATATTCGCCGTCGTTCTCAATGACCACGCTCATGACCAGCGAGCCATTGGAATGGGGCTTGGCTGCAACCTGCTTCACCTTGCCGGAGACGGAAGCATGAACCGGAACGCACAGACCCTCGTTGTCACCGATTTTCTGTCCAACGGTGACAAGATCGCCCATCTTGACCAGCGGCTTACAGGGCGCACCGATGTGCTGGGACATGGGGATCGTCACCAGCGCAGGCGCAGGGAAGGGCACGATGGCTTTGGCGCAGGAAAGGCGCTTCATATCATCGGGATGCACACCGCCGAAGAAGGAATTTGCCATAGGGAATCACCTCTGTTATTTTGAGATCACCGCAACGCGGCGTTGTCATACGCTATTAATATACAACAATTTTTTGTCGTTGTCTACAGTAGATGTCACAAAAATCACGATTTTTTTGGTAAAGCGCGCAGAATCCTCCTGCCGACACGGCCTTACAACCCTAGGAATTCATTTGGCATAGAAATTGAATAATGCTAAATTTTTGAATAAATTTTTATGTTTTTATAAAACAGGTATGATTGAAAGGAGAATTGATAGTTTGAAACTGTTGTTTGAAAAAAGACTGCTTTCCTGGTTTGACAGTGCGGATATTTTTAACGAGGCAGGGGATATCATCTTTTGTGTAAAGAGTGTACTCTCCTCAACGCATCAGTTCGATATTTTTGATGCTTATAATTGCCATGCCGCTACGCTGCGGAAAAGAATTTTATCTCCACTTCCAAAATATAAAATCGTCATTCAGGGAAAACGCTGCGGTAACATACGCAAGGATTTCAATCTCACTCGTCCCCGGTTCAAGCTGAATCATTTTGCTTGGGTCGCGGAAGGAAACCTGACCCAGTGGGATTACGAGATCAAGACCATCCGTGGTACGCTTGTTGCCCGTGTATTCAAGGAACTGCGGCAATCGGGCGATACCTATTGTATGGATGTTGTCCACTCCAGAGATGCACTTGCCGCACTTTTGATGGTATTGGCCATTGATGTAGAAAAGAAATAATAAAGGTGCCTCTGCGAGGACGGGGGACAGTTCTCAATGGCGTTAAGTTAGCGACTGCGGAAACCTTCCTAATCGCTCAGTCTTAGAAAGCAAACCTCATCCGCCGCCTGCGGGCGGCACCTTCCCCAGCGGGGAAGGCAAGGGCTGTTAACTTAACGCCATGGAGGATCGTCCCCTGTCTTAACCTATTGAAAAAAAAGTAAGAATATGCTATACTGTTTTTATTCTATTTCATACTGGAGGATATAGCATGAGAAGATGGGTTGCGCTTCTATTGGTCTTTGTCATGATACTTAGCCTTGCTGCCTGTGAAAAGAAGGCTGAAATACCGAAAGAGGCTGAGGCTTCCGTCTCAGCGCCGGATACCACTGAGGCGGTGTCCTCCAATGCTCCCTCCCAAAATCTTCCTGAGCTGCTTCCCGGCCAAGAATACGCATCTGCCGATGGCCGCATTCAATGTCGGGTAGAAACCGCCGAAGCGGATGATCTGATCCTTACCGTCAATGCCAAGGATCTTGATGAGGCTGCCATTCCCTGGGTCGGCATTGTCCCCGCTGGTGAATACGATTCCACATGGGAAGCCGATGCCGCAACGCTTCTCTATGAAGAGCTTAAAAATGGCGAACAGACCGTTGCCTTCAGCTTCTTTACGCAGGAGGCTCTGCAATCCGGCGATTTCCTGCTGGTTTTCAACGACACGGCAGACAGCACCGAGGATGGCGAACAGGGTAAGATCCTTCTCTCTATTCCCTTCTCCCTGCCCTTCCCCTACATCCGCCACCCCGAAGCCGCGCTCAGCGAAGCCGAAGAATATCTGGCCAACTACGGCATGACCAGAGAACAGGTTATTCCCGACAGTGCCTCCGACATTGTTCTCAGAAGCGGACAAATTCACTTCAATCCCAACGGTGCCGACAAGCAGGCTTGGTTTGCACAGGTGGAAGAAGTCATCCGATCCATGTCCGATGACGGCACCATGGACGGTGACCTGACCATTATGGCTCATGCCACGGTAAACGGCGAGAGACACACCTATTTCTTCTGCCCCATCACCGCAGATGATTGGGTCATTTCTATTACAAAGGAGTCCTAAACGATGAAAAAATGGATTGCCCTACTTTTAGCACTTGTACTTATGCTCAGCCTTGCTGCCTGCGACAAAAAGACCAAAAGCAGAAGACCTGCTTCTCCGGTATTCAGAACCAATACCGCTCAGCCCAATGCTGTCCAGCCTGATTCTGCCCAGTCTGAGGCTGTACCGGCTGATGCAGCGCAGACGGATGCAGCACAATCTGATACCGCACAGCCCGATACGGTTCAGCCTGACACGGTTCAGCCCGATACGGTTCAGCCTGACACGGTTCAGCCTGACATTTTTGAATCCGATACTTCTCAACCCGACAATTCTATAGCCAATGCCTCCGGGGAAGGCTATACAGATGAAACTCCTGTGCAAAATTCTCCTGCAAATAAAGAAGTCCAGACCGGGAGTGTCAGCCTTGCCAACCCCATCTCTGTATATTTGGCCGATAGCGGTCTTCCTCAGGAGCTGATTTTCCCCAGCGGTGCCGATGGCGCAGTCGTTCAGAACGGTGCGCTGCACTTCAACCCCCACGGCGAAGATGCTGCCGCCTGGTTCGAGCAGGTCGAAATGGCCGCTGCCATCGTCTCCGATGACGGCACAATCGAAGGCACTGCCCAGACCGGCCTCAGCTACACGGCCAACGGCAACCGCATCACCGTTACCTGCACCGCCGATACCAATGACGACTGGTATCTGGTCATCGGTTAAGCTGATAAAATCAACCAGAAAAGATCTGGCTGGGTATGCATCGTTTTGCATACCCAGCCATTTGTTCTGTACCGTTATAGTCGGCATCACAAAACATAGACACCGGCCTGTTTTTGAAATATCGCTGTCAGGTTGCCATTATTGGCTGGTAAATGCGCAATAGCTTTTGACTTTGCCCTTACAGGACGGTATAATACGGATGGAAATGGGGTGATAGGATGGTGCTACGTCATGTGGCGCAGACGGAAGGGAAGCTTCTGCGGTTTTTGCGCCGGGAGATGGGACTATCCTCCACCTTAGTCAGCAGGCTGAAATTTAAGGGGTCGCTTTTGGTCAACGGGCAGCCGGTACACACCGATTACCGGGTGGTGTCGGGGGATGAGATTTCCGTTGTGCTTGATGAGCCGGAGCCGGATTATCCGCCGGAGGAGGGGGCGCTTGACATTCTCTATGAGGATGAGGCCATGATTGTGCTGGATAAGCCCTCGGGACTTATGATGCACCCTACCTTCAACCGCGTCACGGGAACGCTGGCCAACCGTCTGCTTGCCTATTATCAGGCAACAGGGCAGGCCTGTGCCGTCCATCCTGTGAGCCGATTGGATCGGGATACCTTCGGCGTGGTGCTTCTGGCAAAAAATGCCCATATTCATGCCCTCCTTTGCCAAAGCCAGAAGAAAATCGAAAAAATCTATGAGGCCGCGGTATTCGGCAATCTCGGCACGGGCGTATTGGATGCACCGATTGCACGGCTTTCCGAAACCAGCCTCCTGCGCTGTGTGCGTGAGGACGGGAAGCGGGCGGTCACGGAATACGAGACCTTTGCCGTTGGTGATGGCATGAGCCATGTCAGGCTTTATCCGAAAACCGGGCGCACCCACCAGCTTCGTGTGCATTGCGCCTATCTCGGCTGCCCAATTCTGGGCGACCCCCAGTATGGCACAGAAGAGAGCCAGCGCTTTTCTCTCACGCTCGGCTGCACCACCCAGCAGCTTTGCGCCAGAAGCCTCCAATTTTCCCACCCGCTCACCGGCAAAACCTGCACCTTCATCTCCCGCCAGCCGATTTGCCCTATGAATGAATAAATATTGCGTCCGGCCTGAAAAAGTGCCGGACGCATTTTTTCGATTCTATCATAGAAACAAAATCTATTTTATCTCCTGTTCCAGATGCTCAAATTCCGGCGTGGAGAAAAATTCACCTAAAGTAATGCCAAGTCCGTCACAGATCATTTTGATGGTAATCAGCTTCGGATTGTGACTTTTTCCATATAAAATATTCTTGATGCTTGATGGTGGAAGTGCCGAAATCGTTGCAAGCTTGTTGATGGAGATTTCACGCTCACCG
This sequence comes from Faecousia sp., assembly GCA_045601345.1. GTDB lineage: Bacteria > Bacillota > Clostridia > Oscillospirales > Oscillospiraceae > SVMC01. The sequence continues at coordinate 8,391 of JAZRZL010000022.1, read as the reverse complement.
CATAGGGCAAGAATGCGATTTCTGACAGCAGTAACAGTATCCATGCACTTTCTCTCCTTTGCGAATTGCCTTATGTGTCTATTGCCTGCGGGTTCAGCAGGAAATCATATAGATTGATTGTTAGTACGCCGCTCTCATCATAGGCTGCCGGGACAATATCCTTTGTAACAATGATTTTTTTGAAGGAATCATCAATTTTACGAAGTGGCCTTGCTTCCTGCTCCTGCTTTTCGGCTGTAGGCAGGGCGTATGCAGATTGAATGTAGTATCGCTTTGTGCCGAGGTTGCAAACAAAATCGACTTCAAGCTGCTTGCGAATCACCTTTCCCTCATTGCTTCGTTCCGTGATTGGCACCACACCGACATCCACATGGAAGCCGCGCAGCTTCAGCTCATTGTAAATCACATTTTCCATGGCGTGGGTCTGCTCAAACTGACGGAAATTGATTCTCGCGTTGCGAAGTCCTAGGTCGGAGAAATAGTATTTTTTCGGCGTTTCAATGTAGGCTTTTCCTTTGATATCATATCTCTGCGCGGCTTCAATCAGGAAAGTATCCTCAAGACATTTCAGATATCTGTGGATCGTAGCGTTTGTAATTTTACTGTTCTTTATGATGTGGAAGGAATTTTTCAGTTTTTCAGGATTGGTCAACGAACCGATGGCAGAGGACAGAATATTCAGCAGGTCTTCCAGCTCACTTTGCTTTTTCAGCCTGTTGCGCTTCACGATATCGCGGATATAGATTTCATCAAACAGGTTTTGAAGCATTTGTGCCCTGTCATTATCGTTTTGGCGAAGCACCACAAGCGGGATACCGCCATACAGCATATACTTTGTCAGTCCTTCGTATTTGTCACCCGGATAGACGCTCATAAACTCTGAGAAGGACAGCGGATACATTCGGATTTCATCACCGCGTCCCGCAAATTCCGTAATAATATCGCTGGATAGAAATTTTGCATTGCTTCCGGTGACATAAACATCCATATTGTCCTTGCGCAGATATCCGTTGAGGACGCTTTCAAAGCAGTCGAGCATTTGCACCTCGTCAAGCAGGAGATAATACATCTGCCTGTCCTTGACCTGTGTGCGGATGTAGGACATAAATTTTTCGGGGTCAACCTTTTTGCTGCTCTTTTCCAACTGCATCAGGCTTTCACCAATCAATGCAAGATCATCCGCCGAATCAAAGGCAAAGCGAATGATATGGTCATCGGCAATGCCTTCATCAAGCAGATGATGATAGAAAATTGTGTTGAGCAGATAGGATTTTCCGCACCTGCGAATGCCGGTAATGACTTTGATTAGACCATTATTCTTTCGGCTGATGAGTGCAGACAGGTATACATCCCGTTTGATTTCCATGATACCACTCCAAATAAAGATTTTTGCAGCATATTACATTTTTCTATATTATAGTATCACACAAATCCAGTGTCAATATTCCAAATATAGATTTTTGCAATATGCTGCAAAAATCTATATTTGAATAAACTTGGGCTGTCAAATAAAAATACTTGACATTGGCAGAGATATCGTGTATCATAGTTAGGCTGCCAAGGGAAAACACTTGACAGTGAAGGAGGCAGGGGCTATGGCGCTTGATACATTGGATCTGACGCTGCTGCTGGACTATTACGGCGAGCTTCTGCCCGAAAAGCAGAGGATGTATTGCGACCTGTTCTGCAATCAGGATTATTCCCTTGCGGAGATCGCTCTGGAAACCGGGATTTCCCGGCAGGGCGTACATGATGCGCTGAACCATGCGGAGGCTTCCTTAAAGGAGTTTGAGCGTATTCTCGGCTGTGCAGGGCGCGATGCCCGGGTGCGCAGTGCTGTGGCACAGGCGCAGGAGGCTGTGCTTCCGCTTTTGCAGTGCGGCGACAGCACGGCAATACAGGCAGGAGAAAAGCTGACAGCGATCCTGCAATCCATCCGCGAAATGATTGACACCTAAACAATTACCATCCGTGCAGGAGGCTGCGAAAATAGAATGGCATTTGAAGGCTTAACTGAAAAACTGTCTGCAGCGTTCAAAAAGCTGCGAGGCAAAGGCCGGGTCACAGAGGCTGACGTGAAGGTTGCCATGCGCGAAATCCGTCTGGCACTTCTCGAAGCAGACGTAAGCTATAAGGTCGTTAAGGATTTTGTGAAATCTACCACCGAGCGCTGCGTTGGCTCCGATGTCCTCGAAAGCCTGACCCCGGCGCAGATGATCGTCAAGATCGTCAATGAAGAGCTGACAAAGCTCATGGGCTCTGAAAATCAGAAGCTCACCATCAACCCCAAAGGCCCCACGGTCATTATGCTGGTGGGTCTTCAGGGTGCGGGCAAAACCACCAACGGTGCCAAGCTTGCAGGCCTTTTGAAGCGGCAGGGCAAGCGCCCCCTTCTGGTTGCCTGTGATATCTACCGTCCCGCTGCCATTGAGCAGCTTTGCGTGGTCGGTGAAAAGGTCGGCGTAGAGGTCTTCCAGATGGGCAAGACCAATCCCGTGGACATTGCCAAGGCTGCGGTACGCTATGCCACCCAGCATGGCTTCGATATGGTTCTGCTCGATACTGCCGGCCGTCTGCATATTGATGAGCAGCTCATGAACGAGCTGAAATCCATCAAGGCCGCAGTTTCCCCCGATGAAATTCTGTTGGCGGTAGACGCGATGATCGGTCAGGATGCAGTCAATGCCGCCCAGAGCTTTGATGAATGGCTGGATATCACCGGCGTGATCCTCACCAAGCTCGATGGCGATGCCAGAGGCGGTGCAGCTCTGTCGGTTCGTGCCGTTACCGGTAAGCCCATCAAGTATGCCGGTCAGGGCGAAAAGCTCGACCAGATTGAGCCCTTCCATCCCGGTCGTATGGCCTCCCGCATTTTGGGCATGGGCGATGTGCTCACCCTCATTGAGAAGGCCGAGGCCGCCATGGATGAGAAGAAGGCCGAGGAGCTGGACAAGAAGCTCCGTGCCGCAAAATTTACCCTTGCCGATTATCTGGATCAGCTCAACCAGATCAAGAATATGGGCTCCATGCAGGATATGCTGGCCATGCTCCCCGGCGGTGCCAACCTGAAAAATGTGCAGGTGGATGAAAAGGCACTGACAAGAACGGAAGCGATCATCCAGTCCATGACCCCGAAGGAACGCGAAAATCCGACCATTCTCAACCATAGCCGCAAGCGCCGCATTGCCGCAGGCTCCGGCACGAAGGTGGAGGATGTCAACCGTCTGCTCAAGCAGTTTGACTCCATGCAGAGTATGCTCAAGCAGCTGACCGGCCCCGGCGCATCCAGAAAGATGAAAAAAATGAACCGTATGGGCGGTGGCTTCCCCGGTATGGGCGGTCTGCCCGGTGGCTTTAAATTCTAAATCGCTGCAAGCACAGCTTGTCGATCAATAAATTTTTTACTATTATTTTTTGGAGGTATTCCCATGGTTAAGATCAGACTTAGAAGAATGGGCGCCAAGAAGGCTCCTTTCTACCGCATCGTTGTTGCCGATTCCCGTTTCCCCCGTGATGGCCGCTGCATCGAAGAGATCGGCACCTACGATCCCCTGACCAATCCCGCTACCATCAACGTTGATGCCGAGAAGGCACAGCAGTGGATCAAGAACGGCGCGCAGCCCACCGATACGGTCAGAGGTCTGCTGAAAAAGGCCAAGGTTCTGTAAGCAGAGGTTGTCCAAATGAAGGAACTCCTGCTTTATATGGCAAAAAATCTTGTCGATCATCCCGAGGCGGTTGTTGTCACGGAGATTCCGGGCGAGATCACTGTACTCGAACTGCGTGTTGCACCGGAGGATATGGGCAAGGTGATCGGTCGTCAGGGTCGAATTGCCAAAGAAATCCGCACCATTATGAAATCTGTTGCCCAGCGTGCCGGTACGAAGGTCGCTGTGGAGATTATGGACTGAGCATTATGGATATGCGGACAATTCAAGGGATCACAACAAAATCGGCATGGCTGGATTGTTTTCCAGCCGTGCTTTTTTTCCTCTATTTATTCTGCGTGAGGCGAGGGATTTTTCTGTCAGATTCAATAAAAATTGCAGGGAATACTTGACATACTTTCAAGATTTTTATTAAACTTGACGGAAATAAGACCCGCAGATTCGCCCACGAAGAATCCTTAGAGGTGTCCTTAATTCCAGAATGTGACATTTGCTTAAAAAAATCCGGGAAATTGCACAAAAACAAGCCCATATTTTTTACATACTGTAGATTTTCTGGGGAATATCTTTTTCTTAATTGCAATGTGAAGATAAAGCGATTAAAATAATTCTATTAGGCAGTCATGGTCGGGGGCGAAGGGTATCCCCGGCATATGACAAGCCAAATCATCAAAGGAGGAACCTTATGAACAAGAACATCAGAAGACTTCTGGCAAGGCTGCTTTGCTTGACCCTGTGCTTGGGTATGCTGCCCGCGGGTATGGTCAGTGCCGCCGAGCCGGAAGCAGCCGCGATTCCGATTTATGAGGATACCAGCTACAGCTTTGCAGAGCGTGCAGCCGACTTGGTTGCCCGCATGACCCTTTCTCAGAAGGGCTCTCAGCTTATCAGCTCCCCGGCTCCTGCCATCAGTGCTTCCGCACTGGGCGGCGGTGCGCTGCATACCACAGCCACAAAGAACATTTCCCAGTACTACTGGTGGAATGAAGGTCTGCATGGCTACAACCGTATCGACAACGGTGCATCCGTCCGCGGCGGCGGTGCAGGCCCTGCCAACTCCGTCTCCTATCCCCAGAGCCTTACGGTCGGCAGCACTTGGAACCCGGCACTGTACTATCAGGAAGCCCTACAGGTTTCCGATGAGATTCGTGAGCGTACCAGCCGCAATACCCAGAACGGCAACGCCATCGACCTGAACTTCTATTCTCCCACCGTCAACCTCCAGCGTGACCCCCGCTGGGGACGCAATGAGGAATCCTACTCTGAGGATCCCTATCTGACCGTCAAGATGGGCAGCCAGTATGTCCTCGGTCTGGAGGGCAAGAATCAGGATGGCAGCATGATCGACCCCGATGGCTACTACAGACTCCACAGCACCATCAAGCACTATGTTGCCAACAACAGTGAATCCAACCGCCTCAATGGCGGCGCAGTCACTGACCTGAGTGCTCTGCACAATTATTATCTCTCCCCCTATCGCGGCATCATCAAGGCTACGGATGTCAGCTCTGTTATGACGGCTTATTCCAGCCTCAACGGTGAGCCTTGCTCCTTCAGCTCCTACCTGATGGACACCATCCTTCGCCAGACCTACGGTCTGAGCGGTCACATCACCTCCGACTGTGACGCGGTCGGCACCATGAGCCGCTTCAATTACACCAACCCCCATACCGGCAAAACCCTGACCAATGATGAGCGTCTGGCCGGTGCGCTGGCACACGGCGAAGACCTGGAATGCAACGGCGGCTATTCCGGCACCGGCAACTACCGCAATAACATTACCAGCATGGTCAGCGGCAACATCCAGACCGATAAGGGTCTGTTTACCGAGAATACCGTGGATATCGCGCTGCATCGCCTGATGACTGCCCGTATCTCCACCGGCGAATTCGATGATGATCTGGCGCTGACCGCTGCTGCCAACCAGCGTATGGCCGATCAGAAGGCCGCCAAGCCCAACAGCAATGTTCCCAACCAGACCAAGGAACGTCTTGACCTTGTGGACGCTGTCAATAACGAAGGCGTTGTTCTGCTCCAGAACAAGGATAACTTCCTGCCCATCAAGGTCGCCAACGGCGAATACAAGGTCGTTATCGTTGGCTCCTGGCAGACCAATATGTATCTTGGCCTGTACTCCGCCAGTGAAAACAACAACGAAAATCAGGTGAACATCCAGAAGGGCATCACCGATGCCATCAAGAAGGTGAACCCCGGTGCAACCTTCACCTATATCACCAATAACAACAATGTCAGCTCCAATGAATCTGTCATTGCCGCTGCCGATCTGTGCGTTGTCGTTGCCGGTACGAACAACAGCTACTCCGCCGAGGATCGTGACCGCAACAGCATGGCACTGAACGACAATCAGGCAACCATGATTGCCAACGTGGGCAAGCTTAACCCCAAGACCATCGCGGTTCTGGAAACCTGCGGCCCTGTGGAAACCTATACCTTCTCCGAAAATGTCAAGTCCATCCTCTGGTCGAGCTTCGGCGGCATCCGCAAGGGCGTGGGCTTCGGCAATGTCATTACCGGCGCTGTCAATCCCTCCGGTAAGGTGACCGCAACTTGGTACCGCAATGCCAATGAGCTTCCCGCTACCACCAACTATAACCTCTATGCAACCAACGGCAGCAAGGGTCGTACCTATATGTACTACACCGGCGAGCCTGTCTATCCCTTCGGCTACGGCCTGAGCTACACCACCTACGCATATTCCAACCTGAAAATCGACAAGAACGCCTACGATGCCAATGACACCGTGAAGGTCTCCTTCGATGTCAAGAATACCGGCTCTGTTGCAGGTAAGGAAATTGCCCAGCTCTACATCGCCCAGCCCAATGCACCCAAGGAGCTGAATCGCCCGATCCGCCGTCTGGAAGGCTTTGAGAAGGTCGAGCTTCAGCCCGGTGAAACCAAGACCATCACCATGGAAGTCAAGATTCCTGATCTTGCCTATTATAATGAAGCAAAGGACTGCTTCGAGGTCGATACCGGTGCTTATCAGGTTCAGGTCGGTAAGGACAGCGCAAGCGCCAGCCTCACCGCTGATTTCACGGTTTCCGGTGCAATGGATGAATATCCCGTTCTGCTGACCGTCAAGGCCAATGCAGAGGGCGATACCGAGAACGGCATTGAAGAGCGCCTGATCTACTCCGCCGGCACCATCGTCAACCCCCAGCTGACGGTTGCCATGAACAATGAAAAGCTCTATGGCTACATCATTGCCGATCAGCTCAGCCCCATCAAGCAGAAGAAGTCCTGCCCGCTGCCCGAGGGCATGACCTTCGAGTACAGCTCCAACCGTCCCTCCGTTGTCAAGGTAGAAAACGGCGTGATCAAGACCGTAGGCTCCGGCGTTGCAACCGTTACCGTCACCGGTACGCTGGACGGCGTGAGCGTTTCCACTGATTTTGTCGTTTATTCGATTGCCGATGCCAAGCTCAGCGGCATTACTGTGGACGGCGAAAAGCTGGATAAGTTTGCATCCGATAAGTACAGCTACACCGTAAAGCTGGACTCTAAGAAGATTCCTGTGGTAGAAGCTACCGCAAGAGAAGGTCTTACCGTTTCCGTGCAGCAGGCTACCGAACTGCCCGGTGCTGCCATCATCACCTGCACTGACCCCGAAGCGGGTGCATCCGAGGTCTATACCGTGAATTTCAAGGTCAAGGCCTCCGGCGGCGGTCAGGCCACGGTCGTGGACTTCACCAACCCCGCAGATGCTTCCAAATTTGATATTGTGAACGATACCGGCATTGCCATTCAGAGTGGTAAGGGTCTGACCCTGACGGCAACCCGTCCCGCTTTCGAGACCTGCAACGGCCAGAATTCCGGCGATCAGGCAACCAATCCCGAAAATGTTGTCGAAATCCCCGTGGCCGGTGACTGGACGGCTACGCTGGAATTTGATTTCAGCGCTGGTTCCGCATCAAACGGCTACTATCAGTTCTTCGGCTTCTATGCGGGCGAAGGCAACGATTATCAGAATCTTGCCGGTATTCGCGGCGGCGACGGTGCCCTGCAGAACTTCCTGCGTGTGGATGGCAACATCACCGCTGACACCGAAGGTCTGAATTCCACGCCGGGTCTTGCCTCTGCCGGTACCTACTGGTTCCAGCTCATCAAGGAAGGCGATACCTACACCTGTCTGCGCTCTGCCGACGGTGATGAATTCACCGAAATGTTCAGCTATGAAGCCACCGGCATCGAAGCTGACAAGCTCATCATTGACGCTTATACCGGCATGACCGAGGGCTATCAGTTCACGCTGAAGAACCTCAATGTTGAGGTTGTCGGCGGCGGCCTGCCCAACATCGACTTCACCAATCCCGAGGATGCTGCCAAGTTTGACGTGGTCAACGAGAAAAATGCTGCCATTGCCGAGGGCAAGGGTCTGACTCTGACGGCTACCCGTCCCGCATTCGAGGACTGCAACGGCCAGAACTCCGGTGACCAGGCTACCAACCCCGAGGACGTAATCGTTGTTCCCGTGGCCGGTGATTGGACTGCCACGCTGGAATTTGATTTCAGCACTGGATCTGCCAATAACGGCTACTATCAGTTCTTCGGCTTCTATGCATCCGAAGGCGATGACTTCCAGAATCTGGCCGGTATCCGCGGCGGCGACAATGATCTGCAAAACTTCCTGCGTGTGGACGGCAGCATCACGGCGGATACCGATGGTGTGAAGTCCAGCCCGGGTCTTGCCTCTGCCGGTACC
>JAZRZL010000021.1:0-24018 GCA_045601345.1 Faecousia sp. | reverse complement strand
GATGGTATGTTCGAGAGTGGAGAAAGATGGAACAATTTCAGAGGATACGCGGCACTTTATAACATCCATTGAGGATATTTCAATATTTTCTGAGGCCGTTCGTCAGCACTGGGGTATTGAAAACTCGTTGCATTGGTGTCTTGATATGACCTTCCACGAGGACTACAGCCGCATAAGGAAGGATCACTCTGCCGAGAACATGGCGGTCGTGTGGCATATTTCGTTGAATATTCTTAAAAACTATCCCGCAAAGATTAGCCTCGCACGCAAACGCCGCCGCTGTGCCTATGACGATGCCTTCTTCGCTGATGTAATCAATTCTGTTCATGCGTAAACCGTGCAATTTTTCCAGTTCCATGTTGACATACCTGTGGAAATGAACTATACTTATTTTTGATAAGTACGCGAGGAGGAAAAGCATGAAGTCGGAACGAACAAGGCAAATCATTGTAGAAAATGCTCTCCGGCTATTTTCTGGCAACGGATACGATGCTACCACGATGGAGGAAATTGCCCGCGCATCCAATATGAAGACACCGTCCCTGTACAACCATTTTTCCGGCAAGCAAGCCATTTTTGAAGCGGTCGTGGATTACTGCAAGGAAGAAAGCGCACGTCAGGTTAAGGAATCCACCCTGAATTTCGACAACGCCGCAGCCGAGCAGCATATCCTTTCCATGACAATTGAGGATCAGATCAGTGATGTCAAGCGCCTGTTCCGCTACAATCTCCACTGCGAATTTCCCAGCCTCTTCCATCGGCTGATGGTCGTAGAGCAATACCGCCATCCTCGACTTGCTGTGGAGTATAACCGTTATATCGTTGAAAAGCAGCTAAGCATCTTTACCAATATCGTCCGCTTTATGATTTCGCGTGGCCTTTTGACTCCGGGTGACCCGGAGGCCATCGCCCTGCAATATGTGTCCCCCATTTCCCTCCTGCTGGAGCTATGCTTCCGCCAGCCGGAAAAGGAGCAAATGGCGATCGAACTGCTGGAGGAGCACATTCGCCAGTTTAATCAGGTTTACATGGTAAAAAAATTATAGGCAATACGGCACAATTTTGGTGCGCGGATTGTGTTAGCAATATTTTACATATGAGGCAAAAATCCTCGGGAATACGCCGGGTATTCCCGAGGATTTTTGCCTCATATGTTGGAATAAAGGGTAAGCAAGCTGTATACCAGAACTGTACGGTATTGCAATAATATCCTATGTGCAAATCCTGCGGCGGAATTATATTTTCCAAAGCTATAGCTGTGCCTCCAGTAAATACCTGTGCAGCGCATCCTGCCAGACAGGAAGCGGCTGAAATCCCGCTTCTATGAGCTTGCTTTTATCCAGTCTGCTGTTTACAGGACGAGCAGCTTTGTTCAGTCCGTATTCCGCTGTAGTAACTGGCTCTACTTTGGTAGTTAATCCATATTGCTTATAAATCTCCACACAGAAGTCATACCAGGAAATATAGCCGCCCTCATTTGTTGCATGGTAGTAGCCATATTTCTCAGTCAGGCACATATCCACTAACAGTCTGGCAAGATCAAATGTATATGTTGGAGTACCGATCTGATCACACACGACTCGTACTTTATCGTGCGTTTTTCCCACGTGAATCATTGTTTTAATGAAGTTTTTGCCACTTAGCCCAAATACCCAAGCAATACGAACAATAAAGAACTTTTCCAAAATTCTGCTGACTGCTAACTCGCCGGAAAGCTTAGTCTGACCGTAAACATTAAGCGGTTTATAATCCTTACAGTCCGGCTTCCAAGGTTCGATTCCCTTTCCATCGAATACGTAATCAGTAGAGAGATACAGCATTTTGCAATCTAAAATTTTGCATACTTCTGCAATATACTGTGTGCCATCTGCATTGATTTTTTTTACTGTTGCAGCATTCTCATCATCCTCGGCCATGTCAACTGCGGTCCATGCAGCACAGTGAATTACGACATCGGGTTTTATTTTGCTGATTTTTTCCGCAACAGCTTCTTTGTCCGTAATGTCAAGCGCAATATAAGGCATTGTTGTTACAGCAGTTCCATCAGAGATACCAGCATATTCTTCTGTAATATCAGAGCCAACGCCCCTATAACCCCTTTTATCCAATTCGTTCATAACGTCATGTCCCAATTGGCCATTGACTCCAGTTACAAAAAACTTCAAATCGAATTCCTCCATGCCTCTTCAAATGCAACAGTTTTGAAGCCCATGCCGGTCCAGCCGATTTCGAGGCACTCGCGGACGGCATCCAGACATTCTTCCACATGGAATTTTGGCTTTAATACTTGAATGGCCATAGTGATTTCTCCTTTTATTGCCGTTTCATATGAATGAACGCAAAGGTTTTTGGTGCAATTCTGAAAAATAGAAATTTAATTTGTTCTTTGGTGGTCAGGAAGGAAGAAGGAACCTCTTTCCTTGCTTTGCAAAAACAGCGGTAGGTACGTTTTTGCTCCTGCGGATACGGCTTTTTGTCTGCATACATATCGCAGTAGAGCATCACGCAAATATGCAAATACGATTTGAAATGATAGGGTAGCAGCTCCGGATAGTTTTGACGGTAAAAAGAATCGGTTTTGGGTTCATTATCCAGAATGGATAGCTGACTTACCCGGAACACACCGCGGACGGCACTTTCGTCACTCTGGACGTAATGCAGCAGCGGCTGCTCGGCGTAATAAACGGTATCTGCCTTATGGATTGCCAGCCTTGCAAACTCTCCGTCCTCCCCGCGTGCCAATCCAACCTGGAAGCGGAGAGAGCCGATAACCTTCTTTGAAAACAGCTTACACCATGCAAATGGTACGCCGGTGGTTTGCTCTCTAATCGCCTGTGTTCTGTTTTTTAAACCGTAGCGGCTTTTATCCCGGAAAGCGTGCTGTGTTTCATGGTTTGGAAACGTGACGAAGTATTCAAAACAAACAATATCGGGCTTCTCTTTCTTAGCAATATCGAGAAGAAATTCGTAGGTGTTTTCCTCCAGAAAGTCATCACTGTCAATGAAGGAGTACCAGTCGCCTGTTGCAGCTTCGATTCCACGGTTTCGTGCAACGGAAACACCGGCATTTTCCTGAGTGAAGACCTGAATTCTGCTGTCTTTTTCGGCGTAGCTTCTGCATACGTTCAGGCTGTCATCGGTAGATCCATCGTTGATGAGAATGATTTCAAGATTCCGATAGGTCTGATGCGTTATAGAATTCAGGCAGCGATACAAATGCCTTCCCGGGTTGTAAACCGGGATAATTACGCTGACCAGAGGTGTTGCATTTGACATCATGTCATCTCCTCTGCATGGAATTGCGCATCAATAAAATGCAAAAAGTCCGCAGGTGAAATATGGACGGCTGCTGTACGGTAGACTTGATAAGGAATCGGCTTCTTTAGTGCGTCAACGTCAATGTCCTCCGGCTCACGGAAGGAGAACATGGTATCGGGAATATAGTAGCCAGAATTTTCAACGTCACAGTTTGTCAGAAGGAGGCGGTGGTAGGTGATGGCCTCAGGGAGCCGCATGGTGCAGGATTTACTGCCGCGCTGTGAGACTTCCAGAACACATTTTGCGCTGCACAGCCGTTTCAGACTTTCCGCATACGGAATTTTTTCCACGTAACAGATGCCGGGAAGCGGCTCCTGCTGTTCGGCTGGCACACCGACCAAATCAAATCTGCATCGCAGACCGTTCTGCGTTAGCTTTTTATATACGCGCATAATGGTTTCCAGTCGATCCTTTGCGTAGCCGATATAGTATACATCGTCAGCAAAAACAGTCGGCTCGGTAACATCCAGCAATCTGCTGTAGATTCGATTCCTGTAATAGGTAATTCCGTATTTTATGGCTTCGTCCTTGTCGTAGGTGATAAGTAAATCTGCGCTGTTCTTCACGCGCTCGAAATCACGGTAATGTTTTTTTGCAATCAGGTCAGCATATTTGATGATTACCTTATTGTCCTTGTTCAGACTGTAAATATAGTTTCTAAGCTCCGGGCATCCGGCAATATATTGACCGCCCATAAAAATGTAGCAGTTTGGCAGATCGTTGTGAAAATCGTGTCTGCACATCCGGCGGAACCATATTTTTTTCAGCGGCAGCTTCATCTTTGCATTGACCTTGGCAGACCAGTGCAGCTTAAACAGAGCGTTTAATAAAGGATTTTTGCTTCCGCAAGCGTGTTCCGGCATATAAACCTGCTTTTCGTCCAGTAATTCACCGTATGCTTGCCGGATATAGTCATCCACTGCGCCAATAATCACATAATTGTAGAGAAAGCTATGGCCGGTGTTGGCAAATTTATTCATAGTAATTCGAAAATCCTTCTTAAAAATTCTATAGGGAATCTTTGGCGCAAATGGCAGGAAAGATACAAGCAAGATGGATGCTAAATCGTCAGATGTGATTTCATCAGAGGTTTCTTCGTTTTACTTTGATGCATCCTAACTTTCCACCCTAATTATACCAGAAAATAAAGTAGACGGCAAGGTTAATTTCCCCTGTAGTATTAAGGGTAGCTCTAATTATTCCTCGCAGCTCACCTCACGCAGAATCAATAGGGATGCCCTTTAGAGCGTTCTGTCATCAAGAGGGGGTGACGCACATTTTCCAAAATTCAGCGTACTATATGATTCATTTTTGCATGGGGATTGAAATGGTAGGAAAAAAATGATAGAATCTTTTATTATGAGCCTGATTTCCGGGAGGCAGACGTATGCATTATTTTGTGGACAACTATGATGTGGCCGTGGTTGGCGCAGGTCATGCGGGGATTGAAGCGGCTTTGGCTGCGGCGCGGTTGGGGCTGAAGACGGTGATTTTCACCATCAATCTGGACGCGGTTGGAAATATGCCCTGCAATCCCGCCATCGGCGGTACCGGCAAGGGGCATCTGGTGCGCGAATTAGACGCGCTGGGCGGCGAAATGGGCTGGGCAGCGGATCATTGCTGCATCCAGTACCGTATGCTCAACCGTGGAAAAGGTCCTGCTGTCCATTCTCTGCGCGCACAGGCTGACCGCCGCGCCTATCAGGAATATATGAAGCACACGCTGGAAACGCAGGAAAATCTGGATTTAAAGCAGGCCATGGTCGTGGATATCCGCACGGAAAATGGCGCAGTATCCGGCGTTGTCACCCAACTGGGGGCAGAATACGGCTGCAAGGCGGTGATTCTGGCCACCGGCACGTATCTGGAATCCACGGTAATCATCGGTGAAAATATCATTTCCTCCGGCCCCGATGGGATGCACGCCGCCGTGGGTCTGACCGAACGCCTGCGAGCACTGGGGCTTTCCATGCGCCGCTTCAAAACCGGCACGCCCCCCAGAATCAACAAGCGCTCCATTGATTTTTCCAGCATGGAGCTGCAGCCCGGAGATGAGCAGACCATCGGCTTCTCCTTCCGCACCACCGATCCTCCCAAAAATTCTGCCGTGTGCCATCTGACCTATACCACCGCCCAGACCCATGCCATCATCCGCGCCAATCTGGATCGCAGCCCGATTTATGATGGCTCCATTCAGGGTGTCGGCCCCAGATACTGCCCCTCTATCGAAACCAAGGTTGTACGCTTCTCCGAAAAGCCGAGGCATCAGCTCTTTGTGGAGCCGTGCGGCGCGAAAACGGATGAAATGTATATTCAGGGCTTCTCCTCCTCCATGCCGGAGGATGTGCAGCTGCAAATGCTCCACACGGTTAAGGGTCTGGAGCACGCGGAGATGATGCGCCCTGCCTATGCGATTGAATATGACTGCGTTGACCCCACCGAGCTTTACCCCACACTGGAGAGCAAAAAAGTCCCCGGCCTCTACGGCGCGGGGCAGTTCAACGGCTCGTCCGGCTATGAGGAAGCGGCGGTACAGGGCTTTGTTGCCGGCGTGAATGCGGCGCTCAAGCTCAAGGGAGAACCTCCGATGATCCTGCGGCGCTGTGACGGCTACATCGGCACACTGGTCGATGACCTTGTGACCAAGGGCACCGAGGAACCTTACCGCATCATGACCTCACGCTCCGAATATCGTCTGCTCCACCGGCAGGATAATGCCGACCAGCGCATGACCGCCATCGGCCACCGCATTGGTCTGGTCTCGGATGAGACGCTTGCCAGAGTGGAAGAAAAATATCATCAGGTGGACAGAGAAATTGCCCGCTTGCAGGCAACAGGCGTAGCCGCCTCCGAGGATCTCAATGCCCTTTTGGCGCAGTATGATTCCTCCCCGGTGAAGGTTTCGGCCAGACTGTGCGATCTGGTCAGCCGCCCCGAGCTGAACTATGCCATCATCGCCCCCTTCGACCCGGACAGACCCGCATTGTCCCCCGAGGTACAGGAGCAGGTGGAAATCCAAATCAAATACTGCGGCTATCTTGCAAGACAGGAGCGGCAGGTAGAATTATTCCGCAAGGAGGAGGCAAAGCTCCTCCCCGAGGATATCGACTATAACGCCATCGGCGGCCTGCGCCTGGAGGCACAGGAAAAGCTCTCCGCCATCCGCCCCGCCTCCATCGGCCAGGCCGGCCGCATCTCCGGCGTCTCCCCAAGCGATATTGCCGTTTTGCTAGTTTATTTGCAGCAGAATCAGGGTAGGGACTGATGAACACAAAAGGTGGTGCATACTAAATGGGGAAAATAATTATTAAGACTTTCATTAAAACATTTTTATGTGCCATATTTGCTGCTATTGTCTTTTGGGGAATAAGTAGGCTCTCCGTAAACCCAGTTCAGAATCGACTCTACAATCAATGTGTTGAAACACAGAATCGTGAATATGAAGATTCTATGGCTGAATACCAGACTCAAATGAAAGAGTACGAGAAGAGACTTGCTGAATTAAAGAAAAAACAGAATGAAGATAAAAAGCAGATTTTTGAATACAATGCCAAATTGATAAAGACTCTTGGGCTAAATAATAGCGGTCTTATCTCGACGTCTGTTTCTCTTAATTGTGAACAAACAAACGATGACAACATCGGTTCTGAGTTAAACTACTATTTCTACATTAATGGAACGGAAGTATCAAACGGAAGTACTGTGCAGATAAACGTGTTAGAGCCAATTCAAATATCAGTATCCATTATTGAAGCTGATCCCTCTCATGATGATACGGGCGAAGTATCTGATGAATTTATCGTTGCATTATGCGATTTATTTGAGGGAATAACCTTTCGTTGGGAAGTTCCAATAAGCGAACATTATGGGCAGTACGCTGGAAATACTGCTGATTATGCTGGTTCAATTACCCTAAAGACGGTCAATTACTATGCTCTCAGTCAATCTGAAAAGTACCATCCACCATTTTATACTATCCCGCTTAAGCCTGCGGAGCCCGTAAAACCCATTCCACCTAACAAAGAAGCATTTCTCTATTCTCCACTTGAAGCAATTAAGCACAGTATTGGAGGAATTGCTCTATTTTGCCTCTTTTCGTTCTCGCTTTTGTTACTAATTATTTTTCAAACTGCATCAGCGTTATCTAAAGAACAGGAACGTCAAAGAATAAAACAGTTTTCAAAAATACAAAAGCAAAGATTTAAAGAAGAAAAGAAAAATTTTATAAATAGGGTGCATGGTCGATCACCTTCAGAAATCTGCAATATTCCGAATAACATCCACTTCCTTCAAAATGGGCTGCCAATAGATAACAATGATACAGAATTTGGATCATTTACATATTATCTTTCTGAGCATGGAACACGCTATCATAAAAAAATAGGATGCTCTTCTGCTTCGATTCCCTGCCACGCTTTTAAAATAGATACATATCAATATTCACCCTGCTCAAAATGTTGTCGTACCGAAATCAATATTCCTGAGTGGTACACCGAGTATCAGAACCTAATGCTAGAAGCAAAACATTTTGAGTACTCCTTTTAATAATAAGACATAGGACAGGGGGCAGTCTGAGACCACTGCCCTGAAAGGAAGGAGAAATGCAATGATTTTATTCGACTCTCACGCCCATATGGACGATACCCGGTTCGATGAGGATCGGGAGGTGCTTTTAGAGGATTTTCCGAAGCAGGGCATTCGCTTTCTGATGAATGCGGCCTGTGATCTGGAATCCTCCAAGGCGGGCTGCCGTCTGAATGCGGCCTATGATTATATTTATTCCGCTGTTGGCTCCCATCCGGATGATGCTGACCATGTGGATGAGGCGCGAATCGAGATTTACCGCACACTGGTGAAAGAAAATCCCAAGGTGAAGGCCATCGGGGAGATCGGATTGGACTATCACTATGAGGATGTGCCAAGGCAGCAGCAGCAAAAGGCCTTTCGGATGCAGATGGCGCTGGCAAGAGAGCTGGATTTACCCGTTATCGTACACGAGCGCGAAGCCCACGCAGACGGTATGGCGATTGTGGATGAATTCCCGGCTGTCATGGGCGTGTTCCATTGCTATTCCGGCTCCCCGGAAATGGCGCTGGAGCTGGTGCGCCGGGGCTGGTATATCGGCTTCACGGGTGTGCTGACCTTCAAAAATGCCAGAAAAGCCGTAGAAACCGCCCAGGCCATCCCGCTTGACCGTATCCTGATTGAAACCGACTGCCCCTATATGGCACCAGAACCCTTCCGAGGCCGCCGAAACGATCCCCGTCTGGTACGCTTCGTAGCCAAAAAGCTTGCCGCCATCCGCGGTATCTCCGAAGACGAAGCCGCCCAAGCCACAACGGAAAACGCCTGCCGCCTGTTCCGCATCTGATACAGGCAGGAACAACACAGGGAAAACAGCCCTTTCACGCTTTTCCCGCTAGTCTGCTGCTGCGGCATATATTGCAGTTTTTCCCTAAAATTCCAGCCAAAATTCTGCCAAACAGGAAAAAAATAGCTTCCCCATGTTTCAGGGAAGCTATTTTTGAAAGATCAATTATTCAGCAAAAACCTTCTTGAGGGTAGCAAATTTGGGCAGACCGTTTTCCTTGACCATGGAGGTTTCGCCGCTGATGAGGGGCAGACAGTAGTCAATGAAGTCCTGGGTAACGCCGTTCTTGGTTTCGTTGATCCATTCCAGAGGAACCTTCTTCTCGAAGTTGGCAACGTTGGCCAGATCGAACAGAACGTAGTTGCACTTGTAGCCATCGGGGCCGCGGTCGCACTGGAAACCAACCATTTTGTCGGTGAGGCCGGCCAGAGCGGATTCCACAGCGATCTTGCCGGAATTAAAGGATTCTTCAATATCGGTGCCGGAGGCAACGTGGGCAGCGCAGCGCTGCAGGAGGCTCAGCTCAATGCCGCGAACCTTAGCGCCGGTAGCAGCCTTCAGGACAGTGGCCAGACGGGCGGCCAGACCGCCGAGCTGGGCATGACCGAAGCCATCGGTGCCGGAGGTCTTTGCTTCGGAGACGAAGCTGCCGTCGGCATAGTGGACACCCTCGGAAACGGCAACAATGCAGTTCTTCTTCTGGGCATAGCATTCGGAGACATCCTTAATGAAGGAGTCCATATCGAAATCCACCTCAGGCAGATAGATGAAGTCGGGGCCGTCGCCGGAGAGACTGGCCAGACCTGCTGCTGCGGTGAGCCAACCGGCGTGGCGGCCCATACACTCAATCACGGTAATCATGCCGGTATCATAAACCTTGCAATCGCGACTGACTTCCATAAAGGAGGTTGCGATATATTTGGCAGCGGAGGCAAAGCCGGGGCAGTGATCGGTGCCAAAGAGGTCATTGTCGATGGTCTTGGGTACACCGAACACGCGGCATTCGTAGCCGACCTTGGCCATGAACTTGCTGATCTTATTGCAGGTGTCCATGGAATCGTTGCCGCCGTTGTAGAAGAAATAGCGGACATTGTATTTCTTGAAAATTTCAAGGATACGCTGGAAATCGGTGTCATCGGCATCGGGATCGGCGATCTTATAGCGGCAGGAGCCGAGCAGAGAGGACGGCGTATAGAGCATACGGGCAAGCTCTTCGGGGTCTTCCTGATCCATAATCATCAGACGGTCATCCAGAACGCCGCGGATACCGTGGTTGGCACCGTAAACGGTGGTGATGAATTCGCTCTCCAGTGCGGTCTTAATAACACCGTAGGCACTGGCATTGATAACGGCAGAAGGGCCGCCGGACTGGCCGATAATGCAGCTGCCGATGAGGGGCTGATTAGACATAATTGGTTCCTCCATTAATAATTAATTCTTTACCATCAATATAGCACAATTTTCCCTATGTTTCAATGGATGTTTCTCGTTTTAACCGTAGAAAAACAGTATATGGGATTGCAATTCTTTCGGTAAATTGTTATAATATGCCTCGGAAAACGGTGGACGGGCCGGGGCGCAACGGTTTCGGTTGGCGATCCATCCAGAAATTTCAATTTCATGAAGGAGACAAACATTATGGCACTTGTTACCACCACCGAGATGTTCAAGAAGGCCTATGACGGCGGCTACGCCATCGGTGCTTTCAACGTCAACAATATGGAAATCGTTCAGGGCATTACCGAGGCCTGCGCAGAAGCAAAGGCTCCTGTCATTCTTCAGGTTTCCAAGGGCGCTCGCGCCTATGCCAACCACACCTACCTCATCAAGCTCGTTGAGGCTGCTGTGATTGAAAATCCTGAAATTCCCATTGCCCTCCATCTGGATCATGGCCCCGATTTTGAGACCTGCAAGTCCTGCATCGACGGCGGCTTTACCTCCGTTATGATCGACGCTTCCTCCAAGCCCTTTGCAGAAAACATCGAAATCACCCGCAAGGTCGTAGAGTATGCTCACGATCACGGTGTTGTTGTCGAAGCGGAGCTGGGTACTCTGGCCGGCGTAGAAGATGATGTCAAGGTTGCTGCCGAGGATTCCTCCTACACCCGTCCCGAGGAAGTCGAAGAATTCGTTACCAAGACCGGCTGTGACTCTCTGGCCATTGCCATCGGCACCTCTCACGGCGCTTACAAGTTCACCGCTGCACAGTGCACCCGCAACGAGCAGGGCATCCTGGTTCCCCCTCCCCTGCGTTTCGATGTTCTGCATGAATGCGAAAAGCGTCTGCCCGGTTTCCCCATTGTCCTCCATGGCTCTTCCTCCGTGCCGCAGGACTATGTGAAGATGATCAATGCCAACGGCGGCGCAATGCCCGATGCTGTCGGCATCCCCGAAGAACAGCTTCGTGAAGCTGCCCGCAGTGCTGTCTGCAAGATCAACATCGACTCCGACCTTCGTCTTGCTATGACCGGCACCATCCGCCAGTATATGGCTGAGAATCCCTCTCACTTTGACCCCCGCCAGTACCTGAAGCCCGCCCGTGCCAACATCAAGGCGCTTGTTATGCACAAGCTCGTTGAGGTTCTGGGCTGCGCAGGCAAGGCCTAATTTCGTATATTCAGGATACCCGGGTCTGCCCCGCAGACCCGGGATTATTGTCTGATGCTCTATGGAGGCTGATTCCTATGAAAAAAATGATCGTACTGCTTCTGGCGCTTATGCTGCTCCTCACAGGCTGCGGAACATCCGAGCCGGAAACACAGCAGATGAAACCCCAATTTGATCTTCCCGATATCGCCGTTACAGAAGATATCGAGCCGGAGGATGCCACTGAATCGGTGTCTGAAATGGAATCGAAGATCAATGCCGAGAGTGAGATAGAAACCGCAACGACATCTGTCGCTGTTGATCTTGGACCGATTCCGAGTGATTTTGCTGTCACGGCACAAAAGAGCCGCATTTGCGCGGGCGCTTATATGACTGCTGTTGTGAAGGAGGATGGCACGGTCGCGTCCAACTGGGATTCGATATCCGAAAAGGTCGGCACCAGCAATGAGGATTGGAAGAGTTGGACAAACATCGTTGACCTTTCTCTCTACAGCGAAGCCATGATCGGCCTGAAGGATGACGGTACCGTGGTCTGGTGTGGCGGCAGAGAGGATGAGAGCTGGTGGACGAGCGAGAATATGGATGCGGTTGCAGGCTGGACCAATGTTGCCTCGGTCTGTGCCGGTATCTTCGATCTTGCCGCCCTGCAAAACGATGGAACGATTCTGCTTGCGGGCAGTTTCACGACAGGCTCCCTCACCGAGCGCACCGGCTTCCTTGAAATTTCCATGGGAGATTGCCTCCTTGGTCTGCGGCGCAACGGCACGGTTTATTGCTTCTTCCCCTATGAGAGCAATCCCTATGATGTTTCCGGCTGGGAAAATATCAGCCATATTTCCGCAGGCTGGGATCATGCTGTGGGTCTGCGTGCCGATGGCACTGTGGTTGCTACCGGTAAGAATGATTATAGTCAGTGCGATGTGAGCGAGTGGACGGATATCGTTCAGGTCTGTGCCGGACGGCAGCACACCATTGGCCTGAAAGCCGATGGCACGGTGGTCACAACCGGCAAGGATTACTGTGGCGAACTAGATGTGGGCGAATGGACGGATATTGTGGAAATCAATGGCCGCTACAGTCACACCGTTGGTCTCAAATCCGATGGTACTTTGGTCTTCGCCGGGGATGACACCGCATTTTTGAGTGAGACCTCCATCAACTGAAGTATAATAAATTTTTTGGGCAGTCGGGAATTAACCGGCTGCCCTTTTTGTATCATTTTGCGTGTGCTCCAGCTCCATCAGGAGAAGACTCAGGAGCATCAGTCCCATGCCGATATAGCAGCGCGGGCGTAGTATTTCATGTGCCAGAAAAAAGGCCGCGATGGAGGCGATAACTGGCTCTAAGGTGAAAATCAGACCGACACGGTTGGCGGTAGTATATTTTTGCTCTACCGACTGAATGACAAAGGCCGCACCGCTGCAAACAAGACCAAGTACCAGCACACCGATCCAGGTGGCGGGACGGGTTGGCAGATGCGGGGTCTCCCAGAGAAAGGACATGACCAGCGTAATGATGCCCACAATGCCAAGCTCCAGTACCCCCATCCCCAACGCATCCACCTCAGGGCGCTGTACGGCCTGTTCGGTCAGGAGCAAATCCATGGAGTAGAAAATCGGCACACACAGGCAGATCAAATCCCCGGAAGCGGGCTTGAGATTTGTGTCAAGCGTCAGTAGCGCCAGCCCGACCACGCACAGAACAAGACACAGCCAGAATTTCCGTTCTGGCCGCTTTTTGTAGAGAAGCAGACCCAGGATGGGCGTGGTCAGCACCGGCAGCGCACAGATGAAGGCGGCATTGGAAACCGAGGTGCGCACCAGCCCATAGCCATAGAGCACATAGGTTACCGTTAGCGCCAGCCCGATAAGGAGGGCGTATTTGATGGTCATTCGGTTCAGATGCAGTAAATTTTGATGAAATATCAGGCTCAGCACCAAAAATGCGGATAAAAAACGAAACGCATTCAGGCTCATCGGTCCCATATCTGCAAGGCAAAGCTCTGTCAGATAATAGGAGATTCCCCAACTGGCCGCAACCAGAATCAATAAAATCTCCGCTCTTTTTTGTCGCGTCATAGTGTTTCCTTTCTATACGATGGTACCCCGCATTCCGTCTTCCATGAGGGCATCCAGACGAACGGTGCGCAGTTCGTTGTGGAGGTTTGTGCCCTTGGCGTAGACCTTGACATAATTGGGTGCATGGCCGGTGAAGAAATCGCCCTCGGGCTGTTCAAAGAGGACGGTGTGTACGGTACCGATCAGGGATTCCCGGTAGGCGCGGGAGAGGGCATCGGTTCTCTGGATTGCCAGTGTACTGCGTACCTCCTTTTCCTGCCGGGAGATTTGATTCGGCATACGGTCAGCAGGTGTGCCGGGGCGGCGGGAATAGGGGAAAACGTGCACCTGCGACAGGGCGCAGGTTTCCACGAAGGACAGACTTTCCTCCAATTCTTCCGCCGTTTCGCCGGGGAAGCCCACGATCAGGTCGGTGGTGATGGCACAGCCGGGGAAGAATTCGCGCAGGAGGCAGACACTCTCCAGATAGCGGGCAGCATCGTATTTCCGATGCATCCGCTTCAAAACCGTATCGCTGCCGGATTGAAGTGACAGATGGAAATGGGGACAAAGCTGGCTGTAGCGCGACAGACGTTCGCAGAATTCTCTGTCTACCACACGCGGCTCCAGAGAACCCAGACGGATGCGCACAGGAATCGCTTCACACAACGCCTCCAAAAGTGTGGTAAGCGTTGGCTTTCCCGGCAAATCCCGCCCCCAGGAGGCAATCTCAATGCCGGTAATGACAATCTCCCGATAGCCGTTTTCACAAAGTGCCTGTGCCTGTGCGATTG
Organism: Faecousia sp.; assembly: GCA_045601345.1. Lineage (GTDB taxonomy): Bacteria > Bacillota > Clostridia > Oscillospirales > Oscillospiraceae > SVMC01. The sequence goes on along the minus strand of JAZRZL010000021.1, from coordinate 9,871 downwards.
CCTCATCCTGCGGCAGAGAGCGCACCGGTCCGCGGGCATAGGGGATGATGCAGTAGGAGCAGAAATTGGAGCAGCCATCCTGCACCTTGAGCATGGCGCGGGTTCTGGAGGACAGCCCGCCGGAAGGCAGACGCTCAAAGCTGCGGCGTTTGAGCGCTTGATCCACAGCCTCCTGCTTTTCCCGGGTGCGCAGCGCCTCCAGCACCATCTGCAAAAAGGCTGCCCGATCTGCGCTGCCGGAAATGACATCTACACCCAGCTCGCGCACGGCTGCCGGGTCAATCTGACTGTAGCAGCCGCAGACACCGAGAATGGCATCGGGATTGCTTTTGCGGCAGCGACGAATCAGATTCCGATTTTTCTTGTCCGCAACAGCGGTGACGGTGCAGGTGTTGATGATGTAGGCATCGCAGATTTCGTCAAAACTTCCGATCGTATGCCCCATTTGTACCAAAAGACGCTCCATTGCCTGCGTTTCATACTGATTTACCTTACATCCAAGCGTATAAAATGCAATTCTCATGTCATTACCACCAAAAAAAATTCAGTAAAAAAATACGAAAATTAGAGGCTTTATCAATTGCACAATGACGGAAGCTGTTATATAATATACACAAAATTGATGGTCTCTTCTTATGGAAAATGTCAATTGTCTGCCTCGCCTTTATTATAACGAACGATTGTACTCTTGTATAGTCATCTCGGAGGATTTCTTATGAATGATTTTATGATACGTTTTGCATCCGTTGACGAAATCAATCAGTTCATCAGAATTGCCACCCTGCACCCCTGCGCAGTTGAGCTGGTCAGCGGTTCTACGACTGCCAACGGCAAGGCCTACATGAGCGTCTTCAATCTGGATTTTGCCGACCCTCTTCAGGTAACCGTCAGCGGCACACAGGAGCAGCGGGATTCGTTCCGCAAGGCCATCTCTCAGTACATCATTGAAGCCTGAGGCCGTTGGGAAAGGAGATGCCATGAACCTTCTGATTAGTGCCTGTCTGTTGGGCTACTGCTGCCGCTTCGATGGCAGCAACAACGGTCCCATTGAAGAGCTTGTCCCTCTGAAGGAGCGTTACCACCTGATTCCTATCTGCCCCGAGCAGTTGGGCGGCCTTACCACGCCCCGCCTTCCGGCTGAGCGTCTGGGGGATCGGGTTGTCAATATCGAAGGTGAGGATATCACCATGCAATATGAGCGCGGCGCACGTGAAGCCCTGCGGCTTGCGCGTCTGTTCGGCTGCAAATATGCTATACTCAAGTCCAGAAGTCCTTCCTGTGGCTCGGGTCACATCTACGATGGCACCTTCACCCACACCGTCATTGACCGCTCCGGCACCACCGCCGAGCTTCTTGAGCGCAACGGCATTACTGTGCTGGATGAGACGCAGGCGAAGCAGTTACTTCAATAATTTTCCCGCGGCAGGATATGAAATGTCCTGCCGCGCTTGTTTTTTTCGAAGACAGACTAACAATTATCCAAGACGGCGAAGACCTTTAGGATAGTGGTTTTTGAGAATCCCAGCCGTGCCCTTGCCCCAGCCGATGGAGTAGCCATCGGTTTTCACGAGTGTCCAGCCGTTTTTTTCGGTCGGTAAGGTTTCGCCGCGCAGGTAGCGGAAAATTTCCGGCGAATCGGACGGATAATCCTCCTCGCTCGGCGCTTCTTTGAGCCACAGCGCCAGCGCATGAGCGGGAGTAAAGCGTCCCTTGCGCACCTGCCCCAGCTCCAGACCGGCACGCAGTACCCGAAGGCCGGAAAGCGCCGGTGTCTGCGGCGGTGTGAGATACAGCGTCTGCCCAAACTGCGCTGCCTCTCCCATGGGAAGCGAAAGCGAATGTTCTTTAGAAAATTCTGTAAATTCCTTAGGAAGCCTTGTGCCGCGATAACTCTCCGGCTCCTGTTCTTCTCCATCTATACGGCGAAGGCGGGCGGCAAAATGCCCTTCTCCCTCCAAAAGATGCGGCCAGAGGCGAACGCAGCGGCGAAGCTCTTCCGCTCCATCCGCCCATTCCGGCCTCCCGGGCGCAAACCAAGGAGCTTCTACCTCTTCGAGCATAAAATCCGAATGCTTTTGCAAAAAATCGACAATCACGCCCTCATTTTCCTCGGGGGCGAAGGTACAGGTAGAGTAAACCAGATGCCCGCCGGGGCGCACCATACGCGCCGCGTCTGCCAGAATGCCCTTTTGCCGTTGGGTACACATTTTTACGGTTTCCTCGCTCCAATCGGCAATCGCGGCAGGCTCTCTGCGGAACATTCCCTCGCCGGAGCACGGAGCATCGACCTGCACACGGTCAAACCAGCCGGAGAAACGCTGTGAGAGTTGTGCCGGGGTGCTGCTTACCACCAGCGCGTTGGCAATCCCCATCCGCTCAATATTGCCGGAGAGAATCTGCGCCCGCTTTGGGTGAATTTCATTGCACACCAGAAGTCCCTGCCCTTCCATGGCAGCGGCAAGCTGCGTGGATTTTCCGCCGGGTGCGGCACACAGATCCAGCACCCGCTCTCCGGGCTGTGCATCCAGAAGGCTCGCAGGAGCCATGGCGCTGGCCTCCTGCAAATAGTACAGTCCCGCGTCATGGTAGGGATGGAGTCCCGGACGGCTTTGGGGATCATAATAATACCCGTGCTTTGCCCAGTCCACACGCTCCCGGCAGAAGGGGAGCGCCGTCAAATCTTCACATTTTCCCGGATTGAACCGCAGTGCGCTATGCCGGGGCGCATCATAGGAGGAAAAAAACGCCTCTGCCTCTGCCCCCAAAAGGCGGTTCATTCGTTCACAAAATAATGCAGGAAGCATATGTCCTCCCCTATGTTTCAAACGTCAGGCGCATCTGATACCACAGGACATCCCCATGGGTTGAGCTGGAAATGCCCTCATTCTGAAAGCCGAAGCTGCCATAAAAGCCCAATAGCGCCTCCTTACAGGTCAATACCACGCCCTTGCGCTTTGTACGGCAATCGGCAAGAACCTGCCGCATCACGTCACTCGCGTAGCCCCTGTGCCGGAAATCCGGCGCTGTGACCACGGAAAACAGCATCTGCCATTGTCCGTTGGGCTGGTGCATCTGCGCGTGATCGTACATTTCATCGGTCAAATCGGGCAAATCGGTTGCCATTCCGTTGATAAAAGCGCGAATTTCGCCGTCCTCCTCCAAAATCCAGAAGCATTCCGGGAATACGGCCACCCGCTTCGTGATGCTCTCAAGGGAGGCACCCTCGGCAGGAGGGTAAGAGGCCGCTTCGATTTCGGCCAGCTTTACAATATCGTTCTTTGTTGCATGTCGAATACACATAAAATATCCTCTTTTTAGGGCATCTCTATTTATTCTGCGTGAGGCGAGCTGCGAGGGATTTTTTGTCAGATTCAATAAAAATCGCAGGGAATACTTGATGTATTTTCAAGATTTTTATTGAATCTGACGGAAATAAGACCCGCAGATTCGCCCACGAAGGATAATTAGAGGTGCCCTTTATCTATCCAAATACCGGCAGGCTGCCACTGCGGCGGAAGCGCCGTCACCGACAGCGGTTGTCAACTGGCGAACGGTCTTGGCGCGGCAGTCCCCTGCTGCAAAAACGCCTTCGCAATCGGTCAGGGCATCCTCCCCGACAGGAAAATATCCTTCGCTATCCAGAGAAACCAAATCGGCAAATGGCGCATTATCGCTCTGCTGTCCGATGGCGATAAAAAGGCCATCCACCGAAAGCTTTTCGCTGCTGCCATCCCGCTTCGTAGCAATAATGCCGGAAAGCTCCCCATTTTCTGCCAAAAGCTCGGTCACATTGGCATTGAGGCAAAGGGAAATGTTGTCCTTTTTATAGAGCTGCTCTGTCAGCATCGCTTCTGCCCGGAAAGCATCCCGGCGATGGATGAGCGTCACCTTAGAGCAAATGCCGGAAAGGAACAGGGCATCCCTGACCGCCGTATCACCGCCGCCGACCACAGCTACGTGCTTGCCCTGATAGAATGCACCGTCACACACAGCACAATAGCTCACGCCGCAGCCTACCAAATCATCCTCTCCGGGAAGACCCAGCTTCCGATGCTTTACCCCGGTCGCCAGAATCAGGGTGCGGCCTTCAAAATTGCCGCCATCCGTTCTCAGGAGGAAACCACCCTGCGTTTTGCCCACTGCCTCGGCCTGCACATACTCCATGGCAACGCCCAGCGCTTCAACCTGCGAACACAGAGAGGCAGCAAAATCTGCACCGCTCACATGGGGCAGGGCGGGATAGTTGTCCACCATCGGGGAATAGACAATCTGGCCGCCGATCGCCTCCCGCTCACACAGGAGGACTTTTTTCCCGGCTCTGGCACAGTAAAGTGCGGCAGTCAGGCCTGCGGGGCCGCCGCCAACAATTAAAACATCATACATTATCATTTCTCCTTATGGAACAAGCCGCCTCAAAAAATGCATGAGGCGGCTTGGATTTAGCAATAGAAGTCCTTAATCTTCTTGGCGCGGGAGGGATGGCGCAGCTTGCGGATGGCCTTGTTCTCAATCTGGCGAATGCGCTCACGGGTAACGCCAAAAATTTGACCGACCTCTTCCAGCGTATGGGTGCGGCCATCGTACATACCAAAGCGCATTTTGAGCACATCGGCTTCGCGCTCGGTGAGCGTGCCCAAAATCTCCTGAAGCGCCTCGGCAAGCAGCGTGTTGGAGGTGGCATCCACAGGGCTGGGGGTGTTATCATCCTCCACGAAGGAGCCGATGGTGGTATCCTCTTCGTCACCGACCGGCATATCCAGAGAGAGGGTATCGGCAGCAGTGCGGTTGGCCTCAATGATTTTTTCCACCGGGAGATTCAGCTCGGCGGCGACCTCTTCGAGCGTCGGCTCACGGCCAAGCTCCTGCACAAGCTTACGGTTGCAGCGGGTGGTCTTATTGATGACCTCTACCATATGCACCGGCACGCGGATGGTTCTCGCCTGATCAGCAATGGCGCGGGTAATCGCCTGCCGAATCCACCAGGTAGCATATGTAGAGAATTTGTTTCCCTTTGTATAGTCGAACTTATCGACGGCACGGATGAGGCCGGTGTTGCCCTCCTGAATCAGATCCAGAATATGCAGGCCGCGTCCGGAATATTTCTTTGCGATAGAAACCACAAGGCGCAGATTGGCTTCCGTCAGCTTATCCTTGGCATTCTTGTCACCCTCAGCAACGCGGCGGGCAAGCTCTACCTCTTCATCCGCAGTCAGAAGACGCACCTGACCGATTTCCTTCAGGTACATACGGACGGGATCATCCAGATTATACTCAGCCGCCAGCTCCACCGGATCGACCAGCTCTTCCGATTCCTCATTCTCATCATCAACCAAATCGTCATCAAGCGGCAGCAGACCCATATCCGGCTCCAGCTCTGTACTGATAATATGGATGCCCATATTCTCAAACATTTCATAAATCTGTTCAATCTTTTCGACCGGCAGATCAATTTTCTCCAGCTCCGCCATAAGCTCGCCAGAAGAAAGTATGGAATCCTTGCGTCCCTTGGCAATCAACGCCTGCATGGGGGCAAGGAAGTCTTCATTGTTCTTGGAAGATTTTTTCGGGGTGGCCATAAAGCACTTCTTTTCCTTATTTTATATATGTATAGTGGGGTGGCAAAGAAAATACTGCCTTTTGACGTAACTAGTCCATTATATACCCGGATAGAATACAAAGCAAGAGATTTTTTGCTTATTTCGGGTTTTTCCTGTAAACAGCATTCCCAAAGAGAGAAAAATCATACCTCTTTGTCCATAATGATCTCACAGCGGTGGATGGGAGTGCCGAGAGCGTAAAATTTTTCCTCATAGCCGGTCATGATGCCAACCGGGCCGTTGGCGTGCAGATCATCGGTAACATTACGCACGGTCAGGCCAAAACGCTCAAATTCCTCCAAAGACCACGCAAACAGAGCAGCATTGTCGGTTTTGAAATGAATCTCTCCACCGGGACGCAGCACGTGCTGATATTTTTCTAGGAAGGTATGGTAGGTCAGACGGCGCTTGGCATTCTTGCTTCTTGGCCAGGGATCGCAGAAGTTGATGTAAAGCAAATCAATTTCTCCGGGCATGAAGAAGGTTTCGATCTCCGCTACATCCATAGATACGAAGAAGACATTTTTGAGATCCATGCTCACAGCTTTTTCCATGGCCATGACCAGTGCTTCGCGCACCCGCTCAATGGCAATGATGAGCACTTCTGGCTCCGCAGCGGCGGTTTCCACAGTGAATTTGCCCTTGCCGCAGCCTACCTCCACCCGAAGCTCCTTTGCCTCCGGCATCAGGGAGCGCCAAGATCCCCGCATCGCCTCCGGGTTCTGTACCCAGACCTGCGCACAGGCATCCATTCTCGGCCCTACATTGGGCTTTTTCCTCATTCGCATGGCGATTCCTCCTGAAGCTTATATAGCATCTCCTCATTTTAAGTCGCACAACAAGTATTATAACATAGCATTTTGTCTAAGTCCAGAGAAAAATCGAAAAAATAACAAAATTCCAAAGACGGGGGACAGTTCTGCGCCGATTTTCTCAAAATTCATTGCTGTTTTTTGGGCAAAACAAATTGAAATTTTTTCAAATAGGAGTATACTATTCCATAGCAGGGAAAAATTCCGCTTTTTACTGCCATATTTGTCTGTCAAACCATCGGCAATCTTGTGGAGGAATCAATATGAAAAGAAAATTTCTTAGTATTTGTCTCTGTATGCTGCTCTCTCTTTTTGGCGGCCTGACCCTCGGCATCCATGCAGCTGAAGGCGCTTTGCCCGAAACCATGTGGATTGCGCCCTCGGCATCCAATAACATTCCATCTCAAATCAACCTCTGCACACCCTTTGTCTCCTCCGGCAGCGGTGGAGGCGGCGGTGGCTGGGGCGGCTGGGGTGCCTGGGGCGGCGGCAATACGCACACCCCGACCGAAGAAGAGCCATCCGGCTATCAGCTCTATCTTCCGGGCAATGTGAACCCTGCGACCTGCTTCCTCTCCTGGGAGGGTGGCCTGTCTGCCTCCGATGGAGAGCACAGCTATCAAAGCGGTGAGCTTCCCATCCCAACACCCGGCCAGACAAAAACCTACACCTTCACCCTCGGTGAGGAAACCAAGAGCTTCGAGATTGTCACCTATCAGGGTTCTGAAGCCGTAAAGCCCATCTTTATTGAGATTGACGAATCTCAGGGGACAATCAAAGCTATGAATTCTGACCGAAACCATAAGACCACCTGCACTGGCACAATTTTCATTGACGGTGAGGAAATGAACCTCCCCAAGATGAAGGGCCGCGGCAATTACTCCTGGCAGAATGCTGTCCAGAAGCGCCCCTACAATATTACATTGGAGGAAAAGGTCAATATTCTGGGCATTGACTGTGAGAAGACAAAAAAATGGAGCCTTCTTGCCAATGTCAATGACCACACACTCCTTAGAAATAAGGTTGCCTATGATCTTGCCTATGAAATGGGCATTGGCTTTGACAGTGCCTCCGCAGATGTGTGGATGAATGGCGAATATCAAGGCACCTATTTGGTCACGCCAAAAACCGACTCCTTTATTACCGATGACGGTTTTCTGGTGGAAAATGACAACTATCGGCAGGATTCCATTGAAAAAGGCGGTGATCCCAGCTTTACCGTCTCCGGCAAAAAGGAAAGCACCACCACCTATGCAACCAACGGTCTTCTGACCACCGTGAAGAAAATCGGCAAAAACCTTCTTGAGGGCGGCGAAGAAACGACCGAATCTCTGACCGCCGCTTCGCAGGTTATCCGCGACTATTTGCAGGAGGCATGGGACGCGGTTGGTGCAAAGGACGGCTACAACAGCCAAGGGAAATATTATACCGACTATTTTGATCTCAATAAGACGGCCTGCTTTTACCTGTTTCAGGAGTTTGTAAAGAATCTTGAGGTGGACGGCGGCAGTATTTTCTTCCACCGCGATGGCAATACGGATGCTGACAAGCTTCTGGCAGGTCCCGCATGGGACTATGACAATGCGCTGGGCTTCAATGGCTCCTCCTTTGGCGGCGGTGACCGCCTTAGCTGCAATGGCTGGTTCTTCGTAACCACCTCCACCACGGCTGGCGGCTTCTATGGCACTGGCGGCAACCTCTTCACCTCCCTGAGAAGGCATGAGGATTTGCAGGAGGCTGCCCGCAAAATGTATAACGTCTACTATAAATCCTTTGAACGGGTAAGCAAAAATGTTGCCGCATTGGCCGACGAAATCGAAGCCTCTGCGGAAATGAATTTCGCCAGAGTGACGAAGGAAACCATGAACGCCTATGATTTTTCCTCCGCCAAAACCAGAGATGCCGGGACGAAATATGAGGTAACTTATAAAGTGACCGATACCTGGCGGGATTACATCGACAATTTAATTACCTATACCTCCATGCGCGCCCAATTCCTTTCCGACAGTCTGCTGGATGAAACACTGCAGGAGGGCTACAAGGCCGACTTTGTCTGTGCAAAGGGCAGCAGCGTGACGGTTTATGATACGCAGGATGCCAGTGTCGAAGGTACGCAAAATGCTTCTATCGGCTATGTCAGAAACAGTGAGACCGGCGAAATTGATCTCACCGGCGATGGACAGATCAATTTCCGCGTGATTACGCCGGAGGATGCCCGGATTGCCAATGTGATCGTTGTACCCTCTGAAAACTATAAGAACCTCAAGGAAATTGCGCCGGGTCTCTACCGCGTGACCAAGGTGACTGGTGATATTACAATCACCGTTGTCACAGAATCGAATATCTGCCAACACGAATTTGCGGACGGTGAATGTATTCTCTGTGGAGAAAAGGCACATCGGGTGGACTTTAGCTGTGATGACCATTGCTCTGTCACGGTCTATGACACGCAGGTGCTTGAAAACGGCGCAGAAAAAGCTACCTTTGCTTATGCAAAAAGCAGTGAAACAGGAGAAATTGATATTTCCGGTGACGGACAGGTGAACTTTGTTGTTTTCCCCGATCCCGGCTATGAGGTCGTCTCCGTGACCGCCGAACCCGCGAATTTCAAGAATCTGAAAACCCCCGAAGACACCCTGTCCCCCAACTATTACCGCATTACCAAAATCACCGGCGACATCACAGTTTTCGTGACAGTTAAAAAAATCGTTTGCGAGCACAGCTATATCCCGGTTGTAACCGCCCCCACCTGCACCGAGAAGGGCTACACCACCTTCACCTGCTCCAAGTGCGGTGATCGCTATATGGCGGAGGAGACAGAGAAGATTGCCCATAAATTTGTAAATGGCGAATGTATCTTCTGCCATGGCAAGCTGTTTGCTGTGAACTTCCTTGCAGAGCACGCTGCCGTGACCGTCTATGAATCTCAGGCAGAGGGCAGTCCCTCCACTGTGAATCCCACCGTGGTCTATGCCAGAGGCGGCGATACCGGCCTTTATGATATCAGCGGTGACGGTCAGGTAAATTTCACCGTGACGCCGGAAGAAGGCTACGCTATCGTCTCTGTAACTGCCGAACCAAAGGGGAACTATAAAAATCTCAAGCTCCCCGAGGAAACCGGCAGCGGCTACCGCGTGACAAAGATCGCAGGAGACATAACCATTACCGTCATCACAGAGAAAACCGAATGTGAACATACCTATGCTTCCGCCGTTATCGCCCCCACCTGCACCACTGGAGGCTATACCACCTACACCTGCTCCAAGTGCGGCAGCAGCTATGTAGATAATAAAATTGATGCACTCGGCCATGACCTGAAGGAGACCCGCGTGGAAGCCACCTGTACTCTAGCTGGTTCTGTGACGAAAGCCTGTTCCCGCTGTGATTATAAGGAAGTTGCTGCAATTCCCGCGCTGGGACATCATCTGGAGGAGACCCGCGTAGAAGCCACCTGCACTCTAG
>JAZRZL010000020.1:0-16026 GCA_045601345.1 Faecousia sp. | reverse complement strand
TATCCAGTCCCGTATGCTGTATAATCTACCTGCTTATTGTTTTGTTTCATACCAATATTATAAGCCATCGGACGGTATTTTCATAGTACCGTCCGCTGTTTTTTCGTAGGAAAGGGGCTGCCTCGTTTTGAGACAGCCCCTGTCGAGCGAAGCGAGACGGAAGAGGTCATTGGATGCACTGCCAAAACAGAAAGCCTTCCTAACATAGGAAGCGCTCCATCTTAGGAGGCCAACCTCATCCGCCGCCTGCGGGCGGCACCTTCCCCAGAGGGGAAGGCAAGGGCTGTTAACTTAACGGCATTGAGAACCGGCCCCTTGTCCCTGCGAAAAATACGGCTTTCCCTATCGACTTCCCCCCCCTTCCATGCTATAATCATTATTAAGGCAATTGTTATAGCATGGAAGGGGGGGTTTACTGTGCTAGAACAACCGAAAATGAAGCAGCTAAGTATGGGCGTACTTGCTCATGTGGACGCAGGGAAAACCACCCTATGCGAGGCGCTGTTATACCGCTCCGGGATGATCGGTACATTGGGGCGTGTGGATCATAAAAATGCGTTTCTGGATACCCACACGCTGGAGCGGGCGCGGGGCATTACCATTTTCTCCAAGCAGGCTGTTCTCCGTCTTCCGCATACCGAGTTAACTCTGCTTGATACCCCCGGCCATGTGGATTTTTCCGCAGAGATGGAGCGTACCCTACAGGTTTTGGATTACGCCATTCTGGTCATCAGCGGCACCGATGGCGTGCAGGCGCATACTCGCACACTTTGGAAGCTTCTCCAGCGCTATCGGGTGCCTACCTTTGTCTTTGTTACGAAAATGGATCTACCCGGTGCTGACCAAGAGAAAGTTTTAAATGGTCTGCGTGAGCAGTTAAAGATTCCCTGCGCCGATTTCACCCTTGACCCGGCGGTGCGGGATGATGAATGCGCCATGTGCTCTGAGGCGCTGATGGATGCGTATCTGGAAAACGGCGAATTATCCGAGGAAGATTTGGCTGCCGCGATTGTGCGTCGGGAGCTGGTGCCCTGCTTCTTTGGCTCCGGCCTCAAAATGGAGGGCGTGGATGCGTTGTTGGAGGCACTCGATCACCTGACTCGGATGCCGGCTTACGGCAGCGAATTTGCCGCAAGAGTCTTCAAAATCTCCCGCGATGCGCAGGGTGCCCGCCTGACCCATCTGAAAATCACCGGCGGCAGCTTGAAGGTGCGCGACATTCTGGCCTATCACAGCGAAAACGGCGAGGATAAGGAAGAAAAGGTGCAGGGCATCCGCATTTATTCCGGTGAGAAGTTTAAGCAGGTGGAGCAGGCCGCACCGGGAACCATCTGCGCCGTGGTGGGTCTCACCGCCACCTGGCCGGGACAGGGCTTGGGCGCTGCGCCGGAGGCACGGAAGCCCCTTTTGGAGCCGGTGCTCAGCTATCGCATTGTGCTGCCGCCGGATGTGGATGTGCGCACGATGCTGCCAAAGCTTCGGCTTCTGGCAGAGGAAGACCCGCAGCTACATATCGTATGGAATGAGGCCTTGCAGGAAATCCACGTCCAGCTCATGGGCGATGTGCAGATTGAGATATTATGTAAACTAATCGAAGAGCGCTTTGATGTTGCAGTCACAGTCGATGCCGGACATATTCTCTACCGCGAGACGATTGCCGCCCCGGTGGAGGGTGTGGGACATTTTGAGCCGCTGCGCCACTATGCCGAGGTGCATCTGCTGCTGGAACCCCTTCCCAGAGGAAGCGGGCTGCAAATTGCCACGGATTGCAGCGAAAATGTGCTGGATCGCAACTGGCAGCGCCTGATTTTGACCCATTTGATCGAAAAACCGCACCTGGGCGTTCTGACCGGCGCACCCCTCACCGATGTGCGCTATACGCTCAAATCCGGTCGCGCCCACCTCAAGCATACCGAGGGCGGCGATTTCCGGCAGGCCACCTACCGCGCCGTGCGGCAGGGCTTAATGTGTGCGGAAAGTATTCTGCTGGAGCCGTGGTATCAGTTCCTTCTTGCCCTGCCGATGGAGCATTTGGGCAGAGCGATGAGCGATATCAAGGCCATGAACGGCACATTTGAGCCGCCGGTGGAGCATGACGGCATGATGCTCCTGTCGGGCAGCGCCCCGGTGGCGTGTATGCGCAACTATGCGAGGGAGCTGGGTGCCTATACCCATGGCTGTGGGCAACTGAGCTGCTTTGTTTCCGGCTATGCGCCCTGCCACGATGCGCAGAAGGTGATTGAGGCGGCAGACTATGACCCGGTGGCCGATCTGGAAAATACGCCGGATTCTGTCTTTTGTGCCCATGGCGCGGGCTTCAATGTGCGCTGGGACAAGGTGCCGGAGTATATGCATCTGGAAAGCTGCCTCAAGCCGCCCCGGCAGGAGGAGCCAATGCTCAAAAAACAGAATCTGGATTTGGATGACAAGGCACTGGAGGCCATCATGGAGCGGGAGTTTGGCCCCATCCGCCGAAAGGAATATTCCGCGCCCCAGCGAAGAGCCGTTGTCCATGAGCGGACAATTCCTGATGTAGTGAAAACGCAGTATTTAATTGTAGACGGCTACAATGTGATTTTCGCCTGGGACAGCCTGCGGGAGATTGCAAAATACGATTTGGAAAATGCCCGCCGGGAGCTGATCCACCTGCTGGTGAACTACCGCGGCTTCACCAAATGCGAGTTGGTTCTGGTGTTTGATGCCTACCGTGTGCCGGAAAATCCCGGTTCCCGCGAGATTATCGACGGTGTGCGCGTGGTCTATACCGCGCAGGGCGAGACGGGCGATATGTATATTGAGCAGCTTGCCAACGGCATCGGCAAGAATAATAACGTCCGCGTGGTCACGAGCGATGCGCTGGTGCAGGTATCTGCCCTACGCTCTGGCATCCTGCGCGTCAGTGCTCTGGAATTTGAACAGGAGCTGCTGCGTACCAACGAGCAGATCGCCGCGCTCCTGCGTGCCTTGCGCCAAAAGCCTATGCGGATGCATTCACTGATTATTAAAGATTCAAAAAAATAAGCAAAATAAGGGCGCCTCTATATACTATGTGTGTAGAGGCGCCTCAGCGTGTCAAAAAAGTTATTTTGACACGCTGTGATGAGGTAATGGAATGCACTGCCAAAACAGAAAATCTTCCTAACATAGAAAGCGCTCAGTCTTAGAAGATAGACCTCATCCGCCGCCTACGGGCGGCACCTTCCCCAGAGGGGAAGGCAAGGGCTGTCAACTTACTGCCTACGCAAGTACATTCTATAGTTTTTTCGACAGTCTGAGATGCCTTTGTTATGCCCTCTGCAAAAATTCATAAGATATTAATCCTCTGCCCCCTTTCTTCTTAACCGTTGGTGATATATTATAATGACAGCCAATGAAAGGATGTGCTTCCATGCCGAATATTTTGATTTGTGATGATCAGCAGGACATCATCAATGCCTTAAAAATCTATCTCTCTGACCCGGACTATACGCTTTTTGAAGCGCACGACGGGGAGGAAGCTGTTGCGCTCACGCAGCGGGAGGAGATTCATCTGATTCTGCTGGACATTATGATGCCCAAGCTGGACGGTCTTGCCGCCATGCGCAAGATTCGTGAGGAGCGCAATATTCCCATCATTTTGCTCACTGCCAAAAGTGAGGATACCGACAAAATTCTGGGACTGAATGTCGGCGCGGATGACTACATCACAAAGCCCTTCCATCCTCTGGAGGTCTGCGCCCGGGTTCGCTCGCAACTGCGGCGCTATCTCACCTTAGGCGGCGGCGAAAAAAGTCCGGAGGTCTTCACCATCGGCGGCATTACGCTCAATGATGCGGCCAAGAATGTCACGGTGGATGGCGACCCGGTCAGCCTCACCAAGACGGAATACGAGATTCTCAAGCTCTTCATGTGCAATCCCGGCAGGGTCTATTCGCCCAAGGAGATTTACTCCCTCATCTGGAAGGAAAAGCCCTATGGCACCGACAATACCGTGGCTGTTCACATCCGCCATCTGCGTGAAAAGATCGAAATCGACCCCGCCCGTCCGCGCTATATCAAGGTCATTTTCGGGCAGGGCTACATTATGGAGAAGGGAAGAACGATATGAAAGGTTTTGCAAGAACCCTCGGCGGCAAAATTCTCCTGTTTATCCTGTGCGTGTGCTTCTTGTCCATCAGTGTCGGGTCTGTAATCGGAATCGGCGTTATGATATTTGAGGATTTCTACACCCAAACCGAGCAGGAGGTCGTCAACAATGAGTTGCGTGTTCAGGCGTTAAGCGAGGCAGATGATATTCTCTGGGAAATGAAGGGAACGCCGGCCAGACCGGCCATCCTGCCCGACCGGGGCAATCTTGAATTTATGGTCAGGAATGCCGAAGGCCATACGGTGGCATGGTCTGAACGCGCGCAGAAAAATGCGCGGGAAAATTATTCGTTCCACTTCCATTTCCGCTTCATTCAGGCTGATGAAAATGAAGACTGGGGCGATGAAGATGCCGGCTGGTTTGAATACTTCGAAGATGATGCATCCGTCACGCCGCAGGATTGCGATGTCTACGTGGCGTTCACGGAAGGGATGCCCTATGCAGATCAATATGCTTTTACCTGCATCGCCATCCATATGATTTATGCGCTTCGCTATTGGGTCTTCCCGATTGCGATTGTATCGCTGGCGCTGGGGATTACCTGCTTTATCCTTCTCATGGGCGCTTCTGCCCGAAGGAGGAAGGATGAGGGCTTCTATCCGGGGTCTCTGTATAAAGTACCCTTTGACCTGCTCCTTGTCCTCAATTTCTTCCTTGCCGGGTTCATCATTGCGCCCATCGGGGAAATTATGAATGATGCGCTCATGTTCATCGTTTTGACGGTGGGATGTATGGTCGTTGGCGGCCTGTTCCTTGGCCTTTGCATGAGCGCGGCGGCAAGATGGAAGGGGAAAACCCTCTGGAAAAATAATGTCATTGCCTATATCCTGCGCGGCCTGTGGCTGATTATCACAAAGGTGCCGCTGGTATGGCGCACGGCACTGATTCTGGTAGGGTTGGGAATATTGAATTTCTTCTTTCTGGTTCTCGGCTTTAACGGTGATGGCGAATTCGCATTGTTCTTCCTGTTTTTGGAGACGATTGCCGTCATTGCAGCCGTGCTCTATGTGGCGCTGTGCCTGCGGAAGCTGCAAAAGAGCGGCGAAGCCCTTGCTGCCGGTGACCTGCGCTACCGCACCGACACCTCCAAAATGATTCTGGATTTCAAGCGCCACGGCGAAAACCTCAATAGCATTGCCCTTGGCATGAATGCCGCCGTGGAGGAGCGGTTAAAAAGTGAGCGCATGAAGACGGAGCTAATTACCAATGTCTCCCATGACCTCAAAACGCCGCTGACCTCGGTTATCAATTATGCCGATCTGATTTCCAAGGAGCCGTGTGACAATCCGAAAATCGGCGAATATGCGCAGGTGCTCACCCGCCAGTCCGAGCGTCTGCACCGCCTGATTGAGGATTTGGTGGAGGCCTCCAAGGCCGCGACCGGCAATCTGGAGGTCACGCTGGGACCTTGCGATGCGGCAGTCCTGCTAAGTCAGGCCGCAGGCGAATATTCCCAGCGTCTTGCCGACCACGGCCTGACCCTCGTGACCCGGCAGCCGGATACCCCCTGCAACATTATGGCAGACGGACGGCGAATGTGGCGCGTTTTCGACAATCTGATGAACAACATCTGCAAATACGCCCTGCCCGGTACGAGAGTTTACCTCTCGCTGGAGGAAATGTCCGGCAATGCGGTCATCACCTTCAAGAATACCTCCCGTGAGCAGCTCAACATCACAGAAGAGGAGCTGATGGAGCGCTTTGTCCGCGCCGATACCTCCCGCAGCACCGAAGGCAACGGCCTCGGCCTGTCCATCGCCCGCAGCCTGACCGAGCTGCAAGGCGGCACCCTCCGCCTGTTCATTGATGGGGATCTATTTAAAGCGATTTTAATTTTCCCGATGCTCCCGCAGGATAGAGAACCACGGTAATTGAATGCGTAAACAAATTATGAACAAACGAACCGTCCACAATGGCAGTAGGTTAGCAACTGCGGAAACCTTCCTAACATAGCCCGCGCTAAGGCTTCCCCAGCGGGGAAGGCAAGGGCTGTTAATTGGGGAGGGGCTTGCTGTTTCGTGTAGTAACACAGCTTGCCCCTCCCCTATGGTATCGCTAATATAACAGTCGAATCTGCGGGTCTTGTTTCCGTCATACTTCACAAAAATCCCTCGCAGCTTGACTCGCACTGAATTTTTAGAGCTGCCCTTTTGAAATGTTGCCGGTAGCTTACCGCCGTTGATGCCCGCTCCGCTTTTATTCCCAGCATATAAAAGCGGAGAATTTTGTCGCTTTGACAAATGTTAACAATTTGTTCATTTTTTATAAAGGATAATTCTTGATATTTTTTCCCTGTTCCTGTAAAATAAAAAATGAGTTCCGTTTTGCTTTGCTGATCCGCTGCCCAGGGAATTTTATGGATTAATGATGCTTCTTCCAATTCTTATGGACAGATTTCGGGGATATGACGTTTTATTATTATAGAGAGAGAATGCTGCGAGCATGAAATATTCTGTCACTAAGCAATAAGTGGAAACAATAAAAATTGCAGAAGCTGCTATGCTGTCTGCAAATTGTTTGGAAAGGAATATGCGTTATGAAGAAAATTCTCAGTCTCCTACTTACTTTGAGCTTGGTCTTTGCACTGAGCGCTGGCATGGCAGGCATCGTGTCTGCTGAAGATTATTACGGTGATGAATACTATGCCTTTGATAATGGTGACGGTAGCTGTACAATCTCCTATAACTACCAGTATTCGGATGCGACAGAAATCAATATCCCCCAATATGTCAATGGTATGCGTGTTTCCGCACTGGCTGACTGGTGCTTTGATGGATTTAGCCAGCTGGAAACGCTCGTCCTCCCGGAATCTCTTAGCTACATCGGCTCCTGCGCGTTTTCCGGCTGTGAAAGTCTGAAACGTATTTCCATACCTGCCAGTGTCACGCAGCTGAGCTTTGATGCTTTTTCCGATTCCAGTCTGAGCGAAATTAACGTATCCTCTGGCAACAGAACCTTCTGCTCTGTAGACGGCGTGGTATTTACCAAGGATAAAAGTATGCTCCTTCGCTATCCGTGCAACAAAAAAGACGAGCGTTATACGATTCCCAGCAGCGTGAAAAAAATCAATGCCGATGCATTTGAGGACTGCCAGTATCTTACATCCATCACAATTCCCAATAGCGTTGTATCCATCGGGGATAACGCATTTGCCTACTGCTTCGGCCTGACCTCCGTCACCCTTCCCGACAGCGTAACCGATTGCGGAAGTTGGCTCTTTGCTTCCTGTGAGGCGCTGCAAAATGTCACAATTTCAAATAGCTTGACCAAAATTGCACCCTATATGTTCTATAACTCCGGTCTGCGCACAATCACCATTCCCGGCAGTGTCACCGCCATCGGAGAGGGCGCATTTGAAGGCTGCTGGGATTTGACCGCCGTTGACTTCTCGGATTCTGTTGTATCCATCGGGAATTACGCATTTTTGAACTGCGGCGGCAATACCGGCATCCCGTTTACACTCCACAAGAATGTATCTTATCTGGGTCTTCAGGCACTTTCATCGGCTGCCTCCATTACGGTGAGCAACGAGAATCCCCACTTTGCCAGTGAAAATGATGTACTGTTCTCTAAAAATATGACGAAGCTGATCCAGTACCCCATATGCTCGGCAGCAAAAAGCTATACCATCCCATCCACAGTCACAGAAATTGCGGATGCTGCTTTCAAGGGCGCATTCCAGTTGCAGTCCTTAAATATGCCGGATTCCGTTGTTTCCATCGGCACAGCGGCATTTTGCAATTCAGCCCTGACCTCCGCTGTCATTTCGCAGGGCGTTCAGGAAATTCCCGAAAGCGCTTTTGCGGAGTGCTCTAGTCTGACCAGTGTGACGCTCCCCGAAAAACTGACAGGGATTGGCGCTGAGGCCTTTGGCTGGTGCTATAAGCTGCAAAATATTACCCTCCCGGCTTCTGTGCAAACGCTGGGCGAAAATGCGTTCCGTTGCTGCAAAAGACTGACGGAAATGGTGATTCCCTTTGGCATTATAAAGATTAACAGCGGCTTGTTTGCCGAATGCAGCAGCTTGACTTCGCTTGTTCTTCCCTCCAGTGTAGGAGAAATCTATCCTTGGGCTTTTAATGGATGCAATGCGCTGTCAAATGTAGAATTTACCGGCACAGAGGCGCAATGGAATGCGATGCATACCTATTCCTACTGGGATGAGAAATCTATTCTTGATACCATTCCCATTCAATTTACTGGCATTGCCTATGAGGATGGCATATACCGTTATGTCGAGGATGGCCAAAGCGGCAAGGTACTAATTAGCGGGCTTACCGATGCCGGAAAAACACTTTCCTCTCTGGAGATTCCGGCAATATGGAATCGGAAACTTGTTGAAGCGATTGCGCCTTACGCATTTGCTGGCTCCAGCGTTCAGGAGGCTGTACTTTCGGAGGGTATCAGAACGCTGGGTACCAGCGCCTTTGATGGCTGCCATGCTTTAGAGAAAATTTCGCTGCCCTCCACACTGATTTCCATCGGGGACTATGCTTTCCATGACTGCGATGCGCTCCAAAGCCTCACGATCCCGGATGAAATCACAGAGCTTGGTTCAGCAGTGTGCAGCGGATGCCGTAGCTTGAGCTCAGTTTACCTCCCGGATGGCATTACCTCTATTGCTGATTTTGCATTTTCTAACTGCGAAAAAATTACCTCTCTGGCACTGCCTGAGAGTCTCAAAACCATAGGGCGTGACGCATTCAACGAATGTACTGCTTTGGAAAGCATAACCCTCCCGGATTCGGTCATCACAGTGTTCGACTGGGCATTTGAAGGATGCAGCAATCTGAACTGGGTTTATCTCCCCGAAAATCTCTCCTACCTCGGCTATTATACGTTTGTGGGCTGCGAGAATTTGGACTCCGTTTTCTATGTGGGCAGCTACACACAATGGGGTCGTATAGAATGCAGCGATACCCTTCAGACATATTGCAATGCGACCGCCTATTTCAACTGCAAGCCTGTGGTCGGCAGCTTTATGGACGTGAAGGCCAGCGACTGGTTTGTAGACAGTGTAGCCTATGCCTACGAGAATGAGCTGATGAACGGTGTTACGGATATGCTCTTTAACCCCTCCGGCAGCCTGACAAGAGGCCAGCTCGTGACCATCCTCTACCGCATGGAAGGGCAGCCAACGGTTAAAACACCTGCCAACTTCTCGGATGTTCCCGTCTCTGGTAAGTATTATTCCAATGCCGTGGCTTGGGCAGCAAATAAAGGCATTGTCAACGGTTACAATGACGGCACCTTCAAGCCAAATAATCAAATTACCAGAGAGCAAATTGCCACCATCCTTTATCGCTATAATGGCAGCCCAGCAGTTACTGGTACGCTTGCCTTCCCCGATGTGAATACCGTCAGCAAGTACGCTAAAGATGCCATGACTTGGGCCGTTTCGCAAAATCTTATCAACGGTATTAAATCCGGCAATGTGACCAATTTGGCTCCTAAGAATACCGCCACCCGCGCCCAGATCGCTACCATCATTATGCGCTATCTTCAGGCAAAATAAGCGTATGCAAGGACAGGGGACGGTTCTCCAAGGACAGAGAACCGTCCCCACTGTGAAAACTTTCGTTTTGATCATATTGTTCCACAGAGGCCAAGGCTTCCCCTCTGGGGAAGCTGGCGAGCGAAGCGAGACTGATGAGGTCATTGGATGCACTGCCAAAACAGAAAACCTTCCTAACATAGAAAGCACTCCGTCTTAAAAGATAGACCTCATCCGCCGCCTGCGGGCGGCACCTTCCCCAGAGGGGAAGGCAAGGGCTGTTAACTTACTGCCATTGAGAACCGGCTCCTGTCCTCAGAAACTCCAAAAAGCCACCCGTGTTTTTGTACACAGGTGGCTTTTTGGATGCCGTTTTGATGCCAAAAGGATGTAATATTTTGTCGGGGGTGAACGCATGATTCATATTCTGATTGTGGAAGACGAGAAGCCGATCTCCAATTTGATTCGGATCAGCCTGAAAAATGCGGGCTATGTCTGCACCTGTGTCTATGATGGCGCGGAGGCGGCGGATATTTTGGAGCGGCAGCGCTTTGACCTGATTCTGCTGGACATTATGCTGCCGGAAATTGACGGATTTTCTCTGATGCAGTTTATTCGCCCGATGGGGATTCCTGTGATTTTCCTCACGGCGAAAAATGCGGTGTCGGATCGGGTCAAGGGGCTGGAGATGGGTGCGGAGGATTATCTGGTCAAGCCCTTTGAAATCATTGAGCTGCTGGCGCGGGTGAATGTTGTGCTGCGCCGTTACAATAAAACAGAGACGAAGCTTTACATCGGCGGCTTAGTCATCGACACACAGGCCATGCTGGTCTATCGGGATGGGGAGGTTGTCTCCCTGACACCGAAGGAATATGAGCTGCTCCTGCTTTTTGTCAGAAATCCGGGCATTGCCCTGTACCGCGAAACGATTTATGAGCGCGTCTGGAATGAGGAATTCCCCTATGGCAGCAAAACCGTGGATTTGCACGTCCAGCGGCTGCGCAAAAAGCTGGGCTGGGAGGAGCTGCTTCATGCGGTTCCGAAGGTTGGCTATCGACTGGAGATGATGAAATGAAATTCCGTCAGAAAATGCTGCTGGCCATGGTCTGGCTGCTGACACTGAGCTACGGGGTAGGCGGCGTGCTCCTGATTCGGCAGAGCTTTCAAAGCAGTCTGGAACAGGCGAAAAGCAGCGCAGTCAGCTCCTTTGAAATGACGCTGCAAACCATCCAGCTTGTCAATCTTGTGGATATTCAGCAGGATTTTTCCAGCATTCGCACAACCATAGCGCGGATGGATACCGCAGGACAGCTTGGACTTTGCCTGTCGCAGGGCGGCACAGAGGTGTACCAAAGTGGAATGGAGCCGAAGGTGCTCCGCTTGGAGGAAAATTGTGCGAGTACCGTATTTTCGCAGGACGATCTGCACATCTTTCAGCTTACGGCGCGGGTACATACGAATGCCGAGCCACTGCAGCTCGACATTCTCTATGATGTATCCCCGGCCTATGTGGCAAGGCAGGCGCAGATGAGAACTTACCAGAGCATCTTTCTGCTCCTTCTCCTCTTCGGCGGCGCAAGCGCATGGCTGATCTCGTGGCTCCTGACCAGACCGGTTGCCAGACTTGGCAATGCGGCAAAGAAGCTGGGAGCCGGAAAGCTGGATACTAGGGTGCGCAGTCTGCCGAAGGATGAGATCGGAGAGCTGGGCGAGGAATTCAACCGGATGGCTGACCGGCTTTCCGAGAGCATCACAGAGCTGAAGGCTTCCATGGAGCGGCAGGAGCAGTTCATGGGCAGCTTTGCACACGAATTGAAAACCCCGATGACCTCCATCATCGGCTATGCTGACCTCCTGCGCAGTCAAAGTCTAGACGAGTCCGATGCGCAGGAGGCGGCGAACTATATCTTTTCTGAGGGAAAACGGTTGGAATCGCTCTCCCTCAAGCTTTTGGATTTGCTTTTGATGCAGCACCAGAATCTGACGCTGCATCCGACCCAGATGGCACCGATGATCGAAGCCCTGACAGCGCATTTGCGGCCAGTGTATCAGGAAAGCGGCATTACGCTCCAAAGCCGCTGTACACCGGGGGTATGTCCATTGGAGCCGGATTTGTTCCGCTCGGTGCTCATCAATCTGCTGGACAATGCAAGAAAGGCGCTGCCAAACGGTGGGAATCTCTATGTGTTGGGTGAGCATACCGAGGAGGGCTACCGCATCCGTGTTCTGGACAACGGGCGCGGAATGCCGCCGGAGGCCATCCGGCATCTGACGGAGGCATTTTATCGCGTGGATAAAGCCCGCTCCCGTGCGCAGGGCGGTGTGGGACTTGGCCTGACACTGTGCAGCCGCATTCTGGAGCTGCACGGCGGCAGCATTGCCTTTGCCTCCAGAGAGGGGAACGGCACCTGCGTGACGGTATGCCTGCCGGAGGTGACGGAATGAAACGAAATCATCGGATTGGATTTTTGGCCTTGCTTTTCGCCGCTGCCATACTCGGCTGGCTGCTTCCCTCTGCGGTGTTCCGGCTTGATGACAGGATGGAGGAGGGAAAAACCTCTGCCGTGGAGATCAGGCAGGTCGATCTCAATTATCAGACGGATATGGACATACAAAGCCGTCTGCACTTTGCACAGCGAATTGAATCGAATGCGGTAACGACCCCGCTGGAGCACGGAATTTATTTGCAGAAGCAGGATGTGGAGAAAATCTGCGAACAGTTTTTACAGGATCTGACAGGAACGCCAATCTTATCCCATGGTGACATCAATATCACCCCCATGCTGTTCGGTGCCTCCGATGGCGGCACAATGATCGTCTGGATGGTCAGTGGGTCAGTGAATGAATGCTCGAGCTGGGAAGTGGGGATTGATGACCAGACCGGTCTGCTTCTTTCCTGCTGCTTCTTTGGGCTGGATTGGGCGGAGCTGTTCCCGGATTTCGGCAAGACAGAATGGAAAGCGGCGTATATTTCCTCCCGCTTATCCGGCGCACTGTGCGCACAGTTTAACGACAGACTGGATGCTGATTTCAGCGATTACATACAGTCGGATTACACAGAAGCAATGAACTGCGCGGGTACCATCATCCTGTCGGAAAATGACACGGGCGAATACGATATCCCATTCACGGTTTCCGTCACAGAGGGCGTGATTTTGCTGAATTGATCCCGTTTTGATGCCGCCTATTTGCCGCTTTGCTTCCTTTCCTTGCGATACTATAGGAAAGGGGGGCGAAAAAATGACAGCATTACAGATAAAACGCCGTAAATTGCGAAAAAAACGTCTGCTATTGGGCGGCATCGTCCTGTGCGTGATTCTCCTGCTCATTTCCCATTGCGGAAAGCAGGAAACGCCAGAGCCTGCGGTGCAGATCGCAGAACATAAAGAATCCGAATTGCCGGCAGGCTGGGCGCGGCAGCAGACCTCGGAAGAGGATTTGGCACAGGGAACGCTGGTGCTGGTCAATCAGGCGCAGGATTTCGACCCGGCATTGCCGCAAACCGTCAGCATCTATGCGCATAAGACAGAGAGCTATTTTGTAAAAGATACCGATGTCAGCGTGCGTGAGGATGCGATGGAGGCACTCAACGGGTGGATGGATGCTTTTGCAGCCGAGACCGGCAAATCGAATATCAATATTGTAGCCGGTTGGCGAAGCTTCGATGAACAGTCAACGCTCTACCGAAATGCGGTAGAAAGCAAAGGACAGGCACATGCGGATGCCTATTTTGCTCTGCCCGGTCACAGCGAGCACCACACCGGTCTGGCTGTCGATTTGGCTACCTATAATCCCACTGACGGCACCAGCGGCGATTTTGATGAGGATGGAGAATACCGCTGGGCAGTGGAGCACGCCTGGGAGTACGGCTTTATTCAGCGTTACCCGGAGAAGAAGTGCGACATCACCGGCATTTCTTATGAAGCTTGGCATTTCCGCTATGTGGGTCTGCCCCATGCCTATGTGATGGCCACGGAAAACCTCTGCCTGGAGGAATATATCGACTACCTGCGCGACTACACCTTCTTCGGCGAGCATCTGCAAGTTACCTGTCAGGGCAGTGACTATGAGCTCTATTTCTGCCCGAAGGAGCAGTTGATTGTCCCTACAACCGGAAGCTTCACGATCTCCGGCAACAATGTGGATGGATTTATCGTGACGGTGAAGCAGCCGTGATGCGAAAATTTCTTATCTTGCTTCTTGCGGCACTGCTGATGCTTTCAGGGTGCAGCTCAGATTTGCCGCTCAACGTTCCTAATGCACAGACGATCATCTATGGAAAAAGCGGCAGCGGCCAATATGATTTGACCGCTTATCGTTTCGGCACGGGCGAGAATGTGCTGCTTCTTACCTTTTGTATTCACGGTTGGGAGGATGCCTTTGACCGTGATGGCGCGGCACTTGTTGAGCTGGGGAATGCCACAGCCGAATGGCTCAACGATCATACGGCACTTGTTGAGGATGGAGATTGGAGCGTCTATGTGCTCCCTTGCCTGAATCCCGATGGCCTGCATCTCGGAACGACTACCAATGGATGTGGACGGTGTACTTATACCTCTGATGACGGCAAGCCGGTGGATTTGAACCGCTGCTTTCCATATCAATTTACCCCATATGAAGAACCGCGCTGCTATAATGGGAAAGAGCCGCTTGCCTGTGCGGAAGGGCGTGCACTGGCTGCATTTGTCCCCTCCATCATGGGCAACGGCCAAAATTATGCTGTTGATGTGCACGGCTGGTATCAGCAGATTTTGACAGAAGACCCGGAAAGCGTTCTATATCCCATCTTTTCATCCTGCTTTCCCGATAATCGCTATACCTCTCTGGAAGCGGGCTACGGCTATTTTAGCGCATGGTGCGGCTATACGCTCGGTTTTGATGCGTGCCTGTTGGAGCTTCCGGCAAGTGTGAATAGTATGGAAGCCTATCGAAAAAGCAATTGTGAGACGGCTTTTTTATCTGCAATTGAACAAATTCTTGCATTTTCCTGCATTCCAGAATAACCACTGAGAGACAAGGGAACGGCGCTCCTGTCTCCCTTGTGCTGCAATCGTAGGGACGATCAGATAGAGGGCACCTCTGTATCCTTAGGATATAGAGGTGTCCCCTGTCCTTCTGCAAGCAGCAAAAATCCGGAAAAAACTGTTCCAATTTCCGGATTTTATAGTTCGATTACCACAGTAACTTTTTTGTCCTCGCGTTGAAGATCGGAGAAAAGCTCCAACATTGTTTCAACTTCTTCATGCATCTCGTCGGGAATGGCAGAAATATTTGTCAATTTGATGGTTGTTGGAAATTCAAATGAATCATACAGGCAATCCCAAAGTGCATCCATGTTTCGA
The DNA here is from genome assembly GCA_045601345.1 of Faecousia sp. GTDB lineage: Bacteria > Bacillota > Clostridia > Oscillospirales > Oscillospiraceae > SVMC01. The sequence goes on along the minus strand of JAZRZL010000020.1, from coordinate 1,064 downwards.
CCGTACTGATCCGGCAAATGAAAAATAGCCTTAAAGTATTCATGTAATTCCCATAAGGTTTTAATCCCTGTAAAATCAAGTGTGATGTAACTCATTGCACATTCTCCAATCCAATTTCAAAAAAAGTAACATAATGATCATAAGTAACAAACAGTAAGCCATCGTTTGAATATACCAAACGGCAGCTGTTACGGTAGCCACTCACATAATCAAAGTCCGCTTCATACCAAATTCGCCCATCTGCTTCCGGTAGCTTGTGGGAACGGTTTCTATAAATTCTACCACCAATCATTTTACCGGGCAACACCTCTGCCAAATTTCCGAGCCACTTTTTCCATCCCTGCATCTCGGCTTCGGCTTCGGAAATGTATTGTTCTGGCAGAGTACCATGACGTGCCACATATAAATCAACACCGTCTTCACCTGCATTTGTTGCCGTACCTGCTAAAATGGCAGTTAGGGCTTCCACATATAGGCTTCAAAACGGTAAATGTTGTACTATTTCGTGCAACAAAATAGAAAAAGTTTTCGAATAGGCAATATTTACACCCAGAAATAGGGAGAGTTTTACAATAGATGGAAGTCACCCTCCTCAGTCGGCGATGCTTCACTTGGTGGCAGGGATGTCTACTCTCCTGCAATAAATTTCAGAATAATTGCTGCATTGAAGGGCATCCTGAACAGGAGGAGGGAAGAATATGAAAAGCTTTTTGATTCGGGATACCACCCGGGAGGAACGGGAGGCGCTGGTTCATGCGGCGCTGTCGTGTGGGGAAAGCTCATGTGAGAACTGCTCTTCCTGCTCTCTGGGCGGAGGAGACCCTTATGCGATGTACCAGAGCTACATTGACGGCGAAAAGGAGCTGGCAGAAATCAATGCAGAATATGCGGCAAATTTCCTGCATGGTTGAATGCTTTCCATTGATTGACAGGGCGGCGACAACAATGGTATAATAATTGCTGACGCAATTATTATACAAAAATATGCGCCATTTTCTCGCCCCTTGCGGGGCAATCGAAAATGATGCGCAATTATACCATTCGCTTTCGCTTCATGGTATAAT
>JAZRZL010000019.1:0-3301 GCA_045601345.1 Faecousia sp. | reverse complement strand
ACTGCTTTACTCAGCAAGCCACCAGCTTATTGATTAATCGGTCAGCGTAGTTATTGCATGAGGAATACAGGTGTCCCAGTATTCCCAGGTATGACCCGCATCCAATTCCTCCCATGTAACATCTGCACCAACTGACCGTGCCAGATCGCGATACAGCATATTGTCCCGGTAGAGATGATCTTGCGTTCCACAGCAGTGGTAGATTTTCGGGAGATCCTCCGGATGCCCCTCGAACTGACGCATGTGCCAAACAAGATCATTTTCGCTTCCCCGGTATTGCTCCATGCTTCCAAAAGCATCTATAAAGAAGGGATTTCCGAAATTCATCGGATCGGGAGTTCCCTTGAGCTCGTCGCCGCTGTCCACAGCACCGGAGAAGATGGCAAGTCCTGCAAACATATCTGCCTTCCGTAAAGCCAGCTTTGCGGCACAGTAGCCACCCATGGATGCACCGGCAACAAAGTTGTCCTCCCGCTTCTCCGAGAGCGGGAAAATGCTGCGGACATAGGGAATCAGATCCTGTGTCATCCATGTCCAGTACTGCTGTCCAACGCGCAGATCCGTCAGATAACTGTTATCATAAGAGACAGCAACCACAGCCATACCATATTGCTCAGCATAACGGATGACAGAGGATTTATAGATCCATGCTCTGCAGTTTTCCAGTCCGCCGTGGAATACAAACAGGGTTCGGATTTTCCCCTCCGAATTCCGAAGCGGCTTTTCCGGGCTTTCCTCCGGAATGGCAACATAGAAATCTGTATCTCGGGCAAGGACACTGGAATAATAGCTACATTCAAAAAGAGCCATTTCTTATTCCTCTGCTTCCTTTTGCGCCGCAATTTTCTTCTGCACTTCCACCATCTCTTCCTTGGTAATAGGCGTATTTTTCAGCGCGATCAGCGTCAAGATCCAGCCGATGATGGGCACAACGTAGGCCACGAAGCAACCCATGATCACGATCGGCATTGTTTTTGCATCTGTCGGCTGGGGCATGGTGGTGGTGTAACCGACCATGGCGACACAGGCAGTCGCGATCAATGCGCCCAGAGAAGATACCAGCTTATCAATGAAACCGTAGACACCGGATACTGTGCCGGGCATATAGTTGCCGGAACGGACTGCCTCGTAGTCAACCACATCGGCCAGCATGGAGCTGGTACCGGTGCTGACAGCAACGCGCAGGCCATTGCCGATTATTGTAAGGATGACAAAAACGATCATACCAATGGTATTGGATGCGATTGCGCCGCCTGCGGTCATGAACAGAAGGATCACAAAGGCAATATTGACAAAAATGCACAGCCTTGACCAGTAGATGACAGAATCACGGCTTCCGTGCTTGCCGGTAAACTTGCTGCTGATGAAAGCGAAAACAAAGGCAGGAACGATGGCAACCATGTTCAGAATTGCACTGATCGCCATATTGCCGACGATAACACCGTAAAGGATAGTGTTGATAATCGCCTGACCGGAGATCTGCATTGCCAGCTTATCCGAGGTCGCTGCAATGATAAAGCGCTGCAGGGCGGTATTGTGCGTAACAAGATCCAGCATTGTTTTCATGCTGACATGCTGAGTTTTGGTTTTCACAAAGTTCTCCGGTTTATCAATGGGAGAAATGCCGATTATGCTGAGAACGAGGAAGACGAAGGACAGGCCGACCATCAGCTTTGCCACGATTCCCAGCAGCTCAAGAGTATACTGATTGCCAAACTGGGGCAGCAGCACGACGGATACCGCCATGGAGGCTACAATGGCAATGATGTAAGTATAAATGGTGTTCCACACACCAACCACAGGCCTTTGTTTTGGATCGTTGGTGATAACAGGGGAAATCATTTGACCCGCCATGTTCTGTATGGTATAACCAACGTAATAGAGAAGGTACAGTACTATAAAGAGTGCAACAGAATGTCCTTTTCCGGCTACCCACTGATATAGCGAAAGGATAGAAACAGACTCGAGAAGCCAGCCAAGGAACATAAAGATTCGCAGCTTACCAAATCTTGTATTGACCTTATCCAGCAGCAGGGAAATTAACGGGTCTGTCACACCATCAAAAATTCTGGCAATTGTCATCAGCGTTCCTACCAGGAGAATGGGGATGCCAAATCCGAGATTCGCCGCATAGCTGACATAGCCGATTGCGCTTGTGAAGCATCCGATGGATGCCGCATGCATCATCGCAAGCATCAATCTTCCGTTGGATACCCGGCGGTACTGCACACCGTCTGAGTTGATTTCAGATGCTTTTTTCTTCATAGTATAACCTCCTAATTTTTTGGGGATTCCCAAAAGGCAATAACCGGGACGGCAGCAATTTGCTCCCACTCGAGAAGTCCACTCGATTGTGTATACAGTCTATCAAGAAAAAAAGCGAAAATATACGTGCATTTTTTCGAAAAAATGTCGTATATTTTCGCTTTAGGAAATGGAACAACAAGATTTTTGTTAAATCTGACAATTAGCCGGTTCTGCAGCGTCGATACTGCAGCGGGGTCAACCCATATTTTTTGCGAAAACAGGAGATGAAATGGGACTGCCCTGTGTATCCGACGGAGAATCCTATTCTTGAGACATCCAAATTGGTTGAAAGCAGCAAATCTGCGGCTCGCTCAAGCCGCATATTCTGCAGCAGTTCCGAGAAGCCTTTTCCGCAACGCATTTTGATATATCTGCTGATAACAGAATCAGAACGATGAAAATATCCAGCCAGTTCTGCCAGGGTAACTGTCTCCATGTGCTCCAGCATATACCGTCGAATCTGATACATTTCTTCATTCTGATATTCATAGAGGCTGAAGATAATATCCTTTGTAACAACTTCGGCAAGGTGATAGAGAAGTGCCTTTGTCAGGTGGACACACTCTTTTCCGGAAACGAAGGAATCTTTTTTTTCTTCTTCCCAAATCAGAGAAAGAATTGCTAACACTTTCTCGTCCAGCATATCGTCAAGAATGATGCATTCGCGATCGCTGTTTCCGTAGAGGGAATGCTTGAAGTAAGATGAAATAGGAAGATTAACGGAAAGAATATCCTTGAAGGTTTGTTCAAAGGATGAAAAACGAATTTCCAAATCCACAATAGTCGAGCTGTCGACCGGCTGGGTATTATGCGGTGTATTCGGAGGAACGAGAACGATATCTCCTTTTTTCAGGTAGATTTGATTTTTTCCGGGATTGTGAATTGCCGAACCTTCTACCACACACTCTACCTCAAAATATTGGTGACTGTGCTCCACCATTTTGAAATAGCGGTTGGCAGCCAGAATGCTGATATCTTTCCCATCTTTGAAAAA
>JAZRZL010000018.1:0-90042 GCA_045601345.1 Faecousia sp. | reverse complement strand
TTGTTTGGTTTGGTTTTTTTGGTTACTCAATTATACCACAAAAAAGAGCGAATTTTTTCCTTTTTTGTTTCTATTTTTTGTTGTTTGGCGGACATTTTATCTGTGGATAACTTTTAACCGTAAAACCGCCGAAACTCAAGCAACTGATTGTTCTTGATTTTTCCCAGAAAATAGTTTAAAATAGGAAAGCTGAGTCACAAGCCTGCGGCCTGTGACAGGGTCGCACTAGCCGGGGAGATAGCGGTGCCCTGTAACCTGCAATCCGCTACAGCAGGAGTGAATTCCTACACCCGGGCATATCCTGTATTGTCTGACCCATATAAGCGGCGATGAGGAACCGGTCCTACGCAACGCGAACCCGCGAACCATGTCAGGCGGGGAACCGAGCAGCATTAAACGGGCCATCGCGTGTGCCGTAGGGTAGCCGTTTCTGAGCTGGCTGTATGGGTAACGGATATAGTATATGTTCAAATGTAGGTGTGCGATCTTGTCATGGGTCGAAGGCTTTATTTTAAAGGAGGGGTGCGGATGTATCAGGCCTTATATCGAAAATATCGTCCCCAAACTTTTGATGAGGTTGTTGGACAAAATGCCGTTACACAAACACTCAAGGCGCAGCTGCAAACCGAAAAGCTCAGCCATGCCTATCTCTTTACCGGCTCTCGCGGAACTGGTAAAACCAGTTGTGCCAAAATTCTGGCAAAGGCCGTCAACTGTGAGCATCCCGAGAACGGTAATCCCTGCAATCGTTGTGCAGCCTGCCGCTCCATTGATGAAGGCACCTGCATGGATGTGCAGGAAATTGATGCTGCCTCCAACAACGGCGTTGACAATGTCCGCGCTCTCAGAGATGATGCTCTCTTCCCTCCTGCGCAGGTGAAAATGCGGGTGTACATCATTGATGAAGTGCATATGCTGTCTATGTCAGCCTTCAATGCCCTGCTGAAAACCATTGAAGAGCCACCACCCCATCTGCTATTCATTCTCGCAACCACCGAGCTGCATAAGGTGCCTACCACCATTCTCTCCCGTTGCCAGCGCTTTTCCTTCCGAAGACTTTTGCCGGAGGATATTGCCGCGAGAATCAATGAATGCGCTTGGCGGGAGGGTATTGAGATTGACCAGCAGGCCATTGCTCTGCTCAGCCGTCTGGCCGACGGTGCCATGCGCGATGGCATGAGCCTATTTGACCAGTGTGCCTCCGCTGTGCAGGGTACTGTCACCGCTGAAAGCGTATACCGCTGCCTTGGCCTTGCTGGGGCAGACAGTACCGCGGAAATGCTCTCTTATATAGCAGAGCGGAACACAACAGCGCTTCTGGAGCTTTTTTCCCAGCTTTATGCAGAAGGTAAGGATTTAAGTGCCATGGTGGATGAGCTTACGGCACTTTGCAGAGATCTTTTGATATTAAAAACCGCGCCAAACAGCGAAAATCAATTCATTTCCGGTGTTTGCTCACATGATGCACTCTCATTACTGCTTCCAAAATTTACGGCAGCTTCTCTCCTGCGTATGACCGAGCTGCTACAAGCCACAGCTTCCGGCTTTAGCCGCAGCGCAAACCGAAGGATTGATGTAGAGCTGTGTTTGCTTCGTCTATGTGACGAAAGTTTGTCATCGGATACTTCCAGTATTCTGGCAAGGCTCAGCCGCCTGGAGGCGCAGGCAGAGACTGGTTCTTCTGCGCCCCTGATGATTAAAAAGTCAGAATCGGTGCCCTCTCTGCCCGAGGAAAAACCGGCTGCTGAGGAAATGCCCGCACCTCCTCCACCCCAAGCCCCCGATCGGTTCTGGGAAAAGCTGTGCCTGCTGATCCAGCCGCAGGTCGGACAAGGAGCTGCTTGGTTATTCTCTCAAAAGGAAGATGCACCCATTCACGGTGTATTGGATGGAGATATTCTCCGTATAAAGGTAAAGGATTCCTTCACCCTCGGTATGATAGAAAAGCAAAAGTCTCTGCTGGAACAAGCTGCCGCACAACTTTGCGGAAAACCTGTGCGACTGGCCATGTCCGTGCAGGGAGAGCTGGGACAAAACGATTCAGATTCATTTGCGCAGTTGGTGCAATTTGCCCAACAGCATCCCGATATCATGCATCTACAAAAATAATTAAAGGAGAACTTCTAATAATGGCAAAAGGCGGTTATCGCGGCGCCCCAATGATGGGCGGCGGCATGAACATGAACATGGTGCGTCAGGCACAGAAAATGCAGCAGGATATGCTGAAAATGCAAGCCGAAATGGAGGCCAAGGAATACGCGGCCACTTCAGGTGGCGGAATGGTTACCGCTACGGTCAGCGGCAAGCATGAGCTTCTCCGTCTGGAAATTGACCCCGAAGCAGTAGACCCCGAAGATGTAGAAATGCTACAAGACATGGTGATTGCCGCAGTCAATGAGGCTGTTCGGAAGGCTGATGCCGAATCCGCCGCCAATATGTCCAAACTCACCGGCGGTGTCAATTTGGGCAGCCTGTTCTGAGATGCGGTACTTTCCTGCCGCTTTGGAGCGGCTGACTGAAGAATTTGCCCGTCTGCCCGGAATTGGCAGCAAAAGCGCCCAGCGGCTGGCTTTTCATACCCTGAATATGTCGCAAGAGGAAGCAGAAGGCTTTGCTGAGGCCATATTGGAGGCCAAGCGCTCCGTACACACCTGCCCAGTATGTCAGAATCTCACAGACCGTACACTTTGTCCCATCTGTGAGGACGAAAACCGGGATCATAGCATCATTTGCGTGGTCGCTGAAGCAAGGGACGTGCTTGCCATGGAGCGGGCACGGGAATATACCGGCGTTTACCATGTGCTCCACGGTGTCATCTCCCCCCTAAACCATATTGGTCCTGATGACATTCGCATCCGTGAGCTTCTCGCCCGCGTGTGCAAGGAAAATGTGCGTGAAATCATCATGGCTACCAACCCGGATACCGAGGGTGAAGCCACAGCAATGTATATTTCCCGTCTTCTTCGTCCAATGGAGGTGCGTGTCACCCGTCTGGCCTATGGAATCCCCGTAGGCAGTCAGTTAGAATATGCCGATGAAGTCACCCTCCTGCGTGCCTTAGAGGGACGCAGAGAGATATAATATCGCTGTAATTTCTGAAAACCGTGCTGTCTCCTGACAAGAGGCAACACGGTTTTGTGATTTGATTTCTCTCTGGTTTTCCTGTATAATACACATTGTAGGAATTTCCTATGAATGATTTTTTTAAGGAGACTGCTGTTTGCGAAAGAACAACACCTTGGAGATTGTGGCATAACCGGGAGGTTATGTGCAATCGACACAAGCCTCCCCGTATTGCAGTCAACAATCATCAGGAGGAAAAATAATGAGTAAAAATGGCTTTCACATTCGCTTGGAAACACCGGCAGATTTCAAAAACACGGAAAATCTTGTCAGAGAAGCCTTTTGGAACGTATATCGTCCCGGCTGCCTTGAGCACTATGTTCTGCACTGTCTGCGGGATGATCCCGCCTTTGTTCCCGCGCTCGATTTTGTAATGGAGCTGGATGGAAAACTCATTGGACAGAATATGTTTATGCGGGCAGAAATCAATGCCGATGATGGACGACAAATACCGATCATGACCATGGGACCCATCGGAATCCTGCCAGAGCTGAAACGCAGGGGCTACGGAAAAATTCTTTTGGACTACAGTTTAGAAAAAGCTTCCGCGCTCGGCTGCGGGGCTGTGTGCTTCGAGGGCAATATTGCCTTCTATGGCAAAAGCGGGTTTACCTATGCCTCAGAATTTGGTATCCGCTATCACGGCCTTCCCGAAGGAGAGGATGCATCCTTTTTCCTGTGCAAGGAGTTGATTCCCGGATACTTGGACGGCATTACCGGCGAATATGCCACGCCGAAGGGTTATTTCGTTGACGAAGCCGCCTGTGAGAAATTTGACAGGCAATTTCCCCGAAAAGAGAAGCTAAAGCTTCCCGGTCAGATTTTCTAAGCGAATAAGCACGGGAGCCGTTAGGCTCCCGTGTGAATTTATCGGATACGAAATATTTTTTCTTGACTCTCCCCTTAGGGGATGCCGTACAGTATGCGCAGGAGGTGACGTGATGCTGAAAATCGGTGAGTTTTCCAAGCTTTCCATGCTGACAGTAAAAACCCTGCGGTTCTATGAAAAGGAAGCGCTATTAATTCCCGCATATATTGACAATCAAACGGGATATCGGCAATATGAGACATCACAGCTGATAACCGCCGCGACAATCAAATCCTATCGGCAGCTCAGCCTTTCCATAGAGGAAATCCGGGCAATCCTTGCCGGTACACAGGCAAGAAGCATACTGGAGGCAAAAGCAGCGGAGCTGAAAGCGCAACAGGACGATATTTCAGCGCGTCTATCCATAATCTATCATTTACTGGAGGAAAACAATATGAAGTATCAAGCTGTTGTAAAAGAGATCCCATCGTACATTGTGTATTATGAAGAAGCGACCCTTGCAAATTATTCGGATGCCATGACTTTCATCCCCGCATCCGGCGCAGAATGTCTGAGGCTGAATCCCACCCTAAAATGTGCAGAACCTGAGTATGAATTTATGGAATATCTCGACTGCGAATACAGAGAAACCAATATCAAAGTGCGGCACAATCAGGCTGTCACGGCGTATGGAACGGAAAACGAGCGCATCAAATTCCGCACCATTCCTGCGACAAAGGTTCTGAGCATTTTCCATAAGGGTGCTTATGAAAAGATCGGCGAAGCATATGCCTACATTTATAAGTACGCCGAGGATAACGGCTATAAAATCGCAGACTATGCCAGAGAAAGCTACATTGATGGCATCTGGAACAAAGAAAATGTCGAAGACTGGCTGACAGAAATTCAGCTTCCCATCGAATAACATTTATGTAATAACAAGGGATTGCCTCGCGAACCCGGCGTGGCAATCCCTAATTAATTTTACATAGCAGCCTCCATAGCTTCACGGATGTTTTTTACGGCAAGGAGCTTCAAGCCCTCCGGCGGGATGATTCCGGCAGCACCGCGTTTGGGGATGATGCATTCTGTAAAGCCCAGACGGTGCAGTTCCTGAATTCTTCCGTTCAGATTATTCACAGCCCGCACTTCCCCGGTCAAGCCGACTTCTCCGATGGCGCACAGACCCGGGCGGATGGGCTGATCCAGATGGCTGGACAAAATGGCCAGAATCACCGGCAGATCGGCAGCCGGTTCCTCCAAATACAGGCCGCCAATAACATTGATATAGGCATCGCACAGGCCAAGCTTCACGCCGCCGCGCTTTTCAGCCACAGCAATGAGAAGATTGGCGCGATTATAATCAAATCCGTTAATGGTGCGTCTCGGTACCTGAAAGGCGCTTCTGGTCACAAGTGCCTGCACCTCTGCCAAAATCGGCCTTGTTCCCTCCATGGCGCAGGCAACACAGGTACCCGCCGCACCCAGCGGACGGCCAGATAGGAGGGTTTGCGAAGGATTCGGTACCTCCTTCAGGCCTGTATCCACCATTTCAAAGACACCGATTTCATTGGTAGAACCAAAACGGTTCTTGGCTGCACGCAGGAGGCGGTAGCTGCTGTGCCGGTCACCTTCAAAATAAAGCACACAGTCCACCATATGCTCCAACACCTTCGGCCCCGCAATTGCCCCCTCCTTGTTCACATGGCCGACAACAAATACCGTAATCCCGGTGGATTTGCTCAATTGCATTAACGCCAGTGTGCATTCCTTCACCTGTGAAATACTTCCAGGCGCAGAGGTTCCGTTTTCCAGATAAATCGTTTGAATGGAGTCAACAATCAAAACATCAGGCTTTTCCTGCTTTGCTACCTCCATTACCTGTGACAGATTTGCCTCAGATAAGACGGACAGCTTATCCGCATGAACACCCAGACGATTGGCACGCATTTTGAGCTGCTTTTCACTTTCTTCCCCGGAAATATACAAAACAGAGCGGAATCTACACAATTCTTCACAGATTTGCAGCAATAATGTAGATTTTCCAATACCGGGTTCGCCGCTGATGAGTATTAGCGAACCAAGCACAGCGCCGCCGCCGAGGACACGGTCAAGCTCTCCCATGCCGGTAGTGAATCGAATCTCATCTCCCCCATCGACATCCCGGAGCTTTTTGGGCGCAGAGCTGGCTTCCACATGGGTATTCACGCTCTTTGCCGCCTCTTTGTGCTCTTCTATTGTCCCCCATGCACCGCAGGCGGGGCATTTTCCGTACCATTGTGGGGTCTCATTGCCACATTCTGTGCAATAATAGGTTATTTTCGTCTTTTTCATCGTCCTCTCCTGTAAGCTTTTTTCGTATTATACCATGAAGCGAAAGCGAATGGTATAATTGCGCATCATTTTCGATTGCCCCGCAAGGGGCGAGAAAATGGCACATATTTTTGTATAATAATTGCGTTCGCAATTATTATACCATGAAGCGAAAGCGAATGGTATAATTGCGCATCATTTTCGATTGCCTCGCAAGGGGCGAGAAAATGGCGCATATTTTTGTATAATAATTGCGTCAGCAATTATTATACCATAGAAAATTAGAAAAAGATATTATTTGTTTACACAGATGCTTCTTCCGTTAAATTTTGCAGAAGTCCTGCGCATATCGAGCAGGAGATTTTCTTTTGATAGTCCTCCGCCCGAAGCAGCGCTTCCTCTTTCCGATTCGACAGGAAGCCACATTCAATCAAAACCGCCGGATTCTGGATGTGCTCCATCAGATAGACCCCGCTGGATTCCTTGCATTGCCGCTGATTATTCATATCAAGGCCACAACGCAGAGCCTCCTGCATTTGCTCGGCAAGAGCTTTACTTTCCGAAACATCATTATAAAACACCTGGGCACCGTAATATTTCTCCTGCGGGAATTGATTCTGGTGGATGGATAACAAGATAGCACCGGGAAGATCATTGAGCATTTTTGCCCGGTTTTTCAGATCGGATGCCTTTTTCTGGGCAATACTGGTACACCCCTCATCGTAGGTCGCAGTATCATCTTCTCTCGTCATCATGGTCTGGATGCCGCAAAGGTGCAAAAGCTCCTTTAATCTTAAAGATATTTCCAAATTGATGTCCTTTTCCTGTACGCCGGTGACAGAAACAGCACCGCCATCCTCCCCGCCGTGTCCCGGATCAAGCACTACGAGGCAACCGTTTCCATTGCCGTATACCGGGATCGTCTGTCGGGACATTCCCGCCACGGCCAATGCAATAATCGTAAAACACACAATAACCAGCACATAATAGCTTCCGTATTTTTTCAAAGCCTCCATGGACAACACCTCAGGAAAATCTATGTCCTCTCTTCCCCGCCTATGCGCAGAACCTATCGGGGCAATTCTTCATAAGATGTTCTGAGCAAATGCTCCAAAAAATGCCAAGGAGGTACCCAAATTGGACAATAATTCGACTCCATCTGAAATGATGGGTTATTTGCCCCAGCTTGCGCCGCTGGCAAATCCCTTTGTCCCCTTCCAGTCCGGCAATGCAAAGAAATATACCGCCAAAAAAGGTCTCATTCGAGGAACCCTGTTCCCCGGCCTTGATCTTCCCTTTTTGGGAATGGTCAACACCAAGGAAAAAGCCGATACACCAAAAAATGAGCTGATGGCACTGAATTTTGCCATTACCGAGCTGTCACTGTATCTTGACACGCACCAGAATGACGCCGAAGCCGCAGAGCTTTTGCAGTCCTATATTCAGCTCTATGAGACTGGAAAAGCAAAATATGAGCAGCAATATGGCCCGCTCACCATGTACGATGCGGTCAAAAATGGCAAATACGTCTGGTCAGGTGATCCCTGGCCCTGGGAATACAGGGAAAACGGGGAGGTATAAGTTATGTTTATCTATAAGAAATCCTTACAGTACCCAATCAAGATCGACCACCCCAATCCCAAGCTGGCATCTATCATTATTAGCCAGTACGGTGGCCCGGATGGAGAACTGGGGGCTTCCCTGCGCTATCTGTCCCAGCGGTTCTCCATGCCCTACGCAGAGCAGAAGGCACTTCTGACAGATATTGGCACAGAGGAGCTTTCCCATCTGGAGATGGTAGGCAGCATCGTACACCAGCTGACCCGCAATCTAAAGGATAACCAGATTAAGGACAGCAGCTTTGCACCCTATTTTGTAGATCACACGGTCGGGGTCTACCCCACCGCCGCCTCCGGCTTCCCATGGTCTGCTGCATCCATTGGAGTCAAGGGCGATCCCATCGCCGATTTGACCGAGGATTTGGCCGCCGAGCAGAAGGCCAGAGTGACCTACGACAATATTCTGCGCCTGTCTGATGATCCGGATGTCAACGATGTCATCAAGTTCCTGCGTGAACGGGAGGTCGTCCACTTCCAGCGCTTCGGCGAGGCCATCGAAAAGCTAAGGGAAAAGCTAAATCAGAAAAACGTATACTGCATGAATCCATCCTTCGACAAATAATACGCCAAAAATGGGTCGCCCAATGCATAAAGGGCGGCCCATAAAATATGAAATGAGGATGGAGCAAAGCTGGGTGTCCCCTGCCCTGCTGGTTTGATTGAACCAATGGTCAAGAAAGGTTACCGTATTTATCGCAGGATACACTGACGGTCATTGTTGTGCTAACAGATTTATAGGCCACGGTTCCAGTAGCCGTTGCAGTGTTGCCGGAGGTATAAGCGCTCTTGCTTACAAAGGAAGCATCGGAAGAAAAAAGATTGACCGTAGCGGCAGCACTGGTCGCTGTAGATGAGACACCGTATGTATAGGAGAACGTACCATTAACAGTAAGACTCCAAATTTTTGTTCCATCAGAGTTGTAATAATTTTTAGTTCTGGAACCGGATCTGGTCGTCATTGTGCTGTCCGGAAAAAGGCTTCCGGGTTGAGTTACTGCAAACTCAGTCACAATATAGTCGCCATTTTCAAGATATTCAATGGACGAATATCCTATGACCGGTCTATCCTCGCTTGCAGTTACAGTGACAGAAAGCAAACCGACCAACATTGTAATGACAATAAATAATAATAACATTCGCTTCATTAAGAACACTCTCCTTTCCCATTAATATGATGTAATCGCATCAGAATCAGGTGGAGTAAACCCCTCCTGTATCGGTTCCATTTCGGCATAACCGTGTGTGTATTTGTAACAATCTACCACATAAACTGTACCCAGAATCAAGGCAGCAATAACCAAAATGCAAGCAGTAGCAATGAGAATCCGAATAATCCTTTTTTTGGAGGACACGACCTGTTTTGTTGTGGCAAATTCATCCGATTGCAGGAAGCTCTCGGCAATGGCTTCCGGTGAGCCGAAAATACTTTTCAGCTCCGGCAATGTGGCGTTAGGATGTTCCTCAATATAGGCATCTATGTTCCCACGAAGGTCACGTAAAAAAACATTGCGCTTCTTTATTGGACAGGTGTACAGATTACTCTCAATCTGCTTTAAATACTTCTCGATTTCCCGTCTCATGTCTCTTCCTCCGTGCTTGTTAATACATTGCGAATACCGCTCTGCACCAGCTCATTGCGGGCAATCAGCTCCTGAAGATAGCTTTCGCCGGAGGGGGTCAGATGGTAATACACATGCGTCATCCGTCCGCGCTTGCCAAAGGTCTCCACTCGGTCAGAGATCAGCCCCTTGTCGGTCAGCTTATAGAGTATAGGATATAATGAGCCGCCCTGTACCTCCAGAACGCCCCTGCTCATGCTGTTGATCTTTTTCATAATCTCATAGGCATATAAATCCTCGGATCGCAGCAGAAAAAGTGACAGCATCTCTATAATACTCTTATCATAAATTAACTGTGCCATATCATATTTTATCCTCATATTTATAGTTTATTATTAAAAATCTTCGATGTCAATATATATAATTTATATATATTATATTGACAAGCACTTTAAAAAATGATATAAAGAGAATGGAAATGGTTATTTTGGGGAGGCGATATATATGCTTGATTTTTAATAACCATGTATCATATGTATCAGAAGTATGATACATCATAATAAAGAAAAATGAAAGGAGGTATTATATAAACTGTCCAACTTGATGATTTCTATATATTAGGCATTGTCTATGTCGTGGATATGATTAACCCAAACCACAAAAATTTCTTTGCTTCTCAGAAACTATAAAGAAATTAAAAATGACTATTCTTTTTAAAAATCGGAGGAATTATCATGAAAAAAATAATGGCTTTTATCTTAACGATTGCGTTTTGCTGCTCCCTATTTGTGGGCATCATTGTTCCGACCTCTGCTTCTGAGATGATTTCTTCTATATATTCAGAAAAGCTGGCACAAAATGTCATTGATTATATGGAAGGAATCAACGGAAATGCATATGTTCCTGTCTGGATATATCTGACTACCCCTAGCACAGCAGAAATTGAAGCCATTGTCAAAGAAAAGGTTTCAGAAGAATTAAGCCCGCAGGAATACTATGAAGAAAGACTAAATATAATAAAAGAAATTTATTCTGACATTACTGACTCCTTCATTGAAAAATATCTGGATAATTCTTGCATATTCTATTATCAAAGCAGCTACACTGCTACTTTAGCGATTGAAGTATCAAAGGAAAAAGTCTTAGAGCTGGCAGAGAATGATCTTGTCGTTGAGATTTCATTATATAAGGACTTCGAAATTGAGCCTGAAATTGAAGAAGTATCTAAACTATCCCCAGAGCTACAGAATTATTTGAACAGCGCGGATATAAACGCAAAGGTTCCTGTTTGGGTTAACCTAACTCCCCCGAGCACAGCAGAAATCGAAGCAGCTGTTAAGAAAAATGTTTCGGATAATCTTTCCTCTCAGGAATATTATGAAGAGAGAAATAAAGTAATTAAAGAAATTTACAGTAAGATTATAAGCAACTTTGTGCAGAATCATTTGAGTGACAATTGTACAATTCTTTACCAGAGTCAGTATACCGCCACAATTGCAATTGAAGCGCCAAAGGATAAGGTGTTGGAACTGGAATGGCTTGATACAATTAAAGAGCTTAGCTTATTCACTGATTATGAAATCCTTCCAGAGACCAACAAACTCCTTTTGGCCTTCAAAGATTTGCCCGAAGTCGGAACTTGGCAGTATGAAGCCATCGCCTATTGCGTAGAGCACGGCATTATGAACGGTATGTCCACCACGGAGTTCTCTCCCAACGGCAACCTCACCCGCGGACAGTTAGTTACGGTGCTCTACCGCGTTGCCGGACAACCAGAGATTGCCTATGAAAAGGTCTTCCCCGATGTGGCTGCCAACCAATACTATACCCTGCCCATCATCTGGGCGGCAAAGAACGGCATTGTCAACGGCTTCGAGGACGGCACCTTCCGTCCCAACACGCCCGTCACCAGAGAGGAGCTTGCCACCATCCTCTACCGCTACAGCGGCAGCCCCGATGTTTCCGGTGACCTGAGCGCCTACCCCGATGCTTCCGCCGTCCAGAGCTACAGCAAGATTCCCATGCTCTGGGCAACACAGAACGGCTTCCTCCCCGGCGAAACCGAAGAAATTGCCATGCGCCTTGCCCCCCGCGCCAATGCTGCCCGCGTCCAAATCGCAAGCTTCATTATGCGCTACCTTGAATCAAAGTAACATATAACACACAAGCAATACAGGGATGGTTCTATGCACTATGTATATGGAACTGTCCCTGTATTATTTAATTGACAAGATGCCAAAATGCAATCTCTGGGTACTTCTTTCTCAGCCGATGCGGGTGAAGTGTGTGTCAATACTCGCATTAAAAACAAAAATATTATTCCAAATCATGTAAAATTCGTAAGAAATTACAATTGCTTTATTTTATTAATGTGGTAAACTATTAATGTAACGACCACAATAAAGATGGAGGAATAAAAATGAAAAAAACAATTTGCATTCTTTTGGTACTCGTTCTCTGCTTCGGTATGCTGGCAGGCTGCGGCAGCAAGAAGGAAGATGACTCCAAATTCACCTTCAAGATGGGCATCGACCCTGAGTATCCCCCCTTCAGCTATCTGGATGACAACGGCGATTACACCGGCTTTGACGTCGAAGTTTGCAAGGCCGCCTGTGAGTCCCTCGGCTGGAACTTTGATGTCTTCGCAGTAAACTGGGATGAGAAGCTGGTTCAGCTCGATGCCAAAGAGTGTGACTGCGTATGGTCCGGCATGACCATTCTCGATTCCATGAAGGAAAGCGGCTATCTTCTCTCCGAACCCTACTTCGACAGCACCCAGGTCATGCTGGTAAAGGCAGACAGCGGCTTTACCACCACTTCTGACCTTGAAGGCAAAGTCGTAGCCGTTCAGTTAGGTACCTCCGGCGAATCTCTCCTGAACGGCGATCTGGCCGATCTGGCTGCTTCCTTTGGCGATGTCATCACCTGCGAAAGCTTCCTGAAGTGCTTCACCGAGCTGGAAGGCAATGCAGTTGACGGCGTATTCGTTGACCTCCCCGTAGCAGAATCCTATGCTGCCGAGCACGAAGGCTATCAGATCATCAACGAAAATCTGGGCGCTGAGCAGTATGGCATTGCATTCCGCTCTTCTGATGAGGAGCTTCGCGCTTCCATCGAAGGTGCTGTTGCAGCCCTTGTTAAGGACGGTACTTACGAAAAGATCGCGGATAAATATCCCGATATCAAGAACAACCTGCTCTTCCTGAACAAGTAATTTACTTTATCACTGCCTAATCATAAACCCGAAAGCGCTTTGCGCGCTTTCGGGGTTTTGATGTTAAGAGAAATGAGGATATATATATGTCATTATGGATCATGATACTGAAAATGGGCGAAGGTCTCAGCAAGACCTGCGCAATTTTCTTTTTAACCTTACTGTTTGCACTTCCGCTGGGCATGATCGTCTCACTGCTGCGCATGAGCAAGAGTAAGATTATCTCTTCCATTACGCGCTTTATCATTTCCATCCTGCGCGGAACACCGCTGATGCTGCAATTGCTTGCTGTTACCTACGGACCATATTACCTGTTCCGCATTAACGTTGCACGAAATAAGCTGATTCCTGTCATCATTGCATTTGCCATCAACTATGCAGCTTATTTTGCCGAAATTTACCGCGGCGGTATAGAATCTATCTCTGCCGGACAGTATGAGGCAGCAAAGGTACTCGGCTATACGAAAACGCAGACCTTTATGAAGATCATTCTGCCGCAGGTGGTGAAGCGCGTCCTGCCCAGCATGACCAATGAGATCGTTACATTGGTAAAGGATACTTCCCTTGCATTTACTGTTTCCTATCAGGAAATGTTCACCATCGGCAAGCAGATTGCCAATTCTCAGACCAGCTTTGTTCCGTTCATTGTGGCGGGTGTCTTCTACTTTGTCTTTAACTGGATCGTCGATTTCATTATGGGCAAGGCAGAAAATAGGCTGAATTATTTCCGATAAGGAGGAACCTGCGATGCATATTCTTGAAGTTAATCATCTCAGCAAATCCTTCGATGAGCTGCAGGTTCTGAAGGATATTTCCCTCCATGTAGACAGAGGCGAGGTTATTTCCGTCATCGGCCCGTCCGGCAGCGGAAAATCCACGCTTTTGCGGTGCGTGACCTTCCTGGAAACGGTGGACGATGGCACGATCTCCTATATGGGGCAGAATGCTGTCACCAGTGAAAACGGCAAGCCTGTTTATGCAAAGGATTTAAGACCCTTCCAGAAGGATTTTGGCCTGGTATTCCAGAATTTTAACCTCTTCCCGCATTATTCCGTCCTGAAAAATCTGATGGATGCGCCTGTGTGCGTTCAGAAGCGGAATAAAGAGGAAGCAAAAGAGAAGGCAATGGAGCTGCTGAAAAAGATGGGGCTGGAATCCAAGGCTGATGCATATCCCTATCAGCTCTCCGGCGGCCAGCAGCAGCGCGTTGCCATTGCCCGTGCCCTTGCCATGGAACCGGAAATGCTCTTCTTTGACGAGCCGACCTCCGCACTCGATCCAGAACTGACCGGTGAGGTGCTTGCCGTTATCCGCCAGCTTGCTGAGGAAAAGATGACCATGGTAATCGTAACGCATGAAATGCCGTTTGCAAGGGCAGTTTCTGACCGTGTTATTTTCATGGATGGCGGTATCATCGTGGAGCAGGGCGCACCCGAGGAAGTTTTCGGCAACACCCAGCAGGAGCGCACCAGAAAGTTCCTGCGCAATTACGACCGATGAATCCGCTCAAGGTTCAAATCGCCAACCCTGCCGGAAATATTACGCTTTTTGTCCTCTCAGAGGTTCCGGCGCAGGCACGGGCAGAAATTGCAGCACGGCTGATTGCTATGCGCTCCTTTGGTGCAGAGCAGGTGGCATTCATTGTACCGCCGACAGCAGATGCCGATGGACGAATTGAAATGATGGGTGGCGAATTCTGTGGAAATGCACTGCGCGCCTATGGGATGCTCCTCGCGGAAAAACAGGCACAGGAAGGCACACTGTCGTTTTTGGTTGAAAGCAGTGGCTGTACCGACCCCATGTGTGTGCGGACAAATTATGCGGCAAATGAATCCTATGCCCAAATGCCCCTCCCGATTTCCGCGAATCAGATGACCGTTTCCGGCATCCGGGGAACGATGGTACATCTGCCCGGTATTGCACATTTTGTCACGGAAGCTGTTCCCGCTATGTCAGCCATGGAGCTTTTGGAGCCGGAATTCAGGAAGCTGGATGTTGACGCTTACGGAGTGATTTTTCTCTCCGGCAGCACACTGACCCCCCTTGTCAAGGTGCCGCTGGCAGGATCGCTGGTATGGGAGGGAAGCTGTGGTTCCGGGACGCTGGCAGCACTGATTGCAAAGACGTATGGGGCACCGGACGGTGAATATTCTGCCATATATACACAACCCGCAGGAACGCTCCATGCCCGCGTGACCATCACAGACGGAAAACTAACCGCCGCAGAAATTGGCGGCAGCGTAACGATTTCCGATGTGATCGAGATGAAGCTATAATGCAGGTAAACGGCTCTATGTGTTTGTTTCAGCACATAGAGCCGTCTATTTTCATCTTATTCAATATTGCGTGGTGCTTCGTTTTCGCAGTAAATGCAGCGGTAGACCTTCTTCACCGGGTCAGTCAATCGGAATTCATGCGTAAGCTCCTGCTCGGTGGAGGTAATACAGCGGGGATTCTTGCAGTGGATGACACCACGAATCCGCTCGGGCAGTCTCAAATGCTCCCGCTTGGCAAGCTTGCCATCCTCAATGATATTAACCGTAATGCCGGGATCAATATAGCCCAGAATGTCAAAATTGATATCAATGACCTTGCCGATTTTGATGATGTCCTTCTTCCCCATCTTTACGCTGTCCGCATTTTCGATCATGGCAACCGTGCAGTTCAGCTCGTGGAGCTTTAAAATCTGATAGATTTCCATGCCGCGGCCTGCGGTGATGTGATCGAGCACAATGCCGTCCTTGATTTGACCGATGATCATACCTTTACCTCCAAAAGCTTCAGAATCAGCGCCATGCGCATATATTTGCCGTTGAGCACCTGCTTGAAGTAGCAGGCTCTGGGATCATCATCCACTGCAACAGAGATTTCATTGACTCTGGGCAGCGGGTGAAGAATGCTCAGAGATTCCTTTGCATTTTTCAGCTTGTCCGGGGTAAGAATGTAGGTATCCTTCAAGCGGACATAATCCTCCTCATTGAAGAAGCGCTCACGCTGCACTCTGGTCATATAGAGAATATCCAATTGCGGCATGGCCTTTTCCAGACTTCTGACCTCCTGATACGGAATTCCCTTAGGCTCCAGAACGTCGGTCTTGATATAGTCGGGAACCTGCAACTCCTCAGGAGAGATGAAGACAAAGCGGACACCTGCATATCTGGACATGGCGCTGACCAGAGAATGCACCGTTCTGCCGAATTTCAGGTCACCGCACAGGCCGATGGTCAGGTTTTCAAAGCTGCCCTTTTCGCGGTGGATGGTCAAGAGGTCTGCCAGAGTCTGAGTGGGATGGTAATGGCCGCCGTCACCGGCATTGATGATCGGCACCCAGTCCTTGCGGCTGGCTACCATCGGGGCACCCTCCTTGGGGTGACGCATGGCAATGATGTCGGCATAGCAGCTAACGGTATGTACTGTATCCGACACGCTCTCGCCCTTTGCCGCAGAGCTGCTGGCAGCCTCAGAGAAGCCAAGCACCTGACCGCCCAGCTCATACATGGCAGCCTCAAAGCTCAGTCTGGTACGGGTGGAGGGTTCAAAGAATAAGGTTGCCAGTTTTTTGCCCGCACAGGCGTGGGCATATTTTTCCGGGTCAGCAATGATATCCTGTGCAATGTCGATGAGTTCCTGAAGCTCCCCTGTGGACAGCTCCATAATGTCAATCAGATGCTTCATGCTCAGCGCCCCTTTCCAATCCAGCTTTCATCGGAAGGATTGTTCCGGAAGGCAATCAGGCGTTCCACATCAGAGGGCTGAATGTAGCCTTCCTCAGCGGCTGTCACAGCAATGGTATCAAAATCCGTCAGGGAAATATTTTTCACATTGGCAGCAGCCAGACGATCCAGACCCTTCTGCATACCGTAGGTGAAAATACTCACAATGCCCAGTACCTCTGCACCGGCAGCACGAAGAATTTCCACGACCTCCAAGACACTTCCGCCTGTGGAAATCAGGTCTTCCACAACAACGACCTTCTGCCCGGGCAGGAGCTTTCCCTCAATCTGATTCTTTCTGCCATGATCCTTTGCGCCTGAGCGGACATATCCCATGGGCAGCCCCAGGAGATGCCCGGTAATGGCGGCATGGGCAATACCGGCTGTGCTGGTTCCCATCAGAATTTCAGCTTCGGGATAGTTCTCCCGAATCAGCGTGGCCAGACCTTCCTCCACGTCCGTGCGAACCTTAACATCGGATAAAGTCAGGCGGTTGTCACAATAAACCGGGCTTTTGATGCCGCTTGCCCAGATAAAGGGTTCCTCCGGGCGGAAAAATACGGCGCGAATACTGAGAAGATCTTTTGCAATCAGGGTTTTCATGCTTCTACTCCTTTCACAAACTGGTCAACACAACGGCGGTAGGCAGCCACCGGGTCGGCATCTGCGGTAATCGGACGACCCACAACAATATAGTCAGAGCCGTTTCTTCTTGCATCCATGGGGGTCATCACTCTGGCCTGATCCCCTACGGCGTTTTCCTTGAAGCGAATGCCGGGGGTAACGGTCAGGAATTCACTGCCGCAAACCTTATGCACAGCATCTGCCTCCAGCGGAGAGCATACCACGCCGTCAAGACCGGCTTTTCTGGCATTCTGGGCATAGTGCATGACGGTTTCTTCCATACTGCGGTCAATCCAAAGCTCTTCATGGAGGCGTTCCTCATTGGTAGAGGTCAACTGGGTAACAGCAATGAGCAAGGGTCTGGTGCCGTCCGGGCGGCGCAGACCTTCCAGCGCAGCTTCCATCATGGGGATGGTGCCGGCAGCGTGCAGGTTGACAATGTCGGCATCCAGCTTGGAGAGAACTGCCATGGTCTTTTTTACGGTATTGGGAATGTCGTGCAGCTTCAGATCAAGGAAAATTTTGTGGCCTCTCTTTTTGATTTCCTCAACAATCGAAGGTCCTGCGGCATAAAACAACTCCATACCAATTTTTACAAATGGCTTTTCTTCCTGAAACTTGTCTAAAAAGGCCAGTGTCTCCTCTTTTCCTGCAAAATCGCAGGCAATAATGACATCCTTACTCATCTGTGTGCGCCTCCTATAATCTCATTGATATCGTTGATATGATATTTTTCCATAACACCAGGAAGATCCCCGATGATCTTTTGGCAAGCCCAGGGGTCAACCAGATTGGCAGCGCCAACCTCAACAGCAGTAGCACCAGCCAGCATCAGCTCCAGTACATCCTCGGCACAGCTTACACCGCCCATACCTACGATCGGTATTTTCACGGCGTTGTAGACCTGATAGACCATGCGCACCGCAATCGGAAGCACCGCACTGCCGGACAGGCCGCCGGTTTCATTGGCAAGCAGGGGCTTCCGTTTTCCAAGATGAATGCGCATTCCTAAAAGCGTATTGATGAGACTGATGCCGTCAGCCCCCTCCCCTTCACAGGCCTTTGCGATTTCTGCAATACTGGTAACATTCGGGGATAATTTCATAATGACCGGTTTGGTCGTCACCTGCTTCACTGCCCGCGTGACCTTTGCCGCCATTTGGGGGTCAGTTCCGAAGCTCATGCCGCCGCCATGCACATTGGGGCAACTGATGTTGACCTCCAGCCAGCCGATCTGGCTCTGGCTGTCCAGCTTCTGGCAAACTTCAGCAAATTCCTCCACAGAAAAGCCGCAGACATTGGCCATAACCGGCTTGTGGAAAACTTTTGCCAGCTTGGGAAGCTCCTGAGAAATGACAGCCTCTACACCGGGATTTTGCAGACCCACGGCATTGAGCATTCCACTGGGGCACTCTGCAATGCGGGGCGTGGGATTGCCAAAGCGTGGCTCCCTTGTAGTGCCCTTAAAGGAAAAGGTTCCGAGGCAATTAATATCGTAAAGCTCGGCAAATTCGTAGCCGTAACCAAAGGTACCGCTAGCGGGAATGAGTGGATTTTCCATCTCGATGCCGCATAGACGAACATGGGTATTTACCATAGGATTTCCTCCTTTTGCAGTACAGGGCCATCCTTGCAGATGCGCTTATTTCCATACTTTGTCTTGCAGCTACAGCCCATGCAGGCACCGAAGCCGCAACCCATGCGCTCTTCAAAGCTGAATGCGCCGGAGGTCACAGAACGATCATATACCGCACGTAGCATCGGCTCCGGCCCGCAGGCACATACATAGCTGTAATCCAAATCCATGGCATCGGTGACAAAGCCGCGAATGCCATAAGAACCGTCCACTGTTGTGACATAGGTTTTTGCACCGAGTGCCTTAAAGTTTTCCTCATAGAAAACTTCTTCTTTTTTGTTAAACCCAAGGATCACACGGACTTCTGCGCCCCGGGCAATCAATTCCTTAGCCAACTGATACATCGGCGGTACCCCTGCGCCGCCGCCAATCAGAAGCGGACGCATACCGCACAGGCTCAGGTCGTAGCCGTTGCCAAGGCCGGTCAAAAGCTCTAACTGTTCCCCATTCTGCATTCGGGACATTGCCTTGGTGCCGCTTCCCACGACCTTATAAATAATCGTCAATTCGCCGGATTCCACATTGCAGACAGAAATGGGTCGGCGCAGATAATAGCCGGGGACAGCAATCTGTACAAACTGACCGGGGGCAGTAATGTCTTCGGTATCGCCCAAAAGCATCATTTCATAGACACCGGGTGCAATCGCTTTGTTTGCCGCCAGTGTAAACATACTTTTTTTCATTTGTTTTCCTCCAATATCCCGTCTGTCCAGGCAATTTTTCCTCCGGCAATTGTCATACGGCAGCGGCCATAGACCTCCCTGCCCGCAAACGGGGTACTTTTTCCCATAGAAACAAATTCCTCCGGATCAATTTTATAAGACGCATTCAGGTCAAATACCGTAAAATCTGCTCTTTGTCCAAGCTCCAGTCCACCGTCAAATCCAAAACGCTTGCCCGGTACATCATGTAAAAGCTCCATCAGACGCTCAAGACGCAGAATACCCGGCTTGACCAGCCCTGTATATAATGTAGCAAATGCTGTCTCCAAACCGACAACACCCATGGCAGAGTCTGCAAGACCCCGGCTCTTTTCCTCTTTGGAATGGGGTGCATGGTCGGTAGCAATCATATCAATCGTGCCATCTAAGAGGCCTTCCAGAAGTGCCTTGCGATCATCGGAGGAGCGAAGCGGCGGATTCATTTTGAAGCGTCCATCCTCCTGTAGATCGTTCTCATCTAAAAGAAGATAATGGGGGCCTGTCTCACAGGTAACATCCAGTCCCTCCGCTTTTGCCTTGCGAATGAGCGCAACACTTTCCTTTGTGGAAATATGGCACACATGGTATTTACAGCCGGTTTTCCTGACAAGATTCAAATCCCGGGCGATCTGCCCCCATTCCGATTCACTGCAAATTCCTCTGTGTCCATGCGTATGTGCATAAATACCATCATGAATATAGCCGCCACGAAGGAGCCGATTGTCCTCACAGTGGGCAGCAATGACTTTTCCTAAGCGCTTTGCTTCTCTCATGGCCTTCTCCATCATGGCCTCATCCTGCACACCGCTGCCGTCATCGGAGAAGCCTATGACATAGGGTGCAAGGGCTTCCATATCCGAAAGGCAATCTCCTTTTCGCTCCTTTGTGATGGTTCCATAGGGAATCACCCGCACACAGGCAGTTTTCTCAATGGCATCCTTTTCTATCTGCAAATTGGCAAGCGAATCCGGCGCAGGAAATAGATTGGGCATGGCGCAGATCGTGGTATAGCCCCCTCTGGCTGCTGCCTTCGAGCCTGTTGCAATGGTCTCTTTATACAAAAAACCCGGCTCACGCAAATGCACATGCACATCTGCGAAACCGGGAAATAAGACAAGACCACTGCAATCAAAAAAAATTTCTTCCGTAGAAACTATTCTATCGGGAGAAACACAAACACCTTGGGAAACACGGATATCCTCTGAGATCAGCTTTCCTTTTCGATAAACCAAACCATTTTTGAAAACCAGATTCATGGATACTCCTTTCTGCCTTGTAGGCAGCAAATCATTTTTCACAGAGTAACACACTGGAAAAATAATGTCAAGGGTGAGAAGCAGGGTTTTGTAATTCTTGTAGAGTATAGGTAAAAAAACAAATATTGGGCACAATATTTTGTAGTTCTTGTACGAAATCAAACTAGATATGTTGTCAAATCCGTCAAAAACATGATGGGAATCTCTGGATAATTCTCTATTCTGCGATATTGGCAACAGAATCATCCCGTGGTATACTAACTCTGGAAAAGCCTTTGTAACTGACGGAACCGTGGATCACCACAATGGAGCAGAGGCTACGACTGATTTTTTCAGATGCCGACCGTCTGGGCATTCCGGCTTGGGGTCGGAGTGTCCTTTTTTTACAATTAAGGGAGGATTTGCTATGAAAAAAGTTGCCATTATTATGGGAAGTGCCAGTGATTCACCTGTGGTGGAGAAGGCTATTTCCACACTGGTGCAGTATGAGGTTCCTTTTGAGGTGCACATCATGTCTGCTCACCGTACCCCTGATGAGGCCGCAGAATTTGCCTCAAATGCCCGAAATGCAGGCTTTGGCGCAATTATTGCTTGCGCCGGTATGGCCGCCCATCTCGCGGGTGCCATTGCTGCCAGAACCACATTGCCTGTAATCGGTTTGCCCATCTCATCAAAGAAATTAGACGGTATTGACGCACTGTTATCCACAGTACAGATGCCCTCCGGAATTCCGGTGGCAACTGTAGCAATTGACGGTGCCGTTAATGCCGCTTTGTTATCCTTGCAGATTCTTGCTGTCAGCGATCCCGCAATTGCGGAGAAGCTGGATGCAGCAAGAGCTGCAGGACATGAAAAAGTTCTTGCGGCCAACGCGGCCATAGAAGCGCAATATAATAATGCAGAATAAAGGAGTGTCATTATGAAATTAGAGCAGTTGTACGAAGGAAAAGCCAAGAAGGTCTATGCTACCGAAGACCCTGAGCTTGTCATTGTCTCCTATAAGGACGATGCTACCGCACTGGACGGTCTGAAAAAAGGCACCATTGCCGGTAAGGGTGCCATCAACAACCGTATGTCCAACTACCTGATGCAGCTCCTTGCTGCACAGGGCATTCCCACCCATTTTGTGGAAGAGCTGAATGACCGCGAAACCGTTGTCAAGAAGGTCGCCATCGTTCCTCTGGAGGTTATCATCCGCAATGTCTCTGCCGGTTCCTTTGCCAAGCGCTACGGCGTACCCGAGGGCATTATCTTTGATGAACCCACCTTCGAATTCTCCTATAAAAATGATGATCTGCACGATCCTCTTCTGAATACCTCTCATGCGCTGGCACTCAAGCTGGCCACGAAGGAAGAAATCGAAACCATCCGTACCATGGCTCTGAAGGTCAACGATATTCTCAAGGCCTATTTCCTCAGCCTGAATGTGCGTCTGATTGACTTTAAGCTGGAGTTTGGCCGCCTGAATGATGGCACCATCGTTCTGGCCGATGAAATCTCCCCCGATACCTGCCGTTTCTGGGATGCCACCACCGGCGAAAAGCTGGATAAAGATCGCTTCCGCAGAGATCTGGGCGGTATTGAGGATGCATACAACGAAATGATGCGCCGCGTTCTCGGCGGCTAAGCAGGAGGATATCCATGGGCGGTATTTTTGGCGCTACCTCCCGAAGAAACTGCATCCTTGACGTTTTCTTCGGAACGGATTACCACTCCCATCTGGGCACCCGGCGCGCCGGTATGGCAGCCTACGACCCGGTACTTGGCTTACAGAGGGAAATTCACAATATTGAAAATTCCCCCTTCCGTACAAAGTTTGAAAAGGTCGCTACCCAAATGTGCGGCACCGCTGCCATTGGCTGCATCAGCGACACCGATCCCCAGCCCCTGCTGATTCACTCCAATCTTGGTCTGTATGCCATTGGTACCATCGGCATCATCAATAATGCAAAATCCCTGATTGACCAGTACCTCTCCTTCAGCGGTGGCCATTTTGACGTGATGACCGGCGGCAAGGTCAATACCAATGAGCTGATTGCGGCCATGATTGACCAAAAGAGCAGCTTTGTAGACGGCATCCACTTTGCCCAGAATGTGATTGAGGGTACAGCCTCCATCCTGATTTTGAAAGAGGGCGGCCACCTGATTGCCGCAAGAGACCGTTTTGGTCGTCTCCCCATGTCCATCGGGCGCAATGAGGAGGGCTATTGCGTGGCCTTTGAGCCTTTCTCCTATACCAAGCTTGGCTATGAGCCGGTTCGAGAGCTTGGCCCCGGCGAGATCGTAGAAATCAGCCCCGACGGTATCAAGGTTCTTGCCGCGCCCGGGAAGGAAATGAAAATCTGTGCCTTCCTCTGGACCTACTATGGCTATCCCACCTCCTCCTATGAGGGAGTCAATGTAGAAACCATGCGCTACCGCAACGGTAAGCTTCTTGCCAAAGCCGACAAGGAAAACGGTGTTGCGCAGGATATCGACTATGTAGGCGGTGTCCCCGATTCCGGTACGCCCCATGCCATCGGCTATGCCAATGAAAGCGGAATTCCCTTTGCGCGTCCCTTTATTAAATATACACCTACCTGGCCTCGCAGCTTTATGCCTCCCAACCAGAGTGAGCGCAATATGGTCGCAAAAATGAAGCAGATTCCCGTCATGGAGCTGATTCGTGACAAAAAGCTGCTCTTTGTGGACGACAGTATTGTTCGCGGCACCCAGCTTAGGGAAACGGTAGATTTCCTTTACGAAAACGGTGCAAAAGAGGTTCACATCCGCTCTGCCTGCCCGCCGATTATGTTCGGCTGCAAATATCTGAATTTCTCCCGCGCCACCTCCGATTTGGAGCTGCTTGCCCGCAGCGTCATTATGGAGCTGGAGGGTGAAGAGGGTATAAATCATCTGGATGAATATACCGATTCCTCCACCGAGCGAGGACAAAAGCTCCGCAAGACCATTTGCGAAAAGCTGCACTTCTCATCTTTGGAATATCAGTCGCTGGATCAGGTAGCTGAGGCCATTGGCCTGGATCGCTGCAAGATCTGCACCTATTGCTGGAACGGAAAGGAGTAACCCCTATGGCGAATCCCAAATCACAATCTGCCAGCTATGCTGCTGCCGGTGTGGACATTACCGCCGGTTACCGCGCAGTCGAGCTGATGAAGGCACATATCGCCCGCACGATGGTGGGGGCAGATACGGGCATTGGCGGCTTCGGCGGCCTGTTCCCCCTTGACCTCACGGGAATCAGCAAGCCCGTTCTGGTCAGCGGCACCGATGGTGTCGGCACCAAGCTGAAAATTGCTTTCCTTCTGGATAAGCACAATACCGTTGGTATTGACTGCGTTGCCATGTGTGTCAACGATGTCATTTGCTGCGGTGCAAAGCCCCTGTTTTTCCTGGATTATATCGCCTGCGGGCGCAATGTTCCCGAGCGTATTGCATCCATTGTGGAAGGTGTTGCGGAAGGCTGTGTCCAGTCCGGTGCTGCCCTCATCGGTGGTGAGACAGCAGAAATGCCCGGTTTCTACCCTGTAAATGAATACGATCTGGCTGGCTTCTGTGTCGGCGTGGTAGATCGTGACCGAATCATCGACAACAATACCATGCAGACGGGCGATGTGGTCATTGCTCTGCCCTCCTCTGGTGTACATTCCAATGGCTTCTCTCTGGTGCGCAAGGTATTCAATATTGCCTCGGCAGATCTGTTCACTCCGGTTGAAAAGCTGGGCGGCATGAGTCTTGGCGAATGCCTACTTACCCCCACCAAAATCTATGTAAAACCCTTGCTGGCACTTCTGGATGCTGTCACGGTCAAGGGTGTCTCCCACATCACCGGCGGCGGCTTCTTTGAAAATATTCCCCGTTGCCTGAAAAAGGGCATGAGCGCAAAAATTGAAAAATCTGCTGTGAAAACACTGCCTATCTTTGATCTGATTGCCGAAAATGGCAACATTCCCGAGCGCGATATGTATAACACCTTCAACATGGGTGTCGGCATGAGTATCGTGGTTGCAAAGGAAGATGCGGATAAGGCAATCGAAATTCTCACCGCTGCCGGAGAGGCTGCCTATATGATGGGCGAGCTGGTGGAATCCGATGAGGGTGTGATCCTATGCTGAGTGAGCGCACACCCATTGCCGTGCTGGTTTCCGGCGGCGGCACCAACCTGCAGGCGCTGATTGATGCCAACCTTCAGGCCGGTCAAATCGTGCTGGTGATTTCTTCACAGGCTGGCGCTTACGCACTGGAGCGTGCAAAAAATGCCGGAATTCCCGGTATCGCTGTTGAGCGCAAGGCATTTGCCGATCAGGCAGCCTTTGAAGCCAGACTGACCGAACTTTTGGACGAATACGGCATTGAACTCCTTATTCTTGCCGGATTTATGACCATTCTCAGTGCCGACTTTACTTCCCGCTATCCCAAGCGCATCCTCAATATTCACCCCTCCCTGATTCCTTCCTTCTGCGGTAAGGGCTACTACGGATTAAGGGTGCATGAGGAGGCCTTGAAGCGCGGGGTGAAGCTCACCGGCGCTACCGTGCATTTTGTAAACGAGATTCCCGATGGCGGGGAAATTATTCTTCAGCAGGCTGTGGCTGTAGAGCCGGATGACACGCCCCGCAGTCTCCAGCTCCGCGTGATGCAGCAGGCAGAATGGAAGCTTCTGCCGCAGGCCGCAGAGCTAATCAGTGATAAAATCAGGAGGGAAAAATATGAACGTGTATGAAACCGCTACCATCGGCAGCCGTCTGAACGGCAACCGTTACCCCGGCAGAGGCATTATCATCGGCAAAACTGCGGATGGAACCCGCGCTGCAATTGCTTACTTCATCATGGGTCGCAGTGCCAACAGCCGCAACCGCATTTTCACCCTGAAAGAGGGCGAGCTCTTCACCGAGCCTTTCGATGCAACTAAGGTGCAAGATCCCTCTCTGATTATCTATGCCGCTGTCAGAAGCTTTGAAAATAAGCTGATCGTTACCAATGGCAATCAAACCGACACCATTCATGACGGTCTCAAGGAAGGCAAGAGCTTTGCCAAGTCCTTGGAGGCTCGCTGCTTTGAGCCGGACGGCCCCAACTGGACACCCAGAATCAGCGGTATGCTCACTTTCACCGAAGAGGATTTCACCTATGAAATGAGCATTCTCAAGAGCGGAGACGCGGAAGGCAGCTTCTGCAACCGCTTCACCTTCAGCTATGCCCCGGCTGCCGGTCTCGGCCACTTTATCCATACCTACATTTGCGATGGTTACCCCATACCCACCTTCTGCGGTGAGCCGGAACGCGTTGCCATTCCTGATGACATTGATGCCATGACGAACGAGCTTTGGGAAAATCTCGATGCAGAAAACAAGATTTCTCTCTATGTTCGCTTTATCAACCTGAAAACCGGCGAAGCCGAAGATCGCCTTGTGAACAAAAACAGTTAAGGAGGCCACAGCATGAAAGAATTTGAACTGAAATATGGCTGCAACCCCAATCAGAAACCCTCCATGATTTACATGGCCGATGGCAGCGACCTGCCCATCACCATTCTCAATGGCCGTCCCGGCTATATCAATTTTCTGGATGCCCTGAACTCCTGGCAGCTTGTTAAGGAGCTGAAGGAGGCCACCGGCCTGTGTGCCGTGACCAGCTTCAAGCATGTCTCCCCTACCTCTGCCGCAGTCGGCATTCCCCTTCCCGAAGCGCTGAAAAAGGCCTGCTTCGTGGACGATCTTCCTGAGCTGGATTCCTCTCCGCTGGCCTGCGCCTACGCAAGAGCCAGAGGCACTGACCGTATGTGCTCCTTCGGTGATTGGGTTGCCATGAGCGATATCTGCGATGTTCCCACCGCAAAGCTCATTGCCCGTGAGGTCTCCGATGGCGTGATTGCGCCGGGTTATGAGCCAGAAGCTCTGGAAATTCTCAAGACCAAGCGCAAGGGCGGCTATAACATTGTTGCCATTGACCCCGACTATGTTCCTGCGGAAAAGGAATGCAAGCAGGTGTTCGGTGTGACCTTCCAGCAAGGCCGCAACAACTTTAAGATCAACGAAGAGCTTCTCTCCAATCTGGTTACCGATAAGAAGGAGCTGCCTCCCGAGGCAAAGCGTGACCTGATGATCTCCCTGATTACCCTGAAATACACCCAGTCCAATTCCGTGTGCTTTGCTTACGATGGACAGGCCATCGGTGTCGGTGCCGGTCAGCAGTCCCGTATTCACTGCACCCGTCTGGCAGGCTCCAAGGCAGATACCTGGTTCCTCCGCCAGCATCCCAAGACCCTTGCCCTTCCCTTCCGCGATGACCTTCGCCGTCCGGATCGTGACAATGTGATTGACGGCTACATTAACGGCAACGAAGAGGATGTCTGCGCCGAAGGCATTTGGCAGAATTACTTCACCAGCTGTCCCGATCCCCTGACGCAGGAGGATAAGGAAGCCTTCCTCAGCACCATTACTGGCGTATCCCTCGGCTCTGATGCCTTTTTCCCCTTCTCCGACAACATCAAGCGTGCCTATAAGTCCGGTGTCAGCTATATCGCAGAACCCGGTGGCTCCATCCGCGATGATCTGGTGATTGAAGCCTGCAATAACTTCGGTATCGCCATGGCCTTCACCGGTATGCGCCTGTTCCACCATTAATAAGAGGTGCGCCTATGAATATTATGCTGATTGGCGGTGGCGGACGGGAACACGCCATCCTCCGCTCTCTGAAGTTAAACCCTGCGGTTGAAACCGTTTATGTACTCCCCGGCAACGGCGGTATGGCAGATGAAGCAATCTGCGTCCCCATTTCCGCTACAGACCTTCCCGCGATTCGGGAATTTGCAAAAAGCCACACGATTGACTATGCTGTCGTCGCCCCCGATGATCCTCTGGTCATGGGCTGTGTGGATATGCTGAATGAATTGGGAATCCCCTGCTTTGGCCCCAGAAAAAATGCAGCCATCCTTGAAGGCAGTAAGGCATTTTCCAAGGAGCTGATGAAAAAATACAACATTCCCACCGCCAGCTACGAAATCTTCACCGATATGGCACAGGCACTGGCCTATCTCGACACCGCCCCCATCCCCACGGTGGTCAAGGCCGATGGTCTGGCACTGGGCAAGGGTGTTATCATCGCGCAGACCAGAGAAGAAGCCAAGCAGGCTGTCATTGACATGATGCAGAACGCCAAGTTCGGCAAGAGCGGCTCCACGGTTGTCATTGAAGAATTCCTGGAAGGCCCCGAGGTCTCTGTTCTCTCCTTTACCGACGGAAAATGCGTAAAGCCCATGGTATCCTCCATGGATCATAAGCGCATCGGTGACAACGATGTCGGTCTCAACACCGGCGGCATGGGTGCGGTTGCCCCCAATCCCTACTATACCCCCGAAATTGCAGACCAGTGCATGAAGGAAATCTTCCGCCCCACCATTGATGCCATGGCACAGGAAGGCCGCCCCTTTACCGGCTGCCTCTACTTTGGCCTCATGCTTACCGACAAAGGCCCCAAGGTCATTGAATATAACTGCCGCTTCGGTGATCCCGAGACGCAGGTTGTCCTGCCGCTTCTCGAATCCGATCTGCTGACCGTGATGCAGGCTACCACCAACGGCACATTGGAGCAGACCCCTGTGATCTTCCGTGATGGCAGCGCCTGCTGTGTTGTTACCGCTTCCCAGGGTTATCCCGAGCACTATGAAAAGGGCTATCCCATGACCTTTACCCCGGAGGCTAAAGCACATACCTTTGTGGCAGGTGCAAAGCTTTCTGATGGGATTCTTGTCACCAACGGTGGCCGTGTTACCGGCACCACCGCCATTGCTCCCACATTAAGAGAAGCCATTGATACGGCCTATCAGTTGGCCGCGGGCGTGGTCTTCACCGGCGCATACCGCCGCTCTGACATCGGCCAGCGTGCGCTGAAGGCCGGAAAATAAGGAGGAACTATGGTATACCGAATCTATGTTGAAAAGAAGAAAGAGCTGGCATTTGAAGCGGATGCTCTCCTGCAGGAAGCCCGCCAGCTTTTGCAGATCAAATCCCTCCGCGATGTTCGCATCATCAACCGCTATGATGTGGAGCATATTGACCCCGCATTATTTGAGCAGTGCATTGATACCGTATTTTCCGAGCCGCAGGTTGACATTGTCAGCCGGACACTGGATGCGGAAGGTACCGTATTTGCCGTAGAATATCTCCCCGGCCAGTTTGACCAGCGGGCTGACTCTGCTGCACAGTGCATTCAGATCATCTCGCAGGGGGAACGTCCCACCGTGCGCACGGCAAAGGTGTATGTTCTGGATGGAAAACTCAGCCAGCACGAAATTGCCGAAATTGAGCATCATGTGATCAACCCCGTGGAAGCTCGCAAGGCCAGCCTTGACCTGCCGGAGACGCTTGACATTGCTGCTGTAATTCCCGATCACGTGGAAACACTCAACGGTTTCCTCGATCTGGATCTTGATGGTCTTAATAAAATGATCGCTGACCTCGGCCTTGCCATGGATATGGATGATATCGCTTTCTGTCAGGAATACTTCAAGGCAAAGGATCGCTGCCCCACCATCACGGAAATCCGAATGCTGGATACCTATTGGTCTGACCACTGCCGCCATACCACCTTCCTGACCACCATTGATGATATTCGCTTTGATGATCCTCTCCTTCAGAAATCCTATGAGGGCTATCTTGCAACCCGTGATGCCATCGGCAGAACCAAGCCGGTCAATCTGATGGATATCGGCACTCTGGCAGCCAAGTTCCTTCGCAAGGAAGGTTATCTCGATAAGCTGGACGAATCCGATGAGATCAACGCCTGCACGGTGCATATGACCGTCACCGTGGACGGCAAGGACGAGCCTTGGCTTCTCCTGTTCAAAAATGAAACTCACAATCATCCCACCGAGATTGAGCCATTCGGCGGTGCCGCCACCTGCATCGGCGGTGCCATCCGTGACCCGCTGGCCAGCCGTGCCTATGTCTATGCTGCCATGCGTGTCACCGGTGCCGCAGACCCCCGTACCCCGGTCAGCCAAACCTTAAAGGGAAAACTACCGCAGCGCAAGCTGGTGACCACCGCTGCCGCAGGCTATTCCTCCTACGGCAACCAGATCGGCCTTGCAACCGGTATCGTGGATGAGCTGTATCATCCCGGCTATGCTGCCAAGCGCATGGAAATCGGTGCTGTCATTGCAGCCGTTCCCGAAAGCAGCGTCCGCAGAGAGTGTCCCGCCCCTGGTGATATGGTCATCCTTCTGGGTGGCCGTACTGGCCGTGACGGCTGCGGCGGTGCAACCGGCTCCTCCAAGAGCCACAACCTCCACTCTCTGGAA
Source organism: Faecousia sp. (assembly GCA_045601345.1). GTDB lineage: Bacteria > Bacillota > Clostridia > Oscillospirales > Oscillospiraceae > SVMC01. The sequence goes on along the minus strand of JAZRZL010000018.1, from coordinate 60,175 downwards.
ACCTGCGGTGCAGAAGTCCAGAAGGGCAACGCGCCGGAAGAGCGCAAGCTCCAGCGCCTGTTCCGCAATGCCGAAGCTACCTTGATGATTAAGCGCTGCAACGACTTTGGCGCTGGCGGTGTTTCCGTTGCCATCGGTGAGCTGGCCGACGGTCTGGATATTCAGCTTGATAAGGTTCCCAAGAAGTATGAAGGCCTTGACGGCACAGAGCTGGCCATCTCCGAATCTCAGGAGCGTATGGCCGTTGTCGTTGCCGCAAAGGATGTTGCGCGTTTCTTGGAAATTGCAGACAGCGAAAACCTCGAAGCCACCGTGGTTGCCGAAATCAAGGAAGAGCCTCGTCTTCGTATGTTCTGGAAGGGCGCAACCATTGTGGATATTGACCGCAGCTTCCTGAACTCCAACGGTGCAGAAAAGCACATCCGTGTCCATGTGGAAGCCCCCGAAGCCTTTGATAAAACAGTGGAAGGCAGCTTTGAAGAGAACCTGATGGCAACCGCCACCGATCTCAACACCTGCTCTAAGCGCGGTCTTTCCGAGCGCTTTGACTCCACCATCGGTGCCGGTACCCTGCTCATGCCCTTTGGCGGCAAGTATCAGCAGACCCCCATTCAGGCCATGGTACACAAGGTCAGCTTAGAGCACGGCCATACCGATACCTGCTCGCTCATGTCCTGGGGCTATAACCCGATCCTCACCGAAAAGAGCCCCTATCACGGTGCCTATCTCGCCGTTGTGGAATCTGCTGCCCGCCTGATTGCCACCGGTGCAGCCTATGAAGATGTATATCTGACCTTCCAGGAATATTTCCACAAGGTCGCACAGGACGAAACCCGCTGGGGTCAGCCGGTTGCCGCTCTGCTCGGTGCCTTTGATGCACAGAAAAACCTGAAAATTGCAGCCATTGGCGGTAAGGACTCCATGTCCGGCACCTTTGAAACGCTTGATGTACCGCCTACGCTGGTTTCCTTCGCTGTTACCACCGAGAAGCAGCAGAATATTATCTCCAACGAATTTAAGGCCGCCGGTCATTCCATCTGTTTGCTCATGCCGGATTATGATGAGAACGGTCTGCCCGAAACCAAATCCCTTCTTTCTGTATTTGACCGTGTCACCGAGCTGATGCGCAGCGGCAAGGTGCTTGCTGCCTATACCCCCGGCATGGGTGGTGTCGCAGAAGCTGTGATGAAGATGTCCTTCGGCAACGGCCTCGGCGTGAAATTCTCCGAAAAAGTCTCCATGCAGACGCTGTTCGGCTATGCCTATGGCGGATTTGTACTGGAAATGGCTCCCGGCGAACAGGTTGGTCAGCTCATCGGCCGTACCACTGCGGAGCATACCTTTACCTATGGCAAAGCCTCTGTCTCTACTGAAGCACTCCAGTCTGCATATGAAGATACGCTGGAATCCATCTATCCGTGCAACATTGCGCCTGCCGCAGTTCCTGTACAGACCGTTTCCAGTGCCTGCGCGGCTTACCCCTCCCCTGCCATCAAGACGGCAAAGCCACAGATTCTGATTCCCGTCTTCCCCGGCACCAACTGCGAGTATGATTCTGCCCGTGCAGTAGAGGATGCCGGTGCACAGGCGAAAATCTATGTCATCCGCAACCGCAGTGCAGAAGATATTTCCCGCAGTGTTGAGGAATTCTCCAGTCTGATCAAGCAGTCTCAGGTCATCTTCCTCCCCGGCGGTTTCTCCGGTGGTGACGAACCCGATGGCTCTGGCAAGTTTATCACAGCCTTCTTCCGCAGTGCAAGCGTGAAGGAAGAAGTCACTGCCCTTCTTGAGCGCAGAGACGGCCTGATGCTCGGTATCTGCAACGGCTTCCAGGCACTGATTAAGCTTGGTCTGGTTCCCTATGGTAAGATCATGGATACCAATGCATCCTTCCCCACCCTGACCTTCAATACCATCAGCCGCCACCAATCCCGGATCGTCCGTACCCGTATCGCCTCCAACCGCTCTCCGTGGCTTGCCAACACCAACGTGGGTGACATCTACAATGTTCCCATTTCTCACGGTGAGGGCAGATTCCTTGCTGACGAGCAGCTCGTTCATCAGCTTGCCGAACGCGGACAGATTGCCACTCAGTACGTTGATCTCAACGGTCAGGCAACTACCGATATCCATTACAATCCCAACGGCTCAATTTTCGCCATTGAAGGCATTACCAGTCCTGATGGCCGCGTGCTTGGTAAGATGGGTCATACGGAACGCTGGAATGAAGGTCTTTATAAAAATGTACCCGGTAATTACAATCCCCGTATGTTTGAATCTGCTGTTAAGTACTTTAAGTGAGGTTCGGTATTATGGCTTATTTCTATCCTGATGCTTCGCATACTTTTAACGAATATCTTCTGGTTCCCGGCTTCTCCTCCAGTGCGTGCATTCCTTCCGCTGTGAACCTGAATACCCCGCTGGTTCGGTATCATGCCGGTGAGACACCCGCCATCACCATGCGGATTCCTATGGTTTCTGCCATCATGCAGTCTGTTTCCGGCGAAAAACTGGCCATTGCTCTGGCTCGTGAGGGCGGCGTCAGCTTCATCTACGGTTCCCAGAGCATTGAGCAGGAGGCAGAAATGGTTGCCTCTGTGAAGCGCTACAAGGCCGGTTTTGTCCGCAGCAACTCCAATATCAGCCCGGATAAAACGCTTGCCGATATTCTTGCGCTGAAAGCCCAGACCGGTCACTCCACGGTCGCTGTTACCGATGACGGAACCGCCAGCGGGAAACTCCTTGGCATCGTTACCGGCAGAGATTATCGCGTCAGCCGTATGTCTCCGGATGAAAAGGTTTCCACCTTTATGACCCCGCTTGATCAGCTCATCACAGCACCTGAGGGCACCACTCTGAAGGTTGCCAATGATATCATCTGGGAGCACAAGCTGAACTCCCTCCCCATCGTGGATGCCGAAGGCCGTCTTTGCTACTTTGTTTTCCGCAAGGATTATGACCAGCATAAGCAGAATCCCTATGAGCTACTCGACAGCGAAAAGCGCTATGTGGTCGGTGCAGGTATCAATACCCGTGACTATGAAAAGCGCGTTCCCGCTCTTCTGGCTGCCGGTGCAGATGTACTTTGCATTGACTCCTCCGAAGGCTTCTCCGAATGGCAGCAGCGCACCATTGCCTGGATTCGCAGCAACTATGGCGACAGCGTCAAGGTCGGCGCTGGCAATGTGGTCGATGCTGACGGCTTCCGCTTCTTAGCCGAATGCGGCGCAGACTTTATTAAGGTCGGCATTGGCGGCGGCTCTATCTGCATCACCAGAGAGACCAAGGGCATTGGCCGCGGTCAGGCTACAGCGCTGATTGACGTATGCAAGGCCAGAGACGAATATTTTGCGGAAACCGGCATTTATGTCCCGGTCTGCTCCGATGGCGGCATTGTTCATGACCATCATATCACGCTGGCGCTTGCCATGGGCGCGGATTTTGTCATGCTGGGTCGTTACTTTGCCCGGTTCGATGAAAGCCCCTCCATGAAGGTGAATGTGGGCGGCACGCTCATGAAGGAATACTGGCGCGAAGGCTCCAACCGTGCAAGAAACTGGCAGCGCTATGACTTGGGCGGCGCAGGCAAGCTCTCCTTCGAAGAGGGCGTAGACTGCTTCGTTCCCTATGCCGGTAAGCTTTCCGATAACGTGCAGCAGACGCTTGCCAAGGTTCGCTCCACCATGTGCAACTGCGGTGCGCTCACCATTCCCGAATTGCAGCAGAAGGCAAGACTGACGCTGGTGTCATCCGTCTCCATTGTCGAAGGCGGCGCACATGACGTTACATTGCGTCCCTCCTCCTCAGAGGTTTGATACAACGATCCCCCCGTCAACTTTGGCGGGGGAATTTTTCAATCTGGATGGTATCATTTTGAACTGCGATCCTATATGTCTGATCTTCTGACGATGAAAGCATACATTCAGCAAGCGGCGCTTCAATCTTTTGCTGCAATAGCTGACGAATGGCGCGAGCACCTCCAGCTTTGGCGCACTGCGCCGCCAAAAGAGTACAAAGTGCTTCATCCCATGTCAAGGCGATTCCTCTTTGCAGTGCCCGGTTTTGCAGCTTTGTCAATTCAAGACCTGCAATTTCTTCCAATGCAGCTCTGTCAAGTGGAGAAAAGACAGCAATCGCATCTAATCTGCCTAAAAATTCCGGAGAAAAGTGGGTTTTCAGCTTTTCCATGATTCGCTCCCGCTCTCCTCCGGGGGCGAAGCCTAATGAGACTTTCCCTTGCTCCTCCCCGCCGAGGTTGGCTGTCATGAGAATGAGCGTATTGGTAAAATCCACCCGTCTGCCAGTGCTGTCTGTCAGAATGCCATCATCCATGATCTGGAGCAATATCCCCGCGATTTCGGGATGCGCCTTATCCAGCTCATCAAAGAGTACCAGACTATAGGGATTCCGTCGCACTTTTTCCGTCAACGTTCCGCCCGCCTCATGGCCAACATAGCCCGGAGGCGCACCAAGAAGCCGGGAGACGGTGTGTTTTTCGGTATATTCTGTCATATCCAGCCGAATCATAGCCGTTGTGCTTCCATAAATCTCCTTTGCCAGTGCCTTACACAGGAGCGTTTTTCCAACCCCGGTTGGGCCGGTGAGAAGAATGGCAGCGGTTGGACGATTCTGCCCCGCAAGGCCGGTTCTTCCACGGCGTACCGCCTGTGCTACAAGGGAAACCGCATCCCGCTGCCCTGCAACAGTTGCAGTAAGTGCGGCCTCCAAATTCCGAAGTCCTTCACGCTCCCCATCGTTCAGCTCACATACCGGGATCCCTGTTCTTTGGCTAAGTGCATAGGCGATATCTTTACTTGTAATACAAAGGCCGTTTTCCTTTTCCTGCTTATCATAGAGCACACGAAGCTGCGTCTGCAAGGAAAGCGCTTTCTCAAAATCCTCCTGAGAAATTGCCGCCCGCAATGCCTCATCCATAGTACGCTGCTCAGCAAGCATCCCCTGCTCCCGCTTTTCCCCGAGGCATAGCATTCCGTGGGAAGCACCCTCATCCAATAAATCCAGCGCCTTATCTGGAAAATAGTAATCAGGAAGATATCGCTTGGAAAGACGGATGGCAGCATCCACCGCTTCATCAGAAATGCGTATCCCATGATGGCGCTCCAAGCCAGGACGCAGTGCTCTGAGAATCTGCCCAGTCTCCTCTTCCGATGGTTCCCCCACAGAGATTTTACGGAATCTACGCTCTAAAGCCCCATCCTTTTCAATATATTTTCGATATTCCTCAGGTGTTGTCGCGCCAATCATTTGTATTTCGCTGCGGCTCAATGCGGGCTTGAGGATATTAGCCGCATCAATAGCACCCTCTGCCGCACCTGCACCTACCAACATATGCATCTCATCAACAAAAATAATAATATTTCCTGCCCTTTTGATTTCGCCGAGGATATCCCGCATACGCTCCTCAAATTCGCCCCGATACTTGGTGCCGGCAACCATGAGGGAAGTATCCAGAGAATAAAGCTTTTTATCCACCAGCTGTGGCGGCACATTCCCTGTAACCATTCTCTGTGCCAATCCCTCCACAATGGCGGTTTTTCCAACACCAGGATCACCTACCAATGCAGGATTATTTTTATGTTTACGGCATAAAACCTCAATCAACGTATTAATCTGTGCATTTCTTCCAATGACAACGCTCCCGGTTTGCTCCAGCATATTCACACCAAATTGCTCCAGTAATCTCATAGCTCCTCCTGTCTTTTCCGGCTTGCTTTTTTGATGGATGATCTCCTGCGTCTTTGTGTAAAGCTCAGCGGTACAAACACCACAGCTTGCCAGCAGGAGCGCAGCTGTGGTACTGCTGCGCTCTGTGATCGCCCACAGAAGATGTTCCGGGCAAATAAGCTCTTCTTTCGACAAGCTCTCCGCTGCGAGGCAGATAACCTCCTGTGCGCCCTGAGAAAGTCCCTGTGGAAGCCGTACACCCCCATCTCCCCTGCCACGAATCCGTTCCAATAGATAAGCCAGCCGGGTAAATGTCACCGTGCATTTTGCCAAAAGCTGTCCCGCTGGACGCTGGGTATCGGTGCTGATCGCCAAAAGAATATGCTCACTGCCCACAAAGCTATGCCCAAACTGCCGTGCCAAAAATCCTGCCTTTTGTAGCGTCAATTCCCCAGCCCGGTCAAACCACACAGCTTCCATAGAATCTCCCCCATTTCTGAGAGCATTCTATCCTGCCACTCCTAGATTTAAACCTATCTGGAGGTTACATTTTATAATCAAGCCCGGTATAAAATGCCGTACATGACATTTCACAATTTTTTTACAAAATTCCATAATTTATATTTGCTTTTTTCAAAAACCATGTTACAATAAAAAAGCGAAAGCGAAACATGAATGGAGGAAACTTAAATGGCATATTTTATTACTGACGCTTGTGCAGGTTGCGGCACCTGTGCCGATGCCTGCCCCCTCGGCATTATCGCTGAAGGTGACGGCAAGTACGTTATTGACGCTGACCAGTGTGTAGAGTGCGGTGCTTGTGCCGGTGCTTGCCCTCTGGAAGCCATCGAATTGCAGTAATCCGTACTTAGATAGCACCCCTGTACGTGCGTACAGGGGTGTTATTGTTGAGAACACTATGGAAGAATTTGAAGTACTCTCCAACGGGATGCGCATTTTACAAACAGAATCCCTCTTTCGTCTGGGTACAGACTCTATTTTACTGGCCAATTTCTGCGGAAAGCTTCACGGTGGAAAAATTGCTGACTTAGGCTGCGGTGGAGGTGCTCTGGGCGTTCTTTTGTGCGCTGCCGACCCCAACTGTCATGTGACAGGAATTGAGATTCAGCCAGCCGCCTGCAAAATTGCAGAGAAAAATATCCGCATCAATCAGTTGGAGGCACGTTTTTCTGTCGTAAACGGCGATCTTCGCCAGATACAGTCGCTACTTCCTGCCAACGGATTTGATCATGTGGTATCCAATCCCCCCTATTTTCCTGTTGGAAGCGGCGCAAAATCCCAGAGTAACGAGATGGCCATTGCAAGGACGGAAATCTGCTGTACCCCGGAAGACTTGTGTGCCGCTGCCCGGTGGCTTCTGCGCTTTGGGTGCAGCTTCTGCTTTGTCCACCGCCCGGAACGGCTAGCGGAGATAATCTGTACGCTCAAAGCCTATCAGCTGGAGCCAAAGCGTCTGCGTTTTGTGCGCCACAGTCCAAGCTCGCCGGTATCGCTTTTCCTTATGTCCTGTACTCTGGGCGGCAAAAGCGGCCTTCAAGTGGAAAATGAGCTGATTCTCCATACTGCAAGTGGAGAACCTACGCAGGAATATCTGAATATTTATCATATGAACTGAACAACAGGAGGAATCCATGTCCGGTACCCTATATCTTGTCCCCACGCCCATCGGCAATCTGGGTGATATCTCCCAGCGCTGCCGGGAAACTCTTTCTCAGGCAGATTTTATTGCCGCAGAGGATACCCGCGTATCCATCAAGCTGCTGAATCATCTGGAAATCAAAAAAGAGCTTGTGAGCTATCACGAGCATAATATGAAAACAAGCGGCCCCAAAATTCTGGAGCGGCTGCAAAATGGCGAAAGCTGTGCTCTGGTCACCGATGCAGGTTCCCCTGCCATTTCCGACCCGGGAGAAGATCTGGTGCGGCTTTGCGCAGATGCCGATATTCCTGTGTTTGCTATCCCCGGCCCCTGTGCGCTGGTCACGGCACTGTCTGCCTCCTCCCTGCCCACAAAACGCTTTTGCTTTGAGGGCTTTTTATCCACAGTAAAAAAAGAACGGACACAGCATTTGGATTCGCTCAAAAAAGAACAGCGCACTATGATTTTTTATGAAGCGCCGCACCGCCTTGGCATCACATTGGAAGCTCTGGCGGAAGCCTTTGGCTCTTCCCGCCGCATTTGCCTCTGCCGTGAGCTGACCAAGCTCCATGAGGAATACTACAGAACCACTTTGGGCGAAGCAATTGCCCATTATCAGCAAACGCCGCCAAGAGGAGAATTCGTGCTGGTCGTAGATGGTGCACCGGAAGAAGATGTACAGCCTGATCTTGCTCATGCGCTTGAACTGATGGCTGTGCGCATCGCAGAGGGTGTCTCCCGAAAGGATGCAGCGAAAGAGATTGCCGCACAGACCGGAATCAAAAAGAATCTGCTTTATGATGCGTCTATCACAGAATAAAAATATAAGGAAAATATAATGACTATTCTGATTTTTCAAATCTCCATTCTTCTCCCATTTGTGCTTTTTATTTGTAATTTCGCTGGACAACTATCTTTTAAATGGAGAATTGTTTTTACTGTTTTGGTGCTGATTTGCTGTTTCATTGATGCAGCCCTGCTAAGACTCATTTTTATTGAAGAAATTACGTATCAGAAAATATTATCCCGCGTGTTTTTCTATGGTTTCTGGGCAGCAATGGCTGTTTCTGTTGTGCTCCCTATCTGGTGTGGTATGAAAAAGAAATCCATCCGGCTGCTCTGCTGCCTGTTGCCTCTTTCGATGCTGGTCGGCATCGGTGGTACTTATCTGCTTGAGGCCAGAGAAAAGGCAATTCCTACAGTCAGTACCGATGAATATGAAACACTGAATCGGTATTATCCGGGAGCAGAAAATTCTCTTGTAGCGACACTGGATGAGGAATCTACCCTGACATTAAAAGACGATCTTCCCCGCATGGATGGTGCTACGGCGCTCTACCCGGTATATGCCGCCTTTGCCAATGCAGTTTATCCAAAGGAAAGCATTGGCTACCCATACAAGGAAGATGTCCCGGTGATCTGCACGACCACAAGCAACGCCTATGAAAGCATCATTCGGGGGGACACAGATATTATCTTTGTCGCTGCCCCCTCTCAGGAGCAAGAGGAAGCTGCAAAACGCGCAGGTGTCTCCCTCACTTTTACACCCATTGGTAAAGAAGCCTTCGTTTTCTTTGTCAACAGTAAAAACCCGATAGAAAATCTCAGCGTTGAGCAGATTCAAGGCATCTATTCCGGCAGCATCACCAAATGGGAGGCGCTTGGTGTAAAAAATTTCGGTTCCATTCGCCCCTTCCAGCGGGAAGAGGGCAGCGGCAGTCAGAGTGCCTTGCAGCGTATGATGGGCGATATTCCGATTATGGAAGCGGAAATCACGCAAACCGTTACCTTTATGGAAGGAATATTAACGCAGGTTGCCGATTATAAGAATTATAAAAACGCAATCGGCTATTCTTTCCGTTTTTACTCGACGGAAATGGTAAAGAACGGTCAGATCAAATTGTTAAGCCTGAATGGCGTTTATCCCTCAAAGGAAAGCATTGCCGATGGCTCCTACCCTGTTGCCAGTGAATTCTACGCTGTGACACGCAGCGATGCAGATGACAACACAAAAGCACTTCTTGCTTGGATTCAGGGTTCTCAGGGACAAGCGCTTGTGGAAAAAACTGGATATAATCCATTGATCGGATAAGAAAAACCGAGGAGAACAAAAGCGTTCTTCTCGGTTTTTGACACCTATTGGTCTTTATTATGCCTCCAGTGCATCAATCAGCATAATAAATACAAACTGTGATGCCTGTCTGCGGATCATTTCCCGGCTGCCGGAAAGGTGCAGCTCCTGCACAGTGGTATTCCGCTCCCCTGCTACAGCAATATAGACAAGGCCTTCTGGGTTTCCGCACGCATCTGCACCGGGGCCAGCAACGCCGGTGGCGGAAATGCCGTAATCTGCTCCCAGAAGCTTGCGGACACCTTCTGCCATCTGTGCAGCTACCGGGGCACACACTGCACCAGACTTTTGCAGAAGCGCACCATCTACACCAAGTACCTGCTGCTTGATCTCATTGCAATAGGCAATCACGCCGCCGGGATAGACTGCCGAGCTGCCGGGAATACTAGTAAGCAGCTCTCCCAGCATACCGCCGGTACAGGATTCCGCTGTTGCAACAGATTTTTCTTTCTGTTTTAAAAGATTTAGTGCAAATTTGGCCTCATCCATGATAGCGCACCTTCTTTAGTTCTGTTTTTTCCAAAGCACGCCAGATCAGCGCTTCTCTGTCAAGCTTCGCTTCGGCCTTCAATACGTGCTCCAGTGTAGGCTTTGTGCGGGGATGCTTGGGGGTGAAAACGGTGCAGCAGTCCTCATAGGGCAAGATAGAGGTTTCCATCGTGCCAATCCGGCGGGCAATGGTAACAATTTCTTCCTTATCCATGCCGATCAGGGGATGGAAAATTGGAAGGTTCACCGCCGCGCCGGTCACTGCCATGGCCTCCATGGTCTGGCTTGCCACCTGCCCCAGATTTTCGCCAGTGACTAAGCAGCCGCAGCCATGGTCTCTGGCAATTCGCTCGGAAATCTCCATCATAAAACGGCGCATAATCAGTGTAAAATATTCCTCTGGGCAGTTATCGCGGATGGCCTCCTGAATTTCGGTAAAGCTTACAATATTCACTGTCATTCGGCCACAGTAGCGGGTCATCAGGCGAGCCAGCTCCAGAACCTTATCCTTTGCAAGCTCGGAGGTATATGGATAAGAGAAGAAATGGATGCACTCCAGCTCCACGCCGCGTTTGGCCATCATATAGCCTGCCACCGGGGAGTCAATGCCGCCCGACAACAATACTGCTGCCCGACCACCAACACCGGTAGGAAGGCCGCCCGCACCCGGTTCAGCAGGTCCATGGACATAGGCCGCCTGATCTCGAATCTCCACATGGACAGTGTATTCCGGGTTATGCACATCCACCTTGAGATGGGGAAAACGCTCTGCAATGCGACCGCCGATCTCCTGAGAAATTTGGATAGAGTTCAGAGGAAAGCGCTTATCCGAACGCTTGGACTCCACCTTAAAGCTTTTCGCACCCAGAATATCATCTTCAAGGTATTCTACAACCGCATCATAAATAGCATCCAAATTTTTATCGCACGCTCTGCAGCGGCACAGGGACACAACACCAAAAATATAGTGGCAAGCATCCCATGCGCTGTCCATATCACACATATCGTTCATTGGTTCTACAAAGACGGTAGACTGGATGATAGAAACCTTAAAGTCTCCAAAGGGACGCATTCTACGGTTAACGTTCTGCTTCAACTTATTTTCAAACTGCCAGCGATTTTGTCCCTTCAGGACAATTTCGCCCAGCTTCAGCAAAAAATGTTCCATTGTATTTACTCCTATTATTATGATTCTCCCAACTGGAAGGAGCGGTATCGTATGGCTTCGGCAATATGTGCCGGTTGAATTTCATCGCTATTGTCCAGATCAGCGATGGTTCGAGCAACTCTTAAAATACGATCATAGCTTCTGGCTGTCAGCCCCAGTGCATCAAAGGCCTCCTTCATAAGCTGCGTACACGGTTCATCAAGAACGCATAAGGTGCGCATTTGTGCAGGAGTCATGCGGGCATTGCATTGGGTGTCAGATTCACCGAAGCGTACCTGCTGACGATATCTTGCCGCATCCACTCGCTTTTTTATTTCTGCAGAGGATTCTGCCGGTGTTCTGCGGCGCAGATTTTCAAAGTCCACCGAGGCAACCTCAACAATCATATCAATTCTGTCAAGCAGCGGCCCAGAGATGCGGCTGAGATAAGCATCTACCGATGCTTTGGAGCAAGTACAGCGTCCGCTGGGATCGCCATACCAGCCGCATTTGCAAGGATTCATGGCACACACCAGCATAATTTCGCTGGGATAGCTCACAGCACCGTTGACACGGGAAATGGTCACAATACCATCCTCCAGCGGCTGGCGCAGAACCTCCAGCGTTTCCTTTCGGAACTCCGGCAGCTCATCCAAAAACAGGACACCCTTATGTGCAAGCGAAACCTCACCCGGACGCGGATGGGAGCCGCCGCCAGCTAAGCCTGCGGAAGAAATGGTATGATGCGGACTTCGGAACGGACGCTGACGAACCAGAGGATCATCTGCCGGAAGAAGACCAAGTACGGAGCGGATTTTCGTTGCCTCCAGTGCCTCTTCCCTTGTCATATCCGGCAAAATGGACGGAAGCCGTTTGGATAGCATACTCTTGCCAGAGCCGGGAGGTCCTACAAGAAGAATATTATGGCTTCCCGCCGCCGCAACCTCCAGTGCCCGCTTGGCGTTTTCCTGCCCCTTGACATCGCAGTAATCCAGAAGCGGATGAGGTCTTTCTGTCGGCTGCCACGGTGCCTGCGGTGTAATGGGAAGCTCCCCGCGCAGATGTGCAATCAGTTGTGAGACATTCTTCACCGGGTAAACCGTCAAACCCTCAGCAAGTGTTGCCTCAGGCGCATTATCCGCAGGGACATAAAGCGATTGGAACCCGCATTCCTTCGCTGCAAGTGCCATAGGCAGGACACCCGGCACAGAACGGACAGCGCCATCCAGGCTCAATTCACCAAGGAATGCACACTTTTCCTTTGGGAGCCTACATAGCTGGGTTGCAGAGAGAATACCGAGCAAAATGGGAAGGTCATAGACAGTGCCAGATTTTTTTGTTCCTGCGGGAGCAAGGTTGCAGGTGATCCGGCTGACGGGAAATTTGTAGCCAGAATTCTTGATCGCCGCCCGTACACGCTCTCTGGCTTCCTTCACTGCGGCATCCGGCAAACCAACAATCTCGAAGGCAGGCAAACCATTGGTGATAAAACATTCCACCAAAACCTCATAACCGCTGATCCCGCTCAGACCAAGAGAATATACATTGCAAATCATCTTACCGCCTCCCTATCTCTGCATTTCTACAACTTTATTATCATATATTATATAACATTTTTCTCAAAAAAACAACCAAAAAGAATACTAAATTGCAATAACAGGTTAAACATTTATTGCGATAATCAGTTGCCTATATCATTAGAATCATGCCTTATATAATAAAATTTTGCGCATATTTCCGATGTTCTCTGGTAATATCACCCACTCTTGAATACCCATAATATAATTCTGCTAGGTCAGTAGGCTCAAGCTTTCGGTATGATTTCCTCTCATTTTTTATTATGTCAACTTTTTCATGCGTTTGCCATTCTCGAAAGCGAAAAATACTTGACAAATCCACAAATTATGAGTAGAATTTATAAAGTTGCTATAAGCCATTAGCTTAATAGGGTGTCTTTTCAAGGCAGTTTATGTGCTTTGGGGTCTATATTATATTCGGGCCTGTAGCTCAGCTGGGAGAGCGTTCGGTTCGCATCCGAGAGGTCGAGGGTTCGAGTCCCTTCAGGTCCACCACAAAGGAGGCTGTCTCAAAATGCCGTTTTCGCATTTTGAGACAGCCTCCTTTTTTCATGCCGTAAACAGGCGGTGGATGGATTATGGCAAAATTGCCTTATGGAAAACCTTCTTGCCCTTGCGGATCTTTAGACCCTGTACAAGTGCATCACGAGAAAATACAGCGTCAATAGCACCAATCTTCTTATCATTCACAACAATACCACCCTGCTGAATGAGACGGCGGGCTTCTCCCTTACTGGGTGCCAGCTTGCAGGCAACCAAAAGCTCAATGATGCCGATACTGCCATCGGTCAAAAGATCTTCCGTCAATTCTGTGGTGGGCATATTTGCATCATCGCTGCCTGCGGCAAAGAGGGCTTTGGCTGCCTTCTGGGCTTTTTCAGCTTCCTCCTCACCGTGGATGAGCTTTGTCAGCTCATAGGCGAGAATTTCCTTGGCAGTATTCAGCTGGCTGCCTTCCCATGCATCCATCTTGTCGATCTCTTCCAGAGGCAGGAAGGTCAGCATACGGATGCACTTGAGAACATCAGCATCGTCCACATTGCGCCAGTACTGATAGAAATCAAAGGGAGAGGTCTTATTGGGATCAAGCCAGACAGCGCCCTTAGCGGTCTTGCCCATCTTCTTACCTTCGGAATTGAGAAGCAGATTGATGGTCATGGCGTGGGCAACCTTACCCAGCTTGCGGCGGATAAGTTCCGTACCGCCAAGCATATTAGACCACTGGTCATTGCCGCCAAACTGCATATTGCAGCCAAGAGTTTGATACATATGATAGAAATCATAGGACTGCATGATCATATAGTTGAATTCCAGAAAGCTCAGACCCTTTTCCATACGCTGCTTGTAGCACTCGGCACGAAGCATATTATTTACAGAGAAACAGGCACCAACCTCGCGGAGAACTTCGATATAATTCAGATCCATCAGCCAATCGGCATTGTTGACCATGATGGCCTTATCTTCACCGAACTCAATAAACTTAGACATCTGCTTCTTGAAGCATTCGCAGTTGTGGGCAATGGTTTCTCTGGTCATCATAGAGCGCATATCGGTACGGCCGGAGGGATCGCCAATCATAGCTGTACCGCCGCCAATGAGGGCAATGGGCTTGTTGCCGGCTTGCTGGAGGCGCTTCATCAGACAAAGTGCCATGAAATGGCCAACGTGTAAAGAATCTGCCGTAGGATCAAAGCCAATATAGAAAACGGCTTTACCGTTATTGACCATATTGCGGATTTCTTCCTCATTGGTAACCTGTGCGATTAAGCCGCGAGCAACCAGTTCTTCATAGATTTCCATTGTATCGTTACTCCTTAAATTTTATTTCCAAAACAAAGCCCTCTGCCCTGATCGGACAAAGGGCAAATTTTTTATCAACTCTGCCGTTGAATGGGAGAATATAGCTATATTAGCAGATAAAATTGAATAAGTCAATGAATTTCAAGAAAGCATTTCCGCTGCGCTTTGCCGTGTGGTTTCAGAAATGGTTTCACCGCCGATGATGCGGGATAGCTCATCAATACGACCCGCACGGTCAAGTGGGGTAACTGTAGTGAAGGTTCTGCCATCGCGTTCTGATTTGGCGATGAGCAAATGTAAATCAGCCTGCGCTGCAATCTGGGGAAGATGGGTCACGCAAAGCACTTGTTTCTTCTCTGCCACGCTTTTCAGCTTCACAGCCACCTTTTGGGCAGCTCTACCCGAGACACCGGCATCGACCTCGTCAAAAATCAGGGTTGGAACAGCGTCCTCTTCTGCCAGAACATTTTTCATAGCCAGCATAATTCGTGCCAGCTCGCCGCCGGAGGCAACCTTGCTCATAGGCTTGAGCGCCTCGCCTGCGTTGGCAGACATCAAAAAAGCGGCCTGATCCATGCCAGTAGGACTAAGAGGAATTTCCGAAAAAGCACATTGGAATTGTATCCGGGGCATATCCAACTGAGAAAGCTCCTCACGAATACGTTTTTCAAGCATCTTGGCTGCCTGTGTGCGGCTGTCGTGGAGAAGTGCAGCGTTATGGACAGCTGTTGTCTCCAAAGTTTTGAGCTGCTGCTCCAGCTTATGAAGGCGCTCATCGGAGAACTGAATTTCGTCCAGCTCTTTTTTTGCGTTTTCAAGATATGCAAGAATATCATCACAGCTTGCGCCGTATTTTCTTTTCAGTCGATGGATAATGTCCAATCGGCCTTCCAGCTCATCCAACTCCTCAGGAGAGAAGGCAGCAGTATCCTTCAAATCAATCAATTCCTCACAGACATCCTGTGCCATAGAGGAAAGCTCCGAGACCGCACCATGGAGCTTTTCGATTCGCTCATCAAATCTGGCAATTTTTTGCAGGGCATATTCCGCATCCGCAATCAAGACAGATGCACCGTTGCTGTCCTCATCGCCATATAGGCACTGCAGGGCATTGAGAAGTCCTGAGGTGAACTTTTCTGCATTTTGCAGAAGCTTTCGCCGCATCTCCAGTTGGTCATCTTCTCCAGAATGCAGATTCGCACGTTCAATTTCCTGAATCTGGTGCTTTAAGGTTTCTGTTCTACGCAGCTTTTCTCCCTCATCCAGAGAAAGCCGCTGAATTTCCTTTCTCACACGGAGGACAGCCTCATAGCTTTGGACATACCGCTCCAGAATCGGCGCATTATGGGCAAACAGATCCAGATAATGCAGATGGTTGTCCTCATCAAAAAGCTGCTGGGAGTCATGCTGCCCATGGATGTTAATTAGCTGCATTCCAAGCTGGCGAAGCTGTGCCACACTAACCAGCCGCCCATTGACTCTGCAAACATTTCTGCCATCAAGAGACAGCTCGCGCTGGATGAGCAGCTCACTGTCATAAGCAATTCCCTGCTCTGTAAACCAGCCAAGCGGCGGAATCTGCTGGAACAATGCCTGCACGGAGGCTTTGGCAACGCCGGTGCGAATCACATCGCGGTAGGTTCGCTCGCCCAGAATCGCACTGATAGCATCAATGACAATGGATTTACCTGCGCCAGTCTCGCCGGTCAGGACATTAAAGCCGGGGGCAAAGGAAATGTCCGCAGCTTCAATGACCGCAATATTTTCGATATGAAGCATGGAAAGCACGGCACTGCCCCCTTAATTTCAACTAAGCAACTGCTTGATCTCTGCGCAGAAAGCACCTGCGGCGTTATTGTCGCGCATAACAACAAAAGCAGTATCATCTCCGGCCAGTGTGCCCAGTACCACAGGAGACCCCATGGAATCAATGGCAGAGCAAGCGGCAGAGGCAAGACCCGGCATGGTTTTAATGACCACAATATTCTGGGCAAAATCATAGCTGGTGATACACTCACGGAAGATGGTGTTGAGCCGTGCTGAGAAGGTGCCGCCAGATTCCTTATTCGCTGCGGTATAGCGGTAAGCTCCCAGGTTGGTCAGCTCCTTAACGATACGCAGTTCCTTGATATCACGGGAGATGGTAGCTTGGGTACTGCGATAGCCAGCCTTTGACAGAGCATCCAAAAGCTGCTCCTGCGTCTCAATATCGGAGGTGGAAATGATATCTAAAATTTTGGCTTGACGCTGTGTTTTCATAGGATGATCCTCCCTTATTTTCTGAATTTTGCGTTAATAATCTCAAACATACTTCGTTCTCTCAGATGGAGAAATTGGGTGTCATAGGATGACTGTCGAATTTGCACGATATCGCCGGTAAATAGGCGTACCCCCCGACCACCATCAACCGAAAGATAGGCCGTTTTTCTTCCCTGTCTTGAAGATGCGACGGTTACAGTACGTCCGGCACTGAGGACAAATGCTTTGGACATCAGGTCATGCGCACAAATTGGGGTGACAACAATACATCTTGCCGTAGGCTCTACCAATGGACCGCCTGCGCTCATACAGTATGCTGTAGAGCCAGTGGGCGTACACACGATCACACCATCTCCGCTGATGCTGATAGGCATTTGATCGTCACAGCCAACATTCAGATGGACGGTGCGTGCTACAGCACTTTTCGTCACAACAGCATCATTAAGCGCAATGTCGTCATAAACGATTTCGCCATTACGAACCACCTGCACAGAAAGCATCATACGGCGCTCCAGAAAGAAATCATTCTGCGACAATCTAGATAGAATCTCCAGCTCATTGCTGTCCACCTCTGCGAGGTAGCCCATATTGCCGATGTTTACGCCCAAAACAGGAACGCCGGCTCGGGTTGCTGCTTTAGAGGTGTGCAAAACAGTACCATCGCCGCCAAAGCAGATGAGAAGCTCTGCGCCCTTCAGTGCTTCATTCAGATCTGAGAAAACGATATCTCCGGGAAGCTCACTGCGCTGTTCCATATCAAAGGCAAGACATACGGCGCAATGAAGACCCTGTGCCTCCAAAAGCTGCTTTGCCTGCCGAAGTGTTTTAAAATTCTTATCCCGATAGGGATTAGAGGATAGAATCACGTTTTTCATCATTTACCCTTTCAAACTGCTGTGTGCCTCCTGTACCAGCTTATCCAGTTGGATGGAGCAATCTGTGCCGGGTACAAGGCTAAGATGCGCGAGAAATTCGATATTTCCCTCTGGCCCCTTGACAGGAGAATAGGTCAGGTTACAAACAGTGAAGTCCAGGGATTTCGCCAGAGACCAAAACTGCTCTAAAACCTCAAGATGGGTAGCGGGATCGCGTACAACGCCTTTTTTCCCGACCTTCTCCTTGCCTGCTTCAAATTGGGGCTTAATCAGGCAAAGTATCTGCCCCTCGGGTTTCAGTAAGGCACGGATAGCAGGAAGGACAATGCGAAGAGAAATAAAAGAAACATCCACAACGGATAAATCCAGAGGCTGCCCAAGCTGCTCCGGGGTAAGATAGCGGATATTGGTACGCTCCATGCATACCACTCTTGAATCCTCCCGTAACTTCCATGCCAGCTGACCATAGCCAACATCAATGGCGAATACCTTCTTCGCACCCCTTTGAAGTAGGCAATCGGTAAATCCACCGGTGGAAGCACCGGAATCGGAGCAAACATAGCCGGTGGGATCAACACCGAAGTAATTCAGTGCTTTTTCCAACTTTAACCCGCCGCGGGAAACATAGGGGCAGACATTGGCGCGGACTTCAATTTCAGTTTCGGAATCAAGAAGGGTTCCAGCCTTATCTACCTTCTGATTTGCAATATATACATCGCCGCTCATGATGATGGCCTGCGCTTTGGCTCTGGTTTCCGCAAGGCCGCGCTGCACCATGAGAACATCCAATCGCTCTTTTTTAACCATTTGCTAACGTCTCCGTAATCCAAAGGCTCAGGCTCTGTCCATCCAGACCAGAGGCGCGATAAAGCTCCGCGCAGCTGCCATGGGATACAAAATGATTGCCTAAATTACGGCAAGCACAGCGAACAGAAAGGCTCTGCTGCATAATATTCGCAAAAATCTCCTGTGCAACACAGCCACTATTTACACAGTCCTCCACGATAAACAGCGCGCCGGTTTTTTTAACAGATGCCAAAATTGGCTTCATGTCGAGGGGGCTAATGACACTCAGCTTGATGATCTCTGCCTGAATGCCCTGCTTATAGAGGGTATCAGCACAATCCAAAACCTCGTTAATTAAAATACCATAGGTAAGAATTGTCACATCCTTGCCGATACGGAGGATATTTCCGTCCGAAGCTTTGCGATATCTTCCATCGCCGCCGCGTGGATATCGCACCGCAACCGGGCCAGTACAGGTGTAAATCGCACGGGAGAGCATGGCCTCCAGCTCTTTTTGGTTAGCAGGACACAGTACTGTCATACCGGGAACCTGCCGCAGATAGCCCACATCAAAAATGCCGTGATGGGTTTCTCCATCCTGTCCAACAAGCCCTGCACGGTCAACAGCAAATACCACATGAAGACCAAGAAGCGCAACATCCTGCATAATCATATCGTAGGCACGCTGTAAAAAGGTGGAATATATTGCCACCACCGGGATCATTCCCTGCTTGGCAAGACCACCTGCCATGGATACCGCATGACCCTCCGCAATGCCGACATCAAAAAAACGGGAGGAATAGGCTTTTGCAAAGGAGTCCAGACTGGTTCCGCTGCACATGGCAGCGGTAATGGCGCAGATTCTCTGATCATGGGCTGCCAAACGAGTCAATTCTTTGCCGAAAGTATCACTGAAGGTAACGCATCCGCTGCATTTTAGCTCACCGGTTTCAGGATTAAAGGAACCCACACCGTGAAAAACATCGGGATTATCCTCGGCAGGCTGATACCCCTTCCCCTTCTGCGTAAGGACATGAAGTAACACTGGACAATCCATTTCCTTAGCGCGTCGCAGCATATAGATTAGCTTTGTAATATCGTGGCCGTTGACCGGTCCCATATACTGGAAGCCCATTTCCTCAAACAAATTGATACCGAGTGTATGCTTTTTGAGTACTTCCTTAATCCAATGGGTAATTCGATATAGGATCATACCGCCGGGAACATGATAGGCAAATTTTCTGTAAACCCTTTTGAGTTTGAAATAACCCGGTTTGGTACGAATGAGATTTAAATATCTGGCAATGCCGCCAACATTAGACGCAATAGACATGGCATTGTCATTCAAAATCAAAATTAGCGGCTCATGGCTATCGCCCGCATCGTTCATGCCCTCATAGCTCAGTCCGCCGGTAAGCGCACCATCTCCCAAAAGAGCAAGGACATGATAAGATTTTCGCCGCAGCGTTCTGGCTCGTGCCATACCCAGTGCAACTGAAACGGCGCTGGAGGCATGACCGGCAGTAAACGCATCACAATCGCTCTCATGGGGCTTGGGAAAGCCAGAAATACCGCCAAAAGTGCGGATTGTTTTGAGCTGCTCTCGACGGCCGGTGAGCAGCTTATGCACATAGGATTGGTGACCGACATCAAATACCAAGCGGTCAGTACTGGTATCAAATTCTTTTTCAATTGCAACCATCAGCTCTACGATGCCGAGATTGGAGGCAAGATGGCCGCCGGTTCGGCTGACGCATTCCACCAGATATTGGCGGATTTCCTCGCAAAGCTGAGCTTCCTTTTCCGGAGGAATTTTGAGTAAATCCTCCCGGGAATTGATTTTATCTAATAGTTCCATAATACTTCCCTACCGGGATAACTTTCTTTTTTTTCGTTTTTTCCAGAAGAATAGCTTTTTTACCCCACTATTCAGCCTACCCACAAAATGCAGAATGGGAACGCTGTAGTGCAGGGCAATGCCCTTACCGATGGCTTTGCCGCCAACGGTAAGTCCCGCTACCATAGCAGACATGATAACCTTTAAAACCGATGACCAAGAAAGGGTGAAATCCTCCATCAATCGGACAGCAATGACAGCAGAAGCCGAGCCGGATACCACACCGCAGATATCTCCTACAACATCGTTGCAAATAGAAGCCACGCGGTCGGCATTTTGTATCAGGGAAATGGCTTCTCTCGCACCGGGGATGCGCTTGGATGCCATGGAATGCAGAGGCCGCTCCTGCGCTGCGGTAACAGCAACGCCAACAATATCAAACGCAATACCGACAAGTATAATACCCAATAATATTGCCAGTGCCGCAAAAATACCACTACCCTCTAACAGGGCATCAGATATCCGGGTAATTAAGGCAGAAATAATCACCGTAGAAACAAATACGGTAATAACCCATCCGGCTCTGCTATTTGCATTCTTTTTTGTTTTTTTCTGTGAAGCAGAAGTCCGCTCTGATCTATTCAAGTTTATACACCTTCTGAGAAAAAGTGGCAGCAGGAAGGGTAAATCTTACGGCTTAGGTCGGGTTGGCTTTCCCTACGCAGAACCTTTCGTTGCCGAGAAGGCAGTTTCCTTTTCATCCACGTACCGACAGGTCACCCATATCGGTACCCGATTGCCACTGAGTCCGTACCGCAATCCCCTACCTGCCCGTTTATGACAGCCTAGGTGATTTCCACGACGGCATCCACCAGCCCCTATCCTCTTTTGCAAATAATCTTTCATGGGAATATCGCCTTTGCCTATGGCCATAGACTCCAGCGCGTAGCTCCCCAATCCCGAATTACCCACGCAAGGCAGGCTACACTGCACCCAGCACACGATTCTGTGCACCGAGCTGCAGGTTCATCTCCTGAGTCGTACCCATCGGGAAGACAAAATGCCTACGCAGCCGATGTCGCACAAGTTCAGGTCTCCACGGAAACTGGGTCGGCAGCCACATGCCATTGTGGCTCGCCCAATAACCTTAACCCCCAGCACCCACCCGAAACTGGGCGTAACAAGCAGGCACCAGGGACTTCATCGATATGCCCTTTAAAGGATTTTTAGGCCCTTCTTCAGAACCGGCAGATCCGACTAGGATACTGCGCCACCTTTTGTATTTTATCATAATATGAATGAATATACAAGATAAATATTCACAAATTTCATAAGATAAAATTTATTTTTTCAATAAATAAATGTTAAATTATTGTGAATGCTCATCCAAAAAAATAAGGTCACCTCTAAAAATTCAGTGTGAGTCGAGCCGCGAGGGTTTTTTTCGTCAGACGCAACAAAAAGCCGCAGGGAATACTGGATGTATTCCTGATGATTTTTGTAAAGTATGACGGGAACAAGACCCGCAGATTCGACTGTGATGAACTTTTAGAGGTGACCATAAATAAAGCAGCCCGGAAATCCGAGCTGCACTATCCATATTCTTAATGATCCCGCTCGACCAAAGACAGCGCGAGCGTACACAGGAAGCTGTGTTCCGGGAAGATTTTCAGTGCATCTAATGCATAGTTGGTCAGCTTATCCACCTTTTTCTGGCACTGCTCCATAGAAAACAGTCTGGGATATGTGTTCTTCTCAATGTCCTTGCCGGTCTGTTTGCCAAGCTTGTGTTCATCTCCGATGATATCAAGCATATCATCTCGAATCTGAAATGCAAGGCCAAGACCTGCGGCATATTGGGCAGCGGCATCCATCTGCTCATCCGTACCGCCGGCAGCTATGACACCAAGGGTGCAGGCTGCGGAAATAAGTGCGCCGGTTTTTCTGGTGTGGATGGCACCAATTTCTTCCTCATTGCATTCCTCGGCTTCGAGATCGAGCATTTGACCACCGACCATGCCAAGCTCCCCTGCGCATTCGCTCAGCATCGCCACAGCCAAACAAATCCGCTCCGGCGGCAGCTTTGCCATTGACAGCCTCATAAATGCGGATGTCAATAGGGCATCGCCTGCCAAAACTGCGGTGGCTTCCCCATAGACCTTGTGATTGGTCAGGCGGCCACGGCGGTAATCGTCATTGTCCATGCAGGGCAGATCATCATGGATCAGGCTGTAGGTGTGTACCATTTCCACCGCTGCCGCAAAAGGCAGGGCAGCTTCGACATCTCCGCCACAGGCGCGGCAAAATTCCAGCACCATCACGGGACGAAGCCGCTTACCGCCAGCAAGCAGACTATAGCGCAT
This sequence comes from Faecousia sp., assembly GCA_045601345.1. Taxonomy (GTDB): domain Bacteria; phylum Bacillota; class Clostridia; order Oscillospirales; family Oscillospiraceae; genus SVMC01. The sequence continues at coordinate 37,566 of JAZRZL010000018.1, read as the reverse complement.
GGCATCGAACAGGGTCTGTTGCGGTTCTTCAGGATAAACAAAGCACTGCGCAAGATAGGCTTCGATCTGTGCAAGATCCTGCTCCAGCTGTTGAGAAAAATCAAGGCTCATCGCTAAACTCCTGCTCGACGGGTTCACCGTCAGATCCTTTCATCAGTTTTACGATTTTCATTTCTGCTTCATCCAGCATCGTTCCGCAGGTGCGGACAAGGGCTGTCCCCTCTTCAAATAGCTTGAGGGACTGCTCCAGAGGCAGCTCTCCACGCTCCATGGTGCGGACGATTTCCTCCAGCCGCTGCATGGACGCTTCAAAGGTTTTCGAGTTATCCATCAACATTCTCCTCCACGGATGTAACCATTGTTTTTGCACTGCCATCACAAAGCCGCAGCGTCAACTGCGCACCGACAGACAGCTCTTTTACACTTTTTACAATCGTTTGATTTTCATTTAAGGTCACACTGTAGCCTCTGGCCAGCACCTTTAGTGGGCTCATGGCATCCAAGCCGGCAGCCAAAGCAGCCTGACGCTGGCGGCATCTGCCTGCAATTCGCTGGGTGCTGGCAGCAAGAGATTTTGTAAGGTAATCTAAGAGAACCCGCCGATCCTGCACATAGGCAACAGGGCTTTGCAGAACTCTGGAACGTGCCGCACTTTCCAGCCGTTGGCGTGAAAGCTTGGTCTGGCGCTGCATTCTCTGCACCATAGCAGATTCCATTGCGCGGAGACGTTCACGCAGTTCGGACTGATCGGGAACGGCAAGCTCCGCGGCATTGCTGGGGGTCGCTGCCCGCAAATCGGCAACAAAATCGGAAATTGTCACATCTGGCTCGTGCCCAACAGCAGAAATGACCGGGATTTGGGAACGGTAGATTTCTCTGGCGACCCGCTCATCGTTAAAGGCCCAGAGATCTTCAATAGAGCCGCCGCCACGGCCGGTAAGGATAAGATCGGCCAGCTTATGGGTATTGACATAGCGGATAGCACCGCAAATTTCCGGCGGTGCCTCCACGCCCTGTACCCGAACCGGCAGGATAAGAACCTTACAAAGGGGATATCTTGCCGATAAAATCCGCAGCATATCGTGGATTGCCGCACCTGCCCCCGAGGTGATGATGGCAATTGTATGGGGATAGGCAGGCAGAGGTTTTTTATGGGCAGGATCAAACAGCCCTTCCTGAAACAGCTTTTCCTTGAGCTGTTCAAAAGCAATATGCAAGTCCCCTACCCCATCCGGGTTTAAGGCTGTGCAGTAAAGCTGATAGGCGCCGTCTCGGAGAAATACCGAAATACTGCCAAAGGCCAGCACCCGCATACCGTTTTCTGGGCGAAAACGAAGCCGTGCAGCACTGGAGCGGAACATAACACAGCGCAGAGCACCACCAGCATCCTTTAAAGTGAAATAATGATGGCCGGAGGGATAAAGCTTATAGTTTGAAATTTCTCCGCGAATGCAGAGCGCTTGCAGGAGTGCATTGCTGTCTAACAGCCCCTTAATATATTCATTGATTTGAGAAACGGCTAAGATGGTTCGTTCCATACTGCACCCCCTTGCAGCCAAGCAAGCACGGCAATGCCCATGGCGTTATCTGTGGAATACTCCGGCGGACAGAAAACGCAGTCCTTTGCCGGTGCGTGCTTGCGCAGCATCGAATTGGAGGCAACTCCACCAGAGAAGACAACGCTGTAGCCCGGATAATCCACAAGCGCCTGCTTTGTAGCCTTCTCTACGGCATGGATGACCGAACGAAGGCAGTATCCTGCCGTAGCGGCAGGGTCATTTGTTTTATTATAATACTCCAGCAGCTTATTTTGGACACCTGAGAAGGAAAACACGCTGCCGGAAACCTTGACACGGAAATAGTCCATGCAGTCAGATTCCTGAGAAAAACGGTCTAATGCCTTCCCTGCGGGAAAACAGCAGCCCAACATCTGCCCGGTACGGTCAATAAGCTGACCGGCTGAAATATCGGAGGTTCCGCCGATTTTAGTCGCACGGGGAAGCCCATTTTCAGGCTCCACAAGCAGCAGCTCGGTCGTACCGCCGGATAAATGCCATGCAAGATGGGGCGTATTTAAAAGCTCCATTCTGCCCGCCGACCAAAGGGATGCACAGATATGTCCCTGCTGGTGTGAAAATTGATAGAGCGGCACGTGAAGCGCCTGTGCCAGAACGGAAGCCTGACTGACACCTGCAAGAAAACAGGGCATATAAGAGCCTTCCACCGCCCTTGGTCGGGAACTGACACCAATGGCTGTCACTTTCTCCTGTGGATATTGGGAAAACAGTGCTTCAGCCAGCTCCGGCAACTGTTTAACATGGGAAAAAAGGGCATCGCTTTGGCGAAGCCCCAGTTGTCCCGGTTTTACCTCCAACAGGCGGGAGCAGTTTTTACCGCTCTGCCCATGGAAGGCCGCAATCGAGGTGGTATAGTTGCTAGTATCAAAGCCCAGTGTCATCATGCTTCCGACTCCACTTGATGCACTCGGGAGAAAGCGCCGAGAATGCCATTGACAAAAGCAACAACTTCCTCGTCCTCATAGCTACGGGTAAGACGAATTGCTTCATTAATGGCAACCCCGGTGGGAACATCCTCCACATAGAGTACCTCATAGATAGCCACATGAAGAATGGCCTTCACCAGACGGGAAATACGGGATACCGGCCAACCAATGGCATAGCGGGAAATAATTTCATCCAGCTCCTGCGCCTTGTCTGCGCAGCCTTGCGCAACAGCACGGATATATTCCAGTTGCTTTCTATTAGGGCGTTCCTCATAAAGGGGATGCTCGCTGGAGAGTCCGGCATAGTAGCCGGTCTCCAGCAGGGTATCCATGGCCTCATTGGCATTGGCGTGGGTGTAATCCATCCCGAATACAAGATGGACTGCAATTTCTCTGGCAGTTGACCTTGTCATAGCGTATTCTCCGTATTACTTCTTCATAGCAATCCCGCAGATATTCACATCCACGGATGCAATCTTCAGTGCCGTCATAGACTCAATGGCAGAATAGATGCTCTCCTGCACATTCTTTGCCAACTCCACAACACTGTAGCCATACTGAGCAATCAGGCAGCACTCAATGCAAACCTCATCATTTTCGGTAAGGCAAAGGCGGATGCCCTTGACAATGCTTTTTTTGCTGAAGCGTTCAGAAAAGTCTGCACTCTGACTGGCAAGCGCAGCAACGCCCTCCACTTCATTGGCTGCAACAGCGGCAATAGTGGCAATCACATCCTGAGAAATATGGATGACACCGTCTTCCTGCGACTGCGTGATAAACTCCTTGCATTCACTCATGACTGCCGTCCTCCTTTGTTTATTCATCTTATTGTATCACATTTTAAAGAAAAAACAATAGCATTTTCCTAATCTGTACCAATTCTCTGCAAAGCTCTTCTATTGCACCTCAATGATTCGGATGTCAGACATCTCATAATCCGTCTGTCCAGTGACAATATCGCTGATAAGTGCAACATCTGTCTCCTGTAATCCCTCCTCCGGCGCGGCAACAGCAACAGAGATGCCATCGTCTGTCATATAGGCTACACAGTCGGCATAGCCCTTGGCAACTACCAGACTTTCAATTTGTGCTTCACTCAGAGAGGCTTCTACAATACCCTCTAGCTGCTTGGAGGTCGTTGTGGAATCATCCTCTCCACCAGCATAGGCAATCGTCTCCTGCAAAGTCTCAATTGCGGCATCCCTTGCGCCCTGCCGGCTCAGACGGATGGAGGCAAAAGAATCTCCACCCAAATCCTCCGGGGTCTCCAACCCTTCTGTTGAAGTTTCCAGTAGGACATCCTCCTGCTCTGCCATAACCAGCGTATCCTCTCCGAGCACCTGCTCGTCATTTAAAACATCGGTGAGTAGAGGTGTCTCTTCCTGTTTTGTATAGTACCAATTTAGATAGATCCCAGCACACACAAATACAAATACCGCTGCCACAACAGCACTCCGTTTCCAATTTTTCATTATGCGTCCTCCCTTTATGATTTCATTTTGATTACTGTGATACGATCCGTGGAAAGCCCTGTCAGGTCCGCCACGGCATTCACCAATTCCAGCCGCACCCTCGCACTGTCCGCGCCTTGACAGACAATCAGTGCTCCTTGATATTCTCCGCAAATTTTTTGTCGGATCAGTGGTGTTTCTCCACCGCCAGAGGCGGAGGCAAGAACGGTCTGCGCCTCCTGCTCCATTGTTTCTTCACCGCCGTTTCGGGTAACTGTGTCCGTTTGGTAGACAGTTTCGTCCTCTGTTTTTCTTGTCAGCATCACACGTACCTGTCCTGCACCTTCCATATGAGATAATATTTCCTCCATCTGTTCCTCTGCCGTAGGAGGCGCAGGCGCAGAGATGACAGTCTCCGGCACAGGTGCTTCATTCTTCTGCGATGGCCAGAGGATGAAGGCCGCCCCAAGAAGAAGCACAAGCAAGGGATATTTGTTATGATTCAGGAATTTTACAATCCGTTTTAGGATGCCGGGTCGTTCCATATTTGACGTTCCTCCGGGATACCCAGGATTTGGGCAATGTATTGGCTTAGCGCCTCCTTTTGGCTTTGCGTCCATTGTCCTCGCAGTGTTACGCGATAGGGATATTGGTAATGCTCTGACAATGCGGCAAGATTAATTTCAACCGTAGGCGAAAAGCCAAGCTCTTCGGCTTTGTCCAATATATATTCCTCTGTCTGCCGGGTTATGAGCACTGCGGTTTCCTTTTCGCTGTCCTCTATCGCCTGAGAAATCACTTGCTCCTCTGGCTGGTATCGGAAAAACCATCGCTCTGGATCATCCAATTCCAGATTTATTAGGGGTTTTAACAGAGCTGCAAAGAGAAAAAGCGCACAGCAAATGCGAAAAATCTTTGATATTCCCTTTTTCTGTTGGAATGTGGAAAAGAGACTGACCAGAATTGCTGCCGCGATGACAGAAAAGAGATATTTTTTCATACCCCCGTCACCTTCAAATAGCAAACGCAGGAAATCAGCAGTAACACCCCACCGGTTCCTGTCATAGCCAACAAAAACCCCATGGCATCCGTTATGGCATCCATAAGAGAAATCAGCGGCTTTGTCCCCAGCGCACTTCCGGCAGCAGTGGAAAGCTTCATCACAAGATAGGATACACCTGTCCTGAGAAACGGACCAATGCAGATAGATACAACTGCAAGCATTCCGAAAATACCCATAGCATTTTTTAGGGTCAAGGCACCGAGAATTACCGTCTCGGAAGCATCGGAAATCATACTGCCTACCACAGGTACCACTCCTGATAAGGTCAGCTTTGCCGCCTTCACCGCTGTAGCATCTGCTGAGCCGGAAAATAAACCGGTCAGACCCATATAAGCAAGGAAAAGAAATAGGCATAGCTTGAGGCCGGATTGAATTGCCCATTTGATTAAATCTGCAATGCGAGAGAGAAGATCATTATCACATAACGCATGGGCTGCACTCACAGCAACATAGGCATAGGTCATTGGCAGGAAAACACCACTGAACCCATGCATCAAAACATCTGTAAAAAAAGCAGTTCCGGCATAGATTGCGGAGGAAGACGTAATTCCACCTGATGCCGCTGTAGAAGCCGCCATGGCAGGCAAAAGCAGATCACCAAAGCTCTGCATCTGATATAGCGCTTCCTGTCCACTTTTTGCCAGAGACTGCACCTCCAGCATCCCAGCAGATGCTATAGCAAACACCCCGGCAATGGTGGCAGGTGTCAATGTCCCCTCCTTTTGGGAAAGCGCACAAAGGATAAGCGCTGCAAGCATCATACCAACACTTTGAAGTGCAGTGTGAACCGTCGGTAAAACTGTTGGAAAGACTTTTTTCAAAATAGCCGTAATTCCTTCGGAAAAACCCCCACCAAACGGAATATCCTCAACATATGTACTAGCTTCCTTCGGAAGTGCCTCACGCAGAGAATTTTCATCCACCGCAAAAACAGGCATATTGAAGAAGAGTAGAAACACAAAGCATAAAATCCATCGTCGCATTTAACCCTCCATCATTTGCTGCAATAGCTCCAATGCGGAGGATAATAGCGGCATAGACATACAGATTGCTGCTACCGTACCGCAAAGCTCCGCCACCTTGGCAAGCGCATTTTGTCCACAGTCCGTACATACTCCACAAGCGATCTGCGTTACAACTCCAATCCCAGCAGTTTTAACCAACGGCTCCAGAAAACCGTTGCCAAGGCCGCTGAGGACAGACAGTTCCCCCATGATATTGGCAACAGGCGCTAGATTTTTAATGCATCCATAAAGCACCACTGTACACGTCAGCAATCCCAGTCCCATGGCAAATGCACGGTCCCGCTTGTCCAAAATACTGCTCAGCAATGCTGCAAGCAACGCCATGCCTGAGAGCTTTAAAAAATCACTCATCAAAAATGAAACAGTTCCTTTACCATATCAAAAAGCTCCGCAATCCGTTGTACTACCATCATCAACACCACAACCAGCCCTGCAAGCGTTGTCATGGTTGCCTGCTCCTCCCGCCCGGAACGGACAAGCACCTGATTGAGAATTGAAATGATAATGCCAATGGCTGCAATTTTAAAAATTAGATCAATTTCCATGCATTAAAGAAGCAAAATTGCCAAAGCACATCCAGCACATACACCCATTACCTCATAACTTCTGCAACGCTGTGTTCTCCCCTCCCGAAGCTCTTCCAGAGAGCGATTGATTCTGTTGTGTAAACCGTTGAGAGCCTTTACCTGTTCATCCGCCTCATACGCACCTAAAATACTTCCAAGCTCTCTTAGACGGTAATGGCACGATGCCGGAAGACTGCTACCAAAGCGCAATAATATGGCATCCATAATATGACAGACATCCTCAGCATCCTGCTCTGCAAAGCTTTTTGCCAGTGCAGAGAACATCTCAGAGAGTGTACCTGTGCATTGCAAAGCGGCCATATCACATAGGGGTGCTATAGATGTTAATCGGCTTTCAATCTCCCATGCCATCATTTCCAATATTTTTGCAAGTTGAGACAGGCATCGTTCCTCCATCCTGACATTTCTTGCCATTCGAATTCCCACAGAGGCCGCCGCAATGACAATGAAGGAGGCTCCCAGCAGCTTAATCATTTGTTTTCATCCTTTCTGCACGGATTCCATGATTCTTGTCCATAAGAATCAGGTTCTCAAATAAGTTCATTTCACACATTTTTGCATAAAGCGGACGGGAATACAGATCGTCACGGCAAAACATATGCGCCGTTGCCAGAATGCGGACACCGCAAAAGGAGGAACGTAAAAGAGCTTCCAGATCCTTCTCATCGGTAATTTCGTCCACAGCAATCCAATCCGGGTTCATTGTACGAAGTAACAGGTAAATCCCCTCAGATTTTGGTGCGCCGGATAAAACATCTGTCATCGCACCCAAAGGGAAGCCCATCTTGCCTCCCGTACAGGCTGCAATCTCCATTCGCTCGTCCACAATCCCCACACGTTGATGCATCGTATCACTTGAAAGACGAATCAAATGACGTAAAAGCGTGGTTTTTCCGCAGCCGGGTGGCCCTGAAAGTAAGGTCGAGGCTGGATGATGGAGGAAATAAGCTTCTGCCTCCGAATAACTCTCGGGGATATGCTTTGCAATGCGGAGATTTAAAGAAGATATCTCTTTTAATGTGCGGATTCCTTCTTGTCCCATAACAGCCTGACCGCATAAGCCAAGTCGATGTCCGCCGGGAAGTGTCAAATAGCCACGACTAAGCTGATGATGAACAGCATAAGTGCTATAGCCAGTCGCACGATTGACAATTTCCTGCAAACATTTCTCATCCACCAAATATCCAGATGCGCCCCAAGGAATCACGCGCTCTTGTCCATCCACCAAGTAGGCAGCTGGCTGGCCACATCGTAGACGGATCTCTTGTAAGCCTTTCCTCTCACTTGCTGTCAGTCTATCAATACCTTCAGCGAGCGCCGTGGGAAAAACTGATAGATAGCTTTTGTTCATATACTCCCTCCCAGAAAAGATTATGAGGCCAGAGAAGAAATTATGAAAGCAAAAAAATAACGGCGCAGTCCATTACAGAACTGCGCCGTAGAATGAAGCAGAAAATTATGCCTTCTTGTTGCTCTTGGGCATCATCAGATTCCACATAGGACCGGAGATGCAGACAGAAGAGAAGCAGCCAGCGATGACACCGCAGCAGATGGGAGCAGCGAAGTTGCGGATGGAGCTGACACCGAGGATAAGCAGCATAACCATAACCACGAGGGTGGTAATGGTGGTATTGATGGAGCGGGTAAGCGTCTGATGAATAGCTCTGTCAACGATGTCAGCAAATTCGACACCCTTCTTACCAGCTTCCTTCTTTCTGATTTCACGGATACGGTCAAATACCACGATAGTGGCATTGATGGAATAACCAAGAATGGTCAGAGCAGCAGCGATAAAGTTCATGTTGAAGGGAATGCGGAAGATGATGTACATGGACAGCATTACCAGCAGGTCATGAACTAGGGCAATGATGGCTGCAACACCAGAACGGAACTCAAAGCGAATGGTGATATAAACCAGAATCAGGAAAATAGCAATCAGGGAAGCCTTAATGGCCTTATTGCGAAGGTCGGAGCCGACAGAAGCGGAAACATAGTCGCTCTTGAGGTAATCTTCCTGTGCAAGGTTGTACTTCTCTGCGACAGCATTAAAGACAGCGTCACGGGTCTCGGAGTCGATCTCACGGCACTTGACAACAACCTGCGTACCAGAGTCACCGGCCTTGGTGACGGAGGAAGCATCATAACCGCTTACATCCTTGAGAATGGCGGCAACGTCATTGGTGATATCGGTGGTGATTGCCTGATGCATTTCGAACTGCATGGTGGTACCACCGACGAAGTCGATATCAAACTTGAATAGCTGTACGCCGAAGGGCAGGAGAATCAGGCCGATCAGGCCAACGCAAACAAACAGAGCCGCAATAATGGACAGCACCTTGAAATTTTTGGTGAAGCTAAAAGATCTCATCTTATCAAGCATTTCGGGCACCTCCTATCAAACACAGTAGGCCTTCGGGCTGCGAATTCCCAGACCGACGGCAGCATGGAGCAGCTGCTTGGTAACAACCAGCATAATGATCATGGACAGGATAACACCGATCAGCAGAGTCTGCGCAAAGCCGATGATGGTACCAGTGCCGAAGATCCACAGAACAATACCAGCAAGAATGGTGGTGATGTTGGAGTCCACGATAGCAATCAGAGCGCCCTTGTAGCCGGTGTCAATTGCATAGCGCAGGGTCTTGCCGGTTCTCAGCTCTTCCTTAATGCGCTCGTAAATAATGACGTTGGCATCCACGGCCATACCAATAGTGAGGATGATACCTGCAATTCCGGGAAGGCTCAGGTTCAGGTGGAATACGGACAGCAGAACTGCCATCAGAGCACCGTAGAGCGTCAGAGCGATGCAGGAGATCACGCCCATAACGCGGTAAACAACGATCATGAACAGAATAACAATGATCAGACCGATCAGACCTGCCAGAAGGCTGGTCTGCAGAGAACGCTCACCGAGGGAAGCGCCCACACCCTGCAGCTTGACACATTCCAGGCTGAAGGGCATCTGACCGGCAGAGATCAGGTTCGCAAGATAGGTAGCATCTTCAGCCTTAGCATTATCGCCAAGGGTGATGATAGCGGATTCGGAGTTAATGCCAGTGGAAGCATACTCACTGTCAACCATAGGAGTGGAGATTTCATCTTCATCCAGGTAAATGGACAGATAATTATCGCCGCCGGTACGGGAAGCCACGCTCTTGGTTGCTTCAATAAACTTGCTGCGGCCAGTGGAGGTGAAGGTCAAAACGACATGATGATGCGGTACGCCGGACTCATCCGTAGCGGAATATTCGTAGTAAGCCTTTTCAATGTCGTTGCCATCAATCCAAACCTTATCATCGGCATCCTTGAAAGTGACAACAGCCGTGGAGCCGAGCTTCTGGACAGCTTCTTCAGGATCGCTGACTGCGGGAATTTCCACAACGATCTGACGGTCACCGGATTTGTAAGCATTGGCTTCGGTGTAGCCCAGAGCATCAAGACGCTGACGAAGCATGGAAATCGCACTATTCATGCCCTCATCAACATCCTGAGCGCCAACGGGGACAACAGCTTCATAAGTAATTTCCGAGCCGCCAACCAGATCGAGACCCAGAACGATGCCATCCTTCGTTGGCTGGATAAACGAACCGATACCGCAAAAAGCGGTGAACAGGAGTGCTGCCGTTAGTACGACAACAATCACAAGCGTGGTTACACTTCTTTTCATATTTACTTTTGCCTCCATTTCCTGCAAAAACTACAGGTTATTTTCTTGCTCTTAGGAGCGCGTATGAGATACTGGCGCTGACAACACAGCAAATGACTGCTTCAATCAGTCCCTGAACGCCAACCATGCCAACCACAAACGGGATAATCTGTTGACTGCCCATATTCAGCAGGAAATCAGATTTTCCAAAAATGGTGACAAGGAATCCCATAAACAAAACGGTATTGAGCAGCGCACCGCTCAGCCCCACAATGGCACAGCATAGCATAGAGCCTGTCCTGCCGGAGAGCTTGGAAAACAGCCTATTCCGCTTGCCGTATAGCACACGGAACAAATATGCACACACTAGACCCATTGCCACTCTGGGAATCACGCAGGTCGCAAAGGTACCCAAAGGACTGATGGACAGCAGCGTAGCACCAAACCAGCTTTTTCCAAAGCATTGCCAGAAGCTCGTCAGGCCAAAAACACTACCCAGAACCAACCCCCCAATAGGGCCAAGCACAACGGCACCTACGATCACAGGAATCTGCATAATCGTAAACTCCAAAAACTTGGTGTGGATATAGCCAAGACCGGAGAGCTCCAGAATCAACTCAATTGCTGTAAGAACTGCCAGTTCTGTAAGGAATCTGGTGTTGCGTAAGCCAGTATTATTTTGTTTCATGGTATTGCATCCTTTCATTGTGCTCTCGCCCTGCTTTGCAGGTGCAATGCAACTTTGTTACTTTACCACATTTTTTTCATTTTGTAAACTATAATCTGCTTCTTTTTCAGAAAAATTTATTCTATATTGCCATCTTCACCCATTTCTTGCAGTACAGGGTCAGAAATTGACAGCTGCGTACCATTTTGCATGGCATCCCACTGCTCTCTTGTGATTAAAAGCTGTCTTGGCTTGGAGCCTTCAAAGGGACCAACAATTCCTTTTTCTTCCATTTCGTCCACAATTCTTGCCGCTCTGGCATAGCCGAGCTTTAATCTGCGCTGGAGCATGGAAACCGAGGCCATGCCGGATTCAAGAATGACCTCAACCGCAGCCGGAAGAAGCTCATCCCCCTCTGATTCAATAGAGGATCCTTCCGCATTATTGGAATCTTGGCTATCTGCTTTATTAGAAATCTGTTCCAAAATTTTTTCCTGCTCCTGAATGCTCACATTGAGCTGCTGGGACTTGATAAAGGAAACCACACGCTGTACCTCATCATCGGTAATGAAGCAGCCCTGTACACGCTTGGGCTTTCCCTCCCCTAACGGCGCATAGAGCATATCGCCCTTTCCTACCAGCTTTTCAGCACCAACGGTATCGAGAATGATACGGGATTCCATGGAGGAGGCCACTGCAAAGGCAATACGGGAAGGGATGTTGGCCTTCATAAGACCTGTGATGACATCCGCAGAAGGACGCTGGGTGGCAACAATCAAATGGATGCCGGAGGCTCTACCCATCTGTGCGACACGGCAAATGGCTTCCTCCACATCCTTGGCTGCCACAAGCATCAAATCGGCCAGCTCGTCAATAATGACAACAATCTGCGGCATAGCCTCATATTCATCAGAAACTGCTGCCAATTTGTTGTATTCTTCCAGATTTCGGACACCTGCGTCTGCCATCATTCGATAACGGCGCATCATTTCAGTTACTGCCCATTGCAGACTACCAGCCGCTTTCTTAGGATCGGTTACGACAGGAATCAACAGATGGGGAATACCATTATAAATTCCAAGCTCTACCATCTTGGGGTCAATCATAATCAGCTTGACCTCATCGGGAGATGCTTTATAAAGCAGAGAAATAATCAGGCTATTCATGCACACCGATTTGCCGGAGCCGGTAGTACCTGCAATAAGCAAATGTGGCAGCTTTCCAATATCGCCCACAATGCTCACGCCGCTGATATCCTTGCCAACGGCAAAGGAAAGCTTTGATTTAGCGCGGTGAAATGCATCAGAGCCAACAACCTCTCTGGCATATACAGTGGAAACCAGACGGTTGGGAACTTCTATACCAACTACAGAAATTTTATCGGGAATCGCAGAAATTCTCACGCCAGAGGCACCTAAACTCAAAGCAATATCATCGGACAAACCTGTGATTTTGCTGAGCTTCACACCCTTATCCAGTTCCAGCTCATACCGGGTGATAGATGGGCCGCGGGTGACATTGACAATATGTGCATCAATATTAAAGCTCTTTAATGTATCATCCAGTCGCTTGGCATTTTCGCGCATTTCTCCAGTTCCATCAAGGGAGGATGCAGCCGGAGGTGAGAGAAGATCCAGAGGCGGATAGATATAGCGTGGGGCACTCTCCCCTTCCTGACTTTTGATTTGCTGCGCAATCTCGATCGCAGAGGCCTTTGCTTCCTCGGGCGCAACCTTCTGCGGCATATGCTCCACAAAATCTTGCACCATAGCTTTAGTTGCAAAGCTGGGTTCCACCGGCTTCTCTTCCTTTGGGACTTCCATCTTTGGCAGTTGCTTTGCCTTTTGCGCCTCTTCTCTGCGCATTGTAATCAACTGATCGGGAGAAATCGCCTTTTCACCGATTTTCGCCGGCGTGGGAGGCTCGTCCACAGGCAGATCAAATTCAGAAATATTCTTCGGTTCGCGTTTGTGTTGGATTCGGTCAATACGGTGCTGTGCAACGCGGTTAACAATCATAGCCGCTGCATCAGGCTTTTCCGTTTCTTCCTCCTTTTCCAGTCGGGGTCGATTTTGAATAGCATGGTAAATATTGGGAATCGTCATGTTGAGCGCATAGAGAATACAAACAATCAGAACTACAGCCAAAATAATTGCTGCACCAATTTTTGCAATGCAGGCTTCCAGCCCCATAGCAACTAAACCGCAGATCACGCCGCCGGTCAATCCCTGTCTACCGCCATTCCAAAGGGCAGAAAGAAGCGATACGTCCCAACGGGAGATGAATTCAGACATCAGGTGCGCCAATGCGCCGATACAGATCACCATCATCCCTGCGCAAATCAACCGCACCGTAATCGGATGGCCACCATGGAAAGTAAAAATCGCAGTCATAGCAAATAGGGAGAACGGTATCACATAAAGGCCAGTACTGCCAAACAAACCCTTGATAAGCAATGACCATATATTAGTAAAAATGCTTTTTACACCAAAACAGGCAAGCAGACTAATAAAGAACAAGCATAGGCAAATGAGCGCACCAATCCAACGGCGGGAAGAGGTCTTCACGTCAGATTTCTTTTTTGATTTGGAATTCGATTTTGGTTTGGACTTTTTTGTGGAAGCCATAGCTACCTCCTCATGAAATTAAAAAGAGGAACATAGATACGATGCCGACACCCCAGCAGTAGTAAGAAAAACCGCCGAACTTCTTCTTTTGTGCTATAAACTGTAAAAACTTCATTGCGCCAATACCAGACAGTGCAGCAATCACTACACCAACCAGATACTTAGGCAAAAGGGATCCATCCACACCTGCCCGAAGGGCATCCACAAGCTCCAGAAGAACCGCTGCCAAAATGGTGGGGATAGACATCAGGAAAGAAAACTGAACGGCATAGCTGCGGTCAAGACCTCTGGCTGATCCTGCGGAGATGGTCATACCTGAACGGCTGAGACCTGGCATGACGGCAAGCGCCTGCGCTGCGCCAATAAAAAGCGCATCAACGATACTCATGTCCTTTTCTGTCTTCTTACCGTTGGGAAGATGATCGCATATGTAAAGTGCAAGGCCGGTAAGGATCAGCATGATACCGATGACCAAATAATTACCACCCAGCTTTTCTAAAGAATCCTTAAAGGGAAAAATCACAAATAATGGAAGAAGGGATACAATAAGCATCACAATCAGACGACGCCTAGGAATATCAGGTTCGGTCTTGTCTCTACGTAAATGGAGCATGGTAAAAAGCTCATTTAAAATATCACCAATGACCTTGCGGTAGACAATAAACACAGCAATCAGTGTGCCGAGATGAAGCAGCACATCAAAGAATAAGTAATCGGTCTCCACATTCGGAAGACCAAGAAGCTTTTCAAACAGCTTCAGGTGACCGGAACTGGAGATCGGCAAAAACTCCGCAATTCCCTGAACCAAACCAAGAATGATGGCCTGTAAATAAGACATAGAACGCCTCCAAGAATGCTATAAAAAATTTCATCTTATCATAGCATACTTTTGGGAAAAATTCCACTGTTTTTTAGGAATTGGGAATTCCTGAAGATATCATTGTGGCGCTGTATCGCCGGTTGTATCGTTTCGATGCGTATCTTCATGTTTTTTATTTTGCTCTACCATCTGATGAAGCGCATTTAAGGCATCGGACAGGGTTCCAACCTGATCCATAAGCCCGCACCGCACGGCCTCCTCTCCATAAATGACCGTGCCAACATCGGAGGCAATTTCCCCGGTGGCCATCATATAGGACAGAAAAACTTCCCGGCTCACGTGAGAATTCGATGTGACAAAATCAACAATCTGTTCACGCACCTGCTGCATATACTGATAGGTCTGCGGTGCTCCAATCACCGTCCCACTGATGCGTACAGGGTGGATCGTCATGCTGGCAGTCCTAGCAATAAAGCTCTTTTTCGTACATACCGCCAGCGGCACACCAATCGAATGTCCACCGCCCAAGACCAGCGATACCGTTGGCTTTCGCATTCCTGCAATCAATTCGGCAATAGCCAGTCCTGCCTCAATATCGCCACCCACGGTATTGAGAAGCAGGAGCAGCCCCTCAATTTGGTCACTCTGCTCAATGGCAGCTAAAAGAGGGAGAATATGCTCATATTTTGTTGTTTTTGTCGTCTCAGGTAAGATCTGGTGACCTTCAATCTGCCCAATAATGGTCAGCGTACAAATATTTCCGTCCTGACCGGTCATGTGTACGGCACCATATTCCTCCAAAGGATCCGTCTTGTCCTTCCCAATTTGCAAAGCTTCTGTTTCCATAGATATGCCTCCTGTCTGTTTTTCATAGTATGGCATATTTTTTGCTGCTCATCCAAAAAACCTCCCCAACATCATGGCTGAGGAGGCTTCATAGGGTTCGGTCAAACGACACGATCAATATGTTTCTTATTCTTTTTTCTAAAAATAATACTACGAAATAGAATCAGGTTCATCACAACAAAAAAGGCAAACATAATCAGTAGTGCCAGCACTGGCTGCTCTGGTGCAAGTGTTGCAAGAATCATCAGGGGAAACCCGAAAACAATGGCCGGGAAATTTTGATAAACCAGATTTTCTGCTGCAAGAGTTTTAAAATCCGGATCCAACTCACGCAAAAGGATAATACCAGTACTGGCTGTGCCGGTAAGCATACCGTACATCACCATAAACTGCTCTTCCGAATAATCCGGGAACATTTTTTTTGCAACAAAATAATTGTAATAATAGGTTGAGAGGGCACCGACAAGGCTCAGAATGATAATAATCGGCCAATAACTGCGCAATGCGTTGAGGCGGATTGCCGCAACACCTGCAACGATCATGACATCAAAGAAGAAGCCGCTCAATCTGGTCATCAGGAAGGGACTGATATGCTGCCTTCTGACAATTCCCTTCTTCATAAGGAGATTATTGATTCCCTTCACAAGGGTGGCGGCAAGCACGCCAAGAAGAAAATTAAAGCCAAAGAGAATTGATTTCAGGCTGCCTGCAATTGCTCCAAGCGCTGCCATAATCGCATAAGCGATGAAATAGGTCAGGCATATGAGCACTATCTGCATCGTAAGCTTATCAATGCTGCCATTCATTGGAATTTCATGCTTCCCCTGAATATCTTGAAGAATCAGAGACTCTGCTTCCTCATCTTCATGACCAAAATTGTATTTCAGTCCCTTTTTTCGTAAAATATTCAGATGTATAACCCCACCAACACTAGCGCTTAAAAAACCCATAGCGGCAATGGTCAAGCCAAAGCTTCTGCCGCCGGCAAAGCCGTATTCAAGCTCGTAAATATTGCCATAGTTTAACGCCTGTCCCGTTCCCTGACCAAATCCAAAGGGCAGAATAATGCCAGATGCAGCAAAAAATTGGGGGGAAATGATTACTGCAACAATGGTAATTGCAAGGCCAAGAACCCCCTGCATGAGATAGGTCGAGACAGTCGTAACACCGGTATTAAAAATCTCTGCGCTACGTTTTTTATTAAATTTTTCATTTGCGGGCTTCAATGTGGTGGCAATAAAGCCCAACGCAAGGCAGTGATAGGTCAGAATTTCCAGAACCCCAGTTCCATTTCCTCCAAAAAAACTGGTATTAAAAAGATTATTCCCAGTGAAAGATTCATAAACGCCCGATGCGATCAGCAACAAAATGCCGCCAAGAACGGAGGACGGAATCAGGGATTTCTTTAAAATGGGAACAAGCTTCTTTAGCGAATTTGCCAATAGAAGACTGCCCAGAAGAACTGTAATCAGGGAAAAGATTCCCCAAACCTCATAATCCCAAAAACTGAAACTCTCCATCTTTGTGTCCTTCCTTAATAAATTTTGCGTGGTAATAAATATTGCAATATTTTAAAGCATTAAAGCTAGTATCTCCTTTGAGCTGATAAATCTTATCTTTTAAAAAAATATTTAGTTTATGCCCAACGACGCAGGCCATGGCCTGTATATTGAGGTATTGCAGAACTATTTTTTCTTGGTTACACAGAACTTCCAGTCGGTCGCCGTAAATGAAGATTTGTATATTTTTAAAAAGAGGACGTTTTCTGTCAAATACGATAACTTCGGAAATATCCGCTGTATCCTGATAAATCGGTGTTGTCTGGTAAGGCGAAAGATCCAGAGAGCGGATAAAGCTCTCCTGATAATCATACCATTGGGCAACGAAAGGAAAACGGGTCGCCCCTTCTAACGCCTCAAGCCGCTTTTCAGCGGTATAGCGATGCTGTTTTCCACAGTGCTTGCAGGTCAGCAGCTCACCCTTAGATTCAAATTCGGATATACCGCAATCAGGGCAGATATAAATAACCTGCTCCAAATTTTCAGCACCAAACTTGCTCGGGAAGCTGGCATCTGCAATTGCTTCGTCCACCCACAACTCCTGACAGATGAGATCGTACAGTGTCTCTTTGGACATATTCTGATATTCTTCCGGTTCAATCACCCGTTTGACGTAGGCTCTCATGCGGCCTTTACGGAATTGCCTTGCCCAACGAGGCTTGACCCCATAGCCGCCTTCTATACGGAAGATTGCAATGGGAAGTGCCATCTTTTTTGCCAGTGCAGCTACAGATGGCTTGATATAGCACGTTCTGCCGCTGTAGGTGCGGTTTCCTTCTGGAAACAAGGCGATATTACCGCCCTCTTTGGCAACCCGAATGCAGTTTATCACTGCCCGCACATCCGAAGTGGCCTTCAAAATAGGAATTGGTGCCACCATCCAGCGAATTACACAAGATATCCACCCATTGGAGAATATATCCTCCAATGCAACATAATACACCGGCTTTTTAAAGGCAAGGCCAATAAAAAACTGATCAAACTCTGTCTGATGATTAGAAAGAACCAACCAATTGCGGTTTCCTTCCTGTGTAAATTTGTCAATCGTGGCGCGATACTTTACATTTGCAATCAAACGAGCCACGGGTCTAATCAGCTCTGTAAATACGGTATGTCGGAATCTTGTCCATTTTCTATTATTTTTCATTAGAACACCCCCGACAACAATAGCACGTTTTTATTTATTAATTTTATCATATACTTTTCAATTTCGCAAGTCCCGACTTTGCCACTGATTGTGTCAATATTTTTGCGCACATCATGTATTTCCAGACTTTCGGAGTCAAAATCCTGAGGTATGCACGATCCAGCCGCTCCTGTCTGGACACGACTTGAAGACCTTTCTTCATATTTGACCATCTCCCGACGCTTATAATAATTGAGCGGAGGTCACCCATTCGTTGGGTGACCTCCCAGTCAATTGCTTATTCTGCAAATATATCCGGCTGCGGTGTAAAATAGCCTATCTTCTTAGCGTAGAAGAATTTATTCCGCAGCGCTCTGTGCCGGATCGGTATAAACAATAACCGTCTCGCCGGCGGCGTTGGTGTATTTGAGATAGCCAGCGGCGTAGAGATTCTTTTGCGCTGTGCTGGCACTCAGGTTCAGGTTCAGGGTATAGCTGCCGGTGTTGCGGACAGCGGCTACAGCGTTTTTCTTGATGTCGCTGCCATCCACATTTTCAAGCTTCAGGCTGTCAGAACCGCTCTTGTCATCATTATAGGTTCTTACGAAACCGGCCTCAACAGGCTGATAGCCGGACGGAAGCTCCCAACGGACAATCAGCTTGAGCTGCTGGCCACCGTCTGCAAGGCCAACCCTGTCTGTAAGCTCCAGAGCAACCAGCGGGGAAACCTCCACAGGAGCGTCTTCATACTTGGCCTCAATTACTGTATTGGTTTTGAGATAGAACTTGTAGTTTTTCTTATCACTGACCTTTTCTCCGTTAAGATACCAGCCGACAAAGTACTTCCCTTCCTTAGGTGCATCAGCCTGAACCGTAATAAAATCATCATAGAGATACGGTTCATTCTCTCTGTTGCCGCTTGTAATTGTACCATTGATTACATTCAGCGTACAGCTAGCCTGATCCACCTTCGTGGTAGTAAATTCTTTTCCATGGAGTGTAACAGCGGCAGTGTAGGTAATGTAGCCTTCAGGCTCAGCGGCAGAGCTTACCGCAGCGGAAATCGTTTGCTCATTCTCATTGCATCTGTTGCACTTGTAAACAGCCGTAGCTGCATAACCGCCCACAGCGGAAATCCAATTCCAATTGGAAACCTCGGTAAACTCATGCTCCAACGCAGGAATTTCTTCAAAGCCTTCGGTATAGTCACAGCGGCTACAAATCTTTCCAGCTTCGCAACCGGGTTCGGTACAGGTGGGTTCTACCTTGGCAACATCCGTAAGAGAATGACCCTGAGCGGGGATAACACCAAGGCCTTCGGTGTAGTCGCAACGGCTACAAATCTTTCCAGCTTCGCTACCGGGTTCGGTACAGGTGGGTTCTACCTTGGCAACATCCGTAAGAGCATGACCCAAGGCGGCAATGACTTTGAGGCCTTCGGTGTAGTCGCAACGGCTACAGGCCTTTCCGGCTTCGCAACCGGGTTCGGTACAGGTAGGTTCTACCTTGGCAACGTCCGTAAGCGCATGACCCAGAGCAGGGATAACGCCAAGACCTTCGGTGTAGTCACAACGGCTACAAATCTTTCCAGCTTCGCAACCGGGTTCAGTACAGGTGGGTTCTACCTTGGCAACGTCCGTAAGAGCATGACCCAAGGCGGCAATGACTTTGAGGCCTTCGGTGTAGTCGCAACGGCTACAAATCTTTCCGGCTTCGCAACCGAGTTCGGTACAGGTGG
This sequence comes from Faecousia sp., assembly GCA_045601345.1. GTDB lineage: Bacteria > Bacillota > Clostridia > Oscillospirales > Oscillospiraceae > SVMC01. The sequence continues at coordinate 17,908 of JAZRZL010000018.1, read as the reverse complement.
GTTCTACCTTGGCAACGTCCGTAAGATCATGACCCAGAGCGGGGATAACACCAAGGCCTTCGGTGTAGTCGCAACGGCTACAGGTCTTTCCGGCCTCGCAACCGGGTTCAGTACAGGTGGGTTCTACCTTAGCAACGTCTGTAAGAGCATGACCCAAGGCGGCAATAACTTCAAGACCTTCGGTGTAGTCACAGCGGCTACAGATACTGCCAGCCTTATGGCCTGCCAACGTACAGCTGGGTTCCACCTTCTGATAATTTATGAAAGCATGACCCAGAGCGGGGATAACACCAAGGCCTTCGGTATAATCGCAACGGCTACAAATCTTTCCAGCTTCGCAACCGGGTTCGGTACAGGTGGGTTCTACCTTGGCAACGTCCGTAAGCGCATGACCTAAGGCGGCAATGACTTTGAGGCCTTCGGTGTAGTCACAACGGCTACAGGTCTTTCCGGCCTCGCAACCGGGTTCAGTACAGGTGGGTTTTACCTTGGCAACATCCGTAAGCGTATGACCAAGAGCGGGGATAACACCAAGACCTTCGGTATAGTCGCAACGGCTACAGGTCTTTCCGGCTTCGCTGCCGGGTTCAGTACAAGTAGGCTCAACTCTCGCCACATCATGCAGATCATGCCCCAGTGCATGGACTGTAATCGTCTCCTCATAGTCGCAGCCAAGACGAGAGCAGACCTTGCGAATATAACCATCAGTAGTGCAGGTAGGTTTTGCTTCTTCAATAACCTGTAAATCATGGGTAAGCGCGGGAATCGTTTCAAGGCCTTCGGTATAATCGCAGCGGCTACAGGTCTTACCAGCTTCGCTGCCGGGTTTTGTACAAGTAGGTGCAACCTTGGCTACCTCACGCAGATCATGCCCCAGTACATCAACATTGATCTTTTCCTCATAGTCACAGCCGAGGCGAGAACAGTTCTTTAAAATATAGCCAGCGGTGGTACAGGTCGCTTTAACTTCCTCAGAAACCCTCAAGTCATGGCCAAGCGACCCTATCTCATCAGCAACATAGGAATCACCGCAATTGCAGGAATATGTAGTAAAGCCTTTGGTCGTGCAGGTAGGCAGTGTAATAACCGACTGATAGTCATGCACATGGATATGTCCATAATGAATCTGAATATCGCTGACCGCAGTATTCAGGTTCTTCGCTGCGGGTATATAGGAAATCTCATAATCACCAGGCTCTGCCGTACTTTTAATGGAAAATTTTACATCACAAAGATTTCCGCCTACAACCTTTGCCGGAGAGTACATGAATACAATGGCGCACTTTGTGTTATCTACACCGCTGCTTCTAAGAAAAGAATCCATGATAACTGCACCAATGTTATCAAAGCCGACAAATTCCAATGCTGTTTGATCGTAAGTAAAATAAGAAATACTATACGTCGTTGCTTCGACTGTACTATCCATAGCCAGAGGCAAACGAACTATATCTCCAGCATTGCCCTTAGCGGATCCAAGGCTAAAACTCATAGATGACGCGACAGCACTGGCGGGAATAGCAAAAAGTTGAAGCAGCAGCGCAAATGTCAGAATAAAACAAAGGCATTTTTTCATCAACTGTTCCTCCTAATCTAATGGATATAATTCTGGCAAGATGCTATATTGCATCAGCATCACAACATCAAGCGAGTCAACACTTCCATCATGATTGAAATCAACATTTCCCTTATAGGGGATAGGATAAAGTGACGGTAACATACTATACTGCATCAGCAAAACAACATCGTCGGTGTTCACATAGCCATCTTTATCAATATCGCCAATAACCACATGAATCGTACAAGCCTCCGTTATACCACTTCCATCTGTTGCAGCAGCTGTAATGGTTGTCGTACCACTTCTTAACGCAGTAACCTCACCCATAGGAGATACAGTAGCAACCGTATCATCAGAAGAAGTCCAGTGTAGTTCCTTATTTGTTGCATTATCCGGGACAATGCACACAGGAATTGCCAAAGTTTCACCGGGATCCAGATTGGTCTGCGGTTGACACAGTGTAATTCCGCTAATCGGCACTATCGGCCTAGTCAACGCAATCGTACCGGGAATAAGGTCAAACTGGACAAAATCTAAGTCATAATTCATAATTTTACGGGGACTAGAAAGCTCAATGGTTTCATTTTCGCAGTCTTCTAGAATCTCAAAGGTCAAGGTTGCAATGACACCATTGCACATATTATTGGGTGCAAGGGAATCCTCCCAAGTCAATGCGAAGGGGTTTTGTTCCAGCTTCTCGGAAAAAAAGCCACCGCTGAGAAGGCCTGTGTCAGTGACATCAACGAGAGAAAGCTTATCGGAATCATAGGTAATATCCAGAAAGACACCTACAACGCCAGGATTGTTTTCCACGAACACTGGCACAGTAACCCGATCTCCTACGCGCCCCACTGCAGAACCAATAGAAATTGTTGGCACATTCACTGCATTCGTCTCTGTGTCGAATACAAAAAAAAGGCTAACCAACATACAAAATATAATGAAAATGCTAATTTTTCTCGCTTTCATACTTTTCTTTCTCTCACATATATTTAAAAATTTGATTGAAAAAGCTCTTTGCTTCCCCTTATTATTGAATCAGCATTTAAATGCCAATCAGTCCTTTTCATCATGTCTTTGAAGACTTTTCTCGCACAAATCACCTTAGAAAACAAAGGAGCTGCAAATTGCAAATAGCATCTTACATTATATTACAACATTTTTCTAAATTTGGGAAGTACTTTTTCAAGAAATTTGTTATTTTTTTACGCTATTCTTTTTTTCTCACAGAATAAAACGAAGAGCGAATATCCATAGTTTTCCGATCTCTGGCGCTGCCAATTCCAAACATGACACCTGATACGGTGCAAACGCCATATCAGATGCCATAGTAAAATTGTTGTTATTTCCGTACAGAATTGCAGATATTACACAGTATTTCCGCAGCTTCCATACGAAATTTTGGCTCTCTGCTAAGGTCGGCAAGAGAAATCATACCCACCAGTCTTCCCTCCCGCTCGACTGGAAGCCTTCTTATTTGCTGTTCGGCCATGCGGGAAGCAGCCTTGGCGGTTTCCTCCTCTGGGTTTACCGTAATCAGCCGCCGGGTCATTACCTGCCGCACAGAAACCTCGGCAGGATTCTCCCCTGCCGCGATACAGCGAAGGACGATATCTCGATCTGTAATCATCCCACGCAAATGTCCATCACGGGAACACACAGCAAGCGCACCCAGATTGTCACGTGCCATCAATCGGCTTGCCGTTGCGACTGTCTCCTCCGGCAGGACAGTCACCACATGAGTTGTCATCACATTTTTAACCAGCATGATTCCCTCCATAATAAAGCCCACCGACAAGCTGCCGGTGGGCGTGTCTATGATGATTATAAAGAAAAGATGGTAAACTCAAACCTGTGTACTCAATTTTTCATGAATGGCAGCGGCTGCTTTTTTTCCTGCACCCATGGCCAAAATGACTGTAGCTGCGCCGGTTACGGCATCGCCACCTGCGTATACGCTCTCTTTCGTTGTCATGGAGTTCTCGTCCACAATCAGGCAGCCCTTGCGGTTGCATTCCAATCCAGGCGTAGTGGTGCGCAAAAGCGGATTGGGGCTGGTGCCCAGCGCCATAATCACGGTATCCACATCCAGCTCTACCTCACTGCCGGGAATAGGAATAGGTCTGCGGCGGCCACTCTGATCCGGCTCTCCCAACTCCATCTGGATGCATTCCATCTTTACCGCTCTTCCGGTCTCATCACCGAGAATACGCACTGGGTTATGAAGAAGCAAAAACGAGATGCCCTCTTCCTTGGCATGGCAAACCTCCTCCTTGCGGGCAGGCAGCTCTTCTTCACTGCGGCGGTAGACAATATACACATTCTCCGCGCCCAGACGCTTGGCGCACCGGGCAGCATCCATTGCCACATTGCCGCCGCCGACAACAGCAACATTTTTAGACACAATAATGGGCGTATCACTGCGCTCCTGATAGGCTTTCATTAAATTAATGCGGGTCAAATACTCATTGGCAGAATATACGCCTTTGAGCGCTTCACCCGGAATGTGCATAAACATCGGAAGTCCGGCGCCGGAACCGATGAACACTGCCCGGAAGCCCATGGAGAACAGCTCATCAATGCTGAGTACACGGCCGATAACCATGTCGGTCATGAAGGTGACACCCATCGCCTTGAGCTTTTCCACCTCATCAGCCACAATGGCTTTAGGCAGACGGAATTCAGGAATGCCATAAACCAACACACCGCCAGGGCTGTGAAGCGCTTCAAAAACAGTTACCTCATAGCCAAGTCTTGCAAGATCACCGGCGCAGGTGAGGCCGGAAGGACCCGAACCGACTATAGCAACCCTACAACCGTTAGAGGCAGACTTTAAAGGCTTTTCGGCAATATGCTCCCGATACCAGTCTGCCGCAAAGCGCTCCAGACGGCCAATTGCAACCGGCTCCCCCTTCGCACCACGGACACATCTGCTTTCGCACTGCACCTCCTGCGGGCAGACACGGCCAGACAGAGCCGGAAGGGTATTGGTATCCGAAATAATTTCATAGGCCCGGGCAAAGTTACCCTCGGAAATGGCATGGATAAATTCAGGAATACGGATATTAACCGGGCAGCCTTCCATACAGGCTGGCTTAGCGCAGTTCAGGCAGCGGCTTGCTTCCGCAATTGCCTGCTCTTCGGTATAGCCCAGAGAAACCTCCTTGAAATTGGTGTTCCTGATCTGCGGCTCCTGCTCCGGCATTGGTGTTTTCACTTGAGAAGGATTAAACATTGCGGTTTCCTCCTTACGGTATCAGGGTTTTGCCCATGGCATCCATGCGGCAAAGATGGGATTTGGCAGTCTCCTGCTCACGGTAGACACTGTTACGGTTCATCAGTTCCTCATAGTCTACCAGATGGCCGTCAAAATCGGGACCGTCCACACAGGCGAACTTCACTTCTCCGCCTACTGTGACACGGCAGCCGCCGCACATTCCTGTGCCATCCACCATAATGGGATTAAGCGAAACAACGGTCTTTACATCAAAGGGTCTGGTCGTTGCGGAGACAAATTTCATCATCGGGATGGGGCCAATGGCCAGTACCTCATCGTACTGCTGACCCGCCTCCAAAAGCTGCTTTAATTTGGCAGTTACAAAGCCCTGCTCCCCATAGGAGCCATCATCGGTCATGAGATACAAATGATCCGCTGTCTTTCGGAATTCGTCTTCCAAAATCACAATATCCTTACTGCGGAAGCCTATGATCACATCCACCTCAGCTCCCGCCTTTTTGAAGGCAACTGCCGAAGGATAGGCAATGGCGCAGCCGACACCGCCGCCAATGACGCAAACCTTCTTAATGCCCTCCACCCGGGTAGCTTTTCCCAGCGGCCCGACAAAATCTTCAATCTCATCGCCAACATTTTTGCTTCCGAGAAGCTCGGTAGAAAGGCCGACCTTCTGGAAAATGATGGAGACAGTTCCCCTCTCCCGGTCATATCCGGCAATGGTCAGTGGCACACGCTCACCCCATGCATCCACGCGGAAGATGATGAACTGTCCCGCCTGAGCTTTTCTCGCCACGAAGGGCGCTTCAATATCCATCTGAATGACAGATGCATTCAGTTCTCGTTTCCCAACAATCTTATACATAAGGATTACCTCCTGATTTATGTGAAAGGAAGCTGCGAATCTCCACAGTTTTTTCCCTTGTTACCTGTTCCCAAGAAAACTGACCGACAAGCTGCTCCGGCGAAGCAGGGGCAGGATATTCGAGTAATCCAGCAGCACAAGCCAATGTACCGATCAGCTCCTGAGAAGAACTGGTCTTCCGAAGGGTCAAAAGATCCAAATCGCCATCGCGTTTGGATAACCTTCTTCCATCGGGTGAAACCAACAGCGGCACATGATAAAATTCCGGCGGCTTCAATCCCAAAAGACGATAGAGATATAGCTGCCTAGGCGTGGAGGAAAGCAAATCACTGCCCCGTACAACTTGGGTAATGCCCATTTCTCCGTCATCCACCACCACTGCAAGCTGGTAGGCATAAACCCCATCAGAGCGCCGAATAATAAAATCACCGCAATCTTTTTCCAGATTTTCGCTGTATTCCCCGCAAAGTCCATCGCAAAAGGAAATGACACGATCCTCTGTCATAAGCCGCCAAGCCGGACGGCGATCGGGTATCGTCTCCCGATGGCGGCAGGTACCGGGATATACCGCCTGTCCATCGGATAAGTGGGGTGCAGAGGCTGCATGAAGCTCTGCTCGGGTGCAGTAGCAGGGATAAACAAGCCCCATAGAGGTTAATGTCTCAAATGCGGCCTGATATCGCGGGGTTCTTTGAGACTGGCAGGCGCTCTCCGCATCCCAAAAAAGACCCAACCACTCGAAATCTCTTTTGATTGCATCGGCATATTCCGTTTTGGAACGGTCTGGATCCAAATCCTCAATGCGAAGGATGATTTTCCCGCCCTGCGATTTTACAGAAAGCCAAGCAAGCAGGGCTGAAAAAACATTTCCCAAATGCATTCTGCCCGATGGACTGGGGGCAAACCGACCCACCGGTGTACGGCCATATTCCATCGTGCAGTTTCCTTTCCCTAGTAGCCTTCTGTCAGACTGACTTGATGATCTAGTTTCTCGCCATCCAGATAGCGGCGAAGATTATCTAAGAAAATATTCCAGACAGTATCCTGTGTACTTTGTAAGTGTCCCTTTGCCACACCTGCAATATGCGGCGTAAGCAGGACGCGGTCATAGCGCCAAAGGGGGTGGTCAGGCGGCAGTGGCTCTTTTTCCACAACATCCAGACCCACGCCAAAGAATTGTCCCCGCTCCAGCGCATAGATAAGATCATCCAGCGGGATCAAACTGCCTCTGCCTACATTAATAATAATTGCATCCTTCTTCATGCTGAGAAGTCTTGCCCTATGAAGAAGTCCGGCAGTCTCCGGGGTGCCGGGAAGACAGCCGAAAACCACATCGGCAAGAGGCAACTCCCGGTCAAGCTCAGCGCTTAAAACCACACGATCAAAGGCAGACTGTGCCTTCCCGCTTCTGGATAAACCCACAAGCTCCATGCCAAAACCGCGAAGGCGGTTGGCAAGCTGAGTACCCAGATTCCCAGTGCCGAGAATCAATGCCCGCCTTCCATAAAGACTCCATTCCGAACCCACATCCTTCCAAACGGAGGAATGCTGTTGCAAAATATATTCCGGCAGATGCCGGGTCAATGCCAACAACAGGCCGATGGAATGCTCTGCAATTGTGATGCCATACGCGCCAGAGCCATTGGTCAGGCACACATTGGGAAGCTCCCGCAGAGACGGCACGAAGCGATCTGCTCCCGCCCAGGAAATTTGCAGCCATTGAAGCTTCTTTGCCATGCGCAACTGCTCCGGGGTAGGTTCTCCGAATATAACCTCCGCCTTTTCCAGAAAATGCAGATTGTCATCACAAATCTCCGAAAGAAAAACAGGCTGCATTTTTCCGTCACATAGCTTGGCAACCTGATTCTTCTGCTCTGTGCTGCCGGGTGTCAGCACCAGAAGAATCCGCTGCACGATCTCCTCTTCCTCGGGCAAATCCACAAATACGGGCGCATGATGCACCGCAGGGAGAAACGAATATAAGATATCCTCTCGTCCAATGCGAAGAGAGGCGGTATTTTTACACGGATGACAGCCCCAAATCGTCTGCTGATTGACACTTTCGTCAATCACCAGCTGCACCCGGTTTTCCTCATCATTCATGAGGCCAAGAACACTGGCACTGCCGGGTTTCAGACCAAGATAGCGCTCCATATCCTCCCCGGAGGCAAAGGACAGGCGGCTGCATCCAAGTTGACGAGACAGGTCTTTGGTGTGGAATACTTTATCTCCACGAAGCAGAAGAAGATAAAACTTTGTTTTCTGCCGGTTGCACAGGAAGAGGTTCTTACAAATTTCCGTGTCAAGTACTTCCTCCACATGATGGCATTTTTCAATTGTTTCTGCTTTATCATGCTCCACACGGCAGTAGGAAATGCCCAGAGTGTCCAGCAGTTCATAGCACCGGCGCTCCACCTCGGCTCTTCCGTCCATATTTACGGGGCTGCCGGTGTATAATGTTTTGTCAACAGAAAATTCCTGCATAGCGGCTCCTTAATAGTAGGGAGAATAAATCGAAGCGGGAGAAACATCCTCTTCATAAGGATTATAATATTCATTGATTAAATTTGCGGTTGTCTCCGGCCAGAGGACATAGAACGAACCGCCATGGATATCCGCTGCTTCACCGGGAAGCGTCTCGGTGTGCATATGATCCGTGCCGATCATTTTTGCCGTCTTGGCAAGCCATGCAAGCTCCCGTGCGTTCAAATTGGTCGTGGTATTGGTGGTCACAAGGGTTGCTGCCGCAGGGGCACGCCAGATATTTTTCACCTGTAGCCACTGAGAAAGCGCAGCCTTTATGAAATCCCGCTGCACCTCCACGCGCTTTAAATCAGCTTGTGCATAGCCCTTACGGAAACGAACTGCCCACATGGCCTCCTTGCCGTTCAGGTGCTGTTCACCGGCTTTCAGCTTGATATGGAGATCCTGCGTAGGATCCTCGTATTCCATGTCCATGGGGACATCAAAATCAACGCCACCCATTAAATTTACCAAAGATTCAAAGCTGTCAAGATTGAGCAGCACATAGCCGTCCGGCCGGTACCCGATACACGATTCGGTATAATCCAACAGTCGCTCCATACCCTTTTTCCCGCCACCGGCAACCCCATAAACAGCATTCAGCTTGGGAACAGAGATATCCATTTGGGTGTAGGTATCTCTGGGGATAGAAAGAAGATTCATCTCTCTGTTTTTTTCATCTACATAAAGGAGCATCATGGTATCCGTTCTGACTCCATCCTTATCCGTTCCGGCCAGAAGAATTGCGGAACAGCCATCCTTTCTGGCACCAGAATCGGCAGCGTCGGGCTGCTTTGCAAACACCCAAAGAGCAATCACTGCCAAAACGATCACAAGCAGCAGCACCAGAAGGAATTTCAGGAAAATATGCTTTTTCCTGCGCTTCTTTGGCTTCGGCTCATGCTCCCGTCTGGAAGGTTTCGGTTCGTAAGACACAGGTTCTTTCCGGGTTTTCTGTGCCTTCTGGACATTCCGAGAAGCATAATCGGTATTGTAAGCGCGGATCACAGCACCTGCATTGGTCTGCGGATCATATTGCATGGCAGCAGCCTCCTCATCATAGCTTGGAAGCTGCGTGGTATCGCCGTAGCCCTTCGCTCCATAGCCATTGGCAGCATTACGAATCTGAAAGGGCGCTTCCGGCTCTGGGAGAATGGGAGAATACCTTCCCTGTGCCGGACCATACTCATCCTCTAAAAGATCATCCACATTTCGATTTAATTCGTCGTAGTCAAAAATATCCTGATCCATAGCCAACCTCCTTTCATTTTCCTTATTTTATCTCGATTTTATCGTTATGTAAATAAAAAAAAGATTTTTCGTGAATTCGCTGACCTTTTCTTTACATATGGCAAAGAAATGTGGTATTGTATATAAAGTATTTCTCAATTTCTGTATTCAGAAAGGGGTACCCCATGTTTACAGCAATTACTGCCTGCCAAAATTATACACCTGATGCCTGCCGTGAGGCACTTGAGAATGTACTGCTTCCCACTGGCGCACTGGATTGGGTGAAGCCGGGAATAAAAATCGGCATCAAGGCAAATCTTGTCGCCGCTATGAAGCCAGAAGCTGCCGCTACCACCCACCCTGTCTTATTATGCGCTCTGGTCGATATGTTGATCGAACGCGGTGCAGAGGTCATCATCGGCGATAGTCCAGGAGGGCTTTATACTAGTGCTTATGTAAACCTTGTATATCGCGCTACAGGAATGGATGCCGTTGTCAAGCACGGTGCAAAGCTGAATCAGGATTTTTCTCAAAAAACCGTAGAATATCCTCAGGCCGTATCGGCAAAATCCTTCCAATATACAGCATGGCTTGACAACTGCGATGCAATCATTAACTTCTGTAAGCTGAAATCCCATGGCATGATGGCCATGTCGGCCGGTGCAAAAAATCTCTTTGGCACCATTCCCGGTACCCTGAAGCCGGAATATCACTATAAGTATCCTGAACTGCGGCGCTTCGCCCATATGCTGGTCGATTTGGCGCAATACTGGCACCCCTGCCTGACCATTGTGGATGCCGTGGTCGGTATGGAGGGCAACGGTCCCACCGCCGGAACGCCTCGACCCATCGGTGCTGTCCTTGCCGGAGATAACCCCCATGCCGTAGATTTGGTTTGCGCCAAAATCATTGATCTTCCCAGAGATGAGGTTCCCACGCTGGAGGCCGCACTGGAACGCGGTCTGATTCCTGCCAGTGTGGATGAGCTGAATGTGCTGGGAGATGTAGCATCCTTTGTCATCAAGGATTTTGAGAAGATGGAAACCAAGAATCGGATACTGTTTCAGGACAACTTCAAAGGCTCTCTCGGTCTGTTGTTCTCCCCCTTCATGCAGCGAAATTTCTCACCGCGTCCCACGCTGGAAAAATCGGAGTGCATCGGCTGTGCAAAATGCGCCAATATTTGCCCCGCCAAGGCCATCCATATGAAAAACAAAACGCCGTCCATTCGCCGGAAAGCCTGTATCCACTGCTTCTGCTGTCAGGAATTCTGCCCCAAGGGGGCTTTGAAGGTAGCAAGGCCTCCGCTGGCTAAGCTACTTAACCGATAAAATCAGGGCTGCCTCACAAGATGAGACAGCCCTGATCCTATTTTTACCCTTCCTCGGTCTGCTCAGGATAGAAGACCTGATAGGGGAAATCAATTCGTGAGAAGACGTCGCAAGGATCCTCTTGGCAATTACTTCCCTCTCCGCAGCAGGATTTTCCCGGAACGCAGTAGCTTCCTCCCGGCACAGAAAGCTGGGCATCCCGCTCCAGACGAATGGTAGAAAACTGTCCAATGGTCACAAATATCCGCCGGAGATTGGTATCTGTAACCAGATTGCCAGGAAATGCAGCGCGAACCTCTGCCGGAATATCTACCAGCTCCTGCGGCGCAGAATCTCCCGCCTCCATCACCCGCGAGGACAGTACCATAGGATCAATGACCTCCACAACGGCCTCAGGCGGCTGCTGCACCAATGCAGGCTGGATCACAGAAGCACGGCTGGAGAAAATCTTTGCCGCTCCGCTGCCGCCATAGAGCACCACCCGCTTCTGGAAAACCGCTACACCGTCCAGCGCACCGGTTCCGCTGGAGCCGGTCTCACCCCGTACCCGATAATAGAATGTAAGCTCTACCGCAGCATAGCCCCGCTGAAAGCCCAGCTCCTCCACATCAATATCCACCCAGAGAAGCTCCACGCTCCGCACTCTTGCTCCGGCAGATGCATCCAAAAGTGCCTGAGAATCCTCCGTAAGATAGACCCGCAAATCCTCAATGCAGTCCTTATCCAGACACACATCTGTGATCTTATTTGTATGGATGCAAACTCCTTCCGGCGGCATTGCCAATCCGGAACTGTCCATAACCTGTTCAGCCATAGGATTACCTCCTGATTATTCGTAAAGCTACAGTTGCTTTCAGAATCATTCTATGTTCCACTTTACCGATTGTGACGTTTCCTCCTCTGCCCTTGCCTAAAAAAATTACAAAATTCATGTTGATTTTTGTCTTTATGTAGGATATGATATGATTGGTAAGTTTGGCAAACAATAACCGTCTTTTTTCCAAGGAGGAACTTCATATGGATATTTCCAATATCATTGCTCTGCTCTCCGGCGTGGCGCTGTTTCTTTTCGGCATGACGCTGATGGGCGATGGACTGAAAAAGGTTGCAGGAAATAAGCTGGAGCTGGTGCTGTTCCGCCTGAGCAATACGCCGCTCAAGGGCGTACTTCTGGGCACCGGTGTGACTGCCATCATCCAGTCCTCTTCGGCAACCTCCGTTATGGTGGTCGGCTTCGTCAACTCCGGCATGATGAAGGTACGACAGGCCATCGGCATTGTCATGGGTGCCATCATCGGCACCAGTATTACCGGCTGGGTCATCTCCCTGAGTTACATCGAGAGCGGCTCCGGCTGGGTCAAGCTGATCTCTACTGCCACCATCACCGGCGTTATTGCTGTGACCGGCATCATCCTCCGAATGTTCTGCAAAAAGACGGTTCTTAACCATGTTGGAGATATTCTCATGGGCTTTGCTGTTTTGATGTTCGGAATGCAGGCCATGAGCGGTGCCGTTGCCCCCCTGAAGGATAATGACACCTTTATCAGTATCCTCACCAATTTCTCCAATCCCTTCCTGGGCATTCTTGTGGGCACTGTGTTTACCAGTGTTCTGCAAAGTGCCTCCGCTGCTGTGGGTATTCTACAGGCGCTCTCTGTCACCGGTGCCATCGACTTCTCTATCGCGCTTCCCATCCTTATGGGTATTGCCATCGGCGCGGCTGTTCCTGTACTGCTGAGTGCATTGGGGGCATCCACCGCGGGCAAGAGAACTGCTCTGGTCTATCTGGTGGTTGAAGTCGCAGGCGTGATGATCTGGGCAATTCTTTTCTATCTTGCCAATGCACTGCTGCAATTCCCCTTCCTCAAAGCCATTATGAATCCCTTCTCGATTGCCCTTCTCAATACCCTGTTTCGTATTGTGAAAGTCGTTATGCTTCTTCCCTTCATTGCTCTGATTGAAAAATTTGTTGTTTTCATGATTCCTGAAAAGGCAAATGTCCCGGAGGTTAATGATCGGTTCATGCTGGAAGAGCGCTTCTTACAGCATCCCACGCTGGCTGTTGAGCAAAGCCGCATCACCATTTGCGATATGGCCGCTGAGGCAAGGGAAAACCTGTTCAAAGCCTTCAGTCTGTTAAAAAGCTATACCGAGACCAGCTTCAAGGAAGTAGAAGCCTCAGAAGACTTGGTCGATAAATACGAGGACGCACTCGGCACCTATCTGATTAAGCTGAACACACAGGAGCTGAATCCGCAGCAGAATGAGGCAGTCTCCAAATACCTTCATACGCTTTCCGATTTTGAGCGCATCTCTGATCATTCGCTGAATCTGGCAATTACTGCCAAAGAAATGAATGAGAAGCAGATCCAATTTTCCGATGCTGCTGCCGCAGAAATGGATGTGCTCATTGCTGCTGTAAGAGAGATTGTACGGCTCAGCTTCGAGGCTTTTATGCTTAACGATCTGTCTGCTGCAGAGCGTGTAGAGCCTTTGGAGGAACGCATTGATGAGCTGTGTGACCAGATCAAGCTCAACCATGTGGAGCGTCTGCAAAGAGGACAGTGCTCTCTTTCCTTCGGCTTTGTGCTCAATGATCTGCTGACCAATCTCGAACGTGTCGCTGACCACTGCTCCAATATTGCCGTTGCCATGATCGAGGTACAGGTAGATGCCTTCGATACCCATGAATATTTGAAGCAGGCAAGACACCTCCGCTCGGAATCCTTTGCACGGTATATTGATGAATACAGCTCCCGCTTCTCCCTGTGATGTACTAGCCGCTGACCCCCTTTTTAGAGGATCAGCGGTTTTCTTTAGTCCTCTACAGATGCATTCGCGCCTCTGCGGAACAGCAGAGAAATGCACCACAGACCGGCCAAACCAACCAGCGTAAAAATGACACGGGAAAGCCCCGCAGTCTGTCCGCCGAAAATCCAGGCTACCAGGTCAAATTTGAAAATGCCGACAAGACCCCAGTTGACTGCACCGATAATGGCGAGGATCAAAGCCAAAGTATCCATTTGCTTACCTCCATTCCTGCGATTCTCAGCTTTATTTTGCATCGGGGTCTGCGCCGTTATTCAGCAAAAAAAATCCAAAAAACTCTTTTTTTTCTTGATGGTATCGTTTATAATAGCACCGTTCAAGATATTATTATAAAGGGTGATCGTATGAATTGTTTTACATCTGCCGACATTCTCTTCCCTCAGGTCGAAGATCTTGCAAAGTGGGCTGTCATCGCCTGTGACCAGTTTTCTTCCGATCCCGCCTACTGGCAGGAGGTCAGAAGCCTTACCGAAGCCTTTCCCTCCGCACTGCATCTGATCCTCCCCGAAGCAGAACTGGGTACGCCCATGGAAGCCGCTCACACTGCCGAAATTCACAAAAATATGGAAAATTATCTGAACGAAGGCATTTTCCGCTGTTATCCCAACAGCTATATATATGTTGAGCGCACACTGGAATCCGGCGCGATCCGTAAGGGTCTGGTAGGCAAGGTTGATCTGGACGCTTATGACTTTTCCATTGACTCCTCCTCTGCCATCCGCGCCACAGAGCGCACCGTTGTGGAGCGCATCCCACCCCGTCAGAAGGTGCGCCGCAATGCCTCTATGGAGCTTCCTCACGTACTCCTGCTCTGTGATGACCATAAAAAGCAGCTCATTGAATCCATTACCGCAAAAAAAGATACGCTCCAAAAGCTCTATGACTTCGACCTGATGATGGGCGGTGGTCATATCTGCGGCTGGCTGGTTGATGGAGAAGACGCAAAGGACTTTGACCGCCTGCTTGAAGAATATTCTGCAACCATTGATGAAAAATATGTGGGACTGCAGGGTGTGCCCATGGTCTTTGCCGTGGGCGATGGCAACCATTCTCTCGCCACTGCAAAAACCTGCTATGAAGAGCTGAAAGCCAAAAATCCCGATGCTGATCTTTCCCAGCATCCTGCCCGTTATGCACTGGTGGAGCTGGAAAATATTCACGATGATGCGCTTGTATTTGAGCCGATCCACCGTATTGTCTCCAAGACACAGCCGGAGAAGCTACTTGCTGCATTAGAAAGCTACTGCGCTCCCGGCGGTTATCCTGTCAAATGGATTACCAAAGACAGCGAAGGCATGATTTATCTTGACAGAAGCCGCAGCGAGCTGACCGTCGGTGTTCTGCAAGGCTTCCTTGATGAATATCTGAAGAACAACGCCGGTGAAACCGACTACATCCATGACGATGATGCCCTTCTCAAGCTGGCCGAACAGCCCGATTCTATCGGCTTCCTGCTTCCCGGCATTGAAAAGGGGCAGTTGTTCCGTGGTGTCATTGCCGATGGCATTCTCCCCCGCAAGACCTTCTCCATGGGGCATAGCCGGGAAAAGCGGTATTATCTGGAAGCCCGCATGATCGAGAAATGAGCACCATTCAAATTTCCGCTCCCGCAAAGCTGAATCTTACGCTGGATATTCTGGGTGTCCGGCCAGACGGTTATCATGAGCTTGCCATGCTGATGCAGACCGTGTCACTGGAAGATACCGTCACCATCTGCCAGAATACCGGGTCGGACTGGGTTCTGCGCTGCACCAATGAAAACAGGGGCGATATTTCGAATGTCCCTCAGGATGCGCGCAACCTTGCATGGAAGGCCGCACAAATATTTTATGCCGCCACTGGGATACAGGACGGCGGCCTTACGATAGAGATTTGCAAGCGCATTCCCTCTCAGGCTGGTATGGCCGGAGGCAGTGCCGATGCAGCCGCTGTCCTCCGGGGATTGAATACGCTCCATCATATGCCGCTCGACACTGCTTCGCTTTGCGAGTTGGGCGCACAGGTCGGCAGTGATGTTCCATTCTGTGTTGTGGGCGGCACAGCTATGGTCTACGGACGCGGAGAGATTGTAATGCCGGAGGAAATTCTAACCTGCCAGTATTATGTAATCTGCAAACCGAAATTTGGGATTTCTACGCCAAAGCTGTTTGCCCTGTCTGATCAATATCCCGCCTCCCGTCATCCTGATGCACAGGCGCTCCTTTCCTGTCTTCGCAAGGATGATCCTGCCGGTGCCGGAGAACACCTTTGCAATGTACTTGAACCGGTAGCCGCAATAGAGCATCCCGAAATTCTATCCATCAAGCATAACCTTCTGTCCCTCGGTGCCTACGGCGCACAGATGACCGGCTCCGGCTCTGCGGTATTTGGCCTGTTTTCCGATGAAGCGTCGGCAAAATCGGCTGCTATCGCAATGAAAAGCCCAGATTTGCAGGTTTTTTGTGCAAGCAGTGTATAAAATAATAAGAAACCGTCTATCCTTTGAAAAAAAGATAGGCGGTTTTTACTATGAAACATAAAATTTTATGTACAGGATTCATTTTATTCGCTGCTCTGGCTCTTGGTGCTTGCAGCCTTCTTGCAAAGCAGCAAACTCTGGCTGAGAAAATGATTCGCTTTCATGTTATTGCAAATTCCGACAGTGATGAAGATCAGCAAAACAAGCTGGCTGTCCGGGATGCGCTTTTAGAGGATATTGCGGATATGGCAGCTTCCTCCACAGGGCGGGAGGAAATGGCGCAGAAGCTTCAGGCAGCATTGCCTACTTTGCGTCAAAAAGCAGAAAAAACTCTGCGAAGCCTCCATTGCGATATGCCTGTTGCCGTCGTGCTCAGGGAGGAGGCATTTCCCACGCGGTACTATCCAACCTTTACCCTTCCGGCTGGAAACTATCTCTCCCTTCGGGTACAGTTAGGGCAAGGGGATGGACATAACTGGTGGTGTGTGTGCTTTCCCAGTCTGTGTACAAGCGCCTGTGCAGAAGATTTGGAGGAGATTGCGACAGGTGCAGGCTTTTCTCCGAATGAGGTGGACTGGATCACTAAAGAAGAAGACTATATCATCAGATTTAAGGTGCTGGAATGGATGCAGGAATTGAAAACTCACCTAGGCTCCCCCATACATTGACGAAGCATTTTGATGATCTGGGGCATTTCCTGTCCTAATACAAAACCGATCTCACTGGCAAGAAGCTCTTCGCCCTGCTTCCAATAACGCATTTCGGTAACACTCAAAGACTTCCGGCTACCCGAGAGGGCACACTGCTTACAATAGATGGTTTTGCACATCTGGAGAATTCTTCTGCAATCATGGGAATGAAGAATTTCCATATAATAAGTGCCAATCATTCTGGCATCTGCTGGCAAATCGCTGCACAAGGGAAGGGAAGGCAAATCAGAAAGAAATGCTTCAATTTCTTCTCTGTTCAGGGGATAACGCATATACTGTTCTGTATCCACAGGGATGTAGACCGCACCGGAGTGCGAATATGGCGCAAGAGTATAATAAAGCCGATCCTTGGGTATCCCAGACAATTTCGGATGTCCAATTTCTATCACCCGGCAAACGCCTTCCAATCCATATACAATATAATCTCCAACCTGATACATGGGACGCCTCCGTTTCAAAACGACAAAAGCCTTTATCCCTATAATAACAGATTATGAAAAAAATTTCTAATGTTTTTTCAACAAATTATTACTTATTTTCCTGTGGAGCCAAAGCCACCCTCTCCCCGCTCGGTAGCAGACAGATCTTCTGCCAACGAGAAGTCCGCTTGCGGACAGGCGGCGAGCACCAGTTGGGCAATGCGATCACCGGGAGCAACACTCTGTAGCTCGGTGCCATGGTTATGCAGGGCAATGAGAATCTCTCCTCGGTAGTCAGAATCAATGACACCGACCTTATTGGCAGGTGCAAGACCTCTTTTGCAGGAGAGGCCGCTTCGTGCATAAATGAGGCCTGCGTAACCCTCAGGAATCTCCATAGCAAGGCCTGTCGGAATCATAACCGTTTCGCCCGGTAGAATTTCTATCGCTGCGTCCAGACAAGCACACAGGTCGGCACCGGCTGCGCTCGGAGAACCGTAAACCGGCATCATCGCGCCCTCCCGCAAAAGCTGAACATTGATATTGTATTTCATAAACAATCTCCCATCCGACAGCAATTTCTCTGCCGGCCTTTCTTTTTCTAAGAATATTATAGTTACTATTCACAGCCTGCGTTAGTTAAAACATCATGAGGGGAATAGCATTTCCCCATACAAAGGTGCAGCAAGGCATCCATCTCATTAATGCCGTTTCTGGCGCAGGTTTCCAAATAGGTTTTAATTACCGCATAATTCC
>JAZRZL010000017.1:0-14830 GCA_045601345.1 Faecousia sp. | reverse complement strand
CCGCTGTGGGCGGTTATGCAGCTACAGCTGTTTGCAAGTGCAACAGATGCAATGAGGGTGAGCAAACGATCTCCGCTGCGGTAAGCTCTGCCTCTGTGCCTGAAGGCTACATTACCTACACTGCCGCTGTTACACTCCATGGAAAAGAATTTACTACCACGAAGGTGGATCAGGCTAGCTGCACGCTGAATGTAATCAATGGTACAATTACAAGCGGCAACAGAGAGAATGAACCGTATCTCTATGGTGATTTTATTACGATTCAGGCTGATGCACCGGAGGAAGGGAAGTTCTTTGCTGGCTGGTATCTCAATGGCGTAAAAGTTAGCGATTCCAAAACCTATAAGTTCTATCTCAAGAGCAATACCCAGATTGAAGCCCAATATGAAGATACTCCTGTGAAGCCTACCCCGCTGGTTGCTCTGGAGCTTACAGACAGGGTTGGCCTTGCAAACGGTGGCCAGCAGCTCAAGCTGATTGTCCGTTGGGAGCTTCCGTCCGGCTATCAGCCCGTTGAGGCCGGTTTCGTAAGAACCTATAATGATGACAAGAGCGGTTCTGGCAGCCTGAAGCTCGAAAATGTGGACGGCAGTGACATCAAGAAAAACGCTGTAGCCGCTGTCCGCAACACCGGCAGCTATACCCTGAACCTGAACCTGAGTGCCAGCACGGCATTAAAGAATCTCTACGCCGTTGGCTATCTCAAATGCACCAATGCCGCCGGCGAGGAGGTTATCGTCTATACTGCTTCTATGCAAAGCGCTGCGAAGCAACGTCCTTCACACTAATTAGATAGATTACGCCAAGGCGCAATGATATGATCCCCCTAAAGTAGACTATGGAAAACAACAGTCACTTTAGGGGGATTGTTGAAAATGTAAGGACAGGACCAGCAAGACAGAGAACCGTCCCCTGTCCTCGCATGAAAAACAATTTGTGAATTTTTTCTTAAAGAACGGAGGATTTCTTGACGAAACCCTTTAGGGCGTGATAAGATAGATGCAATAAAAAGGGACGAGGGTGATGCTGCATCATGAAGAGAAATAAGATTTATTTCAAGCTCGGCCTGACATTGCTGCTTGTTGTGATTGCCAGTGCAGCATTTAATGTTGTATTCTCCAACCTTCCCGGGTTTTTTAAAGTAATAAAAGACTTTGTTGGTATTCTGATGCCAATTCTCTTTGGCGTTCTTTTTGCCTATTTAATGAATCCGGTCATGCAGTTTGTGGAAAATGGCCTCATGCGTTTGATTCCCAAGCTTCGCAAGAATGACCATCCCGATCGAAATCAGCTGGCTTCAAGAAAAAAGGCCTGTCATATCATTGGTGTCATTTGCGCACTTGCGGTTTTACTGTTGTTCTTCTATCTGGCCTTTTCTTTGGTTGTTCCTACAATCATTGAAAATATAACTTCAATCGCCAATCCTGACACCTTTGTTGGATATTATAATCGCCTGAATAATTGGCTAAAAAAGCTTTTTTCTGACGAGCCAGAGCTTCAGAACTGGATCGCAAAGAAGCTTAACGGGTTATATTATTCGGTAGAAGATTTTATTTCCGGCCTTGATATTGCCGATGCATTGCGAAGAGTGTCTACGCGCCTGTTTGGCGTACTAAAGGGAACAATGAATTTTCTGCTTGGCCTTGTCATTGCTGTTTATATGCTCCTCTCCAAGGAAAAGTTTCTTGCACAGGCAAAGAAGATTGTCGTAGCGATGTTTTCCGAGAAAAGAGCAAATCGACTTCTTGATGTCGGTCGCCGTACCAATAAGATTTTTAGCGGCTTTGTGCTTGGAAAAATTATCGACTCGCTGATTATTGGCATCATTTGTTATATCGTTATGAGCCTGATTCAACTGGACTATCCCATGCTGATTTCCGTTATTGTCGGTGTCACCAATGTGATTCCCTTTTTTGGCCCACTGATTGGCGCGATTCCTTCGGCGTTTCTCCTCTTACTGGTCGATCCTCTCAAGTGCTTTATTTTTATCATTTTTATCGTGATTCTTCAGCAGTTTGACGGCAATATTCTTGGCCCCCGTATTCTTGGCGAAACTGTGGGATTATCCAGCTTCTGGATTTTGATTTCTATTTCCGTTTTCTCCGGCATATTTGGCTTTGCAGGAATGATTCTGGGTGTTCCGGTTTTTGCTGTTATTTATATGCTGATCAGCGATTCAGTCAAGCGCCGTCTGCAAAAGAAGGGATATCCTCAGCTTACGGCGATTTATTCCAAAATTCAATCCACCGATGATATCGCTTTAGCACGAAAAATGGCTGAATTTGTTGCGGAACATCCAGATTTTGAGCAGAATAATTTCGAAACTTATGAAGAAGAGCCGGAAATCATAGATTTGGATAATTTAGATGATGAAGAAATTGAGCGGTATCTCGCACATCTGGAGGACGACGATGAATCATTTGCTTGATCCATAATGAATCATCTCCCATGGGACAGCGCGCTCAATGGGAGATTTTCATCTGTTGTTTTTGCAGAAGGGAGACAACAATGTTTCTACTATTATCAGCTGGATACGATCCGTCACAGGTCATATCCAAACTCAATAAACTCGGTGCGGATGTCCAGATAGAAGGCAATGGTCTCCGCCTTACGGGTGCAACCTACCGAATTGATAGCGCATGGCTCAGGGAGCAGCCGGGTGTTCAGGCGGTTGTTCGGTTGACTGACCCTGCACCGTTGGCCTCCCGTCAGGAAAAACGTGATACTATTGTGCAGGTTGGTGCTGCTCGTTTTGGCGGCGGTAATTTTTCCGTCATTGCAGGTCCTTGTGCGGTGGAAAGCCGAGAGGTGATTGCTGATTGTGCGGCAATGGTGAAGGAATTTGGTGCACAAATCCTACGGGGCGGTGCATTTAAGCCCAGAACCTCCCCCTATCAGTATCAGGGACTCGGCAGAGAGGGGTTGCTAATGCTCAGGCAGGCAGGGCAACAATATGATCTGCCTGTTGTTACAGAGCTGATGTGTGCGGAGGATTGTGAGGCGCTCTCGCCAATGGCCGATCTTGTGCAGATCGGTGCGCGGAATATGCAAAATTACCCCCTGCTTCGTGCGGCGGGCAAGCTGAAGCAGCCGATTCTTCTGAAACGCGGATTTTGTTCCAGTGAGGATGAATGGCTGATGTCTGCGGAATACATATTAAATGCAGGCAATCCTAATGTGATTTTGTGTGAACGGGGCATCCGAACTTTTGAATCTGCACAGCGTTTCACATTGGATTTGGGTGCTGTTGCGGCTATGAAGCACAGAACGCATTTGCCTGTGATTGTTGACCCGAGCCATGCGGCGGGTTGTGCGGCACTGGTGCCACCGCTGGCTCTTGCTGCGGTTTGTGCAGGAGCGGATGGACTGATGCTTGAGATCCATCCAGATCCTACACAGGCACTGTGCGATGGCATTCAGGCACTGTCCCCCAAACAGTTTGGAGATCTGATGACGGAAATTTTAGCGCTTCGCCATCATCTTTTTGAAAGGAAATGAGCATGGAAGAAATGAATGGTTTTTTCTCTGCAATGTCTGAGCGCTTTAACGGATTAACGCAGACAACGGAATTTTCGCAGATTTATACATCCATCATGCGTTATGTGTTTCCTGTTCTGGCACTGATTATTGTGCTTCGGTGCATGAAATCGCTGCTCTCGTTTCATCGGGAGCCGGAAATTTGGGCATGGCTTTGCCTCCCGGATGGTACCCGATTGCCTGTGACCCATTGGGAAAATATCATCGGCAGGAGTAAACGAAGTGATTTGGTGATTGATGTACCCACGATCTCACGCTCCCATGCGGTATTGACCCGGTATGATGATGGTAGCTGGACAGTTTCCGATGTCGGTTCCCGCGGCGGTGTTTTTGTTAATGGGCGGCGCACCAATATGGCAGCGATTACCATCCATGATGTAATTTCTCTGGGTGGCATTGAGATGTATCTTGAACCGATTACCCATCGGCAGGAGGTTCTTCAGGCATCCAGCCGCACCAGAGCAGGGCGTGATTATGCGCCCGGTGCGACCCTTCTGCTTTTGACGGTGTTTCAGACGCTAACCCTTTTGCAGCTCTTTATGAGCTTGGAGCCGGAATATATTCGCACGGTGACACTCTCCTTTGCGGGGCTGATCGGTGTGGAATGGCTGCTGCTGTTCTTGACAAGAGTTCTCAAGCGCAGCGGCTTTGAAGTCGAAACTATGGCGTTTTTTCTGACGACCATTGGTCTGAGCGTGGTGACCTCTTCTGCACCCGGTTCTGTATTGAAACAGTTTGCCGCGATGGTGTTGGGCATTATGCTTTATATTATCCTTCTCTGGTCCATGCGTGATCTGGAGCGTGCAAAAAAAATTCGATATGTTGCCGCTGCGGTCGGTATTCTGCTATTGGCTATTAATGTGGTATTTGGCGTATCCAAGTTTGGCGCTAAAAACTGGATTTCCATCGGCGGCTTTTCCTTCCAGCCCTCGGAGCTGGTTAAGGTATGCTTTATTTTTGCCGGCGCATCCACAATGGATCGCATTGTTACCAGGCGAAACCTGATTTTATTCATTGCATATTCTGCCTTTATCTGTGGCTGCCTTGCATTGCTTTCCGATTTTGGCACAGCGCTGATTTTCTTTGTTGCCTTCCTTGTGATTGCTTATCTTCGCTCTGGCAGCTTTGCCAGCATTGCGCTGATTTGTGCAGGGACTGGGTTTGCCGGGGTTCTGGCGGTAAAATTTAAGCCTTATATTCTGGATCGCTTTTCTACATGGGGACATATCTGGGAAGACCCGCTGGATCGCGGCTTTCAGCAGACGAGAGCCTTGATGTGCATTGCTTCTGGTGGTCTGGTCGGTTTGGGCGCTGGAAATGGATGGCTCAAATATGTTGCGGCTTCCAATACTGACCTGATTTTTGCCTTTGTGACCGAGGAATGGGGGTTACTGATTGCACTCATGCTGGTGGCTGTGCTTGTGGCGCTTGGTGTGTTCGTTGTAAAGGCTGGTTCCATGGGCAGAAGCAGCTTTTATACCATCGGTGCTTGTGCGGCCATGAGTATCCTCATCACCCAAACAATTTTGAATGTCTTTGGCACAGTGGATTTTCTTCCTCTGACCGGCGTTACATTCCCCTTTGTTTCCAACGGTGGCTCCAGTATGATGGCCTCTTGGGGACTTCTGGCTTTTATCAAGGCGGCAGATACCCGGCAGAATGCCAGCATTGCAGTAAAGCTGCCATCAAGGAAGGAGACATTGGATGAACAGGATTTCTAAACGTGCATGGTTTGCGCTTGCTCTTGCCATTGTGCTGGGACTTGGTTTGTGCGCATTCACCCTGCGCTATTGTGTAGAAGCCGGGAAATGGGCAACCTTTCAGGGTAGCCCCCATGTGTACTCCGGCGGCAATCTTAATAGCGGCGTAGTAACCGACCGCACGGGTACGGTTCTGCTTGATGCAACAGACGGCCGCGAATATGCTGACAGCGCACTTCTTCGCAAATCTACCATGCATATTCTGGGTGACCGTGACGGCTATATTCCTTCCCGAATTCTGGAGAAATACGCAGATGATCTGATTGGTTACAGCTTGATTACAGGAACTTGGGATACTTCCGGCAACGGAAAGATGAGGCTGACCATCAGTGCCCAGGTTCAAACCGCTGCACTCGAAGCACTTGACGGACGCAAAGGCACGGTAGGTATATACAATTATAAAACCGGCGAGGTTTACTGCGCAGTAACCTCACCGACCTTTGATCCTGATGATGTACCGAATATTGACGAGAATGACGAAGCCTTTGACGGTATCTATGTCCATCGCTTCTTCAATTCTACCTATACACCCGGCTCTATTTTCAAGCTGATTACAGCCATTGCTGCCATTGAAACGATTCCAGATATTGATGAGCAGACCTTTGATTGCAATGGCAGCTATGAGACCGGCGGTGAGGTTATCACCTGCAACGGTGTCCATGGAGAGGTTACCTTTGCACAGGCATTGGCGCATTCTTGTAACTGTGCCTTCGGCCAGATCGCAGAGCAGCTTGGCGCTGAAACACTTGAGACCTATGCGAAAAAGCTTGGTATTGATAGATCTTTAGAATTTGACGGTATCGGAACGGCCTCGGGGCATATTGATCTCAGCGGTGCGTCCAAAGCCGATCTTGCATGGAGTGGCATCGGGCAATATACCAATCTGATCAATGCCTGTCAGTATATGACGGTCATGGGAGCCATTGGCGGGGGCGGAAAAGCGGCACTGCCCTGCATTGTGCAAAAGGTAGGCAGCGGCTTGAGCGCACATAAGATGTCTACCCAACAGATGGCTCGTGTTATAGAGGAAGAAACCGCCGAAAAACTGACAGAAATGATGCGAAACAATGTTATTTCGGTTTACGGAGAGGATAATTTTCCGGATCTTTATGTATGTGCCAAATCCGGCACTGCGGAGGTTGACAATGATAGCGATCCCAATGCCACCTTTGCCGGATTTATCAAGGATTCGGATTATCCGCTGGCCTTTATCGTTGTTGTAGAGGGCGGCGGCAGCGGCAGCGGCGTTGCAGGCCCCATTGCAGGGCGGGTACTCAAGGCCTGTGTGACAGCAATGGATGAAGAGTAAAATGTTCAGCCGATGGCGCACGTCATCGGCTGTTTCTTACATAAATAGGAAGGCGGCAGCGGTGATAAGAACAGTTTGCATATCCTCTTCACCGTCAATCAGTAAAAGCAGAGCAATCAGAACCACCAGAACATCCCCCAGCTCCAGCCCTTTGGGAAGCAGTTCCCTGACGCGCTGCTTTAGACTTGGCTGCTCCTGCTTTGGTTGAGAAACTGCCGGGGACGGAGGAGAGATCACTTTTGCTGAGGGGATTTGCTTTCGCTGATAAACACCGTTTGGACCGGGGATAAATCTTGAGTACATGGAATCTCCCTCCTTTAGCGTGAGTTCTGTTCTGATTGTCTCAATGCAAGCGAGGCAAGACTGGACATTTTAGCAAGCTGCATCGCTCGCTCCAGCTTTTCCTGCCGTTTTGGTGACAGGAAGGGGAGAAGTGCTTGAAATAGGGCTGTGCTGCGATTTCCCCTTGGCGCTGGAAGCTCATTTTGTTCTGGCGGATTGCTTTCCGTGATGGACTGCACAATCTGCATCATCTGTGACATGGCGTTGGGATCATTGAGCAGCTTTCCCAGGGCATCATTGAGCTGATCCATGAATTATTTTCCCAGCCTTCCCAATAGAGCTTGTGCCTCCGAATTTTGCAGCATTGGCTCCAGAATTGTTTTTGCACCGTCATAGTCACCCTGCTTTACCGATTTTGCAGCTTGCTTTAATGCCTCACCACCGTCAGCTCGGAGTAGGGTAAGCAGCTTCTGCCCTTCTGGAGAGGTAAGCACCCGTCGAAGCTCCTCAGAGGATATCGGAATGCCTGAATTATTTGCAGCATTTGAAAACATTTTATTGCCTCCTGACCGTTCGCTTGCTATAATAAGCACAGTTGCTACTCCATACTATGCGTGGGAAGGCAAAAGGTGAACTGTATGAAGCTACTGGTTTTATCCGATTCTCATAAGACAATGGATTACATGATTCAAGCTGTTGAAGCAGAGCGTCCAGATCGTATCATCCATTTGGGCGATCATAGCACCGATGCCGGACGGCTTGCAGAGCGTTATCCCGCAATTCCCTTGTGGTGCGTTAGCGGGAATTGTGACTATGAAACATCTCCGCTTTATATGATCGAGCAGATAGAGGGCGTTCGCCTGTATATGACCCACGGACACACCCTGAATGTGAAATATGGGCTGCTTCGCGCAGAGCTGACAGCCAGAGAACAGGGGGCAAACGTTCTTCTGTTCGGACATACCCATCAGAGTTTTTGTGACTGGCATGATGGCCTGTGGATGGTAAATCCTGGAACCTGCTCTGGCAGAGGATCTGTAACCTATGCTATTTTGGAGCTGGAGCAGGGTACAGTTCGGGCAAAAATTTGCAGTATATAAAACAAAGTGGAGGAATAACTATGATTCTTGCGATTGATATCGGCAACACCAATATCGTTCTTGGCGGCATTGAAAAGGAAGAAATCCTTTTTGAAGCCCGGATGCAGACCAATACGCTTCAGACCTCGGATGAATACCATATTGCACTGAAAAATATGCTTTCGCTGTTTAAAGTGAAACCAGAAATACTTGAGGGGATTATTATTTCCTCCGTTGTTCCCCCGGTACTCAATTCCATTCATACAGCGATTGTAAAGATGACTGGGAAAGAACCCCTCATTGTGGGACCTGGAATCAAAACCGGTCTGAACGTGCAGGTGGATAACCCAAAGCAGGTGGGCAGTGACCTGATTGTTGCCGCTGTGGCCGGGGCTAAGCTTTACGGCGCACCGCTGATGATTGTGGATATGGGTACAGCAACCACCATTTCGGTCATTGACAAGAATCGTTCCTTCCGCGGCGGCTGCATTTGTCCCGGCTTGCGTATCTCTCTTGATGCGCTTACCAGCCGCACCGCCCAGCTGCCCGGAATTTCTCTGGATGCACCCAAATGCGCGATCGGGAAAAATACTGTGGAGTGTATGTGCAGCGGTGTGATGTTTGGTGCGGCGGCCATGCTGGATGGATTGCTTGATCGTATGGAGGAGGAAATGGGTACGCCGATGTGCGTGGTTGCCACTGGCGGTATTTCCCAGTTCGTTATTCCTCTTTGTAAGCGAGAAATCATTTACGATAAAAATCTGCTTCTCAAGGGTTTGTATATCCTGTATCAAAATAATAATCGTACCTGAGGTGATGTGCAATGCCCTATGGCAACACATATCGACCGGATCGGTTGTTTCTTCCGCAGGAAAAGCTGATGGCTTTTGCAGCTCATGTGTCAACTCCTTTTTTCCTGTATGATGAGGTTGGCATCAGAAAATCTGCCCGAATAGTTCAAGGCAGCTTTTGCCGCCTTCCGGGACATAGGAGCTTTTTTCCACTTCGTACCAATGGCGCTCCGGCTGTGGTGCGTATTTTGCGGGAGGAAGGCTTTGGTGTCTTGACACGGAGTGTATCGGAGCTGCTTATGGCTGAAAGGCTTGGAGTCCCGGGGAAGGATATCCTGTTTCATACACCTGCGTTGACAGACGAAGCAGTTTTCCATATTCGGAGGCTGAATTGCGGCTTCATTTTTGATGCACCCGGACAGATTGAAAAACTTGCGGATGATTTGCCAGAGGTCTGCCTTTTACGGTATCATCCTGAAAAACCATGTACGAATCCTTCCTTTACTGCGAATTCAGATCGAAATAAGTCGGGTATGTCCAGAGAACAAGTCATTTCTGCGGCAGCGCGGCTTGCTACCTTGGGTCGGAGAGAAATTGGTATTCATTGCCATCTTTCAGGCAATGCTATGGAGGAACATTATTATCCTACGGTTGCCAGACTTCTCCTGGCGTTGGCGCAGGAAATTGAGGAGAGGACGGATTCCCATATTGGCATCATTGACGTTGGCGGTGGTATCGGCATTCCTATGAAGCCAAAGGCACCTTCAGTGAATCTGCCTAAGGTTGGTGCGATGCTTCGTGAGGCATATGATGATGCATTTTGTAAGCCGATACTTTATACAGAGCTTGGCCGTTGGGTGGTTGGCAGACACGGGCTGCTCCTGTCCCGTGTTGTAGAGGTGCGGGAACGAGGCCGCCGCTATGTGGTGCTGGATGCAACAGTGACAAGTATTCCCCGACTATTGCTCCAGCGACATCACCAGAGTCTGTCTCGTGTTGGAAGTTGTGCCAGAAGTGGTAGACTTGTTTATTCTGTACAGGGCTGTAGCGCAGATGCTTTTGACCGCTTTACTGATCGTGCCATTTTGCCGCCCTGTGTACCTGGGGATTTACTTGCACTGCATCATGTGGGTGCTTACTGTTGCTATCAGAAGGGGCAGCTTTTCGTGCCGGAAGCTTATCCTGGTTACTTATATACAACAGATGGCCAATTTTTGCCGGTTGATCATTTTTGATCACAGCATCAGCAAAAGCGCTGCTACACCGATGAGTACACTGATGCCGATAATTACCGAGATCAGTGTTTCCAGAACCAGAAGCAGAGAGGCTGCGCTGCGGCGCTGCCGGTGCCGAATGCTTGGGGAAACTGGCTGCGCGGGAAGGTAAGGACAAAGATCAATTGGCTGATTCATAAGCTCATCTCCTTTTCTGCTGCGATTATATTACTTTAAATGTACAATAAAACGGACACATATTAATATGCCCTAAGTTTTCTCAAAAAAGCTTTCAATCCTATTTCAAACAATTGACTTTTCTATCAAAATGGTTACAATATAAAAAAGACCGTTGAATTTATCCTGAAAAGGAGAAAACATACATGAAAATTAAAATTACCGCTGACAGCACCTGTGATTTGGATCAAACGCTTGCCGCACAGCTTGGTATTGAGATGATTCCATTATATGTGAATAAGGGTGGAACCTTCTACCGTGACGGCTTGGAAATCCATACAGAGGATATTTTTCAGTATGTCAGTGAAGGTGGAGAACTATGCTCTACGGCGGCTGTCAATGTAGACGATTATCTAAAGCGTTTTAGCGAATTGAGATCGGAATATGATGCGGTGATCCACTTTACCATCAGTTCTTCCATGTCTTCCTGCTACCAGAATTCCAGAATTGCGGCGGCGGAGCTGGGGCAGATTTATGTTATTGATTCCCAGAATCTTTCAACTGGCATTGCCCAACTTGCTATTGAAGCAACAATTATGGCAGCGGAAGGGAAAGCGCCTGAGGAAATTGTTGCGGCAATAGAGGCGCTTCGCTCCCAGCTGGATGTCAGCTTTGTGCTTGATACGCTGGATTATCTCCGTAAGGGCGGCAGATGCAGTGCGCTGGCGGCTCTGGGAGCAAATCTGCTCAGTCTCAAGCCCTGTATTGAGGTACACAATGGCGCAATGAAGGTGGGCAAAAAGTATCGTGGCAGTTTGGATAAGTGCTTGGATAAGTATATTCGAGAGCGGCTTGCTGATGTGGATTCTCTGGATCTTCGGCGAATTTTTATCACCTATTCCGCAGGACTTGAGCAAAGCCAGCTTGATGCAGTGGAAGCGACTGTGCGGCAGTGCGCACCGTTTGCTCAGGTGATGATTACCACGGCTGGTTGTACCATTGCCAGCCACTGCGGTCCGAAATGTCTGGGTATTCTTTTCTTCCGTAAGAATACGCTTTAGCTTTTTCCGTTTGAACAATTGCTTGGAGGCAGCTTTGTATGACCCTTCGTTACATTCTGGCAGGTCTGGTGGGTTATCTTCTTGGCTCTATCAGTATCTCCGTTATTCTTACAAGAGTTTTTCTACACAAAGATGTGCGTGAGCATGGCAGTGGTAATGCCGGCGCTACCAATGTGGCAAGGGTATTTGGTATGGTTGCCGGATTGCTCACGCTGGCGGGAGATATGCTCAAGACCGCAGCTGCCGGATTTTTGGGACGATTCTTTGCCGGTGACCTTGGACTTGTGATTGGCTGCGCGATGTGTTTGATTGGACATTGCTGGCCGGTATATTTTAAATTCCGCGGTGGTAAAGGTGTATCTGTATCAGCTTGTATTGGGCTTTTACTGGACTGGCGACTGTTTTTGATTCTGTGCGCGGCATTTTTCCTTATGTTCCTGCTGACACGTAAGGTCTCTGCCTGTTCTATGGTGGCAGCTGTGATATTTCCAATTGCCTATTGGCTGCTTCACCCTGGTTTTAGCCCGGAGATTTGCCTTGGCCTTCTGGTATGTATTTTGGTAATTTCTCTCCATCGCAGTAATATCTGCCGCTTGGTTCATGGAGAGGAAGCGGAGTTTAGGCCGAAAACCAAAGAACAAGAAAATCCATCGGAGGAATCTTCGTCATGATACAGCTATTTCCCGATTTTGATGCTTTGGTGGTATTCGATACGGAAACCACAGGGATTCACCCTAAATATGAAGAGATTATTGAGATCGGTGCCATACATCTTCGGCGGGAGGGAACGGATTTTGTGCAGGATCAGGAGTTGAGCTGCCTGATTCAGCTTCCCACAGGCAGAAGCGTCCCGAAAAAAATTGTGGAATTGACAGGAATTACACAGGAAATGCTTGATTATGAGGGCATTGGAAGATATGAGGCTGCTCAGAAGCTGCATGATTTCCTAGTAGGAGAAAAGGTTTTGTGCTGTGCCTATAATGCGCAGTTTGATCTGAATTTTATTTATTATTTTCTTGCTCGCTTTGGCTGTGTAGATTGCCTGAAGGGACTTCGTTTTTTCGATGCGTTGACTGTTTATCGTGACCGCAGACCATACCCGCATCGCCTGTGCAATGCCATTGATGCCTACCAGCTTAACGATAACGCAGTTAATAGTCACCGTGCGGTGGATGATGCAAAGGCCACATTCCTGCTAATGCAGGCTATGGCTGAAGAACACAATGATCTCTCTGCCTATGTCAATTTGTTTGGCTATCATCCGAAATATGGGGTCAGTGGCCAACAAATTTCCTCCATTCAATATTTGCCCCAAAGCTTGGATAAGCATTTGCCCCTGTATAAAATGGCAATGCAGCAGGTATAAACAGCATCAACCCTACATATCATGAAACGCCGCCTGAAAAAGCGGCGTTTTTTGAATGGGGATGATGCTGTTTGCGGCGATTATGGCTTCTGCTGTTTTTCCTTATATTATCCGGCTGCACGGCGCGAAGTGTGGAGATGAAGGAATATGTGAGAGATTTGCAGCCGACGGTAGGTGTAGAAGATGCACCTTTGGAAATAAGCATTGCGCTGCCCGATGATTGTGAGGTGATATCCGCTGAAAATGGGAAAACAGTCTACTGTGAAGCGCATGGAGAGTGTACGATTGAAACAAGATGCTTTGTAACCGACAGCATGGATGCAGCTTTATATGCGGTTTCCGGCAGTGTGGTGTCGGGAATTACCATGAAGCTGGCCGATAGAGAGGAATGCTGTCTTGTATGGTGCGAAGCAAATGAAGATTCCCAGATGATTTGCCGTGGAAGAATTATATTACAGGGAGAGTATTGCTACAGCCTTTGTTTTCGCGTAAAGGAAGGTTTGGGGAAAAAATATAACGATCGCATCAATGCCGTCATTTCCTCATTTTCACTTGTGGAAAAGCCTAGATGAAGCGCAGATATTCTCCAAGGACATAGCCATATAAATCATTGTACTCTACTACATACCAGCCATCGTACTCGTTAAGCACTGACACCTGTGTACCGTTGGGGATACGTGTGACAACCCGCGAATTGGCAGATGGCGCACCGCGAAGATTCAGCTGACCGGAAATGGTCTGAACAACAGCTTGCCGTGACATCTTCGGGGAGAGGAAGGGAAGGCCGAAATACTCGGTTACCGACAGGGCAAGACTTCTTGCAATGGTATTCAGGTTATTTTCCAGCCATAGCGCATCATCTAAATTATCGTGATAACCGAATTCTCCTAACACGGCGGGGATTCTGGTATTGCGCAGCTCATACAAGGCACGGGTTGCAACGGTACGGACAAGCTGAGGATTCGGATAGATAGAGCGAATGTTATCAGCAATAATATTTGCCATTTTCATGGCTCTGGAACTGCCGGGATAATAGTAGATTGTTACCCCTTGAAGTAAACCGCTGAGATTGGGAGGGGAGGCGTTGGAGTGCAGTGCGAGGTGAAAATCATAATTTCCTCTATTTGAAGCACGCACCGAATCTCCCACTGTTCCGGCTGGATCATTTCGATCAACATTTATTCCGCTGGCGTGTAAGTAGGGAATCATCGCATCCGCAAGAAGGTTCATCCAGTATTCTTCGTTGCCATAGGTGATATACGGATTGAATTCTTGCGTAGAGGGACTTAAAAAAAGAAATGCCATTGCCTTGCCACCTTTCTTCGTTTTGCCCATTCTATGTATTTTGCGGAAAAAAGTTGCATTAATTTGGAAATTCGTTTTGGGTTGTGTCAATTTTTTCGCATTTTTAGTCAAGTCCTAAATTGTGTGTAAATTCCCTCAGATAAAATTCTATATTAGTAGCATACTTATTAATCATGCATCAGATGATACAATCATGCCGAATGTGATATTGCTGTATTCTTGGGAAAAACTGTAGGCCATGAATTTTTTTCGCTCTTCCCAGGGAGGGAGGACAGCGCGGCCATAAGCAGTAGAGCTGTTGAAATGTGGAAAACCCTGTATTGGCTTCTATTCCCGAACGCAGTCAGTAGGGTTTTCCACATTTCAATAGCTGTCCTCAGGTCTTCAGAAGCTGCTGTTGTTCCTTCGCGATCAGCACCAGCTTTGCCGGTGTTTCGGATTTCAACAGTGTATCATATGTAGTTCTGCTGTAAACAGCCTTTCCGTTTTGCATCACTGCACTCCGTTCTTCCAGCACTGCCCCCATCAATCGGAGCAAGGATGCTTCATTCAGGAAAATGCCAATCACCTTGGAACGGCGCTTCAATTCTTTATTGAGCCGCTCAATGTGGTTGGAGGTGCGGAAAAATCGCCGCAAGGGTTTGGGCAATTCCATGACAGACATGGAGCTTTCAAAGCCTTTATCCAGACACTCCATGGCAGACTCTGCAACATCTGCATAGGATTCTATGATAGAATCGCGCTTTTTTCTGGCCTCTGCCACGGTCTCACAGCTGAACATTTCCTGCAATTCTGCACGGATACCGGTCTGATATTTCTTTGGAGCTTTCTCGGAAATGTTTTTGGAAAAATGAAACTGACAACGCTGCCAGGGCACATTGGGATAGACTTGGCTCAACGCGTAACGGATCCCTTCATGTGCGTCAGAAGTTACCAAAAGCAGTCCAGA
>JAZRZL010000016.1:0-4341 GCA_045601345.1 Faecousia sp. | reverse complement strand
CGCTTCAAGGACGATGTTAAGGAGGTCGCACAGGGCTTTGAGTGCGGTATCGGACTTGAAAAGTACAACGATGTCAAGGAAGGCGACATTTACGAGCTGTTTATGATGGAAGAAATCAAGAATTAATCAGCCGATATACGGCAAATAAGGAGCAAGAAAATTGCCTAATTTTAAAGTAGACAGAACAACAGAGGATATAAGACGGGAGCTTGCCGATATTTTCCGCACGCTTAAAGACCCGAGAATTTCATCGGAGCTTTTGAGCATAGTGCGTTTGGAGCTTTCCAATGATTTATCCTACTGTAAGGTTTATATAAGTGCAATAGAGGGAATCGACAGGGCAAAGCAGGCGGTCAAGGGGCTTAAATCTGCGGCAGGATATATCCGCCGTGAGCTGTCCATGAGACTGCACCTGCGCCATACGCCCGAGCTGCGATTTGTTGCAGACGATTCCATAGAGCACAGCAGCCAGATAAATAAGCTGCTGTCAGAGCTTGTCGGGAGTGATGAAGTTGAACAGAATAACGACTGATGAGGCTGCCAGACTTTTAAAGCAGCAGGATAATATCCTGATACTGACCCATCGCTCTCCCGACGGCGATACATTAGGCTCTGCCTATGCCGTTTGCCGTGCGCTTCGGCAGATGGGCAAAAGGGCAAATGTTATCTGCGACGATGTTATCACCGACAAATATTCATACCTCTATGACGGTTTGGACAGCACCGATTTTGAGCCGCAGTTTATCCTTGCCGTTGATGTTGCCGATCTCAGGCTGCTGGGCGGACTGAAAAATATTTACGGCGAAAGGGTGGATTTATGCATAGATCACCACGCCTCAAATACAGGCTATGCGGAGAATCTTCTGCTTGAGGACAGAGCAGCCTGCGCTGAGATAATCTATGAGCTGCTTAAAGTCCTCGGCACGCCGATAGACAAAAAGATAGCCGAATGTATCTATACAGGCATCTCCACCGATACCGGCTGCTTCCGCTATTCCAACGTGCGTGCGCATACCTTTGAGACAGCAGCGGCACTTATGGCAGCAAAGCCGGATATTTACAGCATCAACCGCGTCATGTTTGAAATCAAACGCTTTGCCCGTCTGCAATTGGAGGCCTATCTTACCCGCACCATGACCTTTTTTGCCGAAGGCCGGATTGGCATTTGTACCATTCCTTCCAGCATTCGACAGGAGCTTTCCCTGACGGAGGATGATGTGGACGATATTTCCGGCTACGCAAGAAAAATTGAAGGTGTAGAGCTTGCCGCCATGCTGCGCGAGCAAGCTGACGGTACGGTAAAAATATCCCTTCGCTCAGGCAAGGTATACGATGCCGGTGCCATCTGTGTCGCACTTGGCGGCGGCGGACATTTCAGCGCGGCAGGTGCCACTGTCCGGGGCACCCCGGCAGAAGCCGCCGATATTCTGTTAGCTGAAATCTATGAGCTTTATCCTGAGCTAAAATAAGGAGTACCTATGCCCAACGGAATCCTCATCATTGATAAAAGCACCGGCTGGACTTCGCAGGATGTAGCCTCCAAGCTGCGCGGCCTGTATGGCGAGCGGCGAATTGGCCACGGCGGCACCCTTGATCCCATGGCAACCGGTGTTCTGCCCATCTTTATCGGCAGAGCGACCCGTGCAGTGGAGTTTTTTGAGGCCGCCGATAAGGAATACATTGCCGACCTTCGTCTGGGTCTCACCACCGATACGCAGGATATGACCGGCACCGTGATGGAGCAAAAGCCCGTCTGTGTTGCGCAAGCACAGGTGGAAACTGCGGTTGCCTCCCTCATTGGCCCCATGGAGCAGATTCCCCCCATGTATTCTGCCATCAAGATTCACGGGCGCAAGCTCTATGAGCTGGCACGCGCCGGAAAACAGGTGGAGCGACCGGCAAGAAGTATTGTGATCCATGATGCAGCGCTGCTCGGCGGTAAGGACAGCCTGTGGCGCTTCCGTGTTGTCTGCTCCAAGGGTACCTATGTGCGCACCCTCTGTCAGGAGCTGGGAGAACGTCTGGGCTGCGGCGGCTGCATGGAAGCACTGCAGCGCACAAGAGCCGGACGCTATACACTGGAGGATGCCCATACCATGCAGGAGATCATGGAGCTTTCCATAGAAGAGAGGCGCTCCCTTCTTCTTCCGATGGACAGCCTGTTTTCCCATTATCCGGCAGTGCATCTGAGTGAAAATCAATCCCGCTGCATCCGCAACGGCGCACAATTTACTTTCCCGAAGCCCGATGGACGCTACCGCTTTTACGGTGCGGACGGCGCATTTCTGGCATTCGGACAGGTGCAGGGGGGCTGTGCCAGAAGCATCAAGAGTTTTTTTGAGGTGAATGAGCTTGAATAACCCAAACGTCATTGCCCTTGGTTTTTTTGACGGTGTCCATCTGGGACACGCTGCCCTTCTCCGGCAAGCAAAGGAACGGGCGCAGACTTTGGGGTATCCGGCGCTGGCGATCACCTTTGCTGCCCATCCGCAAAGCCTTCTTCGCGGCACACCTGTCCCCCTCCTCACCGATTGCCGGGAGCGGGAGCGGCTGATGCTGGAGCGCTGCCATATGGACAGGGTCATCCCCCTTCCCTTTGACCGGGAGATGATGGCCATGCCTTGGGAGGATTTTCTGCGAAAAATTCTCATAGAGCAGCTACACGCCGCATGGCTGGTGTGCGGGGAGGACTTCCGCTTCGGATATCGCGGCATGGGAACTGCGGCGCTGCTGGCAGATACGTGTCATAAATTGGGCATTGGCTGTGACATCATCCCGAAACTTGAAATAGATGGCATCCCTGTTTCCTCTACTGCCATTCGCAAGCTTCTGGCAGAGGGAGCTGCCGCACGCGCAGGAAAGCTTTTAGGCCGCCCCTACCGCCTGACAGGAATGGTCATACATGGCGCGGCATTGGGAAGAACTCTGGGCTTTCCCACCGCCAATTTGCAGGCGGATGCCAACCACGTGATACCCAAAAACGGTGTCTACATGACCCGCGCCATTACCGCCTCCGGCAACTTTTCCGCTGTGACCAATATCGGCTGCCGTCCTACAGTGCATGGGCAGACCCGTACCGTGGAGACATGGCTGCTGGATTATGAGGGCGACCTCTATGGCGAAGAAATATCCCTTGATTTTTATGAATTTCTGCGTGAAGAAAGAAAATTTGACAATCTTTTCGCCCTCAGGCAGGAAATTATGGAAAACGCCCGGCAGACCCGCGCCTATTTTGCGCATCTGCCAATGAAAGAAAGCGAGGAGCTACTATGAAAAAAATATTGCCCGTATTTTCGCTTGTTGCTGCGGCAACCTGCTTGCTTCTGCGGCGGGTACAGCTTTCCGGTTCCTTTGATGCCGAAGGGCTTCCCATTGCCGGAAGTCAGACCTCGATCTTCCTCTATGGCATCACCGCACTGGCCATTGTTGTGATTGCTCTGATTTGCCTGCGGGAGAAGAAAACCGCCTCGCCCAAGGATGAGGGAAAGAGCATGATCCGGGGCATTGCCATCATCGTCAGCGCCCTCGCTCTGGTGTTCTCCTACCTGCCGCCCGATATGCAAAGCGGTACCAAGCTGATTGTCCCGGCACTTGCCTTTGCAGCAGCCTGCGCCATGGCGATTGAGGGTGTATTCCATATGCAGGGGCAGACCGGTTCTCTGTTGGGCGGCTGTGTGCTGCCGCTCTATCTGGCGGCTGTACTCATCAGCGACTACCGCACTTGGAGCTATGACCCGATCGTTGCCCATTTCTGCTTTGAAATTCTCTTTATCATCTGCGCCATGCTGGGCTCGTTCCATCTGGCAGCCTTCCGCATTGCCAAGGGAAAGCGCCGCGTGACAGCCTTCTTTGCAGCCAGCGCCATCGTCTTTGCAGGTCCCGTGCTTGTCGATAGCGATTTCTCGATGCGTGTCCGCGTTCTCGCCCTTTGCCTGTATCTCATCGCCGAAATCTGGCCGTTCCTTGCCCCCGGTCCCGAAATCATGCCTCCGGCAAAGAAAACAGAAGAAGCCGAACCGACAGAAGAATAAAAAATCAACCGGTGCAGCCCATTTTCGGAGCTGCACCGATTTTTTACTGTAAGCGTTAAATTTAGCAGCGATTAAGTACGCTGTTAGATTTAGCGCTTACCTTATTCCCTTTGTATTTTGCGTACTTGATCATTATATCACACGCAAAAAAAGAAATCAATAAAATATATTCTTGAGTTTCGGCGGTTTTACGGTTAAAAGTTATCCACAGATAAAATGTCCGCCAAACAACAAAAAATAGAAACAAAAAAGGAAAAAATTCGCTCTTTTTTGTGGTATAATTGAGTAACCAAAAAAACCAAACCAAACA
>JAZRZL010000015.1:0-122084 GCA_045601345.1 Faecousia sp. | reverse complement strand
CCGTGATACCCTCAAATTGCGTACGGCTGCTTCGCATCCTTGCGCAATTTGAGGGTTTTGTTATGCTGCCAGATAATATTGTTTATGCTTTTCCATCGGTGTCAGAATGCCAAGATTTCGCTGTAGGCGCTTACTGTTGTACTGCTGCTGTTTTCAATTCTTCCGCATATACGGTATTATGCTCCTGCTCTTTGAAAGCCAATGCTCCTCCTGCTTTGTATCGCGCCACCCATTCCCGTATACTCGTCCTATCTACTCCCAATCTGTGCGCTGCTTCTGTTTGGCTTATCCTTCCCTCGGCGCACGCCTTTGCCGCCTCAATTCGTTCCGTTACTGTTACTTTTCCTCTGGACATAGTTATGCTCCCTTCATGATCAACAGTGTTTTTTTATTTCACTGTCTCTCATAAAGGGAGCATATCAACCTGCAAAAGTGCCGGGAGTCTTTGCGCGGGAAGACAGGATGGATGCAAAGCAGTATTGAAACCAACAAATGCCTCTGAGGCTGCAACCAACCTCAGAGGCATTTGCTACTACATGATATTGGCAATCAGGTAAATGCGCTTACTTAGCCCTTGTAGCCAATCTCGTCTGCGAGAGACTTTTCGAGGATAACGGTGGCATCGCGGTGCATCCGCATGAAGGTGGCGGGGCAATGGGGATCAAGGCGGTCGGAGAGAAGAAGCTTACGCATGGCCTCCTGCTTGTTGCCGGAAACGATCATGAGGAGCTTCTGGGCACGCATGATATTGCCCATGCCCATGGTAACGGCATAGCGGGGAACATCGTCGCGGGTGGCGAAGAAGCGCTGGTTGGCATCAATGGTGCTGGGGTCAAGAACTTCCTTGTGTGCCCCATCATAGAGGGTATCGCCGGGTTCATTAAAGCCGAGGTGACCGTCGGGACCGACACCGAGAACCTGAACGGCGATATCTGCCTTGTCCAGAACGGCATTGAACTCTGCGAGGTTGGCCTCCACATCACCGATACCACTGGCCACATAGGTGTTGGCCTTGTCGATGTTGATGTGGTCGAAAAGATTATCATTCATGAAATAGCGATAGCTCTGGTCGTGGGTGGGTTCAAGGCCGACATATTCATCAAGGTTCACGGAATGAACCTGAGAGAAGTCCAGACCTTCCTCATGGCATCTGCGGGCAAGCTCCTGATACATCCCCACAGGGCTGGAGCCGGTGGCAAGACCGAGGGTACAGGTGGGATTCTCTCTTACAATAGCCTCTACGATATCGGCTGCGGCAGCGCTGGCGGCCTGATAGTTTTCTGCAATGATAACGCGCATAAATAATTCCTCCATTAAAATATGTATGTGTGGATCTGCGGACAATTCTTCGGTAGGAAGTGAGGCAGACTGTGAGCGGCTGGGGGAAAGGATTTCCTGCGTGCATATAGCAAACACAGGAGAAATTAGCCAAAACTTGCAAGAAATCAAATTGAACATTTCATGAGCCGCCGTCAAACCTTCTTTATAATTATATTTTCATTCAGTTTTC
Organism: Faecousia sp.; assembly: GCA_045601345.1. GTDB lineage: Bacteria > Bacillota > Clostridia > Oscillospirales > Oscillospiraceae > SVMC01. Next base: position 120,574 of record JAZRZL010000015.1, on the reverse strand, counting down.
ATGTCAATATTTCTATTTGTAAAATTTTATTTGCAGGATTATTTTTTTATTGGGCAAATTGGGCAGGGAACGGCACAAAAACATACGTTCGAACCAAACAGGAAACCTGCACACTGAATGGCAGACGCTGCGGCATTGGGAGAATTTGGTTGGTGAATATGCCTAAAATTGAAGTGATAAATCGTAGCAAGATATACAAAGATAAGATTTTTTGTAAATTTTTATTGCAATCCACTGCACATGAATTACAATAAAAGTGGTGTATTTTGCGATATGCTCAGGCAAACCTTATCGCAAGACGACTATCCCGACGCTTATAAACTCATTATATGATGCATGAGTTTATAAAGGGCAACTCTAATTTTTCTTCGCGGGCGAATCTGCGGGTCTTATTTCCGTCAGATTTAATAAAAATCTTGAAAATACGTCAAGTATTCCCTGCAATTTTTATTGAATCTGACAGAAAAATCCCTCGCAGTTCGCCTCACGCAGAATAAATAGAGATGCCCTAAAAAGAATTATTTTTTGGAGGTAAACTATGAAAAATCTTTCACGCGGCCTAGCGATTCTGCTTTGCATCTGCATGGTTCTTGGTATGCTCCCGGCAACTGTGCTGGCAGCAGACGATACCAGTGCCAAAACGCACACGCTGACCAGTACAGATGAGATCGTCTATGATGCCCTGTTCATGTCCGACCTGCACAACGGTGTCGGCGGCTATCCCGGCTTCAAGCAGATGATCAGCGAGCTGAAGAACGAGGGTCTGAACCCCCGCGTCATCTCCCACGGCGGCGACTACGTAGAAGACGACAAGGGCGGCACGCCCAACTGGCAGACCGAGGTTTATGACGTTATTTCCGGCACCGAAAAGGCAGCCTTCCCCGATGCCAGCCTAGCCTTCACCATGGGCAACCACGACTGGGAGAGCGGCACCTTCGGCGGCAACAGCGATAAGGAAGCAGCCTTTAAGTCTGTCTTCGGCTATGACCGCACCGGCCTTGCTTATGCCGATGACGAACTCGAAATCTATATGATCGGCGCGCAGGGCACCACCGGCTCCGGCGGCGGCGGTGAAACCTTTATTCAGGCAGATATCGACGCATTTGATCAGTATCTGGACTCTGTGAAGGGCAGCGGCAAGGTCATTTTCCTCCAGACCCACTGGCCTGCACATAGCTCCTACAACTTCAAGCAGCGTGTGGTCACCAACTCCGACAAGCTCATTGATGTTCTGAACAAGTACGGCGATCAGATGGATCTGGTTTGGGTTTGGGGTCATAACCATTACGAAGACGAAATGCGTTATGTCATTCTCCAACCCGGTGACGAGATCATGTATAAGGCCGATACCTCCGGCTCCTCCTGGGGCAACCCGAGAAATCCCCAGTACAAGACCATTAAGTTCACCTATGCCAATGCAGGCTGCATGAACGATATGTGGTATCTCCATGACGGCCATAACGATACCAGCGCTTCCACCAGCTTCCGCGGCCCGTCCGCCTGCCTGAGTGTTGCCGTCACGGAAGGCACCATTAACTTCCAGTACAACCGCATCCAGCAGGTCAATAACGAATGGGTCTACTCCCATGACGCTACCCTGCGCATCTACAACCACAATGTGACCAAGGAGCATCCCGCCGAAGTCACCGTGGCAAGACTTTCCACCAGCCATACCCATGACTATCAGGCAGCCGGAACTGTCGCTCCCACCTGCACAGCCGATGGTTACACGATTTACACCTGCTCCATCTGCGGCAAAACCCGTAACGATGACGTTGTTGCAGCATTGGGTCACAGCTATGTTGAGGGTATCTGCACCGTCTGCGGCGCAAAGGATCCCAACTATCATGCTCCTGTTGAGGGCGGCTTCACCATCGACTTCACCAAGGAAGCAGACGCTGACAAGTATGCCATCGACTTCGCTACCTCCGCCGCTGTCACCGAAGGCGAAGGTCTGAAGATGAGTTCCACTACTGCGAACTTTGAGGCTGCCGGTGATGCCTTCGCGCCCACCGATGTCATCAAGGTTCCCGTTTCCGGCAACTTTATCGCCACCGTGAAGTTCAATGCTGTTCCCGGCAGCACCTGGTCCTTCGGCAGCGACAGCGATATCCTCGGCTTCTATGCCATGGAAGACTACCAGAACGGTGTCGGCCTGCGCGCAGGCAACAGCTCCATTGCAAACTTCACCCGCAAGAACGGCACTGTCGTCACCGGCAACGATGAGGTCGGTGCTCCCGTAGGCGCTGGCTTCACCACCAACGCTACCAACTGGTTCCGCATTGAGAAGAACGGCGAAGATTACTACTGCTCCGTCTCCACCGACGGCGAGAACTTCACCGAGGTCTTCTGCTTTGCCGACACCGGTTTGGATGCTCAGTATCTGGTTCTTGATGCCTATAAGACCACTTCCTGGTCCTTCGGTGGCAACAACGCCTATACCTTCCAATACATGGATGTCGTAGACGGCGGCCCCGATAAGATCAAGCCCGCTATCGCTTCCATTTCTGTCAACGGCAAGGATATTGGCTTCGACAAGAGCGTGAAGAACTATAACTTTGAGGTTGCCAAGTCCTCCACCAAGGCTCCCACCATCACGGTCGTTCCCGCCAACGCAGAAACTACCGTTGAAGTCTCCAAGATGGATGGTGCCTTCGGTACGGCCTATGTCACCGCAACCGCCAATGGCAGAAGTGTTACCTACACCGTCTCCTGCAACTATGGCCCTGAGGATGATTACTTCGCTGACGGCGATATGAACGACAACTGGACGATCCTCCACGAGGTCGCAGAACCCACCGAGGAGCGTCCCTGGACCTATCACCGCATGGAAGAGGGCACCGGTCTGGTTCTCCCGACCCAGAAGGGCAGTATCTATATGGCCAAGCAGGCTGACCCACAGGGCCCTTGGACCAATGTCTTTACGATGCCTGCACAGGGCGACTGGGAAATCATCACCAAGAGCTTCTATCCCCAGCTTCCCAAGGACATCTACCAGCAGACGCAGGTGTTCGCATGGCAGGATGAAGACCACTACATCCGTATCAACTGCCAGTACAATGCACAGCAGAATCTGCGCGTAGAACCCGCTGTTGAAATTGGCTCTGGCACCTTCAATATTCTTGAGGTCACCTATGCCAATCCGAATCCCGATAACACCGCAACCCTCTACTACAAAGTCAACAAGACCGGCACCACCTACACCGTCCCCTACTCCACCGACTGCAAGACCTGGGTGAATGGCGGCAGCGTAGAAAACCTCAACTACATTGATCCCAAGTTCGGCCTGTTCTGCACACAGGACGATGGCAACGACAACTACATTGAGCTGTCCTTCGAATATGTCGCCGTCACCTCCAGGAACGGCGAGGTCATTAAGACCGAAGAAGAAGTTCTCCAGTGGGCTGCCCAGAATGCAGCCGACTACATGGCCGCCGGTCTGCCCGCCAAGGCAGAAGAAGCCCTCAGCGTCAAGGCTCCTCACGGCTATGAAGTAGAATTCGTCTCCAGCAATCCCGATGTGATCGCCGCTGACGGCACCGTCACCCCCGCCAAGAACAACGCCAAGGTACAGGTTGCCGTGAAGGTCACTGAGGGGGATGTCACCGCTACCTCCAAGAGCGTCACGATCAGCGTCCCGGGCACCGATCCTGAAGAAGTAGGCTATGTACTGGCTGACAAGATCGAACCGGGCAAGACCTATGTGATCGTTGCAAATAACGCCCTTGCTGTTACCAACGCCATTACCGCCAAGGCTGTTACCGTTGCCGATGGCAAGATCACCAGCGAAGTGACCGAGGATATGCTCTGGAACTTCAAGGATGTCACGGAAGTCTTTGCAGATTCTCCCGCTGCAAGCAACGGTTCTGCACAGTTCTTCATCTTTGCCGCCACCAAGGATACTGATAACTTCCTGCAGCGCGGCACTGGCTCCGGCGGCGAATCCACCGCAGCCATCGTACAGGTTGCCGCATTCCCCGGCACCGCTCGTTGGGCTCGCTGGTCCTTTGAGCCGCGTGCTGACGGCAGCTACACCATGTACGCCAACACCGAAAGAGACCACAGCAGCGACTATGCATTCACCTTCAATGTATCCGAATCTGCTATCAACTGCACCAACAGCTATGGCCCGTGGGATGATCTGACTGCTTCCGGCAGCTCCATCCGCCTCTATGAGCTTGCGGGCGGCGAAGTGATCCATGAGCATAAGTACAATGCAGTAGTTACTGCTCCGACCTGCACCGAAGCTGGCTTCACCACCTACACCTGCGAATGCGGCAACACCTATGTTGCTGATGAAATCCCCGCACTCGGCCACGACTTCAAGGAAACCACCGTTGCTGCAACCTGCACCAAGGCCGGTTCTGTTACCGTCACTTGCAGCCGCTGCGACTATAAGAAGGTTACCGAAATTCCCGCACTCGGTCATGACCTCAAGGAGACCATCGTGGAAGCAACCTGCACCAAGGTCGGTTCTGTTACCGTCACTTGCAGCCGTTGCGACTATAAGAAGGTTACTGAAATTCCCGCACTCGGCCACGACTTCAAGGAAACCACCGTGGAAGCAACCTGCACCAAGGTCGGTTCTGTTACCGTCACTTGCAGCCGTTGCGACTATAAGAAGGTTACTGAAATTCCCGCACTCGGTCATGACCTCAAGGAGACCACCGTTGCTGCAACCTGCACCAAGGCCGGTTCTGTTACTGTCACTTGCAGCCGTTGCGACTATGAGAAGGTTACCGAAATCCCCGCATTTGGCCATGACTATGTCAATGGTATTTGCCAGCGATGTGGCAACACGGAAGTTGTTTCTGACTTCTTCGATGATGTCTTGCCCGCCACCTTCTGCTTTGACGCAGTCAAGTGGGCTGTCGATCACAAGGTTACCAATGGTGTTGCCGACGGTATCTTTGCACCCAGCGATACGGTCACCCGCGGCCAGATTGTCACCTTCCTGTGGAGAGCCGCCGGTTGCCCCGAACCCACCTCCACGGCCTCCGTGTTCACCGATGTCAAGAAAAACGCATTCTATGCCAAGGCAGTTGCTTGGGCATCTGAACTGGGCATCACCAATGGCGTTGGCAAGAATAAGTTTGATCCTGAATCCGTCTGCACACGCGATCAGATCGTGACCTTCCTGTGGAGATACATGGGCAAACCTACCGCCTCTGCGCCGGCAGCCTTTATTGATATTGAAGCTGGTGCATATTATGCAAATGCAGTTGCATGGGCTGTTGAAATGGATATTACCACCGGTATTACGCCCAAACTCTTCAAGCCGGAGAATGAGTGTACCCGCGGTCAGGCTGTTACCTTCCTCTATCGTGCGGAGCTGACAAAGGCCTAAGCTTTCCCATATCTCGGTTTTATGAGATAGTATCTAACTAATCGCTAAGTAAAGGCTCCCGAATTGCGCAAACAATTCGGGAGCCTCATCGTGTCAAAAAAAGCTTTTTTGACACGCCGAGCCTTTTGTTGCTTTTTTGTCGAAAAAAGGCTATGATATGTATACCCTCCCAAATGGAAAAAAATGTGGAGGGTGAAACCTGATTTTTTGCATAGGATAGCAATGGAGGGATCATATGGATCAGGATTTCCTGCAAGTTCTCAATAATATTGGCAGTGCGGCAATATTGCTACAGGGAGAAAAAGTGGAATGGGTTAGCAAGGCGGCTGAGCGAATGGGGATTACCCCCGCCACATCCTTATATGCATTGCTGCCTGAAGGCATGACAACGGCAGATTTTGGTCAGCTACAAAGATTCACCCTTCCTGCACCCTGGACGGGCAAATATGCACAGGTCTGCCCATTACGCGAAAATTTTCTGCTGATCTTGAACACAGATGCACCGGTTCTGAACTATGAAGCGCTTTTACAAACCTCCAAAATGATTCGGGAGCCGATGGATGATATCATGACGATCGCCCAGAATTTATTCGCTAAGCTGGAAGAAATGGAAAATCCCACTGTACAGGTGCAGACCGCACGGCTTAACCGCAGTTTCTACCGTTTGCTGCGTACCAGTATGTCTCTGACAGAGTTGGAGCAAAGTATTTCACCAAGACTCTGTGTTCTGATGCGCACGGAGCTTCGCAAATGGTTGCGAGAGAAGATGCTTCCTGTTATGAGTGCTGTGGAAACCACGGGAAAGAAGCTGGAGTTGATCCTACCGACCGGACATCTTTTTGCCGGAATTAATGAAATTATTTTGGAGCAGGCAATCCTTTGCCTTTTGTCCAATGCGATTCGATATAGTCCCGAGCGAGCGACTATTTCTCTGCGCCTCTGGGAAAATCGTGGGCAGTGCCTGTTTACCATCGAAAACCCCATTAAAAGCCCTGTTGATCTGACTGTACTGTCCAACAGCTTTTCCTGCTCTCCCTCCCTCCATGAGAACAGGGGGCTGGGTCTTGGACTGTTTCGTGTCCAGAATGCTGCAAGGCAGCATGGCGGTGCCCTGCTGCTTGAATGTACCCCAGAGGGTAATTTCCGAGCAACAATGCGCATTCCTGCGAAGCAGGAGCCAACCGATGTTCATGTGCGTTTGCCGAAGATCAGCGAGGGGGGCTACAACCGAATGCTGGTCGAGCTTTCCGATGTGCTTCCGGATTCTGTATTCGATTCCAGAAACCTCTGATGTGATTATCGGAAGTTCACAAGTTTTTTATAGCTTTCCTCTCTTTTTCGGCGCTTTGCCGATGTACAAACCGTTTTCCCTTTGATATAATGTGAATGAAAGACTGCCCATGGGCAGGTATAGGAAAGAGGCGTAAACTCCTTGGAAAGCAAATCCGCTGTTATCGTCATTCCAAACGATCAGGCTCGCACCGGAAGAAAACGACCGTTGTTTCTGCATCCGGTTCTCGGTGCTCCACTACTCACTTGGCTTGCCAATGCACTGACTATGCAGGGGGTTACGCGGTATTTTCTTGTGTGTCAGGAACGCTATCTTAGCGAAGCTAAGCAATGTCTGCCCGAAGCGTGTGACATTTACGCCTGTGCTGACCGGGAGGCGGGTGACCCGCTTCACGTCTTCCTTTCCTGCGCTCCCGCATCCGAACGGCAGGTTCTGATTATTACGGGTACCTGTGTTTGCCTTCCACCTGAGAAGGGGGAGGAACTCCATGTTGCTTGCGCCTGTCAGGTTCCAGGGAACGCGCTTGTAGATGCACTGGATGAGCCGGATTTTTCCTTTACAAAGTTTTTAGTCTCTCATGGCAATGCTTGTACCCAACTTGATGGAATGTATTCCATCTCTGACCCGGGTGAGCTGGCTGCTGTTGCCGGGAAGCTGAAAATGGCACTGCTCCAGAGCCATGCCAATCGCGGTGTCGAGCTTTGGGATATGGAGAGCTGCTATATTGACCCCGGCGTGACCATCGGTGCAGGTACTGTTTTGCGTCCCGGCACCGTTCTGCGTGGTCGCACCAGTATCGGCGCGGACTGCATTCTCGGCCCCAACACGTGGCTGGAAAACGCAAGTGTTGGCAGTGGCTGCCAGATTAATGCCTCCCAGCTTCTGGATTCTGCTGTGGGTAATGACTGCGCCATCGGCCCTTACAGCGTTCTGCGCTCCGAAAGCCGCTTGGGCAACCGTGTCCGCGTAGGAAGCAATACCGAGCTTGGCTGTGCCATTTTGGGTGAAGGAACCCATATTGGCGCTTCCTGCTGCCTCAGAGAATTTACCTGCGGCAGAAGCTGTATCATTGGTTCCAATGTCTGTACAGCGGCCTGTCTTCCCGAAAATACCGGGCGCACTACCATAGAGGATGATGCCATTATTGGTGCCGGTACGATCTTTGCAGGCCCGGGCTTCGTTGGTCGAAGCGCTGCCGTCTCACCGGGCAGTACCATCACCCAGAGCGTCCCGACCCAGGCGCTTGCTACCGCAAGGAGCCGTCAGATAACGAAAAAAGACTGGGTCATTCACCAAAAGTAAGTTCTATTCGCCGGATGTTGATAACAATAGTAAGAGAGGTATTTTTATGATTGCACACGGCAAGGAGATTAAAGTTTTTTGCGGGAATGCCCATCCTGATTTTGCCCACGGGATTTGCGAAGAACTGGGACTGAATGTGGGCGAGTGTGAGGTGAAGGCCTTTGCGGATGGGGAAGTCTCTGTCTCTGTCTATGAATCTGTCCGCGGCTGTGATGTATTTGTCGTGCAGCCTACCTGTAAGCCGGTCAACGACAACCTGATGGAGCTGCTTATTATGATGGATGCCTTCCGCCGCGCCAGCGCAGGCCGCATTACGGCTGTCATTCCCTATTTCGGCTACGCCCGTCAGGATCGCAAGGCCAAAGGGCGCGACCCTATTTCCGCCAAGCTGGTAGCCAACATGATTGTTGCCGCAGGTGCAGACCGTGTACTGACGATGGATCTCCATGCTGCCCAGATTCAGGGCTTTTTCGATATCCCTGTCGATAATATGCTGGGCAACCCCGTGTTTGTAAAATACTATCTCAATAAATTTGATGAAGCCGAATATAATCATGATGATATTATCGTGGTTTCCCCCGATGTTGGCTCTGTTGCCCGTTCCCGTGCCTTTGCTACAAAGGTACATATGGGTCTTGCCATTGTGGATAAGCGCCGCCAGAAGGCCAACTTCTGTGAGGTGATGAACGTTATTGGCGATGTGAAGGATAAGACCTGTATTCTCTATGATGATATGATTGATACTGCCGGTACTCTGTGCAATGCCGCTGCCGCACTCATGGAGCATGGCGCAAAGGCTGTTTATGCCTGTGCCTCCCACGGTGTCCTCTCCGGCTCCGCCTGCGACCGCATTGAGGCCAGCCCCCTGAAGGAGGTTATGCTCCTCAATACGCTCCCCATGCCCAGCAACTATACTGGTCAAAAGATCCGTCAGTTGGATGTTAGCCCGCTGTTTGCCAAGGCCATTACACGCATTTACAATGAGACCCCCATCTCCAGCCTGTTCTAAGTGATGCTGTTTCAAAAAAAGTCTGTAGACTGGATGGTGGTGGGACTGGGAAATCCTGGTCTACCCTATGAGCGCTCCCGTCACAATACTGGCTTCCGTGCCATTGACTTGCTGTGCAGCAAGGAGCAATGCCGCGCAGATCGGGTACGTATGAAAGCGCTTACCGGCTTTTGTACATTGGCAGGTCACAGGGTACTGCTGGTGAAGCCCGTCACCTATATGAATCTCTCCGGGCAGGCTGTCCGGCCACTGGCAGATTATTACAAGATCCCTTCAGAGCATATTCTGGTGATTTTCGATGATATCTCCCTGCCGGTCGGTAAGCTTCGGGTGCGTCCCGGTGGCTCTGCAGGGGGACACAATGGGATCAAATCTCTGATTGCCGAGCTTGGTACACAGGAATTTCCCCGCATCAAGATCGGTGTCGGTGCAAAGCCGCATCCCGACTATGATCTAGCTGACTGGGTATTATCCTCCTTTACCCCGCAGGAGGAAAAACGCCTTGCCCCTGCGCTGGCGTATGCTGTGGATGCCGTCACCAGCATCATGGATCACGGGGTTTCTCAAACGATGAACAGCTTTAACGGATTATAAAGAACCTTTTATCTCCCTGCGTTTGCCGCAGGGAGATTTTAACACTGTATCAGGAACAGGAGGCCTTCATGAAACCACTGCTCAGTATGCTGCTGTCTATGCCGGAATTTGCCGAGCTGCTTTCTGCCGATGAGCGCGGAGAACATTGCGCCATCTCCGGCGTGGCACAGATTTGCCGCAGCCATATGATCGCGGCATTCTGCGAAAAAACAAAGCGTCCGGTCATAGTACTCTGTCAGGATGATATGGCCGCCAACCGTACCGCACAGGAGCTGAATGCCCTTCTCGGGGAGGAGATTCCTGTATTGCCCACTCGTGAGCTGACCCTGTATGATACCGCTGCCGCCTCGCGTGGTTGGGAGCAGAAGCGGCTGCGCGGTTTATATGCCTTGCATCAGGGGAAGATCCATGTTCAGGTCATGTCGCTTGGTGCGGCCTGTATGCGTACCATGCCGCCGAAGGAACTGGAAAAATGCTCCATTACGATGACCTGCGGGAAAGATTATGACCTGCATGAGCTAACCCGCCGTCTGATCTGTTGCGGCTATACCCACAGCCAGCTGGTGGAGGGCGTGGGGCAATTTGCCCTTCGCGGCGGCATTCTGGATGTCTATTCCCCCATGGCGGATCAGCCGGTTCGTGTGGAATTCTTTGGAGATACCGCTGATGCCATGGGATATTTCGATGTTGTTACCCAGAGGCGAACAGAAAATATTGATTCCTTTACGATCCTTCCCGTGGCGGAGACCCTGCCCCAGCTGCATCCCAACGGTATCGCCGGTCTTTGTGCCGACCTGCAAGGCCTTCTCTCCCGGCAAAGGCGAAAAAGAAAGCCCCATGAGGCGCTCCTTCGCACATTGGAAGCCGATCTGGAAAAGCTGGAAAATGGCGCGAGCTTTCCGGCGGCAGATCGGTATATGTCACTAATTTATCCCGATTTTGCTACGGCTGCCGACTATATTCCCCATGGAAGTGCCGTTTTTTTCTGTGACCACAGCAATCTGCGTCGTTCGGAGCACACCCGAAGTGAAGAGCTGGGACTGTATCTGGACGGTCTTCTACAAAGCGGTACAGTGGCCGGAGAGCTTTGCGATTTCCAGAAGCAGTGGGAGGATTTTTGCGAAGGTCTCCGTGGGAATCTGTGTATCTTTTTTGATGCTTTTCTTTCTGGCGCATTTCCCAAGGCACTGCCGCCTAAGCATCTTCTGTCCGTTACGGCCAGACAGCTTCCCTCCTACGGTGGTAATTTGGAGGTTGCCGCAGCGGATCTGATGCATTATCGAAAAAACGACTTTGCAACGCTGGTGCTATGTGCCAACCGTCGGCGGGCAGAGAATTTGCAGGAGCTTCTGTTCAGCCGAAATATCCACTGCGATCTGATGTTCCCCTGTGAAGCGCTGCCAAAGCCCGGTCAGATTTTCCTTACGGAGGGGTGTCTTCCCAACGGCCTTGAGTATCCTACGCTACATATGGCCGTCCTCTCTGAAGGACAGCTGCTTGTCTCACGGGAGGAGCGCCGTGCTCGCGCAGTTGCCAGAAAAAAAGCCGGTGCAACCAATCGACAGAAACTGAATTCCTTTACGGATCTCTCCCCGGGTGATCTTGTTGTGCATGAACAGCACGGTATCGGACGATATGTGTCCATGGAACAGCTTCGGGTGGATGGTGTAAAGAAAGATTACGTAAAAATCGCCTATCAGGGGTCGGATGTGTTGTATGTGCCGGCTACCCAGTTGGATATGGTGAGCAAATACATTGGCGCAGGAGAAGATACTTCCGTGCGCCTGAACAAGCTTGGCGGCGATGCATGGAAAAAAACCACAGCTCGCACCAAAAAAGCAGTAAAGGATATGGCAGAGCAGTTGGTAAAGCTCTATGCCGAGCGCAGCCGTCTGCCCGGTTTTGCCTTCTCCGGCGACAGCCCATGGCAGACGGAATTTGAAAACGGCTTCGAATTTGCCGAAACCGATGATCAGCTTCGCTGCATTGAAGAAATCAAAGGAGATATGTGCCGTCCCGCGCCCATGGATCGCTTGCTATGCGGCGATGTGGGCTTCGGCAAGACAGAGGTTGCCCTACGTGCTGCCATGAAGGCGATTCTGGATTCCAAGCAGGTGGCCATTCTGGTACCTACAACCGTGCTTGCGCAGCAGCACTATACCACCGCAACAAAGCGTTTTGCCGGATTCCCGGTTAATGTTGACGTGCTATCCCGTTTCCGTACTCCGACCCAGCAAAAACGGACGCTGGCAGGACTGAAAGCGGGCACAGTGGATTTAATCATCGGCACGCATAAGCTTTTGAGCAAGCAGGTAGCCTTTCATGACCTTGGGCTTTTGATCGTAGATGAAGAGCAGCGCTTTGGCGTGACCCATAAGGAACGCCTGAAAGAAATCTCCCACGGCGTGGATGTGCTGACACTCTCTGCAACCCCCATCCCACGCACGCTCAATATGGCACTCTCCGGCATCCGGGATATGTCCACGCTGGAGGAACCGCCGCAGGATCGCTATCCGGTGCAAACCTTTGTCATGGAATATGACAGCGGCATTATTGATGATGCGATTCTCCGGGAGCTTGCCAGAGGCGGGCAGGTTTATTATCTGCACAACCATGTGGAGAGCATTGATCTCTGTGCCGCTGACATTCTCAAACGCATTCCGACAGCGAGAATTGCTACCGCCCACGGGCAGATGAACGAGGAAGCGCTGGGTGAAGTGATGCAGCGCATGGCGGACGGTGAAATCGACATTTTGGTTTGCACTACCATTATTGAGACTGGCATTGATATTCCCAATGTCAACACGCTTATTATTGAATCTGCCGACCGCTTCGGTTTGGCGCAGCTTCATCAGCTTCGTGGCCGTGTTGGGCGCAGTGGACGCCATGCCTTTGCCTATCTCACTTTCCAAAGGGGGAAAATGCTCACGGAAATTGCCGAAAAGCGCCTGACGGCCATTCGGGATTTCGCAGAGTTTGGCTCTGGCTTCAAGATTGCCATGCGCGATTTGGAAATCCGCGGGGCGGGAAATCTCTTGGGCGCAGAGCAGTCCGGCCACTTGATCAGTGTCGGCTATGATATGTACCTGAAGCTGCTGGAGGATGCCGTCTTAGAGCAGCGCGGTGACCGAAAGCCCGGTCAGACCGAATGCACCGCCGACCTGACGATTTCGGCCAGCATTGATGAAGCCTACGTGGAAAACGCTGAGCAGCGCATGGATCTTTACCGCCGTATGGCAGCAATCCGCTCACAAGAGGATGCTGACGAGCTGCTTGATGAAATTGTAGACCGCTACGGCGACCCACCCAAGGGTGTTCTGAACCTTATTGATGTGGCGCTCTTGCGCACACAGGCTACGGAAATCGGTATTGTGGACATCGCACAGAAGCAGAATGTGCTGGTATTTACTTTTGCTGCCTTTGAGATGGAAATTGTCTCGGTACTGTGTACGGCTTCGGAATTCAAAGGACGTATTTTTATTTCGTCAAATAGGGATCAACCGATATTGAGTCTGCGTATGCTCAAAAATGAAGCATCCTTGTCCCTGTCACATACTTTTGTGAAAAAATACCGCTCTGTTCTCGAAGCAATGCAGAAGGAATAAGTCTTTATGTCATAAGGACGCGACGAACTGCACCGATTTCTGGAGCGTATTCAAAAATTACGAATTAGTCACAATTTTTTACAAAAGAAAAGCAGGAATTGTGGCGAATTTTGATTGCATTTTGCTGTTGTGTTCCGTTATAATAATAGAGTAAAGCTATATGCTGCCCGAAAAAGAGCGGCTTTCGCATATTTTCAGAGGAGGGGATCACTATTAGCAAGAATGATCAAGTTTTCAATACGGCAGACATTCCAGCATACGATGATGATTTCGATATGGCTGCGTTGGATCGGTTCACCCGGGAAATTACCGGGAAAACCAAGCCGCGTTCTGCCGCCGAGCAGGCTGCAATAAACAAGGCAAAAAAAGATGCCCTGTTTGAATCCATCATGGCAGAGGAGCTGGCACATATGTCCGATAAGTCTGCCCCGCAAACAATGCCCAATCAGGCAGCCAAATCACCGTCACCTCAGCAGACGGAAGCCGCTTCGGCGAAATCTGCACCCCAGCCGACGGAAGCCACTTCGGCGAAGTCTGCACCCCAGCCGACGGTAACAGAAAATCCTGTGCCTCCGACCAAGGTACAGCAGACAGAATCCAATGAGGATTCAAAGGAAGACGATACTATGGCTAAGAAGAAATCCGGCAAAGCGGCTCTTTATGCCATCTGCGCGGTAGTTCTGGTGCTTGCCATTGCTGCGGTGGGGCTTTATGTCCTTGATGGTGGTACCATTGTGGATAACCTCTACATTGCGGGCGTTCCCGTGGGCGGCCTGAACAAAACTACGGCAGTTGCTGCTGTCAATGCCGCAACCAATGACGTATTTGGCGAAACTACGCTCTCTATTCAGCTGCCCGATGGCGAATTGGCCATTCCTCCTGAGGTCAGTGCTCTGTCTCTGGATGTGGAGAAGGCTGTTGACGAGGCCTATAACTATGGCCGTGTGGCTGGCCTTGTGAAGGTACCCGGCATTACCAAGACACCCACAAAACCTAAAGAGATCAGCCTGACATCCTATTTCACATTTGATAAGGATGCTGTGCAAGCTGTCCTCAACGAGAAGGCAGACGAGGTTTCCACCGCACTTGTTCAAACCGAAATTCGGTTTGAGGAGCGCCCTGCGGCAGAAAAACCAGAAGAGGAAACGGATGACGCGAAAGACGGCGGCAAGGCTTCTGATGAGAAAAAGGACAATAAAGCATCTGACAAACAAGCCGATGAGGAAAAAGAGCCAGCGATGGATAAATTCCTCCTCATCACCAAGGGCACTGCTTCCTGCAGCCTAAATACCGATGCCCTCTTTGAGAAGGTTAAGGCTGCCTTTGATACCCTAAATTTCGAAGCGATTGTTTTTGCGTACGATATTACGGAGCCTGATCCCATTGATCTGCAAAAGATTCATGACGAAAACTGCATTGAGCCAATCAATGCTGCCCTTAATGAGGAAACTGGTGAGCTGACCGATGAAGTCGAAGGCTATGGCTTTGATATGGAGGCAGCACAGGCAAAGTTCGAAAAGGCTGAAGCTGGCGAAACGATAGAAATTCCTTTTGCGGTCATTGCGCCGGAGATGACAACCGAAGAACTGAAAAAATATATGTTCTTGGATAAGCTGGCCTCCTATGATTCTCCGCATACCGCCATTGCGGATCGCACCAAAAATCTGGAGTTGGCCTGCGCCGCGATCAACGGCACGGTACTCAATGATGGCGAAACCTTCTCTTTCAATAAGATTGTTGGGGAACGTACCGCAGCCAGAGGCTATAAGAAAGCACAGGTTTACGTAGCCGGCGAGGTTGTAGAGGAGTTGGGCGGCGGTTGCTGTCAGGTTGCTTCGACCCTCTATCTATGCGCTCTTAAAGCGGATTTGCAAATCGTAGAGCGCGCCTGCCATTACTTCCAGGTTACCTATGTGCCACTGGGTATGGATGCTACCATCTATTGGGGTTCTCTGGATTTCCGCTTCAAGAACAACACCGGCTATCCTATCCGTATTGATGCCAGTGTATCCGGCGGCTATGTCCACATTGCCATCTATGGCACACAGACCAAGGATTACACGGTCAAGATGACCTATGCTGTCACCAAACGTACCTCCGAGGGTACCAGTGTTGTCACCTATAAGCACAAGTATGATGCCAATGGCAAGGAAATTTCCTCTACGAAGGAAGCCACCAGCTACTACCATGTCCACAAGGATAAGGAAGAGAAGAAACCTGAAGAGCAAAAACCCGAGGAGACAGATACCAATCCTGACGATCCTCCCGTGGATCCTGAGCCTCCCGTTGATCCCAAGCCGCCTGTGGATCCCGAACCTCCTGTTGACCCCGAGCCGCCTGTCGATCCTGAGCCTCCCGTGGATCCCGAGCCTCCGGTCGATCCCGAACCTCCCGTGGATCCCGAGCCTACGGATCCCAATACCGGCGTTGGCTAACCCATTGTGAATATGCAAAAAGCAGACATGAAGCAATTTATGTCTGCTTTTTTGCGCAAAAACAACGGCAGAGAACAGATCAGCTTCTGTCCTCTGCCGGTCGCACCGTCCTAGCGGTACCCTTGACTCTGCGCCGCAAAGCCCACGGGTAGCTTGCCCTGCCTATATGCAATTATGCATCCCTAAGAGGAATTTCCTTTCCGTCAAGATGCGCAGAAATGAGCGTATCTCCCGCATAGGAAAGCTTGAGGGAAAAGAAGGGCACATTCCGATAGAGCAGATTCAGGAAAATCCGATCTCCCTCCCACTGGGGAAGCTGAGGAATTTTATCCCGCTCAATCCATTGCAGTTGCCCTTCCGTACATTCGCCAACCGTTCCTTCAAAATCATCAGCGGTGAACAGGTGCATATATTCGCCCTCCCAGAGGTCAGAGACGAAGGTCACAATGCCGCGATAGCGCCATCGGGTCAGATGAAGGCCGGTTTCTTCCTGTACCTCCCGCAGAAGGCATTCCTCGGGACTTTCATTTTCTTCCATTTTACCGCCCACACCAATCCATTTGCCTTCATTTAAGTCATTTTGTTTTTTGGTACGGTGGAGCATGAGCCATTGGCCATCCCGGATGATGTAGCATAAGGTCGTATTTTTCATTCATGTCCCTCCATGCGGCACAAAGAGATGGCACTATGAAGATTTTTAACATCCACTTCTGTCACATTGGCCGCGCATTCGCCGTCTAACGTCCAATCCAAAGGCGTGGGACAGACGATATGGAGCTTTGATGCGGACAGGAAGGTAATCATTCTTGAGGAATAATCCTGCGCTGTAAGCGCACGGATGCATTCGTTTAGCTCAATGATATCTTTGGGCGATTTAATCAGAATCAGCTCAAACAGCCCATCATTCAGATCCACCAGCCGGGAATCCAACGTCAGGACACCACCCACCGAGGTAGTATTGCTGATTGCACCGAATATGTAGTCATCCTCCAGCACCGTATTCTCTACCTCAACCCGCACGTGTACCGGACGAATGGTTGGGATATCCTTGATGCCGGAGAGGAGGTAGGCCAGATGTCCGAGAGAATTTTTGATGTTCTGCGGGGTCGTATAAGAGGTTCTTGCAAATGCGCCGAAGGAGGCAACATAGGAAAAATATCGGCTTCCAAAGCTGCCCACATCCACAGGGCAGGGCGTTCCGTCCATAATATAGCGTGCTGCCTCAGGGATCGCCTTCGGCAGATGCAGAGAGCTGGCAAAATCGTTGGTGCTGCCGCAGGGGATATAACCTAGAGGAACGGTAAGCCCTGCGGAGAGCACACCGGCCATGACCTCGTTGAAGGTACCATCACCGCCGGCGCACACGATCAGGTCAAAATCTTTGCCTCGGTTGACGGCAATGGCTGTGCCATCCCCGCGGGCGTTGGTCATATAGACCGTGTTTTCATAGCCGTAGCGGCGGAAGGAATCAATAATATCTGGGAGAAAACGAACGATGCGTTTCATGCCGGCACAGGGATTGACAATAAAAAGAAGACGCTTCATAAACAAACCTCTTTTCGAGAATCGGTCATTTTGAAAAACGCTGGGCATAGCCGCAGTGGCGGCAAAGCGCCGCATAGCGAACCCGGCGGGAAAAGCCGTCATAAATGGCTCTGGCCAGAGAAGAATTTAAAATTTCGGACAGCGGCGTTTCAAAAGCATTGCCGAGCGCGAGTGTTCCCTCATGATCAAGGCAGCAGGGAATCACTGTGCCATCGCTCAGAATGCCCACCTGATCGCGCAGCGCACGACAAAAGCCCTTTTCACCGTAATTCGGTGCAGAATCATCCGGCCATACAAAGCGCTCACCCCATTCCAGAAAAATCCGGGGAGTCAGGCAGAAGCCCTTCGTGTTTTCTTCCCATGTACCGGGAAAGCTATCATGAAGAAGCTGCAAAATCTGTGTATTGGCCTGATGCAATCCCGGCTGTATTCCGTCCAAATTCCAAAGGCGCATATTGCAGTATATGCCTTTTTGGCTGGCCAGTTTGGAAAATTCACAGCAACCGTGAAGATATCTCTCAGGGGAAAGGCAGCCGTTGGCCTCCATGGCGTGAAGGGAGATATTGACTTTATGGAGTGCCGGATGAGAGAGTAATAACATCTGCTGTGCAGGGAGCAGGGTGCCATTGGTGGTGATAATTACCCGCAATGCATTGGCATAGGCAATATCCAGAAATTCTCCAAGCCGGGGATGGAAAAGCGGCTCCCCCATCACATGGAAGTAGACATAATTTGTGACTTTTTTCACTTCCGGTGCAAGGCAGGAAAATTCCTCTGGCGACATATGCCGGGGAGGGCGCTTCGTTCCGGGACAGAAGGCACATTGGAGATTGCAGACATTGGTAATTTCTACATAAGCTTTGGCCAGCATGGCTTCCTCCCGAATAGTCGTAAATTATCTCTTAATGTATGCATCATTTTGGTATTATCATTGCCTTGGCAAGGATTATACCATGAAGCGAAAGCGAATGGTATAATAATTGCGTTAGCAATTATTATACCACGCCTTTTCCAGAAAAAGATAACAAACTGTAAATTTTTTCTGACAAACAAAATGTGCACCCCGCTTGCGGGAATGCACATTCTGCGGGGCTGCTCAGCGGCACATACAGCGCATGGAATCTTCCAGAGTATCGCCCAGACAGTCTGCCTTTTTCTGCACGGCGCGCCGGATGCTGTTTTGCCGGGGCATCATCAAAATCAAGGTAGCGCCAAGCGCCATACCTGCACCCATAGACAGTACAAGTGTTTTCGTATCCAAAACATCACCCCCTGTTTACAGCTTGCCCGAAAACGAGGGGATTTACCCCGGAAAAATCAGGGACGCGATTACTTGAACTGCTCTTTTGCCTGAAAGCTTTCCGGCAAAAGTTCACCGAGCGTAGTGGCTTGATAATTCTCTCCACCCTTGCTGAGGTAGATGGGGAAATCGTCCGGGCAGAACTCCCGCAATACCTGACGGCAGACGCCGCAGGGCGGACAGATCTTCTCCGGCATCTGACCGGCAACAGCACCGGCGACTGCCAGTGCTGCAAAATCAAAGTGGCCTTCGCTGATTGCCTTGCTAACGGCTGTCCGCTCAGCACAAATGGACGGCCCGAAGGCAGCGTTTTCAATATTGCAGCCGGAAAACACCGTGCCATCGCTGCATACAAGGGCAGCGCCTACCGCGAAGCCGGAATAGGGGCAATAGGCACGTTCTCTTGCCTGAAGCGCAATAGCGCATAATTCTGTAGGGTGGATCATCAGGATTCCTCCTTCAAAATGGCAGATGCAAAACTCTCTCCATCACAGGAGAAGGGAACGTCCAAAAGCTCTGCTGCCGTGGCAGCAATATCTGCAAAGGTTTTTCGTGTGCCGAGGTTCACTGGACGAATATGCTGCCCGAAAATGAGCAACGGAATATATTCCCGCGTATGGTCTGTTGTTGCGGTATAGGAGGGATCACAGCCATGATCGGCGGTAATTATTAGAACATCTTCCTCTCCCAGCATCGGAAGGAAATCTTGCAGCCAGCAGTCAAAATCGGCCAATGCTTGTGCATAGCCATCAATATCCCGCCGATGACCGTAAAGAGAATCAAAATCTACCAGATTCACAAAGCACAGACCGCAGAAATCCTTCTTGGCGTAGGATCGTGTTTTTTTCATGCCGTCGGCATTGCTTGTAGTGTAAACATATTCCGTGAGACCGCATCCTGCAAAAATATCATGAATTTTCCCCACGCCGATAGAAGCAAGTCCGGCCTCTTTCACGGCATCAAGGAGAGTGTCTCTCGGTGGCACCAGAGAGAAATCATGCCGGTTGGCAGTACGGGTATAGTTTCCGTTGCCAGTTCCCACGAAAGGACGGGCGATCACTCTGCCAACACCGTGTCTGCCCTGTAAAATCCCCCGGGCAATGCGGCAATAGCGGTATAATTCCTCCGGCGGTACGATATCCTCATGTGCGGCGATCTGAAATACCGAGTCCGCAGAGGTATAAACAATCAGATCGCCGGTGCTGACATGAAGATCGCCGTAGGTATTGATGACCTCTGTGCCGGAATAAGGAAGATTCACCAGCGTCCCGCGCCCGGTTTGCTCACGAAACGGCTGCATGATCTCCTCAGGAAAGCCCTTTGGATAGGTTGGCAATGGGCTGGGAGAGATGAGACCCGCAATCTCCCAATGACCAGTGGTGGTATCCTTTCCACGGGAGGCTTCTGCGCAGCGTGCATGAGCTGCAAGAGGGCGGTCATTCACAGACAGACAACTTACACCCTCAATCTGGCCTAGACCCATTTTGCAAAGCATGGGAATGTGCAGCCGGGATGAGGCTGCACAGGCAGTCAGTGTATTTACATTGTAATCTCCAAATTGTTCCGCGTCGGGCATTGCTCCAACGCCAAATGAATCAAGAACGATCAAAAAAAGACGTTTCAAATATCGTTCCTCCCAAAAAACACGTTTATTTATTTCATCATATCATAAATTACAGGTATAAGCAAGATTTGCGGAAAATAGACAACAATATGTGGAATATAGTAGGCTGGTTTAAAAAACCGAAGGAATTCTTGCAAAAAGTTAAAAATGATAAATTACGAAGAAATACCAAATACGGAAAAATTTCCAAAAACCGTTTAAGGGGAGGATATATGGACAATTACACGCATATTTCACTGGCTTAGTGGAGGGGGAAACCTAAAATAAGACATAATAATCTATACAGAACCGCGAAATATTTTATTTTCCTCTTGCAAAAAATAAAAAATGATGTATAATAACATATAGAACTGTATCTGGAGGGAAATCAGATGAGCCGATTAGATAAAGAGAATTATTATCTGGACATCGCCCAGACTGTTTTAGAGCGATCCACCTGTGCCTGTGAGCAGTACGGCGCGATTATCGTAAGAAACGACGAAATCGTGTCTACCGGTTATAACGGTGCGCCACGCGGGAGAAGCAATTGCATTGATTTGGGCTATTGCATCCGAGAGAAAATGGGCATCCCAGCTGGTCAGCGGTATGAAATTTGCCGCAGCGTCCATGCGGAGGCCAATGCCATCATCTCCGCTGCCCGCAGCGAATGCATTGGCGGTACCATCTATCTCTGTGGCCGCGATGTTGTCACCGGCAAACTTCTCGACCATGTCAGCCCTTGCCCGCAGTGCCGCCGTCTAATCATTAATGCCGGACTTGCAAAGCTTGTGATCCGCAGCTCCAAGGATAAGTACGATATCATCAATGTTCAGGACTGGGTCTTCAATGATGATTCTATTTTGGAGCCGATCATGGATTCTTAAATAAAAATGAATGGATAGGGGGGTATATACCGCCTATCTTTTTTATTTAATTCTGTAGACAATCCCTTGTTTCCACCGCGAAATGACATTTTCCATGATAATTTGGCATATAAAAAATATTTACTATTTTTATTGACATTTATTTCAAATGCAATTATAATGTTTTGTATATACAAGAAATTTTGTATAAAAAAAGTTATTTTATATTTGATTAGGAGGATACCCATGGCACAACTGGATTATATTATTGGCTGCCCAGATCCATATAGTATTGCGGAAATGAATATTGGTAAACGTATCAACTGGGCGAAACAAAGCGATGAGTTTGATATGTTGGCAAAATGTTTCGGTATTACAAAGGAAGGATTTTTAAGCGATGAATCTCCATTAGATGCACCGTTTATAGCAGTGGATTCCAATGGAAATCCGCATCGCCTCTCCGAAGAAGAAGCAGAGAAGAGACTGGTTTCCTTCATGAAAAAGTATGCAAGACCAGAAAGACGAAAAAAAGTTGCTGCCACAGTCGATGCAGAGGCTTTTAGCTCCGGCAGAAGCGTTGAACTGACACCTGCACAAAAACGCAGTCGTGCAGTTGAGATTCTTCTGCAAAAAAACAAGGTGGTATCCGACCAAACACCTATTTCCAAACGCGCTGTCGATGATGCGGCATCGCCGGAAGGCAATGATGTACCTCCCTATCTTCCGCAGGGAATGGAGTGGCGAGATAAGGGCTATTTCTTTAATGAAACAGTTTTGTGGTCAGATGTCTGTCAAAATAGCATTGGTGACTGCTATTTCCTGGCAGCGCTTTGCTCCGTTGCCTATGTAGCCCCGTTTTTTATTAAAAATCAAACCGGCTTGCGGTATAAATGGAAGGATGGGGAGCAGACATTTGCACCTTGGCATCTGATTGAATTCTATGTGCCAAATGGGAATTATGAGTCCTCACAGGCATGGAATAAAAAGAAAAAAACGGTACAGTCCATTGTCGTCTCAGAAGAAGTTCTTGTGGATTCCAAAACAGGCTTTAATTTTGGTGCAAGTGGGCCAAAAGAAAAGCAGATTGTTCTTCGCAATGGAAAGATTACCGGAACAAAAGCAGACTGGGATGCTTGCTGGCCTGCTGTATATGAGAAAGCATATGCGAAATTCCTTGAAAATTCCACATCAGACTATCCCAATATGAATACGACGAGCGGATTGGAATCTCATATTGTGGGTGGTGTCGCGGAAGCTGCATTGAAGGAAATCATTCATACGGAAGATGTAAAGGTTGATTATTTATCGAATATCAGTGTAGATAGAATTTGGGATATTGGTATGGCAGCACGTTCGCATCCCTCCTGTGCCTCTATCTATAAATTCTATAAAACAGATGGTAACGGCAACACAATTGAATACGCAAAAGCTGGAACAAAATCTGATTATCTGAATATGGGTCTGTATATCAGCCATGCATATTCGTTCTTAGGTGTTTATCATGATAATGGTACGAAATATCTTGTTCTGAGAAATCCCCATGGTCGCAATTTGAATGCGCTTAAAAATAATCCCAAGGTATACCATGGCAATTGGGGATTTAATTATGGTGCGGATCCAGAAGATAAATTTGATAATAGATGGGATGTTTTCAGACAAATTACCGGCAACGATGACCCCCAGAACTCGAACGGCGTTTTCTTGCTTGAGATCAATGAGTTCAAGCGTGTCTTTACAACTGTTGAATATTATACTGGAAATGCTTTTTCTGGAACATTTTATTAATTCGTGATTGAAACAACAAATATTCCAGCTTGAATTAAAAATTTTTTGCTATTGTTAAAAACCAAACCGGCGGTATACAAAAAATGATTTTTTTGTTATTTTAGACAGAATGGCATCCGATAAAAAAGATGCCAACTGCGATTACTAAAAATTGTTCCGTTTTAACCCTGCTGCTGCTGATGGTGAGAAGCTCCTGCTTGAATCCAAGGCTTCTGCCAACGGTTATCAGAAATTCCTGATGAACGAAGCCCGCTACAGCTGCCAAGGAACGCTACGAGCACCTGCGCAAGCTGGTCGAGCTGTACGCCGACTGATCTCCGCAATTTTTTCAATTCATCCCTCTTACAAAATACCGAACAAAAGAATACAATCCAAGTATTGAAAAAAAGTAAATTTTTTTTAAATAATTGCGCAAAATCACGAAAATTGTGTTATAATGCTCTTGTAAGGAAATGATGCACTTATGTCTCCCCATTTCCTTTGAATAAAAAATCACATTGTTCGTCTATTTGCTATTTTTTTCGTGACGAAGGGTATACTCTATTATTAGAGGAGGTGCCCTTATGCGTAAAAGAGGTTTTAATATGTATTTAGAAAGAGGAAAAACAGGAAATTCTATTTTTAATAGTTTTTCTCCCAAATTCAAGGGTCATCAGGAAACTGAGGCCGAGGTATTTATTTCACGTAACATCGCACATACACTGTCAGATAACATGGGCAGCTATATCAAGTGTATGTCAAAGACCATCATTCTTGAAATACTTAACCAAGGAAAGTGATTTCTCATGAGCAGTAAAAAAACTCAAGTTTCTGCGTTATCTGAAGATTTGCAAGATGAAACTATATTAAATGAAGTTCTCGAGAATGCTCCACCAGAACATCGCAAAAAAATCGAGCAGATGATGATTTCTTCAATTCAAATGAGAGCAGAGCTTTCTCCTGAAACAGAAGTAATGAAAAAACTTACTTCTGCGCATATTACAAGCTTTCTTGCTGCTTCAAAGGAAGAAATGGAAAAAAGCTATCAAGACCGAAACAGGCAAAGGATTTTTTCTGTCATTATGGTAGGTCTTGCAATGTTATTTGTTATTATTCTCGTTCTTCTTCTCAAAGATCATCCTGATGTAATGGAAAAAGTAATCTATGCAAGCGGTGGATTGGTTGCCGGCGCAATTGGTGGTTATGGATTCGGGAAAAACAAAAGCAGTAATTGAATAATTTCATATGATATGTTATTTTTTACATTCGCTTTTTGTGTGCTCGCCGATGGATATCAGGAATTCCTGATGACCGAAGCCCGCTACAGCTGCCAAGGAGCACTACGAGCACCTGCGCAAGCTGGTTGAGCTGTATCAGGACGAATCTCTTTTCCTCAATAACCCACGCCCGACTCTTCGGAGTCGGGCGCTTTTCATTAATGAAAAAACGATTTCATAGAAATTTCAATTCTCTTTTTCGACAGAATGTGATATAATATATCTATATTATTTATCATTCAGGTGATGTATGATGTCCTTTCGCTCCCTACTTTATCGTAGCGACTTTCGCAGTCGTATCGGAGAGTTTACATTTTTTATTGGCACGGTCTTTTTCCTTGAGCTGCTCATCCAAATTCTTTCCGGCTGGACGCTGACGTTTTCCAGATTTTGGATTCTTCTGTTCTTCTCTGTTTCCTATGGCGCCATACTTTGCACAGCCTCGCAACTTACTGCCTCTTGGAAGGGTAAGCAAACCCTGATGGCCTGCCTGCTTGCCCTGTTAGGAATTCTTTTTGCCACGGAGTATTTTCTTTATATTTCCTATCAGACCTATATGACCTTTGACTCCATTCTGACCGGCGGCGGAAATGTTGCCACGGAGTTCAAGGGCATTGTATTTGAACTGATTTTCCGTAGATTCTGGGTTATTCTGCTATTTTTACTGCCTGTTCTGTTCTATGTTTTATTTGGACGTTCAAAATATCCATTTGAAAAGCAGACCATTTTCCACGCTGCTGTCTGCCTTGTTCTGTCACTGGTGTTTTTTGGATTTGGCTCCTTATCTGTTTCTCTCTCTGCCGATAAGCTCCGTTACCGTGAGGAATACACCTTTGATGCTGCCTGTCATACCTTTGGCCTTTTGACCGGCTGCCGTCTCGAAATTGCACATTCTACCGGCGGAAATCAATCTCTGGGCTTTCAGCTTGCCGAGCAGACAGAGAATACGGAAGCTGCGGATGAGCTGGAGGCAGAATCTGGTAGCAGCACCCCCACTGTCACCACATCTGCTGCAAAGCCTACGCCACACAAAATGGATATTGACTTTGCCGCCCTTGCCGAAGAGGAAAGCAACAGCGATATTGCCGAGCTGCACACCTATGTTGCCTCTTTGACACCGCAGAAAACAAACGAGTATACCGGCCTCTTTAAAGGTAAAAATCTTATTTTTATCACTGCTGAGGCTTTCTCAAAAGAAGTCATTGACCCTGAGCTGACCCCCACCCTCTACCGTCTTGCCAACAAGGGAATTGTATTTGAGGATTATTACCAGCCAGCCTGGGGTGGCTCTACTTCTACTGGTGAATATTCCAATATCATTGGTCTTGTCCCCACCAATGGCGTGAAAAGCATTCAGGACACCATTGGTCACAATATGTACTTTACCCTCGGCAACCAGCTCCAGCGGGAGAACTACTTCTCCGCTGCCTATCATAACGGCCTCTACGACTATTATGACCGCGATAAGACCCACTGCAATCTCGGCTACTCCACCATGATCGGCATGGGCAACGGCATGGAGGAAGGTGTCACCGAGGTTTGGCCGGAAAGCGATCTGGAAATGATCGACTTTACCGTGCCGCAGTATATCGACAAGCAGCCGTTTAGTATCTATTATATGAGTGTCTCAGGTCACTGCAACTACAGTCAGGCCGGCAACGCCATGTCCAGAAAGAATTACGAAGCCACTGCAAATCTCACCTGCTCCGAGACCATCAAGTGCTATCTCGCCGCTAATCTGGATCTGGAATATGCCATGGCCTCTTTGGTAAAGCAGCTGGAGGACGCAGGTATTGCCGATGATACAGTCATTGTCATTGGTGCCGACCATTACCCCTATGGTCTTGAGAAGAGCGACACCTGGGGCAATGATAAAAACTATCTGGCCGAGCTTTTCGGCTATGATCCCATTCTCAATCCTGAGCAGGATCATAACGCACTCATCATCTGGAGCGGCTGTCTGGAGGATCAGGAACCCATCGTGGTGGATACGCCAACCTACAGTCTGGATATTGTACCCACGCTCTCCAATCTCTTCGGTCTGGAATATGATTCCCGTCTGCTTGTTGGCCGCGATGTCTTCTCGAAGCAGGAGCCACTGGTTATTTGGGGTGACTATAGCTGGGTTTCCGACAAGGGCTATTACAGCACCAGCTATGGCACCTTTACCCCCAATGAGGGTGTCACCGTCACAGATGACTACGTTAAACGCATCAAGTCCATCGTTGCCAACCGCATCACCTTCTCCCGCGGTGTGCTGCAAAACGACTATTATGGCATTCTGTTCGGGGAGGATGATGTCACATAGCGCCATTCCCTGATTATCACCCTTTGAATAAAGCCTGACGATCCTCCTGTGCGGGGCGACAGGCTTTTTTCATAAATGCAAAAAATCATTTACAGGAGGAAAAAACATGAAGAAAAGCAACTTCAAACGTCTGATCTGCTTGCTTTTGGCCTTATGTCTGGTAGTAAGCCTGATCACTGTCCCCGCTGTCGCCGCAGTTGAGACAGGTGCCGAGTCATCGGATGATTACGATGGCTCCCAGCTTTGGCTGAACTACCGCCTGGTGAAGGATTCGTCCATGCTTGACGAATACATCAGCGGTGTCACCGCCATTGTCGTTCAAAACTATGACGCAAATCCCACCTATCGCCACTCCAGAAATGGCAGCGTCTGGACTCCCCAGCAGCCCTCCGGCTCTAAGGAAACCATTCCCGCTACCTCTCTGGAAGCCGCCCGCTTAGAGCTTGCCCGCGCTGCCAAGGCACTGCTGGGCAAGGATATCCCCTATGCTAATGATGTCACCGCAGATGGCGCTGTGGTCGTTGGTACGTCCAAGACCTCTTCTCTGATTGCTTCTCTCGGCCTGGATGCTGACCTTGCCAAGGTAGGGAATGAAGGCTATGTCATTCGTTCTGTTAAAATCAATGGAAAGAATGCGACTGCCATTGCAGGCAACACCGAAATCGGTGCTCTCTATGGCACCTACACTTTCCTGCGCCAGATGCAGACGCAGAAAACCATTAAGAACCTGAACATTGCTGACAAGCCTAAGGTCAATCACCGTCGCCTGAATAACTGGGATACCGAGCGTCTGTACGCCGGCACCAATGCCACTGGCGAAGGCAGCTCCACCGGCGGCGATGGCTCCATTTTCTGCTTCTCATCCAATAGCAACAGCGACCGTCTGCCCCAGATTCTTGACCGCTACATTACGTTCGCAAGAGCCTGTGCCAGCGTGGGTATCAATGAAATTACCATCAACAACGTCAATGCGGACTACGCTTACCTGAGTGAATCCTATATCCTCATGGAAGCAGCACTTGCTGATGTTCTGCGTCCCTACGGCGTACATATCGGCCTGTCTGTCCGCTATGTCTCTCCCACCCAGTCCGGCTGCAACACCTCTGCCGATACACAGGCCGGTGGCCCCAGCCAAATTTCCGGCAACGATGCCAACAACCCTTACGCCGAGAAATTCCAGAACTGGTGGACAAAGAAGACCGAGCAGATCCGTTCCCGCATTCCTGATTTTGTCGGCTACACCGTGAAGGCCAACTCCGAAGGCCAGCCCGGCCCACAGGATTATGGCTATGACCACGGCGATGGCGCATACGGTCTGGGTCAGGCACTTGCCAAGGTCAATGACGGCATGGAAAACAAGATGACCCTCTTCTGGCGTACCTTCGTTTACAATGCCAATGTGGACACTGACCGTCTGAAGCGCGCTTATATGGAATTCAAGCCCATCAATGACGATCCCAACCGTTCCTTCGGTGACAACGTGTTTGTTCAGACCAAGAATGGCCCTCTGGACTTCCAAGGCAGAGAACCTGTTCACCCCATGTTCGGTGCCATGGACAAGACCAATCAGGCCATTGAGGTACAGATCACGCAGGAATACACCGGTCACCATGTTTCCCTGTGCTATCTCGGCACGGAATGGGAGGAGATTTTCAAGACCGATACCTATGCCAATGGCGAAGGCACTCTGGTAGGCGAAGTTCTGGACGGCACTGCACAGGGTCAGATCGACACCGCCATTGTCGGTGTCAACAACATCGGTAACTCTCCCAATATGTGCGGCAATGATTTCTCTCAGGCAAACTTCTTCTCCTTTGGCCGTCAGGCCTGGGACTGGACTCTCAATGCAGAGGACATTGCTGAGGATTGGACGCGCATGACATGGAGCAATGATGACGAAGTGGTAGAAACCATCGTTGCCATGATGATGGGCTCCTATGAAGCACTCGTCAGCTATCAGACCCCCTATGGCGTTGGCCACCAGATGACCGGCACCGGCACGCACTATTTCCCCAACCCCGCACAGCTTATTGTCAATGGCGGCACGGTTCGTGATGACTGGAGTCCCGCATACTATAGCCGCGTGGATGGTGTCGGCGTAGGCTACAACCGTACCGGCCACACCGAGCTTGCCTCCTCAGCCCTGCAGATGGGCTCGAATCTGGCAGGGCAGTACTCTGATTATTGGGAAGAAATCTATAACGATATGGATGCCACGCCCGAAAATCAGATTTTGTGGTTCCATCATGTTCCATGGGACTACGAGATGGACGATGGCCGCACCTTCTGGGAAGATGCTGTGTACCTCATGCAGATGGGTGTACAGTTTGTCTCCTGGATGCGCGATGCCTGGGCTTCTCTGGAAGGCAAAATCGACCAGACGCGCTACAACAGAGTAGCAGATAAGCTGTTCCGTCAGGAAATTGATGCCAGCGAATGGCGTGATTTCTATTCCAGCTATTGGCAGGCCAACAACAATCTCGATAAGCCCGTAGATGATGGTGCGCTGTCCATTGCTGTTACCATCGGCGGTAAGGAATACAAGGGCTTTGACCTCTCTGTTGACAGCTTCAATAAGACCCGTCCCGGCAACCTGCCCTCCTCCGATTCCCGTTACAGCCGCTATAACAGTGCGGGCGGCAACATTGCCGATGCTTCCGGCTCTCCGTTCAGCAATATGTTCGTTGCAGTTCCCAAGGAATATACCATTTCCCTGCCTTCTGGTTCTTCCCGCCAGATCAGCAAGGTGGAATTCCTAAATAAGGACTATGCCGATGGCACCATTGAGATTCTCTCCAACGATGACCAGCAGGCACAGGTCAAGGTCACCAGAGAAGGTCCCTTCGGTATGCTGGCTAAGACCTATAACTTCAAGTTTGCAGACGATGCCACCCTCGCAGGCATTAAGGCAAACGATATCGCTATTGAAAGCTTCGATCCGGATACTGTCGAATATGCCGTTATGTGCGGCGACGCTGTGATCAACGCCCCCTATATCACCGCAGAAGCTACCGATCCCGCTGCCAGCGTGAAGGTAAAGCAGGCCGATGCTATCCCCGGCAAGGCTACCATCACTGTGAAAAACGGCGATGTCTCCAAGACCTATACCGTCAACTTCGCCAGAAGCTCTGCCTTTACCGAAAACTTTGACGGTTCCGCCCCCTCTGCTGATTGGACATGGGTACGCGAGAACGCCAGCAACTGGTCGATGGCCAATGGCGCACTGACCATCTCCACCGCCAACGGCGACATTAAGGGCAGCGGCAACAACGCCCAGAACGTTTTGCTCCATGACGTGGGCACCGGTGACTGGGTCGCTACCACCAAGCTGACCTTCTCCGCAATTCCCTCTCAGGTTACCCAGCAGGGTGCTCTGATCGTATATCAGGATGACAACAACTTCTTCAAGGTCAATGTTGAGCATCAGAACTCCGGCGCTGCCTACCGCAGAGCCTCCGCCGGTATTGAGCGCAGCGGCAGCTATTCCGATGTCTTCTATGATGCTCTGGAAACCGAAGAATCCATTGCCGCAGCCAATAACACCATTTGGCTGAAGATCGTGAAGACGGGCAATACCTACCGTGCCTACTGGGCCACCGATGGCAATGCCGCCTATAAGGCTCTGGGTGAATGCACAGCCAACTTCAAAGAGCCAAAGATCGGCGCACTGGCCGTCAGCGGCAACAGCAATGCCTCCATCAAGGTCTCCTATGACAACATTACCGTGACCGATCACTATGCTCTCCTCATCACCGAGGACGGCGGCGAACACCCTGATGAACCCGATGAGCCCACGCCCGGCCCCACCAATACCCAGCACATCGACTTCACCGATCCCGCCTCTGCTTCCCTGATTCAGATTGAAAATCAGGCCAATACCGAGATCCGCGAAGGCGAAGGCCTGTATCTGGTCTCCACCACTGATGCCTTTGAACCGTGCAACGGTCAGATTTCCACCTTTGCACCTAAGGACGTTGTCAAGATTCCCGCAGAGGGCGACTGGAAAGCTACCATGAAGCTGAACTTCAATCAGGGCAGCTCTCAGGGCTACTACGAATTCTTCGGCTTCTATGCCATGGATGACTACGAAAACTGCGTGGGTATCCGTGCAGGTGACGGAGCAATTCAGGACTTCCTCAGTCAGGATGGCACAATCGTAGCTGACACGGACGGCGTGAAGACAAGCTCCGGCCTGAAATCCTCCGCAATCCACTGGTTCCGCATCGAAAAGACCGGCGACAGCTATGCCTGCTTCTGGTCTGTGGACGGGGAAGAATTCACTCCGATTTTCTCCTATGAAGCCACTGGCATTGAAGGCAACACCATTTGTCTGGATGCCTACTCCGGCATGGCTACCGGCTATAATTATACGGTCGAATATCTGGACATCGAGCGCGAAGCGCAGGGTCTGCCCAGCATTGACTTCACAGACTCTGCTTCCGAAGGTCTGTTCCAGATCGTGAACCCCGATGTCTCCGAAATCCGCGAAGGCGAAGGCCTGTACATGATCACCACCAAGGACGGTTTCGAGGATGCCAATGGCCAGCTCTCCGGTGATGCAGCCACCACACCTAAGGATTTGGTTCTGGTTCCCGTATCCGGCGATTGGACGGCTACGCTGACTTTCGATTTCAGTCAGGCCGGTGCCTCCAACGGCTACTATCAGTTCTTCGGCTTCTACGCCATGCAGGACTATAACAACGCGGCCGGCATCCGCGGCGGCGACGGTGCTATGCAGGACTTCCTCCGCATTGACGGCGCTGTAACCGCAGAAACCATGAACTCTACGCCCGGCCTTGCCTCTGACGGCACTTACTACTACAGAATCGTAAAGGAAGGCACGACCTATACCTGCTTCCGCTCCTCTGACGGTGAGAATTTCGAGCAGATGTTTGCTTACGAGAACACCGGCATCGAAGCTGAAAACATCGCCATTGATGCTTATACCGGCATGACCGCAGGCTATACCTTCCTGCTCAAGTCTCTTGTATTTGAAGGCGGCAGCGCACCCCAGCATGAGCACAAGTACACCGCTGTCGTGACCGCACCGACCTGCACCGCAAAGGGCTTTACCACGTATACCTGCGCCTGCGGCGACAGCTATGTTGCTGACGAGGTTGCAGCACTCGGCCATGACTACCGTGCTGAAACCACGGCAGCCACCTGCACCGAGCCTGCCGGCACGACCTACACCTGCTCTCGCTGCGGCGATCATTACACCGAAGCCGCTGGCGGTTTTGCTCCCATCACCGATGTGGAGATTATTGTAACCTGCCCCAGCAAGTATAACGATAAGGCCAACGAGCCCACCATCATTAAGGAAACCTACTTCTCCAAGACCACCAACTGCAACCGCAATGCCAATGTTCAGCTTCCTCCCAACTATTCTGCGGATAAGAAATATCCTGTCATGTTCGTCAACCACGGCATCGGCGGCAATCAGGATTCCATGCTGAACTATCGCTATCTGTTCAACAACCTGATGCTTGACGACACCATGCCGGAAACGATCATTGTCTACTGCGATATGTTTGCAGCTCCCAACGGACAGGGCAACAGAATGGGCTTCAATGCGGAAACCATGCGCTACTATGATGCCTTCCCGAAGAGCGATCTGCCTTATGACCTGCTTCCCTACATCATTTCCAAGTACCCCGTCAAGGAAGGCAAGGAAAATACCGCTGTCTGCGGCTTCTCTCAGGGTGGCCGCGAATCCATGGCCGCAGGTCTGTTCCATCCGGAAATCTTCGGCTATATCGGCGGCTTCTCCCCCGCTCCCGGCATTGTTCCCGGCAAGGATAGCTACATGACCCATGAAGGCACCTTCCAGGAATCCGAAGTCAACTATGAAGGCCGCGAAGCTCCCTACCTGACTATGATCTGCTGCGGCAGTAAGGACAGTGTTGTCGGTCAGTTCCCCGCCAGCTATGATGCCCTCTACACCAAGAACGGTATTGCCCATGTTTGGTGGGAAATCTCCGGCTCCGACCATGGCGATCCCGCAACCTCCAGTGGTATCTACAACTTCTGCCGCTACGTCTTCAAGGCTGCCGGTGCCGCTTCTGAGCCTCTCGGTCATGACCTGAAGGAGAGCAGAGTGGAAGCTACCTGCACCGCAGAAGGTTCCATCACCAAGGCCTGCACGCGCTGTGACTATAAGGAAGTCACCGCAATCCCCGCCCTCGGTCATGATTTTGTGGACGGCAAGTGTACCCGCTGCGGTGAGGTTTACGTTGAAGAGCTTGTCAACTATGCACTGCAAAGCAACGGCGGCAGCGCAGTTGCCTCCGATGGTATTGAGGGCGATGTCAACAATGTCATTGACGGCACCCGCATTAAGTCCACCCGCATTCGCTGGGCATCCGATAATCTGCCCGCAACCCTGACCATCATGCTCTCTGAGCCGAGAAATATCTCTATTGTTGATGTTATCAGCCAGGTACCCGATGCTATTGAAAGCGGCATCACCGAAATGGGTGAAACCACGAACCTGGGTCTCAAGGCTATTACGGTTTCCTACTCTGTAGACGGAAGCAACTGGACCGTGTTTGCAACCGGCGATAGTAACAACAATCTGGCATGGCAGCGCTTTGAAAAGTCTGCACCTGTGAAGGCACAGTACATCAAGATTGATATCGACCGTGAAGATACCTTCGATGGTTGGGCACGTATTCTTGAGGTTCAGGTCTTTGGCCGCCCGCTCGGTGCGGATGTCCATACGCATCAGTATACCAAAGTCGTTACCGAACCTACCTGTACCGCAAAGGGCTATACCACCTACACCTGCGAGTGTGGTGACAGCTATGTGGGTGACGAGGTTGCCGCGCTTGGTCATGATGTGAAGGAGAGTAGGGTAGAGGCCACCTGTACCGAGGCAGGCTCTATCACCAAGACCTGCTCTCGCTGTGATTATAAGGAAGTCACGGAAATTTCTGCGCTGGGTCATGATGTGAAGGAAATCACGGTTGACGCAACCTGCACCGCTGCCGGTTCTGTCACGAAGACCTGCTCTCGCTGCGATTATAAGGAAGTCACGGAAATTCCTGCACTTGACCATAATTATGTAAACGGCAAGTGCGCCCGCTGCGGCGAGAAGGATCCTGACTACGTATGCGATGGAGGCGAGGCTTGCCCCGCTAAGGCCTACACAGATGCCCCCAAACCCGGCTCTTGGGCACACGCCGGCATTGTCTACTGCATCGAAAATGGCCTCATGAACGGTATGTCCAAAACCCTCTTCAAGCCGAACGGCACTGTTACCCGCGGCCAGTTGGTCACCATCCTCTACCGCATTGCCAATGAACCTGCATTCACTGCCGATGTCACCTTCACCGATGTCGAAGCTGGCAGATACTATACGAACGCAGTCAAGTGGGCAGCAGAAAACGACATTGTCAATGGCTACATAGATGGCACCTTCAAGCCGGAGGCTCCCATCTCCCGTGAGCAGATTGCAACCATCCTCTACCGCTACGCCGGAAAGCCTGCCGTCACTGGCACTCTGGACTTCCCGGATGCAAATTTGGCTGGCAATTATGCGAAGGATGCTCTGGTTTGGGCAACGCAGGAAGGCCTCATTACCGGTGTAAAAACCGTCAATGACACCATCCTTGATCCCAAGGCCAACGCTACCCGCGCACAGATTGCAACCATTATCATGCGCTATCTGGAAAGTAACTAATTCTCCAAGCTGTGTAATCTCTCCTAAATAACCAAAGCGCCCTGATCCGTAAAAAGATCAGGGCGCTGTTGATAGTCAGGAAAAGGTTATTTTGTACCAAAAATTCGATCGCCTGCATCACCCAAACCGGGAACAATATAGGCGTGTTCATTGAGCTTCTCATCCACAGAAGCCACAAAGAGGTCTACATCAGGATGCTCGGAACGGATGACAGCAATTCCCTCAGGAGCAGCGATGATATCCATCAGTGTAATATATTTGCAGCCATATTCTTCCTTGAGAATCTGGATGGCTGCGGAGGCACTGCCACCGGTAGCCAGCATCGGATCAACAATGAATACCTGACGCTCGGAAATATCGGGGGGCATTTTGCAGTAATACTGCACAGGCTCATGGGTTTCTGGATCACGAAACAGGCCGATATGACCCACCTTAGCGGAGGGAATCAACGCAATCATGGAATCTACCATGCCAAGCCCTGCGCGAAGAATAGGCACGATAGCCATTTTTTTGCCGGAAAGGACTTTTGCTTTTGCCACAGCAACGGGAGTCTCAATCTCGACTTCCTCCGTGGGAAGGTTTCTGGTGGCTTCATAGCACATTAAAGCAGAAATTTCGCCGACAATTTCGCGGAATTCCTTTACGCCGGTGTTTTTATCCCGCAGGATAGAAAGCTTATGCTGGAGAAGCGGATGGTCAAGTACGTGTAAACTACCCATAATAAATGATCTCCCTTTCGTTTTTTTCTAATCGTTCTCGCTCTGCCTGAGACAGGCGAAGATAATTTGGTGTGAGACTAACAGCATCTCCTGCCTCGCCCAACCGAGCTTTGTCGCTTGCGCACAGCGCAACGCCGGAAGCTCGCTGATGTCGAAGATGCACCGGGGCAAGGTGAAGACTGTCGATTTGTGTCCTCAAGCAATTATAACACAGGCTTGCACCATCGCCAATTAAAATTTTGTCTTCGGGATAATTTTTTAGCTCCAAAGACAGTGCCTCTATGCTAATCGCACGATCCGAACAGATACGGGTCAGGTGCTCTCCATTGGATGAGAACAGGGCATTATAGACTTGATTTCTTCTGGCATCCATGGCTGCAATAATCAGACCTTTGAAGGGCAACACGCCGTAAGCCATAGCCTCCAGTGTGGAAATACCGTAACACGGCAGTTCGCCTGCCCAAGCAAAGCCTTTGGCAGCAGCCAAACCGATGCGAACACCTGTAAAGCTGCCCGGCCCGGAAGCGCAGGCAACGGCATCCACATCTTTGGGTGTGAGGTCGCAGTTTTGCAGTATATCCTCTGCCATTTTCATCAGGGTGCGGCTGTGGGTTTGTCCGCTGTTCTGAAAATATTCCGCCAAAAGCTGTCCATCGCGCAAAAGCGCAACAGAACAGGCCTTTGCCGATGATTCAAATGCCATAATCAGCATGAGGACCTCCAGTATCAATGTGTATAACACGGCAGTTATCCCGGTATTTGTCCCGGCGAATGGTTACGCGGATGACATCGACAAGAATTTCCTCAATACGTTCAGCCCATTCAACGGCACAGATGCCGCCGCGGGCAAGATAATCATCCCAGCCAATATCGAATAAATCGTCCGAGCCATTTAGCCGGTACATATCGAAGTGAAACAGGGGTATTTTCCCGGAAAGGTATTCATTGACGATGGTATAGGTTGGGCTGGTGACCATTTCCTGAATGCCAAGTCCTTTGGCCATACCGCGAATAAAAGCGGTTTTTCCTGCTCCAAGATCACCAAAAAAAGCAATCACATCTCCCGGCCGCAGCCGCCATGCCAAGACCAGCCCTAGCCGTTCTGTTTGCTCAACAGTGCTTGTAAAGAAATCCATTGTTTTCCTCCGGGTCAAATCATGTTCCCTGTCTGCTCCTTATTATACACACATTGCAACCCTAAAACAACTTTTTTATTTACATTATTTGCAATTGATGATAGAATAACAGCAGCTCGTTTGGAAAGGAGCCACCTCATGAGTAAAATTGCACAGGCAATGCGCGAATTTTTTTATAAGGGCGATATGCTTTTGCTGCTTTTGTGTTCTCTGGCTACGGTGTTTGGTATCATCATCATTGCCAGTGCCACCAATTTTTTTGGTAACTCCCGTTACGTTCTGGTACAAAGCTTTGCACTGTTGCTGGGTATCGGAATATATTTTTTGTTTACACTGATTGACGTTGATATTTTTGCGGAGCGGCGCGATATCCTGTTTATTTTTAATCTCCTGTTCATGCTTTTGCTGATTCCGTTCGGTATTGCAGGTGACACCGGCCAGCGAAGCTGGATTCATCTGCCCGGTTTCCCTTTTAATATGCAGCCCGGTGAGGTCTGTAAGATTCCTTTTATCATTATTCTTGCAAAAACCATGTCCATTCATCAGGAGCATATCTCCTCTGTTAAATCCATATTTAGTATGGCTGCCCATCTGGGATTTATTGTCATCCTGATTCTGGTACTGTGTAAGGATGCCGGTGTTGCGCTGGTTTACGTATTTATTTTCATTGTCATGGCTTATCTTGGCGGTGTCAAGCTGTGGTGGTTCTTGGGGGGCTTTGCAGCGGCTGCCGGTGCAATGCCGTTGGCATGGAAATATTTAATGAGAGACGATCAGAAAAACCGTATTCTTATGATCTTTGATCCCACCATTGATGCTGAGGGTCTGGATATTCGCTGGCATACCAAGCAGAGTCTTTACTCTCTCAGCAACGGCGGTCTCACAGGTCAGGGACTGTTCCGTGGCATCCGTACCCAGTCCGGTGCGCTGAATGCGCAGCATACCGATTTCATCTTCTCCTCCATTGGGGAAGAGCTGGGTCTTCTGGGCTGTATTTTTATTATTGTGCTGCTGTGCTGCATTGTGCTGCGCTGCGTTGTTGTGGGATTTAAATCCAGAAATTATATGAACCGTCTGATCTGTTTCGGTATTGCTGCGATGTTGGTTTTCCAGATTGGCGTTAATGTCGGTATGTGTCTGGGTGTGTTCCCGGTTATTGGTTTGACGCTTCCTTTTGTAAGCTATGGCGGTAGTTCCATTGTTACTATGTTCATGGCCATGGGTGTAGTTTCTGGTATTCATATGCGCCCAACGCCGGATTCTGAGCGACATTATATCACACCAAGATACTGATTTTTCGAGCGGCTGTCTGCATATTGATGCGGGTAGCCGCTCTTTTTCCTATTTTGTCCCTATTGACCCCATAATAGAGAATCCTTAGAAATTGTAATGGGCATTTCTATTTATTCTGCGTGAGGCGAGCTGCGAAGGATTTTTCGTCAGACACAACAAAAATTGCAGGGAATACTGGATATATTTCCGAGGATTTTTGTAAAGTATGACGGAAACAAGACTCGCAGATTCGTCCGCGAAGAATAATTAGAGGTGCCCTAATGTAAAATTGCTTCAACTTTCACCATTTGACAAAAAACAATACAAAAGGCTTTGTTTTTTCTCAGCTTTTTCTATACGGCGAAGCGTTGACAGTGGAAGGGGAATTGCTTATAATGTACATGGGTTACATAATCTGTGTGATTATTAATTTTACCATGTGGTTTATAGATAAAAGGATAATTTAGAATGAAAAAAATAAGAGTATTGACAGTTTTACTTCTTTTCGCACTTTTTTTTACTGCCTGCAAAACGCAATCTTCAACGGAACCAAAACAAACGCAAGCTTCGGCAGCACGACCCTCGACAGAGGAGCTTGAACAGGATACCAGCTTGCAGCCGGTAGATCCACTTACCACAAAGCCGAATATCCTCATTTCTGCCCCGCGGAATGAGGAACCTGAACCTCCCACACTGGTTACGCTTCGAAATCAGGTTGCCTCTTATGGGTGTAAAGCCTCCGTAGCCTATTTAGGTGTTGCGAAAAGTGAAACAAAGGATGCTGTTAATCAATGCATTGTTGCCAGTGGGCTATGGGATCAATATACCTTTCTCTGTGCCATCCCTGATAACCGTATTTTCTTTTTGGGTGGGCTTGAGGTTTACTGCATTGTTCCTTCCAGCGCTGAGGCCAGCATGATGGTTCAAAAGCTTAGCTATTTGGAGGACGGCTCCCAAGACGTCGGTGAAACGCTCTATGAAGGCAAGGCACACCCCATCCTGATCGTAGCCAATGAATCGGATATTATGCCGAACGCTCTGATCACCATTGACGATGGGGAACCGTTCACTTTCTCCCCCTTTATAGGCCTTGAAGATGATACACTTGCCACCACTGCCCCGGAGGGTTCTATTTATCCTTTTGGGATGAAAGCGCCTCCTTTTGAACCAATTGATCAAACAGCAACGAACAATAATGAGACCACAGAAGATATTCCCGATGATAGTAAGGTGATTTATCTCACCTTTGATGACGGCCCCAGCCAATACACACAGGAGCTTTTGAATGTGCTGGATCAGTATAATGTAAAAGCTACTTTTTTTGTGACAAACCTGGGCTATACGGATATGATCGGTGAGGAATACCGCAGAGGCCATAGCGTTGGTATCCATACTGCATCGCATGATTACGATGAAATTTATGCCAGCGAGGAAGCATACTTCGCTGATTTGGAAAAGATGTCGGATATTATTTATGAGCAAACCGGCGAACGCACAAAGCTTCTTCGATTCCCTGGCGGCAGCTCCAATCGCGTCAGCAGCTTCAACCCCGGGATTATGACAACACTGACCGAGGCGGTGAAGGAACGTGGCTATCAGTATTTTGACTGGAATGTTCTGTCTGGCGATGCCGGTGAGACCACAGATACAGATGTGATTGTTCAAAATGTTATTGACGGCTGCCAAAATTGGAATGCATCTATTGTCCTTCAACACGACATTAAGGGATACAGCGTTAGTGCTGTAGAACAAATCATCCAGTGGGGACTGGATAACGGCTACACCTTTGCACCGCTTCATGTGGACAGTCCCTCTGCGCATCATAGAGTTAATAATTAAAGTGACAGATTTTACAATTAAAATTATTCGCTCTCAAAGAAAAACCATGGCATTGGAGATTTCGAGGGATTTTTGCGTCATTGTTCGTGCGCCTTTCGGTGTTCCCCAGAAAATGATCGACCTTTTTGTCGATGAGCATATGCAATGGATCTCTGAGCATCTGACACAAATGAAACTGGAAATGCTGTCCAGACCAGAAATCTTATCTTCTGAGCAGTTGTACGCCCTTGCCGATCAGGCAGTTGCAGATATCTCTGCCCGCTTGAAAAAATATGCGCCTTTGGTGGGTGTCAGCTATGGAAGGGTTACCATTCGCAATCAGCGAACTCGGTGGGGTTCCTGCTCCAATCAGGGGAATTTGAATTTTAACTGTCTGCTGATGCTTTGCCCGGAGGCTGTGCGGGATTATGTGGTAGTGCATGAGCTGTGCCATCGTAAGGAAATGAATCATTCCCCAGCTTTTTGGGCGCTCGTTGCGG
The DNA here is from genome assembly GCA_045601345.1 of Faecousia sp. GTDB lineage: Bacteria > Bacillota > Clostridia > Oscillospirales > Oscillospiraceae > SVMC01. The sequence continues at coordinate 81,205 of JAZRZL010000015.1, read as the reverse complement.
AAGTGTTACCAGACTACAAACAGCAGCGCACATGGCTGAAGGCGCATGGCGCGGAGATTATGGATAGACTGGGATAAGCGTTTAACATTAGGAGGTTTCATGAAGGAACGAGTTCAGCTTTCCTCTGTCCTGAAAATTGGTGGTGCCTTTATGGCTTGGGTCATTGGCTCTGGCTTCGCTACAGGACAGGAGGTACTGCAATTTTTCTCCAGCTTTGGCTATTGGAGCTATGGCGTTGCGCTCATTAATTTGATAGGCTTTATTCTTATCGGCTACTGTTTACTGCGCTCCGGCTTTGCCAACCGGCAGAAGGAAAATTATGATCCTTTTCTCTATTTTTGCGGAAAACGACTGGGAAAGATGTATACGATTCTGGTCACAGGGACACTTTTGCTTCTCATTCCGGTTCTTTTCGCGGGTGCCGGTGCCGCGCTATATGAGTATTATGGCATCCCCCACCTCATTGGATCTGCCATTATGGCAACCATTGTTTTGATAGTTTATCTCATCGGATTTGAGCGTATGGTTTCCATTTTGTCCTCTCTCAGTCCGGCAATTATTATATTTTCGCTTATTGTTGGCATCATCACGATTCTGCGGGATCATGGAAATTTCTCTGTGATTCCGACATATAGCGCTGTCCTGTCTCCCTATCAGGCTGCTCCGCATTGGGCACTCAGCGGGCTTCTCTATGTGAGCCTGAATTTTATGCCGGGAAGTACTTATTTCTCTCAGCTTGGAAAGAATGCTGGAAGTCAAAAGGAACTGAAATATGGTGTTATCATCGGCGGAAGTGCCCTGATCCTGTCTATTACAGTAATCAGCACGGCCATTGCGCTAAACGGGAGCAATACTGCGGGTTTGGGAATTCCGGTTCTCTTCCTTGCAAAGAAAATCTCTTACTGGTTTGGCGCACTGTTCTCTGTCATTCTTGTGTGTGGCATTTTCTCCTCCAGTTCTTTGATGCTCTGGTCGGTTTGCAGCCGCCTGTCACCTAAACGAAAAAATGCGAACCGTCTGCTGGCGGTTGCTGTTGTCATCTGTGCCTTTTTTGTCAGCCTGTTACCCTTTAACAGTCTGGTCGCTGCCTTCTACCCCTTTATTGGCTATATCGGAATGCCATTTATCGTATGCGTCATTATTAAATCATTAAAAAATAATAGTCAATTGGTGCTCTGAAGTGTATTTGCGTTCAGAGCACTGATTTTTTTCTGTGCTGTTAAGCCAGAATCATCTTGCATTATGACGGCACAAGAGCTATAATGACTGCGTGAAAAAACATATTGCTGTATGTTCATGCATTCAGCACAGAAAAGAGGAGGGAAACCCTTGACTGAAAAAATTCAAGAACTTATGAACCTGATAAAAGAGAAGGACATCAAAATGGTGGACTTCAAAATGGTGGATATCAATGGTCAGTACCGTCATGTCACCATTCCTGCTGAGCACTTTTCCGAAGAAACGATGCGCAATGGCATTGGCTTTGATGCTTCCAATTACGGTTATGCTGTGGTGGAAAAGAGTGACATGGTCTTCATCCCCGACCCCGACACTGCATTGATTGACCCCTTCTGCACGGTTCCTACCCTGTCTATGACCGGCAATGCCATGATTATCGACTACCCCAACAACCGTCCGCTGGATCAGTACCCCAGAAACATCACCCAGGCCGCTGAACAGTACATGAAGGATATGGGTATTGCCGATACGATGCTCATTCTTCCTGAATTTGAATTCTATCTTTTCAATCAGGTTGGCTGGAATGTAGCTCCTTATAATATCAGCCTCAATCTGGATGCCGATCAGGCCTATTGGAACAGCGAAAGCCAAGGCTTTGGCGTTGTCGTTCCCAAACAGAAGAACTATCACATTGCCAAGCCTTTTGACCCCACCTATGAATGCCGCAGTGAAATGTGTCTGCATATGGAGAATGCTGGTATTGCTATCAACTACCACCATCCCGAGGTTGGCGCTGCCGGTCAGTTCGAAATTGAGCCTTTACTTGGCAAAATGTCTAAGATGGCCGATGCGACCATGGAAATCAAATACATCATCCGCAATACTGCCCTTGCCCATGGCTACTCCGCGACCCTGATGCCCAAGCCTGTCAACGGTGAGGCCGGCAACGGTATGCATGTACATATGCTTCTTTTGAAGGATGGCGAGCCGGTATTTTCCGATGATAACGGCTACTCTCACCTGAGCGAAACGGCGCACTACTTTATGGGCGGTATTCTCAAGCACATTGCCTCCCTGTGTGCCCTAACCAACCCGAGCACCAACTCCTTTAAGCGTTTGGTTCCCGGCTTTGAAGCGCCTGTCACGGTTGGCTATGCCACCAGTAACCGCAGTGCTGTGATCCGTATTCCCGCTTATGCCAAGAGCCCCAAGCTTCGCCGCTTTGAACTGCGCAATCCGGATGCCACCTGCAACCCCTATTTCGCCTATTCTGCTATCCTCATGGCCGGCTTGGATGGCGTGAAGAATAAGATTGATCCCCATGCCAATGGTTGGGGACCCTACGATGTCAATCTCTTTAACCTGCCAGAAGAGGAAAAGGCCAAACTGAAAGGTCTTCCCACTCGTCTGGAGGATGCGCTGGATGCGCTGGAGGCCGATCACGATTACCTCACTGCTGGCGGCGTGTTCCCGGAAGCCTTGCTGAAAAACTTCATTGCCGCGAAGCGCGCAGATTGCAAGAGGCTTTCCGCGATCCCCCATCCGGCAGAATTTGATCTGTATTATAACGCCTGATAACAAAAATTTCTGCTTGGGGGTTCACTTCCGAGCAGAAATTTTTGTTTCTTTTAAGTTCAGTTAAGACTTGGACGATACAATACACACAAATAATCAGGAAAGGAGAGGAAAAATGAAATACCGCCATGAGTGGAAGCATGAAGTCAATTACATGGATTATCTGACACTGCAAATGCGGCTTTCGGCTGTAATGCAAAGAGACCGCCATGCAGTCAATGGCAAATATGAGATTCGCAGTCTGTATTTTGATACCCCGGATGATCGGGCATTGCGTGAAAAAATTGACGGTGTTAACCAGCGAGATAAATATCGCATCCGCTATTATAATTCAGATCTTTCCTTTATTTCCCTCGAAAAGAAAAGCAAGCGGAATGGCCTTTGTGCAAAGCAAAGCTGTGTTCTGTCCATAGAAGAAGCGCAAAAAATAGTCGATGGTAATCTTGCATGGATGATGGAATCGGACAAGCTCTTATGTCAGGAGCTGTATATAAAAATGAAATCGCAGGGGCTTGCACCTAAGACGATCGTAGACTATACGAGAGATCCATTTGTTTATCCTCCGGGAAATGTCCGTGTAACGATGGATTACAATATCCGCACAGGCTGCTTCCGCACGGATTTCCTGAATCCGAAAACCCTTACCATTCCCGCCGGAAATCCCACAATCATCCTTGAGGTCAAATGGGATGAATTTCTTCCCGATATCATCAAGGATGCCGTAACCATCCCAGGGAGAAATGTTTGCGCGTTTTCTAAATACGCACAATGCCGCATATATGATTAAACAGAATCAAAAGGAGTTTTATTATGAGTTTCAATGATATTTTCAAATCCAGTTTTCTGGAAAATGTGAGCGCCGTCAGTCCTCTGGACATGGTGCTGACGATCGTTCTTGCTTTCGGCCTCGGCCTTTTCATTTTCTTCATTTATAAGAAAACGTATCAGGGTGTTATGTATTCCTCTTCCTTCGGCGTGACCCTGCTTGCACTTACCATGATTACATCCCAAATTATCCTTGCTGTGACCTCCAATGTGGTGCTCTCCCTCGGTATGGTTGGCGCTCTGTCAATCGTCCGTTTCCGTACCGCAATCAAAGAACCGCTGGATATTGCCTTCCTGTTTTGGGCAATTGCGGTAGGCATCATTCTTGCCGCAGGTATGATCCCGCTGGCCGTCATCGGCAGTGTTGTGATTGGTCTGATTCTTCTTCTCTTTGTCAATCGCAAATCTCATAAGAATCCGTACATCATCGTTCTGTCCTGTGATGGCAGTGAATCTGAAATGGTGGCAATGGACTATATTGCTCAAGCTGTTGACCGCCTTGTTGTCAAGAGCAAGGCTGCACAGAACGGTCTCGTAGAGGTCAATATGGAAGTTCGCCTTAAAAACGATAACACCGACTTCATCAATGCAGTTTCCGCAATTCGGGGTGTGAACAGTGTCAATCTCGTCAGCTATAACGGCGAATACATGGGTTAAGGAGGCACTTCATGTCAACGAGCAAGCATTTTGACAAAATATGTATTGCCGTCGTTGCCGCCCTGCTCGCGCTGACCATTCTGTTCATGAACGGAATATCGCTCGGTATTACCGCTATGTGTGCATCGCCCAAATATGAAAACAAGCTGTTCGATACATCAACTGTCCATTCCATCGCCATTGTCATGGATGACTGGGATAGCTTCATTGAAAGCTGTGAAAACGAGGAATACTCTCCCTGTACCGTGGTAATTGACGGTGAGAAGGTGAAAAATGTTGGTATCCGCGCCAAGGGAAATACATCCTTGTCCAATGTTCGTTCCCTCGGATCTCAACGCTACAGCTTTAAGCTGGAGTTTGACCAATATGAAAGCGGCAAATCCTTCTACGGTCTGGATAAGCTCTGCCTGAATAATCTGATCCAGGACAATACCATGATGAAGGATTATCTTGTCTATCAGATGATGCACGAATTTGGCGTGGAAGCTCCGCTTAGCAGTTACGTATATATCACGGTGAACGGCGAAGATTGGGGACTTTATCTCGCGGTAGAGGGTATTGAAGACGCATTCATGGAGCGGAACTATGGCACCAATTCTGGTGATCTTTATAAGCCGGACAGTATGAGCTTCGGCGGTGGACGCGGAAACGGCAAAGATTTTAAAATGGAGGAGTTTGACTTTGATTTCTCCAATTCACAAGAGGGTGAAAATACCGGCGATCCGAACAGACCACAAATGCCCCAAGGCAATAGAAATCGGCCAGATATGCCCGGAATGAATGGCAATAACGCAGACCCCGCCCAGATGCCGAACTTTGAAAATGGCGAACCGCCGCAGAGGCCTGACTTTGGCAATGGCGAACAGCCGCAGATGCCGGACTTTGAGAACGGCGAACCGCCGCAGAAGCCTGACTTTGAGAACGGCGAACAGCCACAGATGCCGGACTTTGGCAATGGCGAAATGCCACAGATGCCGGACTTTGGCAACGGTGAAATGCCACAAATGCCGGATGGACAAATGCCGGACTTTGGTGGCGGACAGGGTGGCCCCGGCGGTATGGGAAGCGATGATGTCAAGCTGAAATACATTGATGACGACCCGGATAGCTATTCCAATATCTTTGGCAGCGCAAAGACAGATGTGACAAATTCAGATAAAAAACGCCTGATTTCCTCTCTCAAGTCGCTGAGCGAATATACAGACCTTGCGGATGTCCTGAATATGGATGAAGTCCTTCGCTATTTTGTTGTCCATAACTTTGTATGCAATGGCGACAGCTATACTGGCACGATGATTCACAATTACTATCTTCATGAAAAAGACGGCAAACTCAGCATGATTCCATGGGATTACAACCTGGCATTCGGTACCTTCCACGGAATTCAGGCATCCTCCACCGTAAATGCTTCCATAGACAACCCCGTAGACAATGGAAATGTAGATGACAGACCGATGGTTGGCTGGATCTTCTCTGACGAAGCCTACACCGAAGCATATCATGAGCTGTTTGGCGAATTTATCGACCAGTACTTCACAAATGATACCCTTGCACAAAGAATTGCGCAAACTGCTGCATTGATTCGCCCTTACGTTGAGAAGGACCCCTCCAAATTCTGCACACTGGATGAATTTGATAGCGGCATGGAAGCGATTTCCTCCTTTGTATCGCTTCGTGCTGAGGCTGTAACCCGTCAATTGAGCGGCAATACAGACCCTGTAGATACAAGCGGCCTGAATCTGGCAGATATGGGTACTATGAACTCCGGAATGGGCGGCAGTCCCGGCGGTAAGATGGACAACCGCGGTGCACCGACGATGCCGGACAGCAATAATCAGGAACCGCCCGCTAAGCCCGAAAATACTTCGGACGGAAATATGCAGATGCCGGAACGCCCCGATGGCGGCAATATGCCGATGCAGATGTCGGGGAATGGCGGTGATATGCAAAGGCCGGATTTCCCATCGGAAAATGGCAATTTCACGCCTCCCGGATTCTCTGCAACACCATCCACAAGCACACAATGGCTCTGGATCGGCATATCGTTTGCGGTTTTGCTTCTTGGCCTGTTCATTGCAATTCTCAAGAAAAACAAAAATACACTTAACTAACCTCTTTCTACCTCTCTTTCTTTTCATACGCACAGTACACCGCCCAACATCCCCATTGGGCGGTGCACTGTTATGAAAAACATATAAAAAGCCTCTGACCGATGATTGCAATCGGTCAGAGGCTCACTTTATGATTAATCCACAATCTCTCCGGCAAAGAGCAGATTGGAGTTTCCATTTACTGTATTGTAAATATAGAAGCTAAAGGGACGGTCGGCAATAAATCGCTTAGGTTCCATCGGATCAGCCTCGGCAGCTATTTCAGCCAATATACCTGTAACTGCCGCAGCCTCTAAACCGCTTTCGTCGGTCTTGAGGCGTGTTTTCTGAATGATATCATCTACATAAATCTGCTCATCAAGCATAGCGGAAAAATCGGCCAAATCCTCATCAAAAGCCTGACTTACGCCGCGTGTTTTCAGAAAATCAACCAACTGCTCATCGGCAAAGGAGGTCTCCAAATCAATTTTCGGGATGGAAACATGCACATGCTCCCTTTTCACCTGCGCGAATTTTTCCCCAAGGTTTTCCGTACTCCCAAGCACATAGGCCATATAGATCCCCTGCTGCATTGGAAGAACTACCAACTGCGTGCTTTCATCTTCGTAATAATCAAAGGACTCCGTATTGTTCATGAAGCTCTTTGTGATCACGCTGCCGTCCGCCGTGGTAAAATCGTCATCCTTTGTGGCATAATCCTCAAAGGGATATACCCATTCGTCCTTGAGATAGAGGGCGTTCATCAGCACCACGGGTGATAAATCTCTGGCATCATAATTTTGCGGCAGGATCGCCGGAATTAGGCCGTGGGTCTTTTCATTTGCCCAGAAATTGATTTTTTCTACAGCATTTTTTTCCGTAAAGGTATAATTTTCTGCCGCATAGCACTTCTGTATTTTATCAAGGTAGGCTTCGCTAAAGTTCTGCGTAATATCATTCCGCTTCCATACAGAGTTTGCAATTTGCAGTGCTCTGGTGACCTCGGCATTCTCGTCAAAATCCCAAGTTCCATCCGCATTGAATTTTATCGGCTTTGTTGCTGTTTGCGTATAATTCTCCGCAAAGCCATTGAATGCAAGGCAAGAGGCTTCCCATTCCTCATCAGAGGAAATGCCAAACGCGTTTAATAACTCTGTTTTCGTGTTTCCTGATGCACCGGCAAGCATAAGTCCCAAGGCATAGCGGAAGCTAAGCGGCGAAACCATATAGCTTCCCTTCGTAACAGAGGAAATGTAGTGAAGCAGCGCTTCATCAAAGGCATCTGGACTTAACTGATTGCCTACTTCCTCAACTGCAACTACCGCAGGCTCCACAGAAAACAGCTCTTCATCAAAAGTATTCGAGCTTAATTGATTGCCCACTTCCTCAACTGCAACCACAGCAGGTTCCATGGAAACCGGTTCTTCCGCTGCATCACAGCCTATAAGGCCAAGCACTAATCCAAAACAAAGGACAATCGCTGCAAATCTTTTCATAATTGTTCCTCCAATACAATTTAGGTCACCTTAGGTCACCTCTAAAACGGGAAAACTACAATTTATCTTTTTCGATTTAATCATACTGGAATATTATGTCACTGTCAAGAATGGTCATGTGAACTTTTTGTAAATTGTTGAGAGGCAACATTCCATACCGTATTCGAGTGTTTTTTACGCAATCTCTTTAACGGCTGTTTTCCGCATAAGAGCAATGTATAGCGCAGATACCACTGCGAGGAAGAGGATCAGCACAATCAGCCACCAGAAAACGCCCATAAAAGGCAGTTCCCCTGTAAAGCCGAAGACACCTGCCGGGGAACCCCAGTTCAGGAAGAAATAGGGATAATTCTTACCGCCACCGAAATTCCAGCCCTGCACATAGCCCACAGCAGAAAATGCCACATAATATAAAGGCGGTATTGCCGTATATAGGCTGTGCTGGAGCTTGTAAGAAAATCGGCTGTCAAAAATCAGAAGATCAGCCACAGACAAAAGCGGGACAACCACATGGGTCAGAATATTTTGGATATTCCATGCCGACCCCTTCATGGTCGGTGCCAGGATAAAGCAGAAAACAAAGCCCGTAAGAGAGATTGCCACCGTAAACACGAGTTTTACAACATACATCCAATCTCGGATGCGTATGCCAAACGCAAGCATGAGCACCCCAACAAGGCACACCGCCGCAATCCACAGATTGGATTGGATGGTAAAGTACAGCAGAACCGTTTTCCCGCTCATAAACCCTTTTCCGGATGCAGAGAGAAACACACCAAAAATTGCGGAAACGGCTAATATGAGCTTGATAACCAGAGAAATATATGTCCGTTTTTTCAGCTTCTTCATGTTTTTACCTCCGTAAAGTTATTCGTTGGCTATAAATAAAGTATACCAGAGAGAAGTAGTTCATCAAGTTCATAATTGGAAAAGTATAGCTGAATTGCAATTAAGGAACCTCTGATGAAAGATAGCGTTCTGGTACAAAGTTCACAATGTTACTATTTCGTATAGTGCAAATCTTCAAAAAGCTTTCCATTCTATACCATGGTATAGTATTTGTTTTCACCTCTGCCGACTACTTTAATCAGCCCGAGATCCCTCATCTGCTTTGCAACGGTAAATGTGCGGGTTTTTTTCAGTCCGAGCAGGTCGCTGATTTCTTTTTCGGTGATCTGTCCGTTTGCCTTGATATAATCAAGCACCTTCTGCATCTGCGGAGTGACCGCGGCAACGCTTTCCGATGCTGCTGCAGGAACGGCATGCATATTCGGCAAAACGATTTTGAAGGTATTGGAAGTTACTTCTATTTGAGGCTGTTCCGAGCATTTGGCATATAGGTTGAAAATTCTGCGAATACCGGTGCCGTAGCTTTCAATCAGGCGCAAGCGATGGAACACTTCGGCAAGATTCTTGTTTCTCGGCTGAGAAATGCCGGAACGAATATCGTCGGGGGAAAGACCGGGAAGAAGGCCTCCGAGAGAAATGAACTCCATTTTATGGTCGGTAACATTGATAATAATGCTGCCGCTGAAGCTGTAATCCCGATGGACAATTGCATTCAGCAGAGCCTCGCGAATAGCTTCTTCGGGATAATCCTGCTTATCCGTCCGTATCACACCTTTGATTACGGAACTTGTTTTATTGCACAGCGCAAGATAGTTTACGGTGTCTTCAAACTGCTTGAACACAGAGCCGCTGAACTCCTTGCTGTCCCGGAACACGGTGCAGGCTTCGTCACTGAATACGGCGATTTTGGTTGTATGCGCACACTGGTCGGAAAGGATCAAGGCAAGGTTGGTATAAATGCCGTCTTTCTTTTGTGTAATACCAAGAGAACGATATTTACCTGTATTGAATTCCACACCGTAAAGATCAAAAGCTCTTTGCGCCGCTGCAAAGGTCAGCTCCTGCTCAAGAGAACGGATCTCTTCAAAAGTATCGCCGTCACTCTCCTTGATCATCTGACGGATCTGCTCGGGGGAGGCGGGAACGCTGGACGCACCCTGACGCACATAAACACCGCTCGGCTTCAAGCCTTTTCCTTTGAGATAGTAGGGCTTGTTCGTGCCTTCGCTTACGGTGATGCGTACCACCTTGTTGTCCTGTACCGTAAAGCGCACAAATATGGTGACATCCGGCATGATAGCATCGCGGATGCCGTTGGTAATACGGGCATATTCTTTATCAACATTGGTCAGTCCGACAGCATTCCCATCATTATCTATTCCGACATATACAACGCCTCCGTCAGTATTGGCAAAGGCTATCACTTCTTTATAGATTTCCTCGGTAAACTGAGATTTGAATTCCATGTTCTCGGTTTCAAAATTCATCGGAGCGCCTCCTTATCATAATCCTAATGATATTATACTCACAATGTTCGCCTCGTCAATCACTATGAGCGAATTTTCGGCGAATATTCGCTGCCTACAGTGATCGTTGCAATTTGGGATGTAGCCTAGAAACTGTTTTCAGACATCGATTTTTTACGAGAAAACCCGACTGGAATGGGAAATATCGTGATTCCGGACGATTACTTCTGCGGCAACTATGTTGCAAATACCCGGCAAGGCGTTGCGGTCAAATACATCCCAACAATGTCCACATAATGAAAAAAGAGCGGACAAAATGCATAAGAAGGATGTTGATTTTAAAGAAAAATCGAGTGTTCATAAGGGAAATCCCTTATGAACACTCGATATGGTCCGAGTGACTAGATTCGAACTAGCGGCCTCTTGAACCCCATTCAAGCGCGATACCAAACTTCGCCACACCCGGAAATTTGCTATTCATTTTGCTGGAGTATAATAGCACATCCCGGGGAAAAATGCAAGCCCTATTTTTGGTTTTGGCAAAGATTTTTTTGCGATGCTTATTTTTGGAAAAATGCGCGGATTTCGGCCTCTGATGCACGGACGCTACCCTGTGCAAAGAAGGGTTTCCCACCGCCTCTGCCGGAGAGTGTGGCATTTATTTCCTTGACGAAGGTGCGCAGGTCGCCGTTCTCTTCGCCAATGGCATACTTGTAGCCGTCGTGATCCGTGCCGGAGAATACTGCACAGCGGCCACCGCAGCGTTCCATGACGGCGATTGCAAGCTTTCTTACACTGTCGCTGGTCAAATCCGGCTCGAAAATCAGGCAGTCGCCCTTGCCAGCCAATTCCGCAGCCTTCTTTGCAAATTGACGGTTCTCAATAGCGGAAATCTGATACATGGCGTTATTGCGCTCATCATAGATGCGCTTTACGGCAGCGGCGGTTTCCATGGGCTTGGCAGAGAGCAGGACGCTGATTTCATGGTTCTGCTCCATAGCGGCACTGAGATAGTTCAGAGCCTGACTGCCGCACATCAGTTCGATACGCACACCGTCATGGAATTTGACACAGCTCAGGAGCTTGATCAGACCAATTTCGCCGGTGTGCTTGACATGGGTGCCACAGCAGGCGCAAAGGTCTACGCCGGGAAATTCTACCAGGCGCACCTGACCCTCCAGCGCCTTCTTGCTTCGGTAAGAAATCGTTGAGAGCTCTTCTCTGGTGGGATAGGTAATCACCGTCTCCAGATTGGCCCATACGGCCTCATTGGCTTCCTGCTCAATCTCAGCAATGGCCTTGAGCGGGATGGGACCGCTGAAATCAATGGTCATCAGATCAGCACCCATATGGAAGCCAACATTCGTCCAGCCATAGCGCCGATGGATAATGCCGGAGACCAGATGCTCACCGCTGTGCTGCTGCATGAGGGCGAAGCGCTGTGCCCAGTCCAGTGTGCCGGTGACGGTTTGACCTACGGGTAGGGGAGCGGGGCAGGTGTGAACAACTAGGTCACCCTTTTCCTGCACATCCAATACGGGAATTTTATCCAGAAATCCCTTGTCAGCAGCTTGTCCGCCGCCTTCGGGGAAGAATGCAGTTTTGTCCAGAACGATGGAATAATTTTTTCCGGCCTTCTCGCAAGAGAGAACCTCTGCCTCAAAGCTGCGAAGATAAGCATCTTCATAATATAAGCGCCGGGTTGTCATGGCGATCACTCCTCAATCTTGATAAAGGGCAGCTCTAAAAATTCAGCACATGTCGAGCTGCGAGGGATTTTTTCGTCAGACGCAACAAAAACCGCAGGGAATACTGGATGTATTCCCGAGGATTTTTGTGAAGTATGACGGAAATAAGACCCGCAGATTCGACTGTGATGAATTTTTAGAGGTGACCTAAAGGCATTTTACCACAATTTTTTTCAAAAAGAAACCCTGTTTTTCATTGACAAAAGAGGATAATTGCCATATCATATTTAGTGCGAAGGTGTTTCGCGGAATTGACATTAAAGGAGTGAAATTCATGGACGCAGGGAGTAGTAACGGCACATCCGCAGGCCGAAGTAGCGTAGAACCTGGGTCGAAAACTGCGCCCGGAGTTTCTTATCCCAACTGCTGACCGTTCGGTTAGTATCGGCCAAGGTGTACCTTACTTCCTATTCTAAAATCCTCTTTTTGAGGGAAAACTTTTTTAGTTAGGAGGAAAGCGTATGGCACAGCATAATGTCACCATGGAGCAGACCCTTATCAAGCTGCTCTCAGAAAAAAAGTATACCACACTGCGCGATATCCTTATTACCATGAACCCGTCGGATATTGCGGCAGTCTTCAGTGAACTGGAAGAAGATCGTCTGCCGCTTCTCTACCGCCTTTTACCCAAGGAGCTGGCAGCGGATACCTTCATCGAAATGGAGCCGGAGGATCAGGAGCTTTTAATTCGCGGCTTCTCTGATTCTGAGCTTCACGAGGTCATCAACGAGCTGTATGTCGATGACGCGGTTGATTTGGTGGAGGAAATGCCCGCTACCGTTGTGCGGCGTATCCTGATGCAGGCTGACCCGGATATGCGCCGGGAGATCAATGAGCTTCTGCGTTACCCGGAAAATTCCGCAGGTTCGATCATGACCACCGAATATGTCTCTCTCCGTCCCAACATGACGGTCGAGGAGGCCATTACCCGCATTCGCCGCACGGGTGTGGATAAGGAGACCATTTACACCTGCTATATCACCGATGCCAGAACTCTTGTCGGTCTGGTTACGGTCAAAGACCTTCTTCTTGCGGAAAATGATACCACCACCATGGAGGAGCTGATGATTACCAACGTGATCTCCGTTACCACCATGACCGACCAGGAAGAGGTCGCCCAGATGTTCTCCAAATATAATTTCCTTGCGCTTCCCGTGGTGGATACAGAAAACCGTATGGTCGGTATTGTCACCTTCGATGATGCCATGGATGTCATGGAAGACGAGGCCACCGAGGATATTCAGAAGATGGCCGCTATCATCCCTTCGGACAAAACCTATATGCGCATGACCACCTTTGAAATTTTCAAGAAGCGCATTCCTTGGCTGATGCTCCTGATGATTTCCGCAACCTTCACGGGCATGATCATTTCCTTCTTCGAGGAAAAGCTGGGGCTGCTCATCTGCCTGTCATCCTTCATGCCCATGCTGATGGATACGGCGGGCAATTCCGGCTCTCAGGCATCGGTCACGATCATCCGTGGCCTGTCTTTGGATGAAATTGACTTTTCTGATCTTTTGCAGGTCGTTTGGAAGGAGATTCGGGTTGCTGTGATCTGCGGCCTTGCCATGTCGGTTGTTTGCTTTGGCAAGATCATGCTGGTCGATGTGACCCTGTTCCATACCACCGGCGTGACTTGGCTGGTGGCGCTTGTGGTTGCGCTGACGCTGGCGGTTACGGTGCTGATTGCGAAAATCATCGGCTGTATGCTCCCCATGCTGGCCGACCGCATTGGTTTTGACCCGGCAGTTATGGCATCCCCCTTCATTACCACTATCGTGGATGCCCTGTCTTTGATGGTTTATTTCAACATCGCCTGTGCGCTTTTGCCACAGCTACAATAACAATATAAAGCGTGGCCTTCGTTTTGAGAACATTCGGAGGCCACGCTTTTGTTATGCATAGGTTTGTAAAATTTCTTTTGCAACTTCACTTTTTGTAATACAGCGATCCATAGCTTGTTTTTCTACGTATCGGTGCGCATCGGATTCTGTCATATTCAAACGATCAATGAGTAGCCATTTGGCACGGTTAACCAAACGTATCTCCTCCATTTTATCTTCAATGGACAATGCTTTCTTTTCAAGGCCACGTAAGCGCTCACGTGCGGATGCCAAAAAAGACAGTCCATGCATAATGGTGATGGAGGATGTGGGCTTTGGAAGGGTAAAAACGCCATAGGGTGTGGCTTTGCTTCGTATATCTGCATACAAATCTGCCTTGACAAACAGCAGACAGATGGTGTTTTTCCCGGAAGAAATATCTATTGCATACTTTAGTCCTGTTTCATCCGGGAGTGGGGGATCAAGGATCATAAAATCAAACGGATTTTCCGAAGAATTCCGTTTTGCGGTGGTAATGCTGTCAGCATAAAGAATCGGTTCGCATTGTGCGGCAGTTAAAAGCGGTAATAAAATGCTATAAAACTTATCGGAAGATGAAACAACAAGTGTGCGGTAATATCGCTCTTCAAGTGTCATATTTCGTCCCCTTTTCCGTCGAATATTGAATAGGAACGGATTAGCATGGGAGGCAAGCAAGATGGATGCTAAATTGTCAAATGTGATTGAATCAGAGGTTTCCTAGGTTGCGTAATATAGATTTCAGCGATTTATACCATGAAGCGAAAGCGAATGGTATAATTGCGCATCATTTTCGATTGCCCCGCAAGGGGCGAGAAAATGGCGCATATTTTTGTATAATAATTGCGTTCGCAATTATTATACCACAATTCCAGAAAAAAATAAGCAGACGTTCATTTTTGCGCGATAACCTACACAAAAATGAACGTCTTTACTCATTTAGCAATTATAAGATGATTTGTTCAGCGCTTAGAATGTTGCGACCTCCGGATATGCCGGTTCGGCGGGGCAGACACTGACGGCGTTCAGCATGGGGCCTGCCCCCCGGTAGAAGGAACAGAATTTGATGCTGAAGGTCGCTGTGACGGTAACCCATTCCCGCGGCTTGAGACGGGCAGAATCGGCATATTTGCAAGGCAGACCCATGAACTGAATATCTGCTTCACAGCAGGTCATAATAAACCGGCCGGGGGCAAACACACCTTCCTTTTCCTTGCGGAGCTTGGCAACCTGCGCTTTGAAGCGAATGGTTTTCCCGACATATTTTTTTGGCTCCTCGTTCATATCACGATACCACAGGGCGTAATCCTCATCTGCAAGCTCAATGGTGTCGGCATTAATGTCAAAGGGAAGGGGATCTTCGATCTCGTCAAAGGTGGTGCTTCCATCGGTGAAGTCATAGACAATGTCAATGCGGCGGTTGATGGCGCGTGCGAGCTTGTGGAGGGGCATCACATCGGAACCCTTTTCTACACGGTTAAAGACCACCAGCTCTGCACCGGACAGTTTATCCACGACCAGCTGACGCATATTGGCGTTGTAGCTGAGAATGGTGCGGCTGTCGGCAAACGTGACCTCCTGCGCGATCTGCCAATCCATGGGCATCTTGTTATAGAAATCCGCTGTCTGCTGCATCCCATTTAGCTCAACCACCACCCGCTGGGCATGGAATTTTTTCTGGAAACCCATAAGCTCTTCCGTGGTGATTTCATTTTGATCAATATGAATAAGATAGATGCACTTGAGGGGATAGGTGCTGGTGTCATAATCTTCTTCACCCTCTTCGCATACAAGCAGCAGGGTACGCTCACCGGAGTTGAAGCGTTCATCCTCCAATGTCTGCTGGATGAAGAGTGTCTTGCCGGATTCTAAAAAGCCGGTAAACGCATAGACAGGAATGGGCATTTTGCCGCCTCCTTACAGGCCGAAGAGCGCTTCCAGTGCGTCTTCCTTCAGTTGTGAACCGATAATACAAAGACGGCCGGTAACAGCGGGGCTGCCCTCACGGACATCAATCTCGCCGGGTACGTGGTCAAAGTAAATCCAGCTACCGTCTTCGCATGAAACGATGCCCTTAGCGCGCAGGACAACACCATAGATCTCAGGATCGTCCAGTGCTTGAAGTGCCTTAGTAATCTTTTCTTTGGTAAATTTCTTTGCGGTTTCCCTACCCCAGCTCATAAACACCTCGTCGGCATCATGACTGTGATGGTGGTGGTGATGATGTTCATGCTCGTGCTCGTGCTCATGCTCATGTTCATGCTCGTGGTGGCATTCTTCGCCAGAACCGTGGTGATGGTGGCAGCAGGGGCATTCGGCATCATCGTCATCATGGTGGTGGGTTTCGGCCTTCAGTTCTGCAAGCTCTCTTGCGAGGGTTTCGGTCTGGGACATAGCATTCAGAAGTTGTGTACCAGTGAGCTGATCCCATGGTGTAGTGACAATGATAGCTTTGGGGTTGTGTTGCCGGAGGAGAGAGCAGACGTTATCCAGTTTTTCTTGACTGATGCTGTCGGTACGGCTCAGGACAATGCAGGAAGCGGTTTCCACCTGATTTTTATAGAATTCGCCGTAGTTTTTCAGATAGAGCTTCACCTTATTTGCGTCAGCAACGGTGGTAAAGAAGCCAAGACGAACATCCTCGGATTCGACTTGCCGTGCGGCGGCAATCACGTCAGAGAGCTTGCCGATGCCGGTAGGCTCAATCAGGATGCGCTGGGGCTTGTATTCATCAATGAGCTTGTGCAGCGCATCGCCAAAGTCACCAACGAGGGTGCAGCAAATGCAGCCGGAGTTCATCTCGGTGATCTGAATGCCAGCATCCTGAAGGAAGCCGCCGTCAATACCAATTTCGCCAAATTCGTTCTCAATCAGGGCAAGCTTTTCGCCGGCATGGGCTTCGCGGATCATTTTTTTGATCAGGGTCGTCTTACCTGCGCCGAGAAAACCAGAATAAATGTCGATAATAGTCAATACAATACACCTTCCAACCAAAAAGTAACTTAAATTATAGCATATTCCCATAAAAACCGCAAGGGATTTCCGACAGATGAAAGAAAAAATGCTTTTTTACAATCCTGCAAAGAAAAGACAAAGGGAGAATATAACCATATTGTATTTAATTTACAGAACGGCATAAGAGGTACTTTTTACGGAAACAATATTGGAATTATAAAATGCGGACGATTTTTCTGTTTTTTCCTTGCTGGTATACATTATAATTTATCAGAAAGAAAGCAAACGATCAGATCAGTTCGCTGTAGCTTCCGAGATAGTGGAATTCCTCACACGCATCAGGCAGCTCTCCTAGGAGCTGTAGAAGTCGCGGGGAATAGACAGGGGTTTCAATATCGAAATAGAACATGAACTCAAATTCCCGGTCGGGGAGAGGGCGGCTTTCAAGCTTGTTTAGGTTGATACCAAGAGCATAGAGGCGCGACAGGAATTTGTAGAGCGAACCCGGTTCGTGGGGGAGGGTCAGCATGAGACTGGTTCGGTCAGCGCCAGGGTAGATTTCAATTTCCCGGGAGATGCAGATGAAGCGGGTGTAATTATTATCGGTATTCTGTACGGCATCCCGAAGGCAGTGAAGACCGTAATACTTCATACAGGATTTGGACGCAAGTGCGGCAATATCCGTTCTTTCCGATTCTGCTACCATTTTTGCTGCCGTCGCCGTGTTTTCGCAGGGGATTACCTTCACATTTTTCAGGCGGCTCAAGAATGCGGAGCACTGGGAAATGGCCTGCGCATGAGAATAAATCTCTCGGATATCCTCCAATTGCACACCGGGCTTAGCCAACAGATGGTGTACAATTTTTACACGGATGCTGCGTACAATGGAAAAATGATGCCGATGCATCAGGTCATAAACCGTGTTCACGGAGCCTGCTGTGGAGTTTTCCACCGGAATGACCCCATAGCGACATAAACCCTTCTCAATCGCAGAAAAAATGGCCTCAAAATTGGAGAAATACATAATATTTGCATATCGGAACAGCTTATTACAGGCAAACTGTGCGTTTGCACCCTCGACACCCTGACAGGCAACACTGGCCGTCTCGGGAAAGAGCTTGGGCGTGTTTTCAATGGCCATCTGCATTTTTTTTGTTAGGGTATTTTCCTGCCCTATCAGGCGGTTTTGGTAGCTTCGGCTCAATTCAAAAATGAGATTGTACAGGAGAGAAGAGTAGTCCTGCATTTCTTCTGGCACCTGATTGGCAATTTCCAGCAGCTTCTCTCGTTCTCTTTCGGGGTCAAAAACGGGAAGATGGTGTTCCTTTTTATATTCCGCAATTCTGGCGCTATGCTGCATACGCTGCTCGAAGAGTGCGATCAGCTTCTTGTCAATGGCATCAATCTCTTTGCGATGTGCATTCATTTTCGTTCCTTTCTGCGCTCCAGAAGCGCATCATAGATGGCAACAGCTGCGGCTGCTTCCACACAGGGTACAGCCCGCGGAACAATACAGGGGTCATGCCGACCAGATATAGTCAGTTCAGTTTGCTGCATGATAGACAAATCTACGCTTCTTTGCTGTATGGCAATGGAAGGTGTTGGTTTTACGGCAACACGAAACGTCAACGGCATCCCGTTGGTAATGCCGCCAAGAATTCCACCCGCATGGTTGGTGGAGGTTTTGATTTTCCCATCTTCTATAATATATGGGTCATTGTTTATGCTTCCCGGCAGCTTGGCGGCGGCAAATCCGGCACCAAATTCAATGCCCTTTATGGCCGGAATGCCAAAAATAATTTGGGCAATTTGATTTTCCATCCCATTGAACATTGGCTCACCCAGACCGGCAGGAACTCCCAGCGCCTTGCATTCGATAATGCCGCCAATGGAATCCCCCTTTTGTTTCATTTGCGCAATGAGCGTCTGCATTTGAATCCCGCGTTCCGCATCCACAACCGGGAAATCCATTTCCTCAGTTGAATCGAACAGTTCACCGACATCTTCAATCCCACCAATCGAATGAATGCGGGAAATAATTCGAATTTTCTCACGTGCAAGCAGCTGCTTGCAGATTCCTCCGGCAATGCACAAAGGTGCGGTGAGCCGCCCAGAAAAATGTCCGCCGCCAGCATAATCCTGATGGCCATGGTATTTGAGTTCGGCGGTGTAATCCGCATGACCGGGACGGGGAATTCGCTTTAGCTGTGCATAGTCCTTTGCGTGGCAATCCGTATTGCGGATGATTGCGGTAATCGGTACACCGCAGGTCATATGATCCACAATGCCGCAGAGAAATTCGGGCGTGTCTGCTTCCGTCCTTGTGGTGGAATAGCTGTGCTTCCCCGGCGCTCTGCGGGAGAGAAAACGGTTTAATTCTTTAAAATCAATGGGTTCTCCAGCAGGAATTCCCTCTAATGTCATGCCAATGGCAGAAGAATGACTTTGACCGAAAATTGTCAGATGAATATTTTTTCCATAGCTGCTGCTCATGCTTCTACCTCTAATTCTCTAAAATGTTTCCAGAAATCTGGATAGGATTTATCCACGCACATTGCATCTTCAATGCAGACTGCATTTTGACATGAACACGCTGCTACGGCAGCGGCCATGGCAATGCGGTGATCGTTGGCTGCATCTATCGTGCCGCCGGTCAGATTTGCCTTCCCGTGAATAACCAATCCCTCAGGAAGCTCGGCAATATCCGCGCCAAGGGCGGATAACATGGCGGAGGTTGTTGTCAGCCGGTCAGATTCTTTATAGCGAAGATGTCCGACATTTACAATTTTTGTTGTGCCTTCAGCACAGACGGCCAGAGCACTAATGGTCGGAACAAGATCGGGAATGGCTGAGGCATCTATGGTTTGTCCGCAAAGCCTTCCGCGCCGTACCGTGACCGCATTCACAGATACTTCAATTTTTGCACCAAAGCGGTGCAGAATCGGAAGAATTTCCCGATCCCCCTGTGGGGAGAGAAGCGACAATTGGTTTACCGTAACCCCTTTTTTTGACAGCGCCCCCATGCACAGGAAGAAAGCTGCATTTGACCAGTCAGCTTCAATTATTGTTTTTCCTGTCAAATGATAAGCTTGACCGCCGGGAATTTGATATCTGGCTCCCCTTTTTTGAAAGTGGATTCCAGCTTGCTTTAATACGGTTTCTGTCATGGTAATATAATCCCGCGAAGCGATTTGTCCCGTGATTTGCAGGGTGCTGTCTCCGTTCAAAAGAGGAAGCGCAAATAGCAGCCCGGACACATACTGTGAAGAGATGCTGCCGGGAATCGTGTAGTCGCCAGCGCATAACTGTCCTTTACACAGCAGTGTATTTGTCTCTTTTTTTATATGAAGGCCGTGTGTTTCCAACACCGCAAGGAGTGCATCCATCGGGCGTTTTGCAAGGCCATCTGCCATATGAAACTCTGTCGGACAGCCGAGAGCACCGACAATCGGAAGAAGAAATCGAAGGGTAGAGCCGCTCTCATTGCAGGGTAAATGACAGAGCTGTTTTGGAAAATGATCCATTGGCACAATTTCCAACTCGTGATTTTTCAAATTTTCTATCCTGCTGCCAAGAGAACAAAGGCAGTTCATCGTGGCCAGAATATCCTTTGAAATGCCATTGCAGGAAAGTTGGCAGTTTTCCTCGGACAGTGCGGCAGCAATTAGCAGCCTGTGTGCCATAGATTTCGATGCGGGCACCGCAACCGAACCGCTTCGGGAACCGGGCGTAATACAGTAGTTCATCGAATACCTCCCGCATACAGCCATTTTGGGATTGTACACTTCGGTATTTTCACTGGAATACAGTTCCCAATTCTTGTGGGAATAACCAGAGTAATTTGATTTCCCTGAATTTTTTTGTCGGCCATGATAACTGCTGCCAGCTGTTCAGTGGAAAATGGGGTATAGGTGGGGAGACCGTATTGCATCAAAAGCAGCAACAGCGTGTCATATGTTCTTTGGCTGCAATATCCGAATGCCACTGCCGCCTTGGTCATCACAGCCATCCCAATGGCTACGGCTTTCCCATGTGCGATCGTATATTGGCTACAGGTCTCTACTGCATGACCAATGGTGTGGCCAAAATTCAAAAGCATACGTGTTCCCAGATCATACTCATCCTGCTCTACAAAATCACGTTTCATGGCAATGCACGTAGAAATGACATTTTCGTACTGTTCGGATATCGGTTTGGCCTGAAGCTGCTGAAATAGGGTATTGCTTCCAATCATAGCATATTTTATGATCTCAGCACAGCCATTCTGATATTCCGCCTCGGGAAGTGTTTGTAGCGTATCGGTGTCACAGAGAACCTGCGATGGCTGATAAAATGTGCCGAGCTGATTTTTTCCACCTTCTAAATTGATCCCGTTTTTTCCTCCTACCGAGGAATCTACAGCAGCAAGCAGAGTGGTTGGCAGTTGAATCAGGCCAATGCCGCGCTGATAGGTTGCCGCAGAAAATCCAGCCAAATCCCCAACGACACCGCCGCCCAGAGCCAAAACCCAATCACTTCTGGTCATCGGTACGGCACACATCGTTTCTATTAGCTTTTCATAGGTCGTAAGATTTTTGCTTTGCTCACCATGAGGGAAAACAAAGTGACAGGTACGGCAGCCTGTTTCCGACAGAAGGGAGCAGAGACGGTTCCCATAAAGGGAAAATACCGTGTCATCGGAAACGACCATTACGGTTTTGTTTTGGATTCTTTCTGCCATAGGTTGGATTGTGGACAGTAGCCCGTTTCCAATTGCAACATCATATTTTTTTGATGCATGAACCGTGATGGTTTGCATTTTATCCATCGACCTCCTCTTTGATTTTCTTGCCTTCAGTGAATAGGGCTTTAAGATGTTCACGATTTTCGGTGGCAAGTGCATCCCGATAAGCATTCAGATTTTCAATTAATATATCCGTTTCACGGATCAGGTTATCCCGGTTATCCATGCAAAGCTCTGTCCACAACTCCGGGCTGAGCCAAGCCACCCGGGTTAAATCCCGGTAGCTTCCGGCAGACATACCGTTATGTGCTCTGGCAGTGGGGCTTTTTATATAGGCGCTGGAAACGATATGCGCCAGCTGTGAGGTATAGGCGATGGTTTCATCGTGCTTTTCTGCTGTAGTGAGTGTGAGCTGAGAAAAACCGCAGGGCAGAAGCAGTTGCTTCATTCGATCCAGCAGAACAATATCATCATAACGTGGCGGAACAATCACCATTGGCGCATTGTGAAACATTTCTGCGCTGGAGTACGCCATGCCGGAATACTGTGTTCCGGCCATCGGGTGGGCACCTGCATAGGTAAAGCCGTATTTTTTTGCCAGTGCCATCCCTTTATCTACAATGTTCCGTTTTGTGCCACAGCAGTCCATAACGATCGGTTTTTGCCCAATATCCGCCCCGTATTTCTCCAGAAATTCAATTGCGGCCTTCGGATAGGTACAGATCAGGATCAGATCGCAGTCTTTCAATTGCTCCCGTGATAACTCACAATGGACAATTCCGTTCAGCATGGCGTATTGCAGTGTGGACAGGTTGATTTCCCGTGCGGCAACAATAGCGCCTGCTTTATGATAAGCCTTGGCAAATGAGCCTCCCATAAGTCCCAATCCAATGATTCCGATCAGCATATTGCTACCTCACGAATGGCCATGATTTTTTTATGGAGCTTCTCATAATCCTCCGGCCGAAGAGACTGCGCTCCGTCACAGAGCGCGTGCGCCGGATCATTATGAACCTCAACGATCAGGCCGTCACAGCCACAGGCGGTTGCCGCCATAGCCATCGGTGGTACCATTCGTGCTAAGCCGGTGGCATGGCTCGGATCGACAATGATCGGAAGATGTGACAGCTCATGAAGCATCGGTACAGCGGAAAGATCCAGCGTATTTCGCAGATAGTCACTATAGGTGCGGATGCCGCGCTCACAAAGAATGATCTGCTCGTTTCCATTGGCCATGATATATTCGGCACTCATCAAAAGCTCTTTTAGGGTGTTGGCAAGACCGCGCTTCAGGAGAATTGGCTTTCCAATACAGCCAAGTTCCTTTAAAAGATCAAAATTCTGCATATTTCTTGCGCCGACTTGAAGAACATCAATATCCTCAAATAGCTCCAAATCGGATACACTCATAATTTCTGTTACAATAGGAAGCTCTGTTTCGGCACGTGCGATTTTCAGCAGCTCCAATCCCACGGCTTTCAGTCCCTGAAAATCATACGGCGATGTTCTGGGCTTGAAGGCACCACCACGCAGAAGATTTGCACCTGCTTTTTTTACCGCTTTTGCAACCGAGACAATCTGCTCCTCTGATTCTACAGAGCACGGACCTGCAATCATGCAGAAATTTCCACCGCCAATTTTTTCGGTTTTAATAGTTATAACGGTATCCTCTGGATGAAATTTCCGATTGCAGCGCTTGAAGGTTTCGGAAACACGTTTGACAGAATCGACAATTTCGAGACTTTCAATCAGGTGAATATCTACTTTGCTGGTATCGCCGATCAGCCCGAGTACCGTCTGGTATTCGCCGGTCGAAACATGAATATTCAGTCCCATGCCCTTTAGCCATGCAATGAGTTGGTCTGTGCGTTCCTTGACTACATTCGGTTTCAAAACAACAATCATGGTCATTTCCTCCGCTTTGTGTCTGAATATCAAAACTGGTGCGGTACAGGTTCATCTGCGCCGCACCTAGTTTATGTCATTTGTTCAGATCATAACTCTGTACACCGCAAATGAACCTTACTATATTCCACGGTAAAGCAAAAGAAATAATCATGATTAGCGATGCGATTATGATTATTCATTGCTGATTTTCTCCGTCTGTTTATTTTTAAATTCAACATTGGTATAGCCGATATTTCCCAGAATGACAGACTGCTTACCCTCTTCAATTGCGTTTCTCAGCATAGGAATGTCGGGGCGAACATTTGTGGGGCAGACTAAATTGCCGGCGGCATCGTCCATCTCATAGTTATCCAGAATGGTACGTGCGGTCGTAACTCTGGCGCGCATATTGGTATGGCAATGCGCTGTGAATAATTGAAGAATGGAATACCAGGGGCTTCCATGTTCTCCGGCCATCAGGAAAAGAAGCTCCCGCTTCTCAATTGAGGTGGAATTCTTGATTAGTGCCATCAGCGCCTGTTCAATCACTTCATCGTCATGGTCAGGAGAAATACCGTCAAATAAATCAGGGAAGAGGAAAGAAAGATAGTATGGCAGAGGATTCATGCCTAAAACCCGGAACCATTCGCTTCCCATGAAAAGGTCTGGTGCTGTGATGCCGTTTTCCCAATTTTGAATCGTTTTTTTGGAAACACCGAGGTGGTGTGCCATATATTCCTGCGTTTTTCCGGCATCGGCACGAGAGAGAATCCAAATTTGAGAGAAACGCTTTTTTTGCTCAATATAAATTTCATCCCGATTCATAATAGGCTCACTTTCAAAGCAATAAAAAAATTGGCGCAAAAAAGAACATTAAAATAATAAAAAAAGTGGTAATTAATTTCCTTGTGGAGGATTATATCAGTTTGAAAACGCGTTGTCAATATTTTTTTTATATCTTGTGCATTTTTAATGGTTTTACAAGTCATTTAGGGTGGGAATTCATGTTTGTTTTGCGATAATGTTCAAACTTTGGTTTGAACTGGAAGAATTCTGTCCATACTCCATTTGGAGGTGCATGATATGCAAAATCGAAAATCAATGGAATCCGTCAAGCGTTTTTTAAAGAAACGCGGATACCTTGTGGTCGCGTTGATTTGCGTGGTAGCTGTTGGGGTATCTGGATATTATTATGTTAACCAAAAAACGGGGACGGAAATGACCTTATCTACCAGTGCTGTTCCGCAGGTCACACTGGAATCACCCGATGAGAAATCCACCCCTCCTGCACAGCGGAATGCGGAGGAAAAAAGCATTGATGCTGCTGCACTAATGCCGGAATCAGAGCCGGAGCCAAAATTGAATCCAATTCCTGTGCCAACGGTATTTACCATTGCCATGCCGGTGGAGGGAGAATTTTCCCGCACCTACAATGTGGATAGCCTTAGTTATGATCCAACAACTCGGGACTGGCGCACCCATGAAGGGGTAGACATTTTTGCCGCGCAGGGAACAGCGGTCAAGGCTGCTGCCGACGGCACGGTAACTTCCATCTATGAGGACGCGGCATTGGGCAATGTCATCACGGTATCCCACGAAAAGGGCTATCAGACGCTTTATGCAAACCTGTCTGCTGAGGCAGAGGTATCTGCCGGACAGGTAATTCACCGCGGGGATGTCATTGGTTATGTGGGTGATACCGCCCTGATGGAGACAGCCAGCCCAGAGCATTTGCATTTTGAGCTGAGCTGTAATGCGCTTTCTCTTGACCCTAATGACTATTTTTCCTGGTAAAAAACCCGCATCGGATTTCCGATGCGGCTACATATCTCTTGACCTTTGCGGAAAGAAATGGTACGATTTATCTGCTGATACCAAGTTGATACAGAGGAGGTCATAGGATGGAGATTCGGTCTGCAAAAATAGAAGAGCTGGACGAAATCATGGCTGCCTATGCAATCTGCCGCGCCTTTATGCGAAAGCAGGGAAACGATCAGCAGTGGATCAACGGTTATCCGTCAAGAGATCTGATTGTCGAGGATATTGCTGCCGGAAAATGCTATGTTTGCCGGGAGGGGGAAAGTCTGCTTGCTGTTTTCTACTTTGATGAGAACGCGGACGATCCGACCTACCGGGAAATTGAGAACGGTGCATGGCCATCCTCCGATACCTATGGTGTGATTCACCGCATTGGTGTTACACAGCCGGGAAAGGATATTGCAGGCTTCTGTTTTGACTGGTGTGCCGCCCGGTGCGGAGAGTTGAGAGCCGATACCCATGCAATGAATTTGCCCATGCAGCAGGCGATGCGTAAAAACAGTTTTCAATTTTGCGGGAATATCCGAACCTTTGATGACACTCCCCGTGCCGCCTTCAGTCGTCCGAGAGCGTTTTTTATAGCAAATGATGAGAAAAAACGAAAACGCCTTCTTGCTATCTCAATTGCGCTTTATGCGCTGGCTGTCGGGATTGCCCTATGGCTTTTGCAGGATATTCTGTCTTCTATCTGGCTGCCGCTTCTGCTTGTGCTTTTGCTGCTCCTTCTGCCCGGTATTCTGACGCTCAATTCCCGTCTGCATTGCGGTGGAGGGATTACCGTGACCCCGGAGGGGTTTTATAGCCGTCTTCCGGAAAAACCTCTCCATGGCAGCTTCTGTTGGAATGATTTCATTGATGCCGCATTCAGTAAAGGAGAATGCACCATTGAGCTTACGCCCAAAAACCCGGAGAAATTTTTTAGCACTTTGCCGAAAAAGACCGTTAAGACGCTACGTCAGAGGAGACTTAGGACAGACACCTTTCCGCTAAGTTGTCTGCTGCTGACCGAAAAAGATAAAAATCGCCTCCTTCGCATTTGCAAAGTTTATCTGGAGGCCGGAAAATAAGGGCACCTCTAATTATTCTTCGCGGGCGAATCTGCGGGTCTTATTTCTGTCAGATTCAATAAAAATCTTGAAAATACGTCAAGTATTCCCTGCGATTTTTATTGAATCTGACAGAAAAATCCCTCGCAGCTCGCCTCACGCAGAATAAATAGAGATGCCCTAAATAAAACGGACGAAGCCCAGTTGATTGAGCTTCGTCCGTAATTTTCACGAAATGGGAATCTTAGAACACGCCCTGCTCCATCATAGCCTGTGCGACCTTCTTGAAGCCTGCAATGTTGGCACCTGCCACCAGATTGTAGCCCAAACCGTATTCTTCAGCAGCTTCGGCAGAAACCTTGTGGATGTTAATCATCATGCGATGGAGCTGCTCATCAACCTCTTCTGCGCTCCATACCAGACGCTCGGAGTTCTGTGCCATTTCCAGTGCGCTGACACCGACACCGCCGGCGTTGACAGCCTTGGAGGGAGCCACGATCATACCGGGCTGTGCCATCAGGTAAGCCAGAGCATCATTGGTGGTGGGCATATTGGCAACTTCAATGTAATACTTCACGCCGTTGGCAGCGATCTTTTCAGCGGAGTCCATCTTGACATCGTTCTGCATGGCAGAGGGCATGATAACGTCAGCCTTGACACCCCAGGGCTTTTCGCCGGGGAAGAAGGGAACGCCGAACTTATCGGCATAGTCCTGCACTCTGTTGCGGCCGGAAGCGCGCATTTCCAGAAGGTAGTTGACCTTTTCTTCGCTGGAGGAAACGCCTTCCTCATCATAGATATAGCCATCGGGGCCGGAGAGGGTAACAACCTTAGCGCCCAGGTGCAGAGCCTTTTTGCAGATGCCCCAAGTAACATTGCCGAAGCCGGAGCAGGCAATGGTCTTACCGGCAATCTCTTCGCCCTCATGCTTGAGAACTTCCTGCAAATAGTACATAGCACCGTAGCCGGTAGCTTCGGGGCGGGTCAGGGAACCGCCGTAGCTGAAGCCCTTGCCGGTGAGAACGCCATTTTCCCAAACACCCTTCAGGCGGCGGTACTGACCGAACAGATAGCCGATCTCGCGGCCACCAACGCCCATATCACCGGCGGGAACGTCAACATCTGGCCCAATGTAGCGATACAACGCAGTCATGAAGCTCTGGCAGAAACGCATGATTTCAGCATCGGACTTGCCGGCAGGATCAAAATCAGAGCCGCCCTTGCCGCCACCGATGGGCAGGCCGGTCAGGCTGTTCTTAAAGGTCTGCTCAAAGCCGAGGAACTTGATGATGCCGGGATAAACATTGGGCTGGAAGCGGAGGCCGCCCTTATATGGACCAATGGCACCGTTAAACTGGCAGCGATAGCCGGTATTGGTATGGTATTCGCCATTGTCATCCATCCAGACCACACGGAAGGTGAACATACGCTCGGGTTCTACGATACGGCCAAGCAGGTCAGCCTTTTCGTATTCCGGGTGCTTATCAATGACAGGAGACAGAGAGGAAAGAACCTCTTCCACCGTCTGAACGAACTCGGGTTCACCGGCGTATTTTTTCTTGACATAGCCAATGACACGTTCAACATAAGCGTTCATAAAATCATTCTCCATTCTTTTCATATTGCCCCGGAATACCGGGAGATTTCTGAGATATTATAGCATAAAAACAGGAAAACAGATTCACAAAATATTTGGAAATTTTCCTAAATAAACAATGCAAATATTACATATTAATACAAAAATATCAATATGCGGAAATGATCGAGACAATTTCAGTGCCAATGCGCTTCTGTGCTTCCTTTGTTGCAGCGCCAATATGGGGAGTGCAGGAGACACGGGGATGGGCATAGAGGGCATGGTTGGCAGATGGCTCTTCGGCATAAACATCAAGGCCGGCGGCATAAATCTTTCCGCTCTCCAAAGCTTCCAGAAGGGCATCCTCATCGACATTGTTGCCACGGGAGGTGTTAATGAATACCACGCCATCCTTCATCTTGACAATGTTTTCCGCACCGATCAGCTTCACACCGTTGATGGCGGGGGTATGCAGGGAGATGAAATCGGAGGCAGCAAACAGCGCATCAAGCTCGACATATTTCATACCTAACTGCTCTTCCATACCTTCAACATGGTAAATATCATAAGCAACGACATTCATGCCAATGCCCTTGGCCAGTGCGCACAGCTTCTGACCGATGCGGCCAAACCCAATGATACCCAGTGTCTTGCCCTGAAGCTCAATGCCTTTGCCGTAGGCCTTCTTTTCCCACTTGTCCTCACGCATGGTGCAGCCTGCGATGGAGATGTAGCGGGCACAGGCGAACATATGCCCCATAGCCAGCTCAGCAACAGATTCGCTGGATGCGCAGGGGGTATTGCGGACGGTAATGCCGTTTTCTTCTGCATAGGCAACATCAATGTTGTCAACACCGACACCGCCGCGGATGATGAGCTTCAGCTTGCCGCCCTTGGCTTCGTCAATATGGTTTTTACGCACCTTGGTTTTGGAGCGGACGACACAGGCATCAAATTCGCGCAGAGCAGCGCCCAGTTCCTCGGGAGCATAATACTGCTCAATAACCTCATGGCCATTGGCACGAAGGGCTTCAATTGCGGAAGCATCCATTCCATCGGTAACTAAAATACGCATTTTCATTCTCTCCTTTTAAAATAATTATGATAGAAACTGTTGCGGCAGGCACAGACCATACCGCAACAGATGATTTATGAGCAGCTCTAGAAATTCAGCGTGAGTCGAGCTGCAAGGGATTTTTTCGTCAGACGCAACAAAAACCGCAGGGAATACTGGATATATTCCCGAGGATTTTTGTGAAGTATAACAGAAACAAGAGCTGCAGATTCGACTGTGATGAATTTTTAGAGGTGACCTTATTTGTGTTCCTGCTCAAACTGCTTCAGGCAGTCAACCAGTGCCTGAACGCCCTCGGAGGGCATGGCATTGTAGATGGAAGCGCGCAGACCACCCACGGAACGGTGTCCCTTGAGGTTCTCAAAGCCTGCCGCTTTGGTATAGGCAACAACTTCAGCGTCAAGCTCTTTGCTCTCGGTGACAAAGGGGACGTTCATCAGACTGCGATCTGCGGATGCAACGGTACCGTGGAACATTTCGGATGCATCCAGGAAATCATAGAGAACCTTTGCCTTAGCAATGTTGCGCTGGTTCATTGCCTCTAAGCCGCCAATGGATTTAATATATTCAAATACCTTGCCGCAGACATAGATTGCCCAGCAGTTGGGGGTATTGTACATAGAACCGGCATCGCTGTGGCATTTATACTGAAGATAAGCAGGAATATTGGTGAGATCATCACGAATCAAATCTTCGCGGATGATGACAATAGCCAGACCGGCAGGACCAACATTCTTTTGAACACCACCATAGATGATGCCGTACTTGCTCACATCGCAAGGACGGGAGAGGAACATGGAGCTTTGGTCAGACACCAGAATATGCCCCTTGGTATTGGGCAGCTCGGGATAGGTAACGCCATGGATGGTTTCGTTCTCGCAGATGTAGACATAATCCAAATCCTCGGGCAGATCCAGATCGGAGCAATTGGGAATATAGCTGAAGTTCTTATCCGCAGAGGAAGCGGGGATGATGACCTCACCAATCTTCTTGGCTTCTGCAATGGCCTTCTTGGACCATGCACCGGTCTCAATATAGGCAGCCTTGCCGTTACGCATCAGGTTCATGGGGATCATGGCAAACTGAAGCGTAGCGCCGCCCTGAATGAAGAGGACTTTGTAATTATCAGGAATCCCCATCAGTTTCCGGAGATTCCGCTCGGCATTGTCGGCAATTTCCTGAAACATCTTAGATCGGTGTGACATTTCCATGACACACATACCGCTGCCGCGATAATTCATCATTTCATCGCGGATTTCTTCTAAAACCGGTTCGGGCATGGTGGCGGGACCGGCTGCAAAATTGTAAGTTCTACCGTACTTCATGACAGCACCTCCTGATTTGTTTCACAAAAAGACCAACATGAAAGATCAATTCTTTCAAAGCTAGTCTAGTATATATCAGTTTTAAGAAATTTTCAACAAATTTCATCACTTGGAATTGTGCTAAACCACAAATTCTCCACTTTAAACAACGGAAGGCTTGTTTTAGCAGGATGATACAGCAATAATTGCAAAAGTGTTTTTACCAGAAACGCCTTGCTGCCCGGAAATAAACCGAGAAGCCCCAGATGAAGAGTCCGGCAGCAAAAATATACTGGATAATTTCCACCAAATGTGGAATTACAGTGTAAATTTCCACCACATAATAGGCAGCCAGAGGCAGACACAGTGTACCGAAAATTGCGATGCGGGGGCGCATATAGGCCATAAAGCCCTCCGGGTCGAGACACAGCTCTTTCGGACAATTGCCGGGATAAAGGAGCATATTATCAAACAGTTCCGTGGCCTTAGTCAGACGGTAGGCAGTATAAAGACAGTAGCATCCGGCAAAAAGGAATACCCCGAGCATGACGACAGAAAGCATTCAAAACATCCTTCCATATTGTAATGCGCCTATTATAGTGTATTTTTCTCCATTTTACAATACTCTTAAAAAATGGAGGGAGTACCTATGACTCCCTCCGGGAATATGACGCTTTAGCGATTGCAGCCGCAGCCGCAGCTGTTGCGATCGTCTTCGTAGTCTCCAACGTTGTTATTACCGCAGCCGCAGGAATTGCCGTAGGGCATTTCACCAAAGCTGATACCAAAGAATTTTCTGCCGCAGCCGAAATTACAGCTCATAGGACGGCCTCCTTGTCTGAAAAAAATCCGGGGATTGGTTACCCCGGAACATCCTATGCCCGACATTGTTGTCAGGTTCCTATTACTCTTCTGCAGTCAGTTTAGACGCATCTGAAAGGCTCTGCGGCAGGGGAGCCGTACAGCGGCGGCTTTCCATCCCATTGCCTTTGGGTGCAGCGTTCAGTGCAGGCAGCTTCGGATCGCGGAGAAACCAGCGTTCCTGTTCCATCGTTCATCCCTCCCGGCTTAGTGTGCCGCTGTAGAGGCGGATCATACGCCGGGTAAAATTTGGAACATTGCATTCAAAAGGGAAAAGCCTACGGCAAAGGGACGCATATAATTCCAGAACCCCACGCCACGTAGACCGAATTCCAGGATTAGATTATATTTTGCCAGTGTACTGCGAGCATCCTCAAACCAGACCTCATGGAGCTGACCGCCCCGCTGATAGGAAAACCAGTTGGTTTGCGCTCGCTCATCAAAGCGGATTTCGGCACCGTTCTGCACGGCGAGCAGCACGGCCTCCTCGTTGGAGATGGAGCGGGCTTTGGTCGTGCCTGCCTCATATGGAAGCGTCCAGTCGTAGCCGTAGTTGGGAAAGCCCAGCAGGATTTTCTCGGGAGACATTCGGCTTAGCGCATATTCTACCACCCGCCGCACGGCATCAATCGGTGCTACCGCCATGGGAGGCCCATAGGTATAGCCCCATTCGTAGGTCATGAGTAGCACTGCGTCGGAGGCATTTGCCAGTGCGGCATAGTCATGTCCCTCATAAAGAAGACCCGGCTGATTATCGGAGGTTTTCGGTGCCAGCGCGGTAATCAGCGGATAGCCCAGTGCATTCATAGCCTGCCGCATTCTTCCGGCAAAGGCGGCATAGGGAGCGGCGTTGTCTCTGCCCAGATATTCAAAATCCAGATCCAGCCCCCGATAGCCCTTTTCCGTTATGTTTTGCACAGCATCTTCGATCAGCCGCGCCTGCTTTTCTGGGTCAGATAGAACCAGTTCTGCCCGCTGGGTGGAGAAGGTGTCGTTTTCTGTCAGAGTAGAAAGATGCATGAGCGGTGCTACCCCATATTGTGCAGCCAGCGTAAGCAGCGATGCATCATTGAGATTTACCAGACCGCCCGCAGTTGTAATGCCATAAGTAAAAGGGGTCAGATAAGAGGTATAGGGCAAAATTCCACGTAAAATTTCTGAACGGACAAAGGGATAGGCGTAGCCGTTGACCTCAATAGCGCCCCGGGATGTTTCCCTGATTCCAATTGCCAGCACCTGCCCCGGATAAATCCGATCCACGCCGCCCAGTAGAGGATTGTCACGGAGAAGCTGCAAGATGGTTTGCCCGGTCTGCCTTGCAATGGAGCTTAGCGTATCGCCCTGCTGCACCGTGTAAGTCTCCTCCGGCTCCAGAATCAGCAGGCTTTGTCCCACCGCCAGTGCATAGGGAGGACGCAGACCGTTCCATCCTGCCAGAAGATTGAGGTTAATGCCATACGTGTTGGCAATGGAGAAAAGTGTCTGTCCGGCTGCTACAATATGGATCGTCATGAAATCACCTCTCCTAAGTCTATGCCGTTCTACCTAGGTATATGCCTTTTTCCCTGCACAAGCTCTTGAAATCCATCATAAAAAATGGTATGATATTATAACGAAAGAATATCCACGCAGGAGGATCATCCCTTGGAAACCGCAACTGTAATCATTACGCCGGAACAACTGCATACCCAGGACATTTATTGTCAGAACATCCGCGAGCTTTGGCAAAGCCGTGGAATTTCTCCCCTTGCCTATGTGGAGACCTATGGCTGCCAGCAGAATGAGGCGGATTCCGAGCAGCTGCGCGGCCTTCTGGAGCGCTGTGGCTATAGCATTTGCGATGGCTCAGAGGGGGCAGATGTGGTGATTTTCAACACCTGTGCCATCCGCGAGCACGCAGAGCAGCGTGTTTTCGGCAATCTGGGCGCTCTAAGCCATACCAAGCGCCGCCATCCTAGCCAGAAAATCATTCTCTGTGGCTGCATGGCGGGGCAGGCGTATGTGGCACAGCGCGTGAAAAAAAGCTATCCCTATGTAGATATTGTCTTTAACCCCCACCACCTTTGGCAGTTGCCGGAATATCTGTGGCGGGTTCTCAATAAAAAAGAGCGCATCTTTGCCTATGAGGACTGTCCCGGCGTGATTGCTGAGGGACTTCCCCAGAAGCGGCAGGGCAGCGTCAAGGCATGGGTTTCTATTATGTATGGCTGCAACAATTTTTGTTCGTACTGCATTGTGCCCTACGTGCGCGGTCGGGAGCGTAGCCGTAGGCCGGAGGCCGTGATTGAAGAATGCCGCAGCCTGATTGCTGCCGGATATCGGGATATCACCCTTTTGGGACAGAATGTTAACTCCTACGGCAAGGATTTGGGTATCGGCGTAGATTTTGCCGATCTTCTTGCGGAAATTGCCCAAATTCCCGGAGAATTTATGCTTCGCTTTATGACTTCCCATCCCAAGGATGCCAGCTTCAAGCTGTTTGATACCATGGCCAAATACCCCAATATTGCCCACCAGTTCCATCTGCCTGTCCAGTCGGGCAATGACCGCATCCTGAAGGTTATGAACCGGCACTATAACAGGGAGGAATATCTGCGTCTGATTGCCTATGGCCGCAAGGTCATGCCCGATATTGTCTTTACCTCTGATATTATTGTAGGCTTCCCCGGCGAGACGGAGGAAGAATTTGAAGATACCCTCTCTTTGTGTGCGCAGGTGCGCTATGATGCCCTGTTCACCTTTATCTACTCTCCACGGAAGGGGACTCCCGCAGCCGAAATGCCTGATCCTACCGAAAAAGCGGAGAAAAATCGCCGTTTTGACCGCCTTCTGGAGCTGCAAAACCGCATCAGCGAGGAAAAACATCATGCTTACATTGGCAAAACTGTCCGCGTTCTCATTGATGGCACGGATGGCGAGAAGCTCACAGGACGCACCGATGGCGGACGACTGGTTCGCCTTCCCGGTGATGCAAATGCGCTGATGGGGACGTTTGTGATGGTCAGCATCACCGGCTGCACCACCTGGTCTCTGATTGGACAGCTGGTATAATTTCGGAAAGGAGAATTTGTCATGGCTGAGCTTACGCCCATGATGCAGCAGTATTTTGAAATAAAAGAAAAGCATCAGGATTGCATTCTCTTCTTCCGTTTGGGTGATTTCTATGAAATGTTTGCCGAGGATGCCCGTCTTGCCTCGAAGGAGCTGGATCTTACTCTGACTACACGGGACAGGAGCAAGGGAAAGAGTGCCGATGAGGAGCGTATTCCCATGTGCGGTATTCCCTACCATGCCAGCGAGGGCTATATTGCCCGCCTGATTGCCAAGGGCTATAAGGTCGCTATCTGTGAGCAGACGGAGGATCCGGCACAGACCAATAAACTAGTGCGCCGCGAGATCATCCGTGTTGTCACGCCCGGTTCCCTCACCGAAAGCTCCATGCTGGATGAGGGACGAAACAATTACTTTGCCAGCCTGTATAGCGAAGCAGACCGGTGCGGTATTTGCTTCTGTGATATTTCTACCGGTGCATTCCATGTCACCGATTTGCCCGCCAACGATGAGACCATCCTATCTGAGCTGGGACGTTTTTCTCCGGCAGAGGCTTTGCTTGGCGGGGAGCTGCTTGACCGCTTTGCCATTAAAGAGGCACTAACTGAGCGCCTTTCGTGCTGCATTGATGAAATGCCGCCCGAGCTGAGCTTTTTGCCCCAATGTGCAGAAGCCTTACAGGCACAGTTCGGTAAAACGACGGATGCGCTTGGCCTTTCCGAAGCACCGCAGGCCATTATTGCCGCAGGAGCGCTGCTTACTACATTAAAACAGGTGCAGAAGGCTGATCTGCGCCACATCCAGCAGCTTGATTTTTATCGTGTAAACCGCTATATGGAGCTTGATCTCACGGCGAGGCGAAATCTGGAGCTGACCCAAACCCTGCGCGGTCAGGAAAAGCGCGGCAGCCTTCTGTGGGTGCTGGACAAGACCAAAACTGCCATGGGCGGAAGAATGCTTCGAAGCTGGCTGGAGCAGCCTTTATTGCAGCCCCGTGCCATCGAAGCAAGACTGAATGGTGTGCAGGAGCTTTATGATGATGCCATTGGCCGTCAAGAGCTGGCGCAGATGCTCTCTACTGTCAGCGATTTGGAGCGCATCATGGCACGTATTGCCACAGGAAATGCCAATTGTCGTGATTTTGTTGCTTTTTCTTCCGGCCTGTCTGCACTTCCTTTGATCAAGCGGCAATTATCTGCCTATCACAGTCAAATTCTCATGTCTGTTTTAGAGCTTCTTGACCCTATGGAGGATCTGAAGGAGCTTATTGACCGGGCTATTGTTGATGAGCCTCCCTTCACCGTGCGTGAGGGAGGGATGTTCCGCAAGGGCTACGATGAAGCACTGGATGAGCTTCGCAAGATCATGCATGGCGGCAAAGACCTGCTCTCCGGCATTGAGGTAAAGGAAAAAGAAAAAACCGGCATCCGAAACCTGAAAATCGGGTATAACCGGGTGTTCGGCTACTATATTGAAGTCAGTAAAGGCCAGATTGATCTCGTACCTGACAGCTATATCCGCAAGCAGACCCTCGTAAACTGCGAACGCTACATCACGCAGGAATTAAAGGAACTGGAAACTACCATCCTTACCGCATCCGACCGCGCTACCGCGATGGAATATTCGCTCTACTGCACCCTCCGTGAGGAGCTTGCAAAGGCATCTCCCAGAGCACAGCGCACTGCCAAAGCGATTGCCGCGCTCGACAGCCTGCAAAGTCTTGCCACGGTTGCCGCTGCCGGGAACTATTGCCGCCCCACCGTGGATGTCGGGAGTGAAATTCGCATTGAAGCGGGACGTCATCCTGTTGTGGAGAAGATGCTGAAAAATGCCCTGTTTGTCCCCAATGATACGCATTTGGGTGCTATGGGTGCGCAGGTGGCGATTATTACCGGCCCCAACATGGCGGGCAAATCCACCTATATGCGTCAGGTTGCTCTCATCACCCTGATGGCACAGATCGGCAGCTTTGTCCCTGCTAAGTCTGCGCACATTGGCGTGGCAGACCGTATTTTCACCCGCATCGGTGCCTCCGATGATCTGGCTTCCGGGCAGTCCACCTTTATGGTGGAGATGGCGGAGGTCGCTGAGATTTTGCGCCATGCGACCCAGCGCTCTCTTCTAATCCTAGATGAAATTGGGCGCGGTACCTCCACCTTTGACGGCATGGCCATTGCGCAGGCCGTTCTGGAGTATGTGGCCGACCCCTCCAAACTGGGAGCCAGAACTCTGTTTGCAACCCATTACCATGAGCTTGCCAGCATAGAGCAGCAGCTTTCCAACGTGAAAAATTATAATATTGCTGTGAAAAAGCGGGGCGGAGAGATGATTTTTCTTAGAAAAATTGTCCCCGGTGCAACGGATGATTCCTTTGGCGTGGAGGTTGCCCGTCTGGCAGGACTCCCCAATCAGGTCATTACCCGCAGCCGCCAGCTGCTCAAGGAGCTGGAAGCCGGACGTATTCCCGAAAAGGCATCGGCTGCCCCAGCAGCAGATATGGATCAGATTTTCCTCGGTGACCCCAAGCTGGAGGCCATTCGCCAGCGTCTGGAGGCACTGAACATTGAAACCGTAACACCCATTGAAGCGCTGAATCTCCTCTATGAGCTTCGTCAACAGCTCTAAGTTTAAAGGAGGCATTCCATGAACAATCGCCCGTCTTTGCCTGTCCCTTCCCATAGGGAGCGGCTGGGAGGCTGGATTTATTTACCCTTCTATATTTTCTTGCTGCCCGTAATCCTAACTGCCATTTACATTGCGATGGGGCATACAGGGCTAAGTGCCGAAGATCAGATTCAGATGAATTTGATCTATGGTATTCTAAATTTTCTTATTCTAGGGTTTATTTTCCGTAAATATCTGAACGAATCTGCCATGCAGGCATTTTCGCGCCCCGGCAGATTTTTGGTTGCACTGCTTGGCGGTCTGGCGATCTATTTCTTCGGTTCCTCCGCCATGGCTTCTCTCAGCAATTATCTGATTCCCGGTATGGAAAATGTAAATGATACCGAGATTGCGGAGCTGATGAATCATGGACGGCTGGAAATGCTCATTTTTACTGTGGCACTGGCACCGATTACGGAGGAACTGGTTTTCCGTGGTCTGATTTTCTCCTCCATCTATCCCCACAGTCGATTTTGGGCGTATGCTGTCTCCATCTGTCTGTTCTCTCTGATCCATGTGCTGGGCTATGTCGGCAGTTACCCGCTTGCTATGCTTGGCCTGTGTTTTCTCGAATATCTGCCTGCCAGCTTTGGCCTTGCCTGGGCACTGGAATTCTCTGGTACCATTTGGGCAAATATAGGCGTTCATATACTGGCAAACACCTTTGCGATGATTGTTAACATGACAGTTGGATAGGAGGCGCATTTATGGGAAAAATCAATCAGCTCTCTCCCCATGTGGCGGATTTGATTGCCGCCGGTGAGGTCGTGGAGCGTCCGGCCTCCGTGGTGAAGGAGCTTCTGGAAAATGCCATTGATGCCGGAGCCAAGCACATCACCGTGGAGATTCAAAATGGCGGCATGACCTTCCTTCGCCTGACCGATGACGGTTGCGGTATGAGCCAAGAAGATGCCGAAATTGCCTTCCTTCGCCATGCCACGAGTAAAATTCGCAACAAGGATGATCTGGAGGCCATTGGTACGCTGGGGTTCCGCGGCGAGGCGTTGGCTGCCATTTCGGCTGTATCAAAAATTGATCTTCTCACAAGAACTGCGGATGAGCCTCTGGGAATCAGTCTCCATCTGGAGGCCGGGAAAATTCTCTCCTGCACCGAGGCGGGTTGCCCGGAGGGCACGACCATGATTGTCCGTGATCTGTTCTATAACACCCCCGCACGCATGAAATTCATGAAGTGCGACAGCATGGAGGGTGCTGCTGTTTTCTCCTGTGTGCAGAAGCAGGCGGTTGCCCATCCTGCGCTCAGTGTCCGCTTTCTCCGTGATGGAAAGGAGGAGCTTTCCACCCCCGGTGACGGTAAGCTGCTGAGCGCCATTTACAGCGTATTCGGGCGGCAGACTGCCATGGATATGGTGGAAATGGACACAAGCTGGGAGAAAACCCGCGTTTCCGGCTATATCTCCAAGCCTACAGCCTCCCGAGGCAACCGAAATTATCAGATTTTCTTCGTTAATGGCCGCTATGTCCGCTCACAGGCGCTCAGTGCGGCATTGGAGGAGGCCTACAAAAACCAGATGATGGTTGGCCGTTTTCCTGCCTGTGTGCTGGCACTCACCCTGCCGCCGACATTGGTGGATGTAAATATCCACCCGGCGAAAACCGAAATCAAATTTCTCAATGAACGCGATGCCTTTGATTGTGTGTACTATGGCGCTCTGTCTGCGCTCAATAAGCTCTCCGGCAAGGTAGATGCCAAGCTGCCCAAGCAGCAGACCATGACTGCCAAGCCGCAGGAGACATCCCAGAAATCCGAGCCGTTTTTCCGCAAAATGAGTGCCGAGGAATTCCGCACCGTCATGACACCACCGAAAACCGAAGCCTCCCCCAAGCTGGTGAAGGCGGTTCAGCAGGCAGCGCCGCTTCCTGTCCGAGAGCCAATGCAGCAGCCCAAGCCGCAGGCTCCAAAGCAGAACCCGGTCAAGTTGGTACAGGAGCCGGCAAAAGAGCCTATGGTTGCGCCTGCACAGGAGCCGGAGCAAACCGTGCTTCCGCTTCCGGAGGAGGAAACCTACCGTATCATCGGCGAGTGCTTCCGCACCTATTTCCTTGTGGAAGAAGGGGAGGCGCTGTATCTCATTGATAAGCACGCCGCTCATGAGCGTATCTTATTTGATAAACTCCGCGCACAAAATGAGCCGATTGCCCCGCAGGCACTGGTCAGCCCGATTTCCTGCCAGTTGACAAGGGAAGAGGCCGCTGCCGTTTTGGAGCAGCAGACGCTTTTACAGCAATGCGGTTACACCGTGGAAGGCTTTGGCGGTGACAGTGTTTTGCTGCGTGAGATTCCACCAGAGCTTGACCCGGAGGAAGCGCAGGCTAACCTTTCCCAGATTGCCCAGTGCCTTCTGGAGGGACGTAGGCTGGCACCGGAGGCTCTGCGAGATGAGCTGCTCCATACCATTGCCTGCAAGGCCGCCATCAAGGCCGGCTACCGCACCGAGCCAGCAGAGCGTGAGGCGCTTGTCCGGCAGGTGCTGGAACGGGAGGATCTGAAATACTGTCCCCATGGCCGACCTATTTGCATCCGGCTGACCAAAGGCCAGCTGGAGCGCCAGTTTGGCCGCTGAGGAAAAAGGAGGCTTACCGTGGATCACATGATCTGCATTACCGGCCCTACCGCCACCGGGAAAACCCGGCTTGCTGTCATGCTTGCAGGGTTATTGAACGGCGAAGTCATTTCCTGCGACTCCATGCAGCTTTACCGAGGTATGGATATCGGCACTGCCAAGGTGACAAAGGAAGAGGCACAGGGGATCGTCCATCATATGATTGATGTGGCAGATCCGGCGGAGGCTTTCTCCGTTGGCCGCTTCCGTGAAATGGCGGAGCCGATTGTCGAGGATATTCTTGCCCGGGGTGCAACGGTCATTCTTGCGGGCGGTACGGGATTGTATATGGATGCGCTGGTGCTTGGACGGAGCTTTGCTGCACCGGCTACCGGGAAGCGGGAGGCACTGGAGGCACTGGCTGACCGGGAGGGGATTGAGGCTGTGCAGGCAATCCTGCGCGAATGTGACCCCGAGGCGGCAGCGCGCCTACATCCCGGTGACCGGCGGAGAATTATCCGGGCAGTGGAAATTTATCAGGAGACCGGCCAGACCATGACCGAGCACGACCGCCTTTCCCGCCTGATTCCACCCAAATATCAGCCGGTATGGTTGGTTTTAAACTATGAAAACAGGGACGATCTCTACCGCCGCATTGATCGGCGGGTAGATGAAATGATTGAAAACGGCCTTGAAAATGAGATTGACCGTTTGATTGCCGCAGGACTTCAGCCGAATGCTACCAGTTTGCAGGCAATTGGCTACAAGGAGCTGCTCTGTGCCCGCCGGGGAGAGATGACCAGGGCAGAGGCCATTGACCGCATCAAGCAGCTTTCCCGAAATTATGCCAAACGGCAGCTTACCTGGCTCAAAAGAAATCCTGCCATCCACTGGATTTGCCTCCCCTCCCAGCCGAAGGCCGAGGACGTATTTCGGCAGGCAGTGGAGATCCTTCGGCAGGAAAATTTCCCCGGAATTGAAAAAATAAATTGAAGCGACAGCTTTTGACAAAATATTTCGCAATTTATATGTAAAATATGGGTATTCCTACATAGAAAAGTGAGGTAATACCCATGGCAAGAGAAGAAACATTGCAGGATCAGTTCCTTAGGCAGCTTCGTCTGGAGCGGATTCCGGTGACCGTATTTCTGGTCAACGGTTTCCAAATTCGAGGCGTAGTGACCGGATGCGACAGCTTTTCCGTATTTGTGCTGGCCGATGGCAAGCAGGAGATGATCTACAAGCACGCCATCTCCACCATTATGCCAACCAGCCCGGTGAAGCTGAGCTAAGCGTACTGTGCCCTGCGGGAGGATATGCCATGAAGCAGGGCGCAACACTTATTAAAATCATATTTGTGATGCTGCTGCTGGCGCTGATTGCCTATGGCATCGGTGCAGTCGTTTCCCATATTGGGGAGCGGTATACCACCGTGGCAGCTATCGCCTACGAAGTCGGTGACGGTTTTCAGGCCACCGGCTTTGTTGTGCGTGATGAGAAGGTGCTCCCCGCGCCCAGCGGTATCAATGTTCTGCTGTGTGATGAGGGTGCCCGCGTAGCCAAGGGGGAAGCATTAGCTGCTAATTTTATTGATAAGGATGCACAGGAAGCGCAGCTTCGTATTGATGAAATTACCTGCGAGCTGGAGCAGCTGGATACGGTATCACAGACCCTGTCCGAAGCCCAAAGTAGCGGTACGCTGGATACCGCCATTCACCAGCAGCTGTTGACCCTATATGCCCATAATGCGCGAAAAAATCTTCGTTCCGCTGCGGACGACAGTGCAGAGCTGAAAACTCTGCTCCTTCAGCGCTTCCTTGATGATGATGGGCGAAAAGCTATGAGGGAAAAAATCCAATCGCTGAAAGAGGAATTGGCATCTCTGCGTACCCGACTATCTGGCGCAGTGACCCAAACCATTGCACCGGATGCCGGCTTTTTCTCAAGCAGCACCGACGGCTATGAAGGTTTGCTCAGTGCCAAAAGTGTGCTTTCTCTTTCTCCCAGCCAGTTGGATTCTCTTAGTCAGATCGAACCTGAAAGTGGCGTGAATGCATTGGGGCGGCTTATTACCTCTGCACAATGGTATTTTGTTTGCAGTGCGCGGCAGGAAGACCTGTCACAGCTGCATACTGGAGACCGCATTGAGGCAGAATTTGCCTTTGATCCCGCGCAGACACTTTCTATGCAGGTGGTTCGAATCTCTGAATCGGAGAATGGCAGACAGACGTTGGTGCTTGCCTGTGCGGATCATATGGGAGATATCGCCTGCCTGCGCACACAGACAGCAGATATTATACTGCATGATTATTCTGGTATTCGTATTCCAAAGAAAGCACTCTGCTATGAGAATGGCGCTGTTGGCGTTTATATTCTGGAAGGCGCTGTTGCCGTGTGGAAACCAGTGAAAATGATATATGAAGCATCAGACTATTTTCTTGTAGAACAGGATAAAACGGATACAGATAATCTCTGGCCGGGAGACGAAATCATCATCACGACCGGAGAGCTATCGGAAGGAAAGGTGATTGGATAACCATGGAAGCATATGAACAGTTGATTCATGACAATATTGCAGCCATTCGCGCAAGGATGTGTGCCGCAGCACAGACAGCGGGAAGAGACCCTAAGGAAATTCTGCTTTGCGCTGCGACCAAAATGAACGATGCGGATAAGGTCAAAGCAGCCATTCGCGGGGGTGTTGACCTTTGCGGTGAAAACCGGGTGCAGGAGCTTCAGTGTAAAATGCCACAAGGTGCCTATGAGGGGGTACCTGTTCATTTTATTGGTCACCTACAGACGAATAAGGTAAAAAATATTGTAGGCCAAGTGGACGTAATTCAGTCGGTAGATCGTTTGCCTCTTCTGGAGGCTATTCATGCACAGGCTGAGAAAATTGGTGTTTGCCAGAAGATACTTTTAGAGGTCAACATTGGAAACGAGGAGAGTAAGTCCGGCTTTAGCGTGGACGAGTTATGGAAAATTGTGCCCAAAATGGGCGAATTTTCCGGCGTGAATGTGGTCGGTCTCATGGCCATTCCCCCGATCAGCGTCGAAAAGGGAGATAACTTAATATTTTTTCGACAAATGCATCAGCTTTTTATTGACATTCAGCGAAAAAAATACGATAATGTTACTATGGTGTGTCTATCAATGGGTATGTCTGATGATTTTGAGGATGCCATTGCCTGTGGCAGTACCATGATCCGTATTGGCACCGCTATTTTTGGTGCCAGAGACTATACAAAAAAATAAAACTTTTAAAGTAGATATATTGGAGGATAAACCATGGGATTTCTGGATGAACTGAAAAAGGTGATGCGCCCCTACGGTGAGGATGAGCCAGATGATTACGAAAACTACGACGACGACTTTGAAGAAGAAGAGTCTGCCGCTCCTGCTCCCCGCTCCAGTCGTAATGCCTATGCAGAGAAGCCTGCTCCCGCTGCCGCCGATCGCCGTGGCAGCAAGGTGGTTAACATTCACACGACCGCCCAGATGCAGGTTGTACTGGTAAAGCCTGAGCGCTTTGATACGGTTTCCGAAATTGCGGATCATCTGCGTGAGCGCAGAGCTGTGGTTTTAAATCTGGAATCCGCCAATAAAGATGTTGCCCGCCGTCTAGTGGACTTCCTTTCTGGCTGCGCCTATGCTCTTGACGGAAAAATTAAAAAAGTCGCTATTGCTACCTATATTATCACTCCCTACAATGTTGATATTGTAGGCGATCTGGTCGAAGAGCTGGAAAATAACGGTATGTACTTCTAATTAAAATAAAGGAGCGTTTATCCATGTTTACACCACAACAATTGGCGGAGATTGGCTTTACCAAGGCCGTGTTCGGCGGCTATGATATGGATTCGGTTCATGATGTTCTGGATCCCCTTACCTCTGACTATATTACCCTCTACAAGGAAAACGCAGTTCTGAAAAGTAAGCTGCGTATTCTCGTTGAAAAGCTGGAGGAATATCGTCAGCAGGAGATTGCTGCTGCCAATAACGCAAAGTCACAGCAGGCTGCGGATCAAGCCAATCAGAAGCTTATT
Organism: Faecousia sp.; assembly: GCA_045601345.1. Lineage (GTDB taxonomy): Bacteria > Bacillota > Clostridia > Oscillospirales > Oscillospiraceae > SVMC01. The sequence continues at coordinate 37,888 of JAZRZL010000015.1, read as the reverse complement.
CGGGATGCAGAGAGCAAAGCGGCTGAAATTATCCGTGATGCCAGAGAACGTGCCTCTGCCATTCTAAGCGAGGTAAAGGTCAGCACCAAGGTTCATGCGGGAGAAATGGAGCTGGAGGAGGATCGCCTGATGCAGACCAGACAGGTAGCAGCCAGCTTTATACAGGCGGTTGAAACCAATATTCAGCGCCATCAGGAGCTGCTGAATAATCTGAAAATGCTGGAGCTTCCCAAGACTGCACCCGCCGCGCCCAAGACTGCCCCTACCGCGCCCAAGGCTGCCCCTACCGCGCCAAAGAATACGTCCAAATCCAAGTCTAAGTCTTCTTCCAAGTATGCCTCCAGATCGAAATCTGCCCCTGTACCCGAAGCATCGGAGGCACCTGATGAGATTGCGAAGGAAATTGAGCAGAATCTGGAGAAGCTGGTCGGCAGCGTTCCAAACTCTACCTATGAGGCACCCAATCAGGATACTAGGGTCATGCGTCCCCTTCATCCCGAATCTATCACCGCTAAATTCGGGGATCTGCAATTTGGAAAGAATTACAATCCCAAGTAAATAATCACCTTCATCTGCAATGATGGGGACAAACAGGGAGATTTCGCGCCTCACAGAGAGCCGCCCAACGGTGCAACGGCGGCAGGCAGCCCCTCCTGAATATCACCCCGGAGCATCCGGCCGAACAGCCATTGCTAAGTAAGCCCGGACGGTTCACAGCCGTTATCCTGTCCTTGAGTGGTCGCTTCGACGGCAAAAAGAGTGGTACCGCAGAGAAATGCTCTCTGTCTCTTTGATGGGGCAGAGAGTTTTTTTGCATCAATATGAATTTTATAATCTGGAGGATCATATGGAATACAAAAAAACGTTAAATATGGCAAAATCCGGCTTCCCCATGCGCGGCGGTCTGCCTAAGCGGGAGCCTGAAATGCTCGCACAGTGGAATGAGATGGATCTGTACAACGAAATGCTCAAGAAGAATGAGGGAAAGCCCCTCTTCTCCCTGCATGATGGCCCTCCCTTCTCCAATGGCGATATCCACATGGGTCACGCCCTCAACAAAGCCCTGAAGGACTTTATCGTGCGTATGTACGCCATGCGCGGCTACTATACCCCCTATATCCCGGGCTGGGATAACCACGGTATGCCCATCGAATCTGCCATCATCAAGCAGAATAAGCTGAATCACAAGGCCATGAGCATTGCTGATTTCCGCTCTGCCTGTCAGGAATTTGCGCAGAGCTATATTGACCGCCAGATGAGCGGCTTCCGCCGCATGGGCGTGGTCGGTGACTGGGCTAACCCCTACAAGACCATGAACAAGGGCTTTGAGGCGGAGGAGGTCAAGGTCTTCGGTGAGATGTTCAAGAAGGGTTATATCTACAAGGGTCTGAAGCCTGTGTACTGGTGCCCCAAGGATGAGACCGCTCTGGCAGAAGCAGAGATTGAATATCAGGATGATCCGTGTACCACCGTCTATGTCAAATTCCCCATGTATGATGACCTCGGCAAGCTCGAAGGCATCGACTGCTCCAAGGTGAACTTCGTCATTTGGACGACCACCATTTGGACGCTGCCCGGTAACTTGGCCATCGCACTCAGCCCCAGAGACAGCTATGCGCTGGTCAAGGCGGATAACGGCGAAATCTATATTATGGCCGAAGCCCTCACAGAGAAGGTCATGGGCATCGGCGGCTTTACCAGCTATGAGATCATCGCCACCTATCCCGGCTCCTTCTTTGAAAATATGCTGGCAAAGCATCCGTTCCTGGATAAGACCTCGCGTCTGCTGCTGGCTGACTATGTTACCATGGATTCCGGTACCGGCTGTGTCCACACCGCACCCGGCTTCGGTGCAGAGGACTATATGACCTGCACCCGCTATGGCATCAAGATGGTCGTTCCTGTTGACGATCAGGGTCGGCATACCGATTATGCCGGTAAATATGCCGGTCTCACCACCGATGAATCTAATCCCATCATCCTCAAGGATATGGAAGCCGATGGCTCCCTGTTTGCGAAAGAGGAGGTTGTCCACTCCTATCCCCATTGCTGGCGCTGCAAGAACCCCATCATCTTCCGTGCGACCCCGCAGTGGTTCTGCTCTGTGGATGCCTTTAAGGATGCCGCCGTTGCCGCCTGTGATGAGGTTCGCTGGATTCCCGGCTGGGGCAAGGAGCGCCTGATCGCTATGATCCGTGAGCGCAACGACTGGTGCATCTCCCGTCAGCGCCGTTGGGGTTTGCCCATTCCTGTGGTTTACTGCAAGGAATGCAATAAGCCCATCTGCAATGATGATACCATTCACCATATCTCCGCTTTGTTTGCAAGCCAAGGCTCCAATGCCTGGTTTGATCTCGACTCCGATCAGCTCGTTCCCGAAGGCTTCACCTGCCCCTACTGCGGTGGCAAGCACTTCGAGAAGGAAACCGATACCCTCGATGGCTGGTTCGATTCCGGCTCTACCCATTTCAGCGCCATGCAGCGTGACCAGGGCCTCTGGCCTGCCAACCTTTATATTGAAGGTGCTGACCAGTACCGTGGCTGGTTCCAAAGCTCCCTGCTTATTAGTGTAGGTGCCATGGGCAAGGGTTCTCCCTTCAAGGAATGCATCACCCATGGCTGGACGGTAGACGGTGAAGGCCGCGCCATGCACAAGAGTCTCGGCAATGGCATGGATCCCGCCGAAATCATCAATAAGTACGGTGCCGATATGCTTCGTCTGTGGGCAGGCTCTGCTGACTACCATGCAGATGTCCGCTGCTCCGATGAAATCTTCAAGCAGTTGAGCCAGAACTACCTGAAGTTCCGTAACACCTGCAAGTTCATGCTGGATAATCTGGTGGACTTCGATCCTGCCCAGTTGGTGGCAGCAGAGGATATGCCCGAGCTGGATCGCTGGGCTATGACCAAGCTCAATGAGCTGATCGTGCGCTGCCTGAAGGCTTATGACGAATATGAATTCTTTGGTGTGTCCCATGCCATCAATGAATTCTGCGTTATCGTGCTCTCTTCCTTCTATCTGGATATCATTAAGGATCGCCTGTACTGTGACGGTGCAGATTCTCTGGGTCGCCGCAGTGCGCAGACCGTCCTGTATTTGACCCTTGGCGCGATGGCCAAGCTGTTCTCTCCGATTCTGGCCTTTACCTGCAACGAAATTTGGCTTGCTATGCCGCACCGTGCAGAGGATGATCCCCGCAACATCCTTCTCAATCAGATGGATGAACCCTTCACCGCTTATGAGCTGGATGCTGACCGCATGGAAGCATGGCGCAGTGCCATTGCCCTGCGTCAGGATGTGAACGGTATTCTGGAGCTGGCTCGTGCCGACAAGCGCATTGGTAAGGCTCTGGAAGCACAGGTCACACTGAGCGCTGCGGATGCCGATGCACAGGCTGCCCTGAAGGCCGTGGAAGGCATGAACCTTTCCGATCTGTTTATCGTTTCCGCTGTCAGCCTTGGCGAGGCTCCTGCCGATGCCATCACGGGTAACGGTACCAACTATCCCGGCTTGTCTGTTGCTGTTTCCAATGCCCCCGGCGTTAAGTGCCCCCGCTGCTGGATGCACACGCAGAACCCCGGAGAAGATGATCTCTGTCCGCGCTGTGCTGCTGTGATCGCTGCACTTCCCTCTGAGCAATTGGAAATCTAAGCAGAAAACCATATTAAGTAGGAACTCGTACTTGCCGGATAGGTAAAATGATCCGGCAAGTACGAGTTTTTTGAGCTTTTAAAGAAAATACGAGGTACTGACCTCAAGATAAAGAGATATGCCATGGAGATCATATCTATTCCGATAAAACTTTATTTGACGCTCATGAAAACAATGTGCAATAGTAACAATTGGGCATCAAAAGAATTGTGCAATTCTACAAAAATTATAGATGCTCTTGATTTGTCTGAATTATAGTATATTATTTCTTAAATGAGGTTAAAAAATCCCCACAGTAATTTATTTTTAATACAAATTTATAAATTGCTGTTTGAATTTGTAAGATTTAAAAAATAGTTTTTTGTATAAGTTGTGGAGTTTTCCAACGTTATTACCTCGGAGGCCATTTGGGTCAGACGAGCTTGTAATAAGAATACCGAAAATCAGGGGGAATTTTTCGGTGAAAAACAAAGAAGAAAGGAAGTGAGCTTTTGAGCTGTTTTATTAAACAGCTTGTTTTTGTTGTTAATTTTCCCCACATATTTTAAGAAAAAGGGGTATATGAATGAAAAACATCAAGAGAATGATCGCCATAATTTTGGTAATCTGTATGGCTTGTTCCTTGCTGCCGACGGCTTCCGTGTTTGCTGCGGATGAAGCTGCCGCTCCTGTCAGCAGGAACATTGATTTCACCAATCCTGCGGATGTAGGAAAGTTCACGATCGACAACCAAACCGTTTCCGAAATTCAGGACGGCAAAGGCTTCTACATGATCTCCACCAGAGAAGCATTTGAAAATTGTAAGGGTCAGCTTAGCGGCAATGCAGCCAAGTCTCCCCGTGACGTTGTCCGTGTTCCTGTAGAAGGTGACTGGACAGCTATCCTGAACCTAAAGGTCGATACCTCCGGCTCTAACGGCAACTATGAATTTCTCTCCTTCTTTGCTATGGCAGACTATGACAACGGTGTTGGTGTTCGTGCAGGCAACAAGTCTACGGTTAATTTCAAGCAGGTGGACGGCACGAATGAATCCTCCATCAGCGGCATGAAGTTGGCTTACGGCCTGACCAGCGGCACGGATCACTGGTACAAGCTTGAAAAGGTTGGCACTACTTACACCGCTTATGCCTCCGATAACGGCGAAACCTATGACAAGGTCTTCACCTACGAAAATACCGGCATTGAAGCTAAAATGATCGTCATTGATGCTTACTCCGGCAGCTCTGTTGGCTATCAGTATTGGCTTCAGTCTCTGGAATTTGAAGGTGATGAACCCGCACCCTGCAAGCACAATTATGTTGCGGTTGTTACCGATCCTACCTGTCTTGACGGCGGCTTTACCACCTATACCTGCTCCATGTGCGGGGACAGTTACGTAGCTGATGAAATTGCAGCACTCGGTCATGACTATAAGAACGGCAAGTGCACCCGCTGTGGTTCTGTGCAGCCCGGTATGGTTTCCGGCGCGGACTATTATGAAAAGGTCAATGAACTCGAAGAAAACGGCGCGTACATTCTGACTATCCGTGACGAAGCCACTGTCCATGGCGGTACGCTCTTTACCTTCGAGCAGAACGGAACTGTGGAAGGTACCTACAGCATGAAGGGCAGCAGTGCATACATGGCTGCAACGATGAGCGCACTCAGCTGCACCTCCAGCTCAATCACCAGTCAGGCTTCCTGGACACTCACCATGGAAGACGGTGCTGTAACGCTGCGCAATAATACCAGCAGCAAGTATTATCTGCTCTACAATGGCACGACATTTGTTGTAAATAAGAATCTCGGTGATCCTATCGCCCTGTATGATGCCGAAGGCAATAAGCTGACCAGCCTGCCCGAAGGCCCATTCCAGGCTTATATCTGCAATCCCGAAGGCACCAAGTTCCTCAGCGAAGGCATTGTTGCGGATGATCTGGATAAGAAGATCATTAGCGACTATGTAATTGCCGATGAATTGGCTCTGGAAACCATCAGTCTTGGCAACGCAAAGCGCGCACGCAAGATCGGTAACGGCGCTGCATTCGTATATCACGATGGCAAGCTGTATATCAGCGATGGCAAGGGTCTGAACGAAGCGCTGAATCTGGCAGAAGCTGCGGATGCAGCAGCCTATGCAGATGGCAAGCTCCAGATTGGCGAGAAGTACCTTGATGTTGTCAACGGTATTCTCAGCACGAGCAACACGGCGGATAGTGTGCAGCTTTGGAAGAAGTGTGTAGCTCCTGCACAGAACGGCATCTATCTGCCCATTACCTCCGATATCCACTATAAGTTCAGAGCTGACTTTGCAACCGATTCTGAGACCGGTGAGGTCATTGGCAGCACGGAATCCATTGAACGCCTGAGTGCATGGCTCGATAAGCTATCCGCAGACTTTGGCGGCATCTACTTCGACCAGTTCATCTCCTGCGGTGACCAGGGCGATGCCAACACCAAGTTCAAGGGTGACGATTATTGGGCAAGAGTCGGCGTTGCAATGGACGGCGTAGCAAACCACGAAAAGGTGCTCGGTGGCGGCTTCTTCATCAACGGCAACCACGAGTGGCAAAACGGTCAGTATAACAGCTACAAGGATACCAACGGCTCTGCAAAGAGAATCCATATGCCTGGTTATGTAGAAGAAACTGACAATTATGTGATCTACAGCTTGAGTGCTGCCCAGACGAATAACAGCTTCGATGTAGCCGATATCGAAGCTCTGGATGCATACCTTGCAACTGCCCCCGCAGACAAGCCCATCTTCATCGTATCTCACTATCCTCTGCACAACTACAACCGTACCGAGAAGAGAAGAGACGATGTCATCACTGTTCTGAACAAGTATGCCGATACCAAGCAGGTCATCTTCCTGTGGGGTCATAACCACACCGAGGAAGACCCGAACTACGGTACCGTATTTACGAAGGACAGCGAAAATATCCCCGATGATCTGCCCATCAAGTTTACCTATGCCTCCGCAGGCTGCATGACGGATGATGAATATGATGCCCATGCAGTAGCAACCACGGCAAAGGGTCTGCTGGCCTACATTGCCGGTGACGGAAGCGTAAGCCTGACCTACTATGATGTCAACTTTGATGTCATGTCCACCAAGACGCTGGCTAAGCCCGCAGGTCATGCCGCTGTCAAGGTAGAGCCTAAGGCAGCAACCTGCACCGAAACCGGTATTGCAACTGATTGCTGGTATTGCGATGGCTGTGGCTGCTACTTCGCAGACGAAGCTTGTGAGAACGCCCTTGCAACGAGTGACGTTGTCCTTCCTGTTCTTGCTCATACGCTGGTCGCAACGGAAGCTAAGGCAGCAACCTGCACCGAGGCCGGCAATACGGCTTATTGGACCTGCAGTGTCTGCGGCAAGACCTTCTCCAACGCAGAAGGCACGAAGGAAATCAGTGTGGAAAGCACCGCCGTATCCGCTCTTGGCCATGACTATGTGGATGGCTACTGCACCCGCTGCGGTGCTGTTGATCCCAACTTTGATCCTGCTGTAAAGGCCGCTCAGGATGCTGCACTTGCTGCTGAAGCTGCACAGAAGTCCGCTGCGGATGCAAAGGCCGCTGCGGAAGCTGCTGCTCAGGCTGCCGGCGAAGACAAGACCGCTGCGGAAGCTGCACAGAAGGCTGCGGAAGAGGCAAAGGCGGCTGCGGAGGCTGCCCAGAAGGCTGCCGATGCTGCTAATGATGCTGCTGCAAACTCCAATGCCACTGCCGCAGAGGCTGCAAAGCAGGCTGCGCAGAATGCTGCTGAAATAGCCGCTGCCAAGAAGGAAGTTGCCGATGCACAGGCCAGAATTGCTGAGCTGGTAGCAAAGGCTGAACAGGATCTTGCCGAGGCCAAGCGCCTTGAGGAAGAAATCGAAGCAGCAAAGGCAGAGGCAGAGCGTGTTGCGGCAGAGGCAAAGGCTTCTGAACTCAACAGTGCAAAAGCTTATGCGCTGGCCGAAATTGCGCTGACAGCCGCTATTTCAAAGAATACAGATTCTTCTCTGATTGCCGATGCCATCGCTGCCATTAACGCTGCCGAAACGGTTACGGATGTTGAAAAAGCATTGGACAACATTCTTGATCAGTTGACGTGTCCGAGCAAGCACTTCATTGATGTTCCCGCAGAAGGCTATTGGGCACATGAGGGCATTGATTACTGCGTAAGAAATGGCTTCATGCAGGGCTACAGTGCAACCAAGTTTGTGCCGGAGGATGTTCTCACTCGCGCACAGCTTGTGACCATTCTCTACCGCGTTGTCGGTCAGCCTGAAGTCACAATTTCCGGCATGTTCGATGATGTTCCCGCTGGAATGTGGTACACCGAAGCCATCGAATGGGCTGCCACCAACGACATTGTCAACGGTAAGAAGGAGGGTGTATTTGACCCCATGGGTCAAATTACCCGTGAGCAGATTGCCGCTATCCTCTATCGCTATTCCGGCTCCCCGGCCGTAGAAGGTGAGCTTGCCTTCCCCGATGCCGATAAGGTCAGCAACTATGCAAAGGATGCCATGCTTTGGGCAGTCAACACTGGCCTGATTAACGGAACGGCTGAACCCGAAGGCATCATTCTGGCACCTAATGCCGTTGCTACCCGTGAACAAATCGCTACCATCATCATGCGTTTCCTAGACAGCAGCAATTGATTACCGGGAAATAAAATTGGTATCAGAGTTTTGATCTCCGATACCGCGTAAATCATGGTTCTGTCCCCGGGGAAGCCCAATCAGGAATATCGGGAATTCCCGGGGACAGCTTCTAGAATCTTTAGGAGGATGAAATGACAAAAAATAAAAAAATTCTTGCCCTGATTCTTGTTTTCTGCATGATGTTCTCTATGCTGCCCACCGTTTCCGCATTCGCTGCGGATAAAGCTGGCGGCACTTCAATTGATTTTACCAATCCTGCGGATACAGGAAAATTTATAATTGACAACCAGACCGTTTCTGAGATCAGAGAGGGCGAAGGCTTCTATATGATCTCCACCAGAGAAGCGTTTGAAAACTGTAAGGGTCAACTCAGCGGCGATGCTGCCAAGTCCCCTCGTGACGTTGTTCAGGTTCCCGTGGAGGGTGACTGGACGGCTACCCTGAACCTGAAGGTGGATACCTCCGGCTCCAACGGCAACTACGAATTCCTTTGCTTCTATGGCATGGCAGACTATGAAAACGGTGTCGGTGTCCGCGCTGGTAACAAGTCTACAGTCAACTTCAAGCAGGTGGACGGCACGAATGAGTCCTCCATCAGCGGCATGAAGCTGTCCTACGGCCTGACCAGTGGCACGGATCACTGGTACAAGCTGGAAAAGGTTGGCACGACCTATACTGCCTATGCTTCTGACAACGGCGAAGCCTATGACAAGGTTTTTACCTATGAAAACACCGGCATTGAAGCTAAAATGATCGTCATTGATGCCTACTCCGGCAGCTCTGTTGGCTATCAGTATTGGCTCCAGTCCCTGAAAATCGAAGGCAGTGAGCCTGCACCCTGCGAGCACAGCTATGCAGCAGTCGTTACAGCGCCTACCTGTCTGACAAGCGGCTTTACCACTTATACCTGTACCCAGTGCGGCGACAGCTATGTTGCCGATGAGGTGGATGCGCTTGGTCATAACTATATTAACGGCAAGTGTACCCGCTGTGGTGAGCTTGATCCCGCGCCTCAGGAAATTGATCCCACCATCCCCATTTATGAAAACCCACAGTACAGCTTTGCAGAGCGTGCGGCTGACCTGATTGCCCGTATGACCCCCACACAGAAGGGAAGTCAGCTCGTATCTACCGCCTCTGCAATCCCAGCTTCTTCGCTTGGCGGCGGTACGCTGAATGTACCCGCAACCAAGAATATTGATTCTTATGAATGGTGGAGCGAAGCCCTTCATGGCTACTCCCGCGGCAATACCACCAATTCTACCTCTTATCCGCAGAACCTGACCGTTGCTTCCACCTGGAATCCCGAGCTGTACTACCGCGAAGCCGTTGAGATCGGCAATGAAATTCGTGAGCGTGCATCGAAGAACAGCCAGACCGGCAATGCGAAGAATCTGAATTTCTATTCTCCTACGGTCAATATGCACCGCGATCCCCGCTGGGGTCGCAATGAAGAATCCTTCTCTGAGGATGTTCTTCTGACCGGCATCATGGCCTCTGAATTTGTCAAGGGCATGGAAGGCAAGGATCGTGACGGCAATCTGCTTGATCCCAATGGCTATAAGAAGGCCATGTGTACCGTCAAGCACTATACCGCCAACAACTCCGAACGCAACCGTCTGTCCGGCGGCGCTGTCTCTGATCTTCGCGCCATCCGTGAGTATTACACGGCACCGTACCGCGAAGTCATCCAGCGTGCGGATGTCAGCTCTGTTATGACCGCTTACAGCACCCTGAACGGTGAGCCGACTTCTTATAGCTCCTACCTGATGGATACGCTGCTTCGTCAGACCTTTGGCCTGAACGGTCATATCACCTCTGACTGCGATTCCACCGCTACCCAGAACCGCCATGGTTATGTCAACCCCTATACTGGTGACACCATGACCGATTTGGAAGCTCTGTCCGGCGCTCTTGCACACGGCGAAGATCTGGAGTGCAATGGTGGTTACTCTGGCTTCGGTACTTACAGCTCCAAGATGACCAAGATGCTTGATGCTGCACCCGAGACCGATAAGGGCATCTTCACCGAGAATGCTGTGGATGTAGCGCTGCTGCATCTGATGACCGACCGTATCGGCACGGGCGAATTTGATGACAATCTGGCCTACACGGCGGCGGCGGCTGCACGTACCGCCTCCCAGTCCGGCTCTGTCGGCTGGCAGACATTGGAACGTCTGGCTATCATTGACGAAATTAACAATGAAGGTGTTGTTCTTCTGAAGAACAACGGTCTGCTGCCTTTGCAGATTCCCGCCGAAGGGGAATACAATGTTGCCATTGTTGGCGATTGGCAGACCAATATGTATCTCGGCCTCTACTCTGCCGGTGCAAGCGATAAGACCAACCAGATCACCATCCAGCAGGGTATCGTCAATGCCATCAAGGCTGTGAAGGCTGACGCAACCTTCACCCTCATCAACAGCAACTCCCTCACCGAAGAGAACGAAGCTGCTATTGCTGCTGCCGATGTGGCCATTGTTGTCACCGGCACCAACAGCAACTATTCCAAGGAAGATGGCGACCGTTCTACCATTAAGCTTCCCAACAATCTGGATACCTTCATTTCCACGGTCGGCAAGCTGAATCAGAATACCATTGCCATCATGGAGACCTGCGGCGAAATGCAGGTGAAGACCTTTGAGGACGATGTGGCAGCTCTGCTGTGGTCGAGCTTCGAAGGTCTGCGCAAGGTCGGCTTTGGCAACGTCATTACCGGCGCAGTTAACCCCTCCGGCAAGCTGACCGACACTTGGTATCAGGATGTCAATGACAGCGGCGAATCCGATGTTCCCAGCATTCTGGATTACAATATGTATGCAACCAATGGCTCCAATGGCCGTACTTATATGTACTATCAGGGCGAAAAGAAGCCCAGCTATGTCTTCGGCTATGGCCTGAGCTACACCACCTTCGCATACTCTGACCTGACGATTGACAAGACCGCCTACGATGCAAACGACACCGTAAAGGTCAGCTTCAAGGTCAAGAACACCGGCGCGGTTGCCGGTAAGGAAATTACGCAGCTCTATATCGCACAGCCCGATGCTCCGGCAGAGCTGCTCCGTCCGATCAAGCGCCTAGAAGGCTTTGAAAAGATCAAGCTTCAGCCCGGTGAGACCAAGACGGTTACGATGGATGTTGAGATTCCTGAGCTTGCCTACTTTGATGAAGTTGACAAGCGCTATGAGGTTGATACCGGCCTGTATCAGATTCAGGTAGGCACCAACAGTGAAGCCGCCGCTTCTCTGACCAAGAACTTCACCGTCTCCGGCGAGATGGATGTCTATCCCGAGCTGCTGACCGTCAAGGCCAACCAGAAGGGTGACGAAGCGCTCGGTATTGAAGAGCGTGTCATTTTCGACAAGGGTGCTATTATCAACCCGCAGCTCACTGTCTGCATGAACGATGAGAGCCTGCACGGCTATGTCATTGCCCACCAGATGAGCCCCATTGATCAGGTTGTTTCCAGTGCCTTGCCCGAAGGTATGGTTTTCACCTATGAGACCAACCGTCCCAGCGTTGTCTCCGTCAATGACGGTGTGATCAAGGCGGAGGCTCCCGGCGTTGCAACGGTCAGCGTTACGGGTGAACTGGATGGCCATGTTGTTACGGCTGACTTCGTTGTCTATGTCGAATCCAATCCTCTGCTCAATGGCATTACCCTCAATGGCGAGCCTATGGAAGACTTCAACCGTGAAAAGTTTGCCTACGAGCTTGACAGCTCTGCCTATGGAGGCGCAGGCACTTCCGATGAAACCGTTGTCATGGTCACGGCTTCCGACTTCCAGGATCCGGCGACCTCTTATGCCTGGTCCGACTATGCCAAGAACGGTGACTACACCGCACAGAATGCTACTATCAAGGGCATCTTGAAGAACATCAAGGCAACCTATGATGACATTTACGCCTTCGTTGCCGGTGGTGACTACGGCTTCGACAGCAACCTGAACGCCACCAGAACCCAGACCGGCGTGAACGATGTGCGCGAAGTCATCACCTCCGAGCTTGGCTCCGATATCAAACTCACCTTCGTTCAGGGCAACCACGATTCTGCAATCTCTGACTTTGCTCCCAGCGGAGCCTATGATACGGAATACTACGGTATGTTCACGATCAATGAGGATGACTACGCCTCCAAGCCCACGACCGCATCCGAGAGTGCTGTGAAGAACGTTGCCGACAAGCTCAGCGCCTACCTTGATGCCAAGGCAAAGGCCGGTTACGATCGTCCCGTCTTCATCTGCACGCACGTACCTCTGCACTTCAGTACCCGCACCGCCTATGAGGGCGACGGTATGTACGGCGATACCCTCTTCCATGCCATCCAGCCCTACGGCGATGATCTCAACATCATCTTTGTCTTCGGCCATGACCATGCATGGGGCGATGATGACTATCTGGGCGGCGCATCCATCTTCCTGACCGATGGCGACAGCATCAATATCGCCAAGCACGGCAGTAAGACCGAATTCACCACCGAGAAGCTGAATTTCACCTACCTGAACTACGGCTACACTGGCTACTACTGGTCCAAGTGGGCAAACAGCTCCAGCGGCGTGCGCTATAGTAACGCCGACAGTGCGCTGACCATGACCTCCTTCGCCATTACCGGCAACCGTGTGGTTATCACCCGCTGGGATGCAGAAGGCAAGCATGATCTGAAGGCCATTGGTGTGCCCAGCCAGGGCAACCGCGGTGTCAATGAAGTCTGCGAGATTACCACCAATACCTACGGCAGCACCGTGACCGTTGGCGAAGCCGCTTCTGCCAATCTGCCCATTGTTGGCTATAACGCTCCCGATGATAGCAGTCTTGAAATCACAGTCGAGCAGTTCTCCGGCATTCCCGGTGTTGCTTCCATCACCGTTACGGAGCCAGCCTCCGGTTTTACCAATGTCTATCGTCTGGGTCTGGGCAATGCGCCTGTTTCCACCGACTTTGCAGAAGGTTGGGAAGCAGCACAGGCCAAGCTCTGGAAGGTGGAGGGTGGCAATGAGAATGCAGTCTTCGGCACCGATGGCCTGACCATTATCGGTGAAGACGGCATGGCAGCCAACCTCTACTCCGAACCCGCATACGGTGACTGGGCTGCACAGACCCGTCTTACCCTTGCCGAAGCCTTTGCTGCGAATAATCAGCAGGCAGGCCTTCTGGTTAAGGATACGGACAGCAGCTATGTAAAGCTCGTCTTTGAACGTACCACCTCTTCTAGCTGGTGGAGCACCTCTACCAACTATTATGTCACCGCATACCGTGTGGACGGCAGCGAAACCACGCAGGTCGCACGTTCCGGCAATCTCGGTGCGATCACCGAAGTTTCTCTGCGCATGATTAAGCAAAATGGTGCCTACACCTTCGGCTATTCTACCGATGGCAGCAGTTGGAACGATCTGTCCGGCACGGCCAAGTCTGCTATGGCAGATCCCAAGCTTGGTGTATTCTGCGGCAATGCAGCAGGTGCAGTGGCAACCTTTGACGGCATCCAAGTCTGCAAGGTCAGCCAGCTTTACCCGCGTCTTGCTTCTGTCAAGCTCAACGGCAGCACCCTGAGTGGCTTTGACCCCGAAACCTTCGTCTACAACTTCGCAGTTGATGCAGATGCAAAGGCTCCTGTGCTGGAAGCTACCGGCGCTGATGAAGAGGTTAAGGTTGAAATCCAGCAACTGGATACCACTACCGGCAAGGCCACCATCCGCGCATACAATGATGCCGCCGAAGCAATCTATGAATTCTATTTCGGTCTGGCACCTGTTTCCGACTATTTTGCTGATGGTGACTTTAATTCCGATGTTTGGACGATTGAACGCGAGAATAGCGCCACCTACAGTGAGCAAATCGGCAAGGGTCTTGTTCTGCCCACGCAGTCCGGCGATATCCACGGTACCGGCGGTGCCTGGGAGAACTGCTTCACTGCTCCCGCACAGGGCAACTGGCAGGCAGTCGCTAAGATCGTCTACCCGAATGTCCCGACCGCGAACTATCAGCAGGCCATGTTCCTTGTATGGCAGGACGAGAACAACTACCTCCGCATGAACTGCCAGACCAGCAACCTCGGTATGGAACCCGGCGTAGAAACCAGTGGCTCCTTCAACGGCAACCTCGGCTCCGGTCAGGCATTGCCCGCTGAGGATGGCACGGTTACCCTCTACTTCCTGATTGATAAGGCTGATAACAACTATACGGTCGGTTACTCTCAGGATGGTGTCAACTTTACCATGCTGAACACCGCAAAGAATGTCAACTTTGCCAATCCGAGAATCGGCCTGTTTGCAACCCAGAATAGCAGCTCTGCACAGATGAATATGTACTTCGAGTATGTTGCAGTGACCTGGCTCAACGGTGTTGAGCAGATGTCCAAGGATCAGATGATGACTTGGGCATCTCAGAATGTTGCTGACTATGTAGCGGCTGCCATTCCCACAGAAACCAAAGAAAATATCACCTTCGCAGAGCTTCCCCATGGCTATACCATGGAGATCACCTCCAGCGATCCCAATGTAATTGCTCCCGATGGCACGGTGCATATGCCTGAAAAGAGCAAGAATGTCCGCCTGACGGTCAAGATCAGCGATGCTGTTTCCGAAGCTACAGCGGTTGCTACCGTCAAGGTCGGTGAAGGCGAAATTGGCTGTGAGCATAGCTATGTTGCAGTAGTTACTGCACCGACTTGTGTTGCTGACGGCTACACTACCTATACGTGCTCCAAGTGCGGCGAAAGCTACACTGACGATATTGTTGCAGCTCTGGGTCATAACTATGTGAACGGTGTTTGCACACGCTGCGGCGATAAGCAGAGCACCTCCTCTATGGAAGAGATTGTCCTTGCTGCTGAGAATGCTGCCAAGGAAGCACAGACTGCTGCCGAAGCTGCACAGGCTAAGGCTGACGATGTTGCTGCAAAGGGCGAGATTGCTTCCGAAGAAGCTGCCGCTGCACAGGCTGCTGCTGCGGATGCCAGAAATGCAGCCAAGGCTGCACAAGTGGCTGCTGAAGAGGCAAAGGCCGCTGCGGATAAGTTCAACATTGAAGCTGCCGAGAGTGCAAAACAGGCTGCACAGGCTGCGGCCAATGTTGCTGCTGCCAAGCTGGAGGTAGCTGAGGTTCAGGATGCGGTTGCAGAAGCGCTTATCAAAGCACAGCAGAGCGCACAGGATTTGGAGGAAGTTCGTCTGCGCTTTGAGGAGGCCTGTAAGGCTGCCGAGAAGGCTGCACAAGAGGCTATGGCGGTAGAACTGAATGCTGCCAGATACAACGCACTGACCCAACTGACGCTTGCAGCTACTGCTGATGTTTCCAGTCTGACATCCAGTGAGATAAATGAACTGCTTCTTGTAATCGCGGATGCGAAGAATGCCATTAAAGCCGCTAAGGCTACCGAAGAAATAGCTGCCGCCTATGAGAAAGCATACGGAATGATTCAACAGTTCTTTAGCCCGAGCAGAGTCTTCACAGATGCGCCTGCAAGGGATAACTGGGCATATGAGGGCATTAATTTCTGCGTTTCCAATGGTATCATGAACGGCATCTCCGAAACCATCTTCGACCCGAACGGCAAGGTTACCCGTGCACAGCTGGTAACCATCCTGTACCGCATTGCCGGTGAACCTGAGGTTACATTCAAAGGCACCTTCAGCGATGTTGAAGCCAACAAGTGGTATTCCGATGCCATTGAATGGGCTGCTGCCAATGGCATTGTTAACGGTGTCGGCAATCAGAAGTTTGATCCAAATGGCAAAATCACCCGTGAGCAGATTGCAGTGATTCTGTATCGCTATTCCAATAAGCCTGCTGTCTCCGGTGAGCTTACGGAATTCCCCGATGCACAGAGCGTAAGCGACTATGCAAAGGAAGCTCTGGTTTGGGCAATCAGCGAAGGTCTCATCAATGGCATTAACTCCAACGGTGTGATCGTCCTGGCTCCGAATGCCACAGCAAGCCGCGCACAGATCGCTTCTATCATCATGCGCTTTCTGGATAGCAACTGAAAACCATCCTGTAGGGTCGGTCTCCAATGGCGTTAAGCTAGCAGTTGCGGAAACCTTCCTAACATAGCCCGCGCTAAGGCTTCCCCTTTGGGGAAGCTGTCGAGCGAAGCGAGACGGAAGAGGTCATTGGATGCCAAGACAGGGGGACGGTTCTCTGTCTTGTCCTCGGGAGGCCAACCTCATCCGCCGCCTGCGGGCGGCACCTTCCCCAGAGGGGAAGGCAAGGGCTGTTAACTTACAGCCATTGGGGTTGGTCTCCGACCCTACAACATAACATCCTAATATCCTAACGTTCAGGCAGAGCCAATCATAACGGCTCTGCCTGTTTTACTGCTAACACGGAATCATGCTTTTTCGATCATAGTATTCATGTAAAAAAATGGACTGTCTCATAAAAGAGGCAGTCCACATAGGCTCTGTAAAAGTGTGTTGTTGATTAGCTATACACCATTACCAGAAAATATGGTTTTGATGGTTTTACATATCAACAAAAAATCCATTTTCAAGCTACGGTTCTCAATATATTGCAAATCCATAGCGACCCAGTCCTGAAAGGAAATCTCATGCCGATGGGGGTAGGTTTGCCAGATACAGGTCAAGCCGGGGGTAATGGAAAGGCGCTGTTTGTCATATGCATCATAGGCTTCCACTTCATCAGGAAGCGGGGGTCGGGGACCGACTAGGCTCATCTGTCCCAGCATAACATTGATAAACTGTGGCAGCTCATCAAGCATATAGCGGCGAATAAAATAGCCTACATGGGTAATGCGGGGATCAGCCTTGATTTTAAAAGCCTTATCCTGTGCCTCATTACAGGCTTTCAACTCTTGCCGAATACTGTCCGCATTCGGATGCATACTGCGGAGCTTATATAGGGTGAAGGGTTTTCCGTTCTTTCCGATACGGGTCTGACAATAAATCGGGCCAGCTGTTGGGTCGTCCACAAAAATCAGGAGCATCAGGATCAGAAGCAGTGGAAGAAGAATCAGAAAAACAACAGCGGAGAACAGGAAATCAAAGCAGCGCTTGATAATCTGATAAGATGTTTTTTTGGCTTTTCCGGATAAACGATAGGGACGGTAATAGTCTGTAAGTCCCAGCTTCTTTTTCTGTTCTTCTGTCAGAGGGTGTGCAGAGAATTTATCGGGTTCAGGAGAGTTGGTATCCTTTGCATGATCCGATGAGGAACCGACAGAGGCTTCCCAAAGGTATCCCAGAACCAGAAGAAAGAAAAAATTGATGGGATCTGCTCTACCAGTGAACAAAAACGGTTCCATAAATCCATGTACCATCAGCATTAGACAAAGAATCGCAATAGTTTTTGTGCCCATGGATACAGTAACGTGCCGGGAAAACAGTACACGTATGCAACTGCGCAGGGCAATAAAGGTAAGTATTAACGCGATAGCAAAACCGGGAATACCGGAATACATCAGAATTTCCAGCCAGGAATTATGGGCAGAAGTTGCGGTTCCTCCAAGGAAGGGAGTAATATGGAAACCGGATTGATCGGTTCCGATGAGAAACAGATAGGGCTTTGCAAACAGGGATTTTATAGCACAGAGAAAAATGTATGTGCGGTTATTCAGCGTGAACATATCAGAACTCATGGAATGCTGCGTCTCAGAGGAGGGAACACCATGGTCGTTAATTTCATAGAGAATTCTTGACAACTTCCAGAGCACAAAAATTGATGCCGCAAGTATCAAAAGAGTCGTAATTAGGCGAAGAAGCGGCTTTGTTTTCTGATAAGGCAAGAGCCAAATCTGTATGGTGCTGCCCACAAGAACTGCACACAAAAGAATTACACTGCGGCAGTTGGTCATAGAAAGCGGCACAAAAAAGAGGGCAGCAAAGAGAAGGAAAAGGAATTTTTCAAACTTCTTTTTAACGGTAAAGCACAAATAAAGGCAGCTGCCAATGCCAATGAGCAGCAGGTTAGCACATGAATTGGGATGAAGAAACAGCCGCAGTCTCGGTCCATCAAAGAAACAGATGTCGGAAATGAACTCTGGCATTTTACCTGCCATCAGGAGAAGGGTACACAGGAACAGTGCCAATGACAGGGCAATTGCTACTGTTGCAGCGAACTTCAGCCCCCGTTGCTGCTTTCCATCTTCCATCACCGATGCAAAGGGAAGCGCCAGAAGATATGCGCCGATAAAGTTTCCATATTGATTCATACTGCCATCTATTAAATAATGAATAGGCTGCAGTATCCAAAACCAGAGAATGAACAAAATGCCAATGGCATAGCAGGTCTTGGCTCTTTTAGACAGACTGCCGCATAGAGACAGACCAATAAACAGGGCGGTAAAAAGGGGAATCTGTAAAAAGTAAGAAAGATTCAGATTGTTCAAATAATTCTGAAAGAAAAATGTCAGGATTGTGCCGACACTGACGAGAAATAGACATAGAAATTGAAATGACCGTTTTTTGGAGAAGTTATCGTTCAGTAATGTATTCATGGTATCACCTTAATTTTTTTTGCATATGTAAAGTAGGTGGATAATCAATCCCGGAAGAAGAGATCTCTGGTATAAACCTTTTCAGCGACATCATTGAGCTCCTCATGGAAGCGATTCGCAAGAATGATATCTGCCGAAGCCTTGAACTCGGCAAGCTCCTGGATGACCGGATAGCCGGCAAAGGAGGTATTCTGCAATGTTGGCTCAAAAATGATGATGTTGGCCTTGGCCTGCTTCAGGAAATCCATGACACCCTGCACAGAGGAGAAGCGGAAGTTATCGCTGCCGGATTTCATGGTCAATCGATAGATACCGATGGTGTTAGGCTGCTGCTGCAAAATGCTCTGGGCGATAAACTGCTGCCGGGTAACATTGGAATCAACGATCGCACGGATCAGATTCTGCGGAACAAAGTGGTAACTGGACAAAAGCTGTCGCGTATCCTTGGGCAGACAATAGCCGCCATAGCCAAAGGAGGGATTATTGTAGTGATTGCCGATTCGCGGGTCAAGGCATACCGCGTCAATGATGGCGCCGGAGTCCAGTGTGTTTGCCTGGGCATAGGTATCCAGTTCATTGAAGAAGGCAACGCGCATGGCAAGGTATGTATTGGCATAGAGCTTTACAGCCTCGGCCTCGGTTGTTTTCATGAAACGGATGGGAATATCACTTGTCTGTGCTCCTTCCTCCAGAAGAGAAACAAAGCAGGCGGCTGTCTTTTGCATCGCTTCAGAATTAATGCCAACAACAATTCGGCTGGGGTAGAGGCAGTCATAGAGCGATTTTCCCTCACGCAAAAATTCCGGGGAGAAAAGAATGCGTTCGGTTTGATAGCGTTTTTGCATTGCTTCCGTAAAGCCGACAGGAACGGTAGACTTGATAACGATGGCAGCGTTGGATTTGGAAGAGAGCACATCGGAGATGACGGCCTCTACGCTGGAGGTATCAAAGCGATTTGCGGCAGGATCAAAGTCAGTGGGGGTAGAAATAATAATAAAATCAGCTGCCCGATAGAGTGCATCATTGGGCAGGGAAGCGCTGAGAGAGAGCGGCATTTTCCGCAGATATTTTTCCAGAAGCTCATCCCGGAAGGGGGATTTTTTTTGATTAATCAGCGCAACCTTTTCCGGGAGCCGATCTACGGCAACGACTTCGTGGTTTTGCGCCAGAAGCACGGCAACGGAAAGACCCACATAACCGGCTCCGACAACAATGATTTTCATAGGTGTTCTCCTTTGTTGCCAGATTTAACCGACAACACTCCAATATAAATCTTTTTTTAATTGTATCATTTTTTAGCAGCTTTTTCAAGGACAACCAATATCTTTTTTTATTCTTCAATCACAAACATTTTGATTTTTTCTTTGCAGGAAACCTGCCCCTGTTTTTCTATACTTTCGCTTCACTAAAAGCGGGAAAACGGTTCAAATTATTGACGTGGGTGAGATTGACGCAAAGGGAGGGAAAAGAATGAAAAAAATGCTCAAGCGAACGTTGATATTGTTTGCTTTGTTAAGCAGCTTCTGTATGGAGGCTTTTGCCATGCCGGAAAGTCTGATTCCGGTGGGACAGCTGGTGGGCATTCATCTGTCCGGTGAGATGGTTGTGGCAGGCTTTGATGAGGAAATCGGTGCCGGTGCACAGGCGGCGGGAATCCGTGCCGGGGACAGAATTGTATCTGTCAATGGCGTTCCGGCGGATGATATGGAGGATCTTCGGGTAGCGGTAGATGAACATGCGCAGGTAATTCTTACTGTGGAGCGCAAGGGAAAGCTGGCGGAGTTTTGTCTGTCACCAGTTGAGACCGAAGAGGGAAAACGCATGGGCTTAAAAATCCGCGACGGAATTACAGGTGTTGGCACGGTGACATTCTATGACCCGGCCACGGGAAATTATGGGGCATTGGGTCATAGCATCAACGATCCGGCAACCGGTTTGGCTGTTTCCATGCGCGATGGAGAAATTATGGCGGCCTCTGTAACCGATGTGATCAAAGGCCAACCGGGGACACCGGGAGAGCTGCATGGTGCATTTGGAAGGGAACAGGTTTTGGGAACCATCCAGTGTAATTCTCCGGTGGGCATTTTCGGACAGATGGAAGTTCCGGAAACAGAGGCAAGAGCGCTGCCTCTGGCAACCGGTGAGCAGGTGGAGTGTGCATCTGCGCAGATGCTTGCCAATGTCACAGGGACACAGGTCAGCCCTTATCAGGTGGAGATTGAAGACGTGAATTTAAATGATACTTGCGGAAGAAATCTCCTGCTGCATGTCACAGATGCGAAGCTCCTGGAAACCACCGGCGGCGTTGTGCCCGGAATGTCGGGCAGCCCGCTGATCCAAAACGGCCGGCTGATCGGAGCGGTAACGCATGTATTTGTGGATGATCCAACGAGAGGATATGGAATTCTGATAGAAAATATGTTGGATGCCCAATAATACAGAGAATTTTTAGCCGAAGGATTAGAAAAGAAGCGAAATGTGCAGTAAGTGCTTGCATTTCGCTTCTTCTTCATATTATACTATATTATATTGTGGTTTTTGGATAGATGGAGGAGTCTTATGAGCCAGTTGACGTTACTGAATGCTTCCAGTGCGGAGCAGAATGTGGATGCTGTTGTAAATGCTGCCAATAGGCGATTGGTGGCAGGCGGAGGAATCTGCGGTGTGATTTTCAGAAAGGCAGGCTATGAGAATTTGGAAAGAGCTTGCGCACAGTATCCACTGCCACTCAAGGATGGAGATGCTGTAATTACGTCGGCATTTCAAATGAAAAATGCCCGGTATATTATTCATGCGGTTGGTCCCAATTTTGCCATTACACCGACAGCCTTTCAGGCGCTGTTCAATGCCTATTACAACTCACTCCTGGTGTTAAAGAACCATGCTTTGCACAGTATTTCATTTCCTTTGATTAGTTCTGGTATCTACGGCGGCTTTCTCCCTGATCCGGCAGGGGAATCAACAAAACAATGCTGCCGGGCATATCAAAAATTTGTTTCCGATTATCCCGACTACCCAATTGATGTGAAGCTGTGCGCCTTTACAAAAAACGAAATGACAGCTGCTGAGGCTGAGTTGATAAAGAATGATTACAGAAGATAAAACATCAGCTTATTTTAAATTCTATAAATATTGTGAAGACATGAACCGCTAGAGACTATATAGCAAAAATGCTGTATAGTCTCTAATTTTATGTGAAAATTGGAAAAAGCCACATAATGAAACAGGGAACAGGCAATAGATCAAACGGAAAAACACTCATGCATGGATCGCTAAGAAAATCAATGGTATTGCATAAGAAACGGTTTATTTTTTGGCTGTTTTGAACGCAAGGGAAATAAAGAGAGCCAGTATGATTATTACTGTGTTTAATTAAGATGGAAATGCGTCGTATTTCGATAAAAAATAAAAAAATAGAACGATTCATCTTGACAAAATGACAAAAGAATGATATTGTTTGTAAAGTAGAACGTTTAACTTCTGGGCGCTATTATTTCGTTATGGTGACATATTCAAATGGTTGACATAAGCAGTCAAGGATGCGAAGAATTTTATAGTAATATCATACAATACCACTTAGTTTCGGACGCTATGAGTCGGGAAGAGGTAGAAAGCGGTTAATTACTCCGGCTCTTATGGGTTAGGCAGGATGCTGTCCCGTGCCTGCAACAGGTTGTTGCAAAACGTGGGGCAAATTTGGAAATGGGAGGGTATGAAGCAAAAGAGAAAAAGAGTTTTCCCTATCAGGCAATATTTTGAAAGGAGTATGTTTATGAAGGTATTTAAAAAATGCATGGCATGGATCCTTTGTGTTACCATGCTGATCAGCCTGCTGCCCAGCGTATTTTCTGTGGCTGCAGAGCCTGAAGTACCCGCACAGGCCGAATGGAAGTATGGCCTGAATGGTGCCATGGGCTGGAATGAAGACACCTATGCTACCATTGCAAAGAAGACTTCCAATAATAACTGGCGTGAAGCACTTGCTACTGCAAACGGTGAGATTGCCATTATGGAAAGTGGCGATCCCGATGAAGATGTCATGATCTTCAACAACACCAAGATCGTCTTTGACGACAACGGACCTCATACCGTTCCTTATCTTGCTGATATCATCGACGAGCAGAGAGTCGGTGCAATCAACTACAACAAGTGGATCTGGAACCAGTCCGCAAATGCCAAGGATCAGGAGCAGTACGGTATCAACGGCGGCCGCGGCATGGTCTGGTCTCGTCCCTACATGCCCGCAGGACAGTACAGAATTAAGAACAATGATTTCACCGATGCCAATAAGACCAACTACAACCGCTACACCAACTATGAGACCTCTGAGGTTGGTGCACAGTGGAAGGATGCCGAAGGCAACGAGTGGGATCGCCGTACCTTTGCTTCCCGTGAGGATGATGTCATTGTCACCTACATCGAAGCACCCGAAGGCAAGGATCTGAACCTCACCATCAGCATGGATCATCTGACTGACATGCGCAACGCAAGCGGAGCCAGCCCCATGCCCGATTCCGACTATGTTGTTACGGAAGAAAATGGCAGCGTTGTGGGCTTCGGTATTGTCGGTAAGTTCCAGGTTCGTGATATGACCGGTACCAAGAACGTTGGCGTTAAGACCCTGTTCTCCTATGGCGGCTGGGCTACCTCCACCCGTATCGTTCTGGGCAACGGCGGCAACGTGGCATATAACCCCGCAGTTCGCACGGTCAACAATGCACAGGCCAACGATCCTCAGCTGACCGTTACCGGCACGAACTCTATCATGCTCATCACCAAGGTTGACCGTCAGGATGACGGCTGCGAGAATGTGAACGACATCCGCACCAAGCTGTATGACCGCCTCCAGGGCGAGATTGCAGATCTGGTTGAAGCAAAGTCCATCAAGAGTGATGAAGCAAGCTATCAGAAGCTGCTTGCTCCTCAGGCAGCCATCCATGGTGGCATGTTCAACAATGTCCGCATTGAGCTTTGCGCAACTGACGAAGAGAAAGCTGACCGCGAGCTGACCAACGCCAAACTGATTGCCAAGCAGAATGCTGACACGACCAAGATCAATAAGGCATTCCTTGAAAGAATTTATAACAACGGTCGTTTCGGCCTGATTTGTGCCCATGGCTACGGCTCCACCCGTCTGGGCGCTATCTGGTGCGGCACCTGGGCTCCCGACTGGAGCGGTGACTACACCCTCGATGCCAACACCAACCTGCAGGTTTCCGGCCTGAACACCGGCAACATGATGGAAGCTGGCAACGGCTACATCAACTTCATCCTCCGTATGGTCGCTGACTGGGAGCTCAACGCTGCCGGTATCTACGGCATGACGGATGCCATCCTTGGACCTCCCAGAGTTGACGGCACCGGCCAGGGCCAGAGCTACCACTACAGCAACGACTATCCCCATGTTTTCGTTAACGGCATTACCGACTGGCTGCTGATCCCCATCTTCGAGTATTGGCAGTGCTACGGCAACCAGCAGATTCCCGTAGGCAAGGACATCAGCCTGGAGCGCAACAAGAGCGTTCTCGATCTGAGTGATGAAGACATTGCCCGTATTACTGCCGATGGCTATATGGATCTGGAGCAGGATATCCTCTATCCGCTGTCCATGAAGGCTATGAACTTCTGGCTCCAGTATGTGGACGAGAAGTACTACACCGATGGCAACGGCGTACATCATGCCAATGACGGCACCACCCTCAGCGAAGCCATCGCCGCAGGCGATAAGGATGCCAAGTACATCTTTGCTCCCGGCTTCTCTCCCGAGAACCGTCCGAGCCCCAGCGGCGGCAGCGGCTGCCAGCTGGCCTTCAACGTCACGATGGATATTTCTGCTGCACATGACACCCTGTTCATTGCCAGAACCATGCTGGCAGAGTGCGGCGGCGATGAATCCAAGCTGGCTGAGTGGGCAGAATTTGAAAGCCTGATGCCGGATTACGTCTATGAGACCAAGACCGGCGAACTCAAGGAGTGGGCAACCACGACTCTGGGCGAGACCCATGCCCATCGTCATGAGAGCCACGCTTATGCTGCATGGCCCGGCTACGAGGCACAGGACAGCGAGGACCTGCGCGAAGGCATTGCCATCGCCATGGATATGCGTGCTGCTGCATACAACGGCAGTGAAGCTACCGAGTCCCACGGCGCAACCCATAAGTCTCTGGTGGAAGCCAGACTGAAGCGCCCCATCGCTCTTGAGCGCGTGATGCTGTACCTGCTGACCAGCAGCTATCAGTACACCAACATGCTGACCTCTCATAACAAGAACAAGAGCTCCTGCCTCTGCACCGACTCTGCATTCGGTCTGATGGGCGCTGTGAACGAATCTCTGCTGTACTCCAACACCGGTATTGTTGAGATTGTTCCCACCCTGCTGCCCAATATGGACAAGGGCTCTATCACTGGTCTGAGAGCCAGAAACAACACCCAGGTTGATGTTTACTGGGACAAGGACGCAAAGTCCGCTTACACCGTTCTTACCACCGACGAAGAAGCCACCACTCTGAAGGTCATGTGCGGCCTGGATTGGGACAAGGCTGAAATTGACGGCGAGGCACAGACCATCCTGACGGATGCCGAGGGCAACAGCTACATCAATGTTGACCTGACCAAGGGCGAGCCGGTTGAAATCGACTTTACTCTGGCTACCGAGAAGGAATACCCCGAGAGAGAAGCCTATGGCGAAATCGCAGCAAATAGCTACGATGTTGCAAAGGGCGACTTCGCAAAGAACGAAGATGGCTCCATCAGCGAAGCTGACGAGTATGATTATGTTGTCTTCAAGAACATGGACTTCGGTCTTGGCGGAAGCAACACCAAGCTCGTTCTCACTGCTGCTAATAACCGCACCGAAGGCGGTCTGAACCGTGACGGTTCCTCTACTGTCAAGGTTTACACTGGCAACCCGGACGATGGCGCAGCAGCAATCGGCAGCACCATTGTAACCAATACTGACGGCGAGTTTAAGAAATTTGTTCTGAACCTCTCCAGCAAGCTCTACGGTGTCAATGACATCTATGTTAAGTTCCAGGATGGCGGCTGCACGCTGAAGGCTCTGGAATTCGAAGCTATGCCTCTTGCCAATGTTGCAGAAGGCGGCAGCTACAGCATCTCTGAGCTCGAGCCTATGAGCCTGAGTCTGAATGCCGATGTGTTCAACTTCACGCTGAATGATAACGCCATTGCCAATGGCTTTGTCATTGACGATGAGGGTGCATGGGTACTGAAGGCAACAGCAAAGGGCAGCGATGAAGTTTATGAGACCATCAGCTTCACGACTTATATGTCCGAGGCCGACAGTCTCCTGCGGAAGAACCAGTTTGTGAAGCCCGGTGCCAATGTTGCCTTGGAAGGCAATCTGGATAACGCTGAGCTGACCCTGTGGTTCGCTCCTGCCGGTACTACCGTATTTGCTTCCGGCTCTGCCATGAGCTCTGCTGCAGGCAACAGCGGTAAGCTGAAGGCACCCGCAGCCGTTGGCGAATACTATCTGTATGTTGTTGACGGCGAAGGCAAGGCACGCAATTGCTCCGATGCTAAGGTCAGAGTTTGCGAGAACCCCAACTTTATCGACTTTACCGATCCCATCAACGGTGACAGATACGTTCTTGATAACCCCGCAAATACCAAGATCAATAATGGCACCGGCCTGTATCTGGTCTCCTCCACCGGCAGCAATGAATCCGGCACTGCACAGGATCTTGTGAAGGTTCCCGTGACGGACGACTGGACGGCTACCATGAAGTTCGACTTTGAAGGCGCTCCCTCCTCCGGCAGCAGCTGGTTCAGAGTAACCCAGAACTTCGTATTCCTCGCTATGGACGATTACAACAATGCTGTTGGTATCCGCACCACTGATACCAATACCATCCAGGACTACAAGCGCATCAATGGTACCACTGCAGCTGCTGCAAATTCCACGAGCGTTGGCCTGGGCGAATCTACGATTCACTGGTTCAAGATCGTCAAGGAAGGCGATGACTACACCTGCTTCTGGTCCACCGATGGTGAAGAATTCGAAGAACTCTTCAAGCTTGAGGATACCGGCATTGAAGCACGTTACCTTGCCATCGACTCCTACTCCAGCGGCTCCAGCTGGGGTGGCAGCGGCTCCACTTATAAGTACAACATTAAGTACATTGAGTTCACCGTTCCCGAATGGACCCGCGGCCTGAATGGTGCCATGGGTTGGAACGAAGACACCTATGCAACCATTGCAAAGAAGACTTCCAATAATAACTGGCGTGAAGCTCTTGCTACTGCAAACGGTGAGATTGCCATTATGGAAAGCGGCGATCCCAATGAAGATGTCATGATCTTCAACAATACCAAGATTGTCTTTGACGATAATGGTCCTCACACCGTTCCTTATCTTGCTGATATCATTGACGAGCAGAGAGTCGGCGCTATCAATTACAACAAGTGGATCTGGAACCAGTCCGCAAATGCCAAGGATCAGGAACAGTATGGCATTAACGGCGGCCGCGGCATGGTCTGGTCTCGTCCCTACATGCCCGCAGGACAGTACAGAATTAAGAACAACGATTACACCGATGCCAACAAGTCCAACTACAACCGCTACACCAACTATGAAACCGCAGAGGTTGGCGCACAGTGGAAGGACGAAGATGGCAACGAATGGAACCGTCGTACCTTCGCTTCCCGTGAGGATGATGTCATTGTCACCTACATCGAAGCACCTAAGGGTCAGAATCTGAACCTCACCATCAGCATGGATCATCTGACCGATATGCGCAACGCAAGCGCAGCCAACCCCCTGCCCAGCTCTGATTATGTTGTCACGGAAGAAAATGGCAGCGTTGTGGGCTTCGGTATTGTCGGTAAGTTCCAGGTTCGTGACATGACCGGCAGCAAGAACGTTGGCGTTAAGACCCTGTTCTCCTACGGTGGCTGGGCTACCTCCACCCGTATCGTTCTGGGCGACGGCGGCAATGTGGCATATAACCCCGCAGTGCGCACAGTCAACAATGCCGAGGCCAACGATCCGCAGCTCACGGTTACCGGCACGAACTCCATTATGCTCATCACTAAGGTTGACCGTCAGGATGACGGCTGCGAGAATGTGAATGACATCCGCACCAAGCTATATGACCGCCTTCAGGGCGAGATTGCAGCTCTGGTCGAAGAGAAGGAAATCAAGAGTGACGAAGCAAGCTATCAGAAGCTGCTTGCTCCTCATGCAGCCATCCATGGCGGTATGTTCAACAACGTCCGCATTGAGCTTTGCGCAACTGCCGAAGAGAAGGCTGACCGCGAGCTGACCAACGCAAGACTGATTGCAAAGCAGAATGCTGACAAGACCAAGATCAATAAGGCATTCCTTGAAAGAATTTATAACAACGGTCGTTTCGGCCTGATTTGTGCCCATGGCTACGGCTCCACCCGTCTGGGCGCGATCTGGTGCGGCACCTGGGGTCCCGACTGGAGCGGTGACTACACCCTTGATGCCAACACCAACCTGCAGGTTTCCGGCCTGAACACCGGTAATATGATGGAAGCCGGCAACGGCTACATCAACTTCATCCTCCGCATGGTCGCTGACTGGGAGATCAACGCTGAGAGCATCTACGGCATGACGGATGCCATCCTTGGACCTCCCAGAGTTGACGGCACCGGCCAGGGCCAGAGCTACCACTACAGCAACGACTATCCCCATGTTTTCGTCAACGGCATTACCGACTGGCTGCTCATCCCCATGTTTGAGTACTGGCAGTGCTACGGCGACCAGAAGATCCCCGTAGGTAAGGACATCAGCCTGGAGCGCAACAGAAGCGTTCTTGATCTGACCGATGAGGACATTGCCCGTATTGAAGCCGATGGCTATATGGATCTGGAGCAGGATATCCTCTATCCGCTGTCCATGAAGGCTATGAACTTCTGGCTCCAGTTTGTGGACGAGAAGTACTACACCGATGGCAACGGCAAGCATCATGCCAACGACGGCACTACCCTCAGCGAAGCCATCGCCGCAGGCGATAAGGATGCCAAGTACATCTTCGCTCCCGGCTTCTCTCCCGAGAACCGTCCGAGCCCCAGCGGCGGCAGTGGCTGCCAGCTGGCCTTCAACGTCACGATGGATATTGCAGCTGCACATGACACCCTGTTCATTGCCAGAACCATGCTGGCAGAGTGCGGCGGCGACGAATCCAAGCTGGCCGAGTGGGCAGAATTCGAAAGCCTGATGCCGGATTACGTCTATGAGACCAAGACCGGTGAACTCAAGGAGTGGGCAACCACGACCCTGGGTGAGACTCATGGCCACCGCCATGAGAGCCACGCCTATGCTGCATGGCCCGGCTACGAGGCACAGGATAGCGAAGAGCTGCGCGAAGGCATTGCCATTGCCATGGATATGCGTGCTGCTGCATACAACGGCAGTGAAGCTACCGAATCCCACGGCGCAACCCATAAGTCTCTGGTTGAAGCCAGACTGAAGCGCCCCGTTGCTCTTGAGCGCGTGATGCTGTACCTGCTGACCAGCAGCTATCAGTACACCAACATGCTGACCTCTCATAACAAGAATAAGGGCTCCTGCCTCTGCACCGACTCTGCATTCGGTCTGATGGGCGCTGTGAACGAATCACTGCTGTACTCCAACACCGGTATCGTTGAGATCCTTCCCACCCTGCTGCCCGATATGGACAAGGGCTTCATCACTGGTCTGAGAGCCAGAAACAACACCCAGGTTGACATTTACTGGGATGAGAACGATTACTCTGCCTATACCATCCTCACCACCGATGAAGAAGCCACTACCCTGAAGGTCATGTGCGGCCTTGACTGGGATAAGGCTCTGATCGGCGAGGAAGAGCAGGAAATCCTGGAGGATGCTCAGGGTCGTAGCTACATCAATGTTGATCTCGTCAAGGGTGAAAGCGTTGAGGTTGACTTCGTCCTGACGCAGGAAGACGACTCTGTTATCAGAGAAGCCTATGGCGAAATCGCTGCCAACACCTTTGATTCTGCCAACCATGAGATTGACAAGTCCAACGAGGACGGCTCTATCAATGAGACCGCTGCAATTGATACCATCAAGTTCAATAACATGGACTTCGGCATCAACGGCAGCAAGCCCAAGCTGACCATCGTTGCAGCCAACAGCCGCACCGAAGGTGGCCTGAACCGCAACGGTTCTGCAACCATTGCAGTCTACACCGGTGATCCTGCGGAAGGCTATGCTTCCATCGGTTCTGTTGTTGTTCCCAACACGAACGGTGAATTCAAGAACTATGTGATTACGCTCAACAAGAGCCTGGTCGGCGTACAGGATATCTACATCAAGTTCCAGGATGGCGGTGCTGCACTCAAGTCCATCAAGTTCGAAGAAATGGCAACGGCAAATGTTGTCGAGGGTGGCCGTTATCTGATTTCGCCGCGTGCACCCTTTGAGCTTGAGCTGAATCCGGATGGCTTCAACTATACGCTGAACGGTGCTTCTGTGACGAACGGCTACAAGATCGCTGAAGCCGGCGAATGGACACTGATTGCAACGTCCAAGAGCAACGGTGCTCAGCTGACCTTCAACTTTGAGACCTACTTCAATGAAGCGGATACTCTGCTGCCCAAGAATGCATCCGTCAAGCCCAGCCAGACCATTGAGCTGGCAGGCAACCTGAATGATCCGACACTCAGAATCTGGATTGTACCGGAAGGTGCAGAAGAATTCGCAGAGGGCAAGGATATGACTTGTGCCGCTGGCGACAGCAATACCATCAAGGCACCGAGAACGATGGGTGTTTATGAGCTGATTGTTGTCAACGAAGCCGGTGATGTTCTCAGCCGCTCCGAAGCAGCCGTGAAGGTTCGCAAGGCTGCCAACTATATGCTTGCAGATACCATTGAGGCCGGTAAGCAGTATGTCATTGTATCCAATGGTTATGCTCTGACCAATGTTGTTGCCGATGTTTCCACTGCCTACAATAGAGTATCCCTTGCCTCCACGCCTGTCACGGTTGTAGACGATGTGATTACCTCTGAGGTAAGCGAAGAAATGATTTGGGACTTTGCTGTTGGTACGAACCCGCTTTGCGGAGACTACACCACCGGTTACTATGTTACCAATGGCGATAGCAAGTTCCTCTCTCGCAACGGCCCGACCAACGAAAGACCTGCTCCGCTGAACACCCAGACTTATGACAGCAGCAATGTTGCCAGCAAGCCGCAGTGGTGCTACTGGGTTGTGAAGGATCTGGATGCGAACGGCAATAAGGCAATGTTCCTGACTGCCACCGGCGAATGGTCCTTTGCTCTGCGCGGTGCAGCTGAAGGCTTTGATGCTCCTGGCAGCGCTGCGAATAATCTGAATACGCTGCTTGCTTCCAACCCCGTGAAGTTCTATGAGGTTTCCGCTGTCACCGGTCCTGAGGATATTGACTTCACCGATTCTGCGGATGCAGAGAAGTTTGAGATTGTCAACCAGGCTTCCTCCGCGATTCGTGAAGGCGAAGGCCTCTACATGGTCACCACGAAGAACGCTTTCGAGACTGCCAATGGCCAGCTCTCCGGCGATGCAGCTACCACGCCTAAGGATCTGGTTCTCGTACCCGTGGAGGGCGATTGGGAAGCAACGCTTGAGTTCGTCTTCAATAAGACCGCAAGCAACGGCTACTATCAGTTCTTCGGCTTCTATGCGATGGCCGATTACAACAACTGCGCCGGTATCCGCGGCGGCGATGGCGCTCTGCAGAACTTCCTGCGTGTGGACGGTGCAATCACTGCCGACTCCAGCAACCTGAATTCTGCTCCCGGCCTTGCCACCGATGGTGCAACCTACTGGTTCAGAATTGTCAAGGAAGGCGATACCTACACCTGCTTCAGAAGCGCTGATGGTGAAGAATTCACCGAGATGTTCGCTTATGAGAACACCGGCATTGAGGCTGACAAGATCGCAATCGACGCCTACACCGGTATGACCGAAGGCTATTCCTTCCTGCTCAAGAGCCTGAGCTTCGGCAATGAGCCTGCGCCTCATGTCCATGACTATGTTGCAGTA
The DNA here is from genome assembly GCA_045601345.1 of Faecousia sp. Classification (GTDB taxonomy): domain Bacteria; phylum Bacillota; class Clostridia; order Oscillospirales; family Oscillospiraceae; genus SVMC01. The sequence goes on along the minus strand of JAZRZL010000015.1, from coordinate 6,129 downwards.
GTTACGGCTCCCACCTGCACCGAAGCTGGCTATACCACCTACACCTGCGCCTGCGGCGACAGCTACGTTGCTGACGAAGTTGCTGCTCTGGGTCATGACCTGATTGAAACCAAGGTGGAAGCTACCTGCACCGCCGCCGGTTCCATCATCCTGGATTGCTCTCGCTGCGATTATAAGGATGTTTCCGAGATTCCCGCTCTTGGCCATGACTTTGTTGATGGCATCTGCACACGCTGCGGCGAAAACGAATTCGCTGAAGCTCCCTTCGAAGATGTTGCATTTGGTGCATACTACTTCGATGAAGTTGTTTGGGCTGTCGAAAAGGGTATCACGAACGGCATTGAGCAGGGTCTGTTCGCACCGGATAGCGCTGTTACCCGTGCACAGATCGTGACCATGCTGTGGAGAGCCGCCGGTTGCCCGCAGGTCGAAACTGCTGCTGGCTTTAAAGATGTCAAGGCTGGCGAATACTATGCTGATGCAGTTGCATGGGCAGTTGAGAATGGTATTACCAACGGTGTTGGTAAGAATATGTTTGCTCCCAACGATATCTGCACACGTGGTCAGATCGTGACCTTCCTGTGGAGATACATGGGCAAGCCCGCAGCTGAGGAAGCAGCAGCATTTATTGATGTTCCCGCCGATGAATACTATGCAGACGCAGTTGCATGGGCAGTAGAAGCAGATATTACCACCGGCATTACCGAAGAACTCTTCAAGCCGGAGAATGACTGCACCCGTGCACAGGCAGTCACCTTTATCTGGCGCATTGCTGCAGCAAAGTAATTTCTGCTGGCGTGTCTAATAGAACATCTATAGGCGGTTCCTTATTAACTCGCCTTGTTCTGCGCGTTTTTTCAATTTGATTTTTCTTTCATCCGTGTGCCGTGTTTATTATCGGCACACGGATCGGGAAGATGTCTCCTTTTTACCTCCGGCTTTGAACTTCGGGTGATTCTGCAAATCACCCGAAGTCAAAGCCAATAAATCCAAGTTTTTAATTGCCTTTAAAATTATTATTTTATTCATTAAATTTTATAAATGGTGGAGAAAGCTTTTGCTTTAGTCAAATGAATTTTAATTAAGATGGAACGATTAAGCTACAAAAAATAATAGCTTTTTTCAAATATAAAACGATTGATTTTTTTGAATAATCACGTTAAAATAAGATTGCCATTTCGGATGCGGCAAAAAAATCTGATTTGCTTCCATTCTGTGGCGGTTAGAAGATGAAATAGAAACGAGGAGGAAAAGAATGGAAAAGATTAAGCAAAACCCACTTGTAAAAAAGATTGGATTTAACAGAATATTACTGTGTTTGGTTCTGCTCCTCATGTATGCATTTTTCTGCATTGCGACCGACGGCAAGTTCTTAGGAATGAACCGCATTATGAATTTGCTGAATTATGCATATTTTCTTGGCTTTATGGCGTTGGGTGTCACCTTTGTTATTGCGACCGGCGGCATTGACTTTTCGATTGGCCCGGTGATGTTCTGCTGCGCACTGGTTTCCGGTTACTGCTTCTCCAGCTATGGGCTGTCCATGTGGCTGTGCCTTGTACTTAGCATTCTCATTGGTACACTTTTTGGCATCTTTAATGGCTATTTGGTTGCATACCGCTCCATTCCGCCGTTCATTGTCTCTATGGCCAGTATGAATATTGCCAAGGGCATTGCTTCTGTTTTTACAAAGACCCAGTCGATCAGCTGGCCGCAGTCTGCTGCGGAGGGTGGCTGGTTTCATAGTCTGCTCAAGGTAGGCAGCTTCCCGGTTGGCCTTGTGGTATTTCTGCTGATTGCCATTATATGTGCCATTATTCTCAATAAGACAAAAATTGGCCGCTGCATTCTTTGCCTCGGCAGTAATAAAGAGGTCGTTCGCCTTTCCGGCATTAATACGCGCAAGTGGGAAATGCTTGCCTATATCATTTGCGGTACGTTGGTTGGTATTGCTGCTATTTACTTTGTTGCAGCCTATACGACTGTCCAACCCGGCTATGGTGACCAGTATAATAATGAGGCCATTGCAGCCTGTGTTATGGGCGGTACCTCTATGGTAGGCGGCTTGGCCTCCATTAGCGGTACAGTCATTGGTACTCTGATCATTGCCCTTTTGCAGGAGGGCATCTTGGCGCTTGGCTTCTCAAAGAACTATCAGTTGATTCTTACCGGTGCGATCGTTGTTGTGGCTGTTTATGCTGACGTAGCTGCCCGACGCCGCAAGAATTAAGCTGGATGACCAGAAAAGAAAGGATGGGACAGCGAATGAACAACGTGATTTTATCAATGAAGGACATTGATAAGTCCTTCCCCGGCGTCCATGCACTGGATCATGTGGATCTGGAAATCCGGCAGGGCGAAGTTCTGGCACTGATGGGTGAAAACGGTGCTGGCAAATCCACGCTGATGAAAGTTCTTACTGGCATTTATAAAAAGGACTCCGGCGTGATTACATATCAGGGTAAAGAGGTTGAGTTCCACAATACCAGAGAGGCACAGGAAGCCGGTATTGTTATAGTGCATCAGGAGCTGAATATGCTCAATCACCTGACCGTAGCACAGAATATTTTTATTGGTCGGGAATACATGAAGGGCTTTGCGATTGATGACAAAAAGATGAATGAGGAAGCTGCCAAGCTCTTTGCGCAGCTGGGTATCAATATTGACCCGGAAACCCCCATGGGGAGTCTGACGGTCGGCAAGCAGCAAATGTGCGAGATTGCCAAAGCGATTTCCTATGATGCCAAGGTTATCATTTTCGACGAGCCTTCGGCAGCCCTTACAGAATCCGAAATTGAGGCTCTGTTTACCATTATTCGCGGCCTTCGGGAGAAGCAGATGGGTATTGTCTATATCTCCCACCGTATGGATGAGATCAAGGTTATTACGGATCGCGTGACAGTTATGCGCGATGGCTGCTATGTTGGTACGCTGATTACAAAGGATTGCACGAAGGATGACATCATTAATATGATGGTGGGTCGTGTCATTTATGAGAAGCCCAAGGAAAAGAGCTGTGTTCCGAAGGATGCCCCAGTTGTCTTAAAGGTTGACCATTTAAACGCAGGAAAAATGGTACAGGATATTAGCTTGGAGCTGCATAAGGGCGAAATTCTGGGTCTTGCAGGCTTGATGGGTGCTGGTCGTACAGAGTTTGCCAGAGCATTATTCGGTGCTGACCCGGTGGAAAGCGGCGATGTTTACATTAACGGCGAAAAAGTGACCATTCGCAATCCTCAGGATGCTGTTAAATACGGTTTGGGCTATCTGTCCGAAGATCGCAAGCGCTATGGTGTTGTGGTTCAGAAAAATGTTGGAGAGAACATCACGCTGGCAGCACTTGATCGGTTCCTTCACGGCATTTTTATTAATGAGAAAAGAGAGCGAGAGGAAAGTCTGCTTCATATTGAAAATCTAAATATCAAAACGCCAAGCGTAGATCAGTTGGTTGTGAACCTGTCCGGCGGTAACCAGCAGAAGGTGGTTGTTGCCAAGTGGCTGACCCGCAATTGCGATATTCTGATTTTCGATGAACCGACCCGCGGCATTGATGTTGGTACAAAGAATGAGATTTATAAGCTCATGAATCAGCTGGCTGCAAGCGGTAAATCCATTATCATGATTTCTTCCGAAATGACAGAGATCCTTCGTATGAGTGACCGTATTCTTGTTATGTGCGAGGGTCGAAAAGAAGGCGAGCTTTCCATTGAGGAGGCAACACAGGAAAAGATCATGAATCTGGCTACCAGAGATATTATGTAAGGAGGCGAAGAGCATGAAAAAGTTACCAGAGAATCATGAATCCGGGCTTTCCCGCCTCGGTGGACAAAAGATGATTGTTATTTTGGTTGTCATCTTTTTGGCGCTGTTTTTCAGCGTTATGAGTCCCAGCTTCCGTAAATATACCACGTTGGTCAGTATGTTGGATTACTCCTACTACATTGCCCTGATGGCAATTGGTGTTACTTTCCCGCTGATTACCGGCGGTGTTGATCTGTCGATCGGTACTGGCCTCATCTGCTATTCGCTCACTGGTGGTTTCCTTGTAACCAAGCTAGGACTGCCTACAGGTGTTGGAATGATTGCCTGTGTCCTGATGGGTACACTGTTTGGAGCACTGAACGGCTGGCTCATTGCTTGGCTGGATCTGCCGCCCTTCCTGGTAACGCTGTCTACCTGTATGGTTACGCGTGGTTTGGGTTCCATTGTGGTTAGCGGCTTCGGCACAACTTGGCCTGCGGTTACGCAGGACGGCGGCTGGTTCCGTAATATCTTTAAGATTACCATTGAAAATAATGTAAAAATTCCTGTAGGCATTATTTGGATCGTCCTGATTACTTTATTGATGTCCTTCGTCTTGAATCATACCAAGGTAGGCCGCTATATCAAGGCCGTAGGCAGTAATAAGCAGGCTGCACACCTTTCCGGTGTGAATGTCAGAATCTATCATGCACTTGCCTACGTCATTTCCGGCACCTTTGCCGGTTTGGCCGGTCTGGCCTATGCGGCTATTTTCTCGACAATTCTGCCTGGCACTGGTGCAGGCTTTGAATTGGAAGCCATCGGCGGCGCTATCATCGGCGGCGTCTCAACCACTGGCGGCGCTGGCAGCATTGGTGGCACGCTGTTGGGCGTATTTGTAATCTGTCTGTTGAAAACCGGACTTCCGTTCATTGGCTTGGAAGCAAACTGGCAGCAGATTATTACAGGCTTGGTGCTGATTGGTGCTGTTATGATTGACGTACTCAAGAAGCACCAGAAGAAGTAGTGAACCAGAAGGGGGGACGGACACAAATTTTTCTCTAAACGAGTCTATTTTATCGCAATCTAACAAACATAAAAATTTAAAGGAGACTGAAAAAATGAAAAAATTGATTGCTCTCTGCCTTGCAGCACTTTTGATTGTTGCTTGCTTTGCCGGCTGCGGCGCAAAAAAGCCCGCTGAAAAGGAATTCATCATCCTCGTTAAGAGTTCTCAGTCCACTTACTGGCAGGCTGCCATCCAAGGCGTTGACAGCATGGCTCAGGAGCTGGGTGTGAAGGTTACCACCCAGGGTCCCAATGCAGAATCCGATATTGCGGATCAGGTTACCATGCTGAACAACGCAATCGAAGCCGGTGTTGCCGGTATCGGTCTGGCCGCTTGCGATGCAAACTCTGTTCTTGATTCTCTGAAGGTTGCCAAGGAAAAGGGCATCCCCGTCATCTGCTTCGACTCCGGTGTTCCCGATGCCCCTGAAGGCTCTGTCCTTTCCACCATCGCTACTGACAACTATGGCGCTGGCGCTACTGCCGCTGAGCACATCTATGATGCAGTCAAGGGCATTCTGGGTGCTTCTGTTTGCCGTATCGGTGTTGTTGCACAGGACGCTACCTCCGAGTCCAACACCCAGCGTGGTCTTGGCTTTGTGGATACCATTATCGACAAGGCAACGGCTGACGGCCTGTCCGTAGCTGTTGTTGGCAACGAGTACTTTGTCAATGGCTGCAAGGCTGCCGGTGACGAAGCTTCCGCTCAGCTGATCGTTGAAGTTGCTGTTCCTGCACAGACCACCACCGAGCTGTCTGCAACCGAGGCTTCCGCAATCCTCAACAAGGAAGACACCGTTGCTATCTTCGGTACTAACCAGGTTACCGCTGAGGGCATCCTGCTTGCCAACGACAACCTGAACGTTCTGGGTACTGAGGCTGGCAGCAGCATTCTGGCCGCTGGCTTCGATGCCGGTTCCACCATCAAGGGCGCGATTACCAATGGCGTTATGTTCGGTGCAGTTACCCAGTCCCCGCTGAACATGGGCAAGGAAACTGTTAAGGCTCTGAATACCATCGTGGATGGCGGTTCTGTCTCTGACATCAGCACTGCCGGTCTGTGGTATGATGCATCCAACATTGATGCGGCTGACATTGCTCCCAACCTGTACGACTGATTCTCTGTTTTCCTCTCGGCGGCAGGGCGTATGCTCTGCCGCCACCCCTATATAATAAAAGTGGGGCTGTCTCAAAACGAGGCAGCCCCTTTCCTACGAAAAAACAGCGGACGGTACTATGAAAATACCGTCCGATGGCTTATAATATTGGTATGAAACAAAACAATAAGCAGGTAGATTATACAGCATACGGGACTGGATA
>JAZRZL010000014.1:0-18150 GCA_045601345.1 Faecousia sp. | reverse complement strand
CTATGTCGTTGATAGGTCAGGGGTGTAAGTACAGTAATGTATGTAGCTGACTGATACTAATAAGCCGAGGGCTTGACCTACAAAAACAGCGCAGACTCAGCCTTTGATTTGCAAAAATGAAGCAGTGTTCAGTTTTGAGGGTGTATCTCTCTTATCCGCCTTTAGCTCAGCTGGTAGAGCAACTGACTCTTAATCAGTGGGTCCCGGGTTCGAGTCCCTGAAGGCGGACCAGATATATTAGCCGAGAGGCTTTTATATATAATCTCCTGATAATGGCCCGTTGGTCAAGTGGTTAAGACAGCGGCCTCTCACGCCGTTAACATGGGTTCGAATCCCGTACGGGTCACCAGAAAATTTCTCTTGACAATTTGAGATTTTGTGGTATAATGTCAGGGTCGTTAGGATAATATATAGTTGGTGTTGATTGGAGTGTGGGTCCACCTGTTCCCATCCCGAACACAGAAGTTAAGCACACTTTCGCCGACAATACTTGTAGGGTGACTTACTGGGAAGATAGGTAACGCCAACATATATATTCCTCCTTAGCTCAGTCGGTAGAGCATCTGACTGTTAATCAGAGGGTCGTTGGTTCGAGTCCAACAGGGGGAGCCATAAAAAAGCCTTGAAACAAGCGTTTTTTCGCAAGTTTCAAGGTTTTTTTGCCTGTTTTTTTCGACCTAATAATTGACTTAAAAATTCGGAGGTTGCCCCATGGAGTTCACAAAAAAAATTCTTGCAAAATTTATGGATCATAGCCTTTTAAAACCTCAGGCTACCTGCGCACAGATCATTGCGCTTTGTGCTGAGGCAAAGGCGTATGGTTTTGCCAGTGTGTGCGTCAATCCGTGTCATATTGCGTTGGTGGCACAGGAGCTTGCAGGAACGGATATCGCCCCTTGCTGTGTAATCGGTTTTCCACTCGGCGCGTGTACCACAGAGGTCAAAGGCTTTGAGGCCGCCGAAGCTGTACGGGGTGGCGCGAAAGAGATTGACATGGTTATCAACATTGGAGCTGCCAAGGATGGCCTCTGGGACGATGTGGAGGCTGATATTGCTTATGTTGTGGCCTCCATTGCCGGAAAAGCGAAACTGAAGGTCATTATTGAAACTTGCCTTTTGACCGATGAGGAAAAAGTCAACGCTTGCCTTGCTGCGGTTCGTGCAGGTGCAGATTTTGTAAAGACTTCTACCGGCTTCTCCACTGCGGGTGCTACGCCTTCCGATGTGGCTCTGATGCGTAGAACGGTAGGGCTTGAGATTGGTGTGAAAGCTGCTGGCGGTGTGCGTACCTATGAGGATGCTATTGCTATGATTGAGGCCGGTGCCTCTCGCCTTGGTACCTCTGCAAGCATTGCCATTATTGAACAGGCAAAGGATTAAGAGAAAAAGAGATCACCTTTCTAATTTGTGGTGATCTCTTTTCGACTATTTCATGATTTCATAGTGGGCGTTTTGTAGCAGTCCGCCTTCTTCCAATTCAGGGAGGAGGATGCGCCGGAAGGGAATACCTGCATTTTGTAGGCATAACTCCAAAATGCATAGGAAAATGCCCAGATCAATCTGATTGAAATACCGCAGTGAGGCAACGGGAAAAATTCCATGGTGCTTTGGTGTTTTCTCACGGAAAATATCCAGTGTACTGTTATGACATTCCACAAACCATGGCTGACTGTTACAGGCGCTGGGTGCGAAGCGTACAATCTTCAAAATTTCATCAAAATCCTCACCGTTTCGAAGTTCGTTCATCGGCTTGCGCTTGGCTTTGAACATATCCTTGCGGAAGCTGTCGGGCGTTGCTTTGGCAATGGCAAGCATGATGCCGAAATCCAAACCATCCCATTGGGCATGATCGGCCTTGCCAAATCCGTACCACACGCAGCCGATATCCTGTGCTGCTAGCCAGAGATCGAGCTGTTGTCCCAGATAGCCCAGATTCTGAAGCCATCCCTCTTTCTTCTCACTATAAAGCAGGACACAATATTCCGCATCACGCTTAAAGGGCTTTTCTTCCGTAGAAACAATGCGCAGTCCGACGCGAATATCGGGATGGAGCGGCGCAAAACCTGCAAAGGCTTCCCTAAGTGCAGAAAGCTCCTCGTTGCTTAAAGGTCTGTCTATACTGCGGAAGGTGTGAAAGGATTTGCGCTTAAAGATCATGGGATAAAGCGAAGCATCCATAGTAACGTCATCCTGAATATAATAAGAACGGGATCACCGCTTGGCGATCCCGTTTGGAGCTGCTGGGCAGATTCGAACTGCCGACCTCATCCTTACCAAGGATGCGCTCTACCTACTGAGCTACAGCAGCATTTCAGACAGCTTTTATATTATACCAAAAAAAACGGAATTGTCAACAGTTTTTTTCAGAAAATCAAAAGAGTATTTCGGTTGTTAATTTTTAATGGAAATGCGTGAAGCTTAAACACAAAAAATACTACAATTATCAACCCATAATGATAAAGCTTCCGCTTAACCTTAGGGCAGCTCTATTTATTTTGCGTGAGGTAAGACGCGAGGGACTTTTCTATCAGATTCAATAAAAATCGCAGGGAATACTTGACGTATTTTCAAGATTTTTATTAAATCTCACGGGAATAAGACCCGCAGATTCGCCCGCGAAGAATAATTAGAGGTGTCCTTTATAACATTACAGCGGATAGGGGTTGCTTTTTTGACGCTGAGGTTTATAATAATAAAGGAAGGAGGCGATGGTATGCGAAGCTTATCTAAAATACGCGGTGCCATGCTGGGTGGTGCGGCAGGAGATGCGCTGGGGTTTAGTGTAGAATTTCTCAGTCGTACCCAAATTGAGGAGCGCTATGGGAGCAGAGGCATTCTCGGCTACGATATGACCAGTGACATTGCCATCATCTCCGATGATACCCAGCTGACCATGTTTACTGCCAATGCTCTGCTGCTTGGAAAAACCCGCCGGTGTATGCGCGGTGAGCAGGGACCCTATCCAGGCTATTTGACCGTGGCATATCTTGACTGGCTCAAAACCCAGCATCGCCTACAGGCGGATCAGCGCCACCGTGCCTATTGCTGGATTTATCATGTCCCTGAAATGCATCATCGCCGCGCCCCCGATGCCACCACCATGAGTACACTCGAAACCCGCCAGATCGGTACGCTGGATAAGCCCACGAATCAGGCCAAGGGCTGTGCAGGACTTACCCGCTCCGCACCTATTGGCTTGTTCTTTGACCCTAATGTGATTGGACAGCAAAAGGTGGATTTGCTCGGCGCGGAGGCCGCTGCTATTACCCATGGTCATGTGACGGGCTGGCTGCCTACTGCCGCCTATGTGCATATCCTCAGCAGGATTGTCTATGATGCTGTAACCGCCGATGATCTACCGGAATTGATTCGGGAAACCTGCGAGGCAATGAGCGACCTATTTGGGGATGTATACGCACAGCCGCTGAACCTTTTGCTACACCGTGTTCTGCGTCTTTACGGCAGCAATATGAGCGATTTGGACGGTATCCGTATGCTCGGTGAGGGCTGGCAGGCAGATGAGGCGCTGGCCATTGGCTTGTTTTGTGCGCTCCGCCATCGGGAGAACTTCGGTTCTGGCATCATTGCTGCCGCTAATCACGATGGTGATTCCGATTCCACTGCCTCCATCACCGGTTGTCTTCTCGGCGCACTGCTTGGTGCGGAACAAATTCCGGAATTTTATCTTGATTCTCTAGAGCTTCGAGACATTTTGGAAATCCTCGCCTATGATCTCTGGGCTGACTGCCCAATGAAAAATTCTTCCTCATTCTACGATGAGGATTGGGCAAGAAAATATATTGAATGCCGCTATGATCCCTTATAGGAGCGATAGGACAGGACGCAATGGCGTTAAGTTAACAGCCCTTGCCTTCCCCTCTGTCTTGAGCAATCATTAAAAAATGCGGGAAGGTGAGCAATTTGCAGTTATCCGACAATGAGTTTTTTGAGGAATACAAACATTTAAATAAACTTTGCTCCGAAATGTATTCTTGCCGGAACGGCATCAGTGAATATATTACGCAAATGGAAAATGTATCTCAGCAAGGACAGCGTTTTGTTTCCGCCCTGTTAAAAAGAAATCTCATAGATGGATTGGTATTCTAATCGGCATAGGAATTGTGGCGCGCATTCTTATCACATTCTATCTGAATCGTTGAAAAGATTTCGGAATTTTTTTGTTCTGAGTGTTGACAAGCAGCGTTTTTATCTGTATAATAGCTCATACTGAAAGCACCTCTTCGGGCCTTTAGCTCAGTTGGTTAGAGCAACCGGCTCATAACCGGTCGGTCCTGGGTTCGAGTCCCCGAAGGCCCACCACATAGGGGTATAGCTCAATTGGTAGAGCGGCGGTCTCCAAAACCGTAGGCTCAGGGTTCAAGTCCTTGTGCCCCTGCCACAAAAACACCGAGTTTCTTCACGAAACCCGGTGTTTTTTGATCTGTCCCCTGTCGAGTAGACTGAGAAAATAAATAAAAAATTTTTGAGAAAGCTGTTGCCTACGGGTGGCAGCATAACAAAACCCTCAAATTGCGCAAGGATGCGAAGCAGCCGTACGCAATTTGAGGGTATCACGGCACCGCAGTGCCGTGTGTCCTAAAAAATTTTTATATTATTTCATTGTCCTCTTGACGGGATGCAGTTCACATGATTATGAAATTGCTTCCTGGCCTACAGTATATGTCCATTTCCCATCGGCATTTTTTTGAGAAGTACACTGACCAAAGTAATAAGCCCCTAACCCGCTGCGCCATTTTTGGGCATCAAACGCTGTGATTTCCGAAACGGAATCATCTTCGTTTGTCTTGATTGAGAAGAACAACCCATTTTCCCAATAGAGGTTATCCTTATCAATATAACCCTGTTCACAGAGTTCTTCCCATGTTCCTTCGATGTACGGAAGATTATGCTTCGATGCAAATTCATGCATGACTGCTTCTTTTTCAACTTCAGTCAGGTGAGAAAGTTCAGACAGATCAATACCAATCTGAGATATTCCGTCATTCAAGCCGGGATCAACATTCCATAAATCTTCTAATACTCCCAGATATAGCTCACAGACATCTATCCGAATATTTACGGTGGTGCTTCCCGAACCATCAACACCGCCAACGCTGGCAACGGACGTGTTAAACAACGCAAAATAACATTGAGGTTCCTTGTCGTAATTTATGATATAAGTGATTCCGTCAACAATGGTTGTTGACTTACTATTTTCAATGATTGAGCCATCTGCGTATTCAATCCTAACAAACAGACTGTCGGCATCAGGAGGCAAGACATCATCGACTTTTTTACCAGCCACAAAAGTCCCAAGCCATTGTGTAATTTCAGCAAGATACTCGCTCGGCACTTCGGTTTCTGCGCTGTTCGGAGAAGAACCATAAAATGTAACGCGAACGATATTCTCTGTTTCAAAAACAGGTTTTCCTATTGCTGTATCTTTAGGATTAGTCAAAAAACAAACTACAACGACAATGCAAGCCACCACAGCGACAACGGTAATCCGAAATGCCGGCTTTTTATAATTCAGCATAGATTTAATCCTTTCCTTTACACCAACTTCACCGAAGGAAAGTGGACAGGCAGCGATTCTCCTGCGAGGAAAGCTACAATCCAATAGCGCCTGTGAATAGGCGGCAACGCTGCCCTTGTCCATATCCCGAATGACCTTTTCATCGCAAGCCATTTCTATATCACGGCAGAGAAGAACGTAGGCAAGCCAGCAAAGCGGATGGAACCAATATACCGCCAAGAGGAGAAATCCGAAAGGCTTCCACCAGTGATCGCGGCGCTGGATATGCGCCGATTCGTGTGTAATCACATAGTCCAAAGTCTCGCCCTCCATTGAGGAAGGGACGTAGATCAAAGGTTTCATGATTCCGAGAATAAACGGAGACTTCACTTCATCACAAGCAAGAATATTATCTCTTACCGGGACTGATGCTCCGACACTCTTTTTTAGCCTGATATAGCTGATGAGCGCATAAAGAAGCATGGCTACCATGCCAATGACCCAGATAATAGATATGACATTGATAGGATTTGTCAGTGAATCCCTTGGAGCAACCGTTACTCCCTCAAAATAGTGACTACCCAAATAGCCGTTTGCAGCGTTATCAATAACATCTACGCCTGACTGGATATAAGGTCTTGCTGAAAAGTGCGTAGTGTTTACAGTTTCTGAGCTCGGTACGAGGCTCAGTGCGCTTTCCAACGAAAACGGACAGATCAATCGAACAGCAACCAAAGCCCAAAGGACACAGGAAATCCACTTCGGTGCTTTTTTCAAAAGGAAGCGGACAAGAATGACCGCCAAAATCAGCCAGCTTGCCGTTATACTAAGATTCAGCAGCTTCAGAAAAACAGCGCTCATACGCATCCCTCCTTCTTGAAGGTATCAATCATCTTTTGAATTTCTTCTGCTTCTTTTGCTGTCAGATTCTTGTGAGAGATAAAGGACGCAATAAATGCCGGAAGTGATCCCTCAAAGGATTCCTCAATGATCTGCTCACTTTTGGCAGAATAGAATTCTTCACGAGATACAATGGAAGACACGGTTCCGTTTTCATTTTTCAGCAGTCCTTTTTCGCAGAGCTTGCGAAGAACGGTGTATGTTGTAGGCTTTTTCCAGTTCAATTTTTTCTCACAGATCTTTACAAGTTCGCCAGAGCTGACCGGCTCATTTTCCCACACTATATCAGCAAAACGTTCCTGAACGGCTCCAAGTTCAAAATCAATCATCTATGGTAATTCCTTTCTCAACGGGTTTATTCGGATAAACTTCAAATATAGTTTACTTGAATAAACCATATTTGTCAAGTGGTTTCATAAAATTGTTACAAATAGAAAAAAGCGGCAAGGATTGCTCCCTGATATGATCCCTCTAAAAATTCATCACAGTCGAATCTGTGGGTCTTGTTTCCATCATACTTCACAAAAATTCTCGGGAATACATCCAGTATTCCCTGCGGTTTTTGTTGCGTCTGACGAAAAAATCCCTCGCAGCTCGACTTGCGCTGAATTTTTAGAGCTGCCCTTTAATTTATCTTGACGATCCCAAACATTTCTGCTATACTATATGCAAAGAATGCTTTATGCAGGAGCGTGGTAACATGGCAATCGGTGAGAGAATTCGCTTTTTCCGCAATATGCGCGGTATGACGCAGAAGTATCTGGGGCAAAGTACCGTCCAAAGAACTGCCCGATGCTCTTGTGGATGCGTTCAAGGATAAACTGAAAGACTAAAAACTTATTTGAGGAGGTGCATACCATGGCTTCAAGTAAAGAATATTTGAAATTTGTTCTAAACCAGCTGTCATCATTGGACAATATTTCGTATAAAGCAATGATGGGAGAATTTATTATCTATTACCAAGGGAAAATTGTTGGCGGAATATATGATGATAGATTTCTTGTGAAGACTTCAGAAACAGCAAAGCAGATGATGCCAAGCGCACCACTTGAGATTCCTTACGATGGTGCAAAAGAGATGTTGTTGGTCGATGATATTGATAACCGCGAATTTCTTTGTAATCTTTTTGATGCAATGATTGATGAGCTTCCAGCACCTAAGAAAAAGAAATAATCAAATCCCGGTTTGTCGAACTAAATAAACGCAAAAAGAGCTACTTGATTCTCAAAAATCAGATAGCTCTTAATTTTTATTTAGAATAATTCGGATGTTGCCAAAACGCTGCCAAAAGCCTTTATTTACGGGCTTTTTCGGCGTTTTTTTGATTTATTCCCACTCGATGGTTGCCACAGGCTTCGGGCTGAGGTCGTAGAGGACGCGGTTGACACCGGTGACTTCGTTGAGGATGCGGCTTGTGATATGGCGGAGGAGGTCATAGGGGATTTCTTCGATAGAGGCGGCGGTGGCATCTACGGAGTTGACCGCACGGATGACGACCGGCCAAGCGTAGGTGCGCTTATTGTCCTTGATGCCGGTGGACTTGAAATCGGGGACGATGGTGAAATACTGCCACACCTTGCCCTCCAGACCGTTCTTTGCGAACTCTTCTCTGAGGATGGCATCGGATTCGCGGACAGCCTCAAGTCTGTCGCGGGTGATGGCACCGACGCAGCGGACACCCAGACCGGGGCCGGGGAAGGGCTGGCGGAACACCATGTTGTCAGGCAGACCCAGTGCCTTACCTACAACGCGAACCTCGTCCTTATACAGGAGCTTGACCGGCTCGACCAGTGCAAAGTTGAGGTCTTCGGGCAGACCGCCAACATTATGATGTGCCTTGACACCGTCAGATTCCAGAATATCGGGATAAATTGTGCCCTGTGCGAGGAATTCTACGCCCTCAAGCTTCTTGGCCTCATCGGCAAATACTTCGATGAATTCCTTGCCGATGATCTTCCGCTTGGTTTCGGGATCGTCCACACCGGCGAGCTTGTCCAGAAAGCGGTCAACGGCATCCACATAAATCAGGTTGGCATCCATCTGGTTGCGGAATACCTCAACGACCTGTTCGGGTTCTCCCTTGCGCAGGAGGCCGTGGTTGACATGGACGCAGACCAGCTGCTTGCCCACTGCCTTGACCAGCAGAGCGGCTACAACGGAGGAATCCACACCGCCGGACAGCGCCAGCAGTACCTTCTTATCGCCAATCTGTGCTTGCAGTGCGGTGATCTGTTCCTGAATAAAGGCCTCCGCCAGCGCGGGGGTTGTGATGCGTTCCATCGTTTCGGGGCGTTTGTTGTTTTCCATTGTATAGTCCTCCATATGATTTCAGAGATGAATGAATTGATGAATTAATGCTTGTCTTCTTCCTCCGCAGGGGGCGGGAACCAGACAAGATCCTCCGGAGCAGGGGGTGGAGCATCGGCAGGGTCTATGCCCATCTGGCGGCAGCGGGCATAGTAGGCAAAGGAGAGGAAATCCCTCACGCCCTGCATGGCCTCGCTAAGCTCCACGGTGTCTTCCCCAACGAACAGCATCAAATTAATGCCGCTTCGCGTAGCAAGTGCCTGCTCTGCGTGAATCTGATGATATGTGTATCGGGTCGTACCCCGCAGGGTTTTGCAGGTAAAGCCCTCGCTGTCGTAGTCCACGCGGAAGCAGAAATAGCTGCCGATCAGCACGACACCCAGCAAAACCAGCATAATACCGCCGACCAGACCAAGCCTTTGCTTTAAAAAGAGCAACAGCGCAATGCCGCCGACCAGCAGCAAAATGCCGATACCTGCAGCTCTCGTGGGCTGGCGCACGGAATGTGAATTGTCGGTTTTTCCGGTCAGACGCTGGATGAGGCGGTCAATCAGAAAGCAAAGGCCGAATACCAGTGCGCCGCATATTGTCAGATAAATGGTAATCATAATCAGGCGGTAAGCTTGGTGATATACCACTGACCATCTATGTATTTACACTTGGCAGTGGTGGTACCGATATATTTTTGGCCGTCCAGCTCATAGCTGAACTTCAGCTCTGCGGTGGCAGTATCGCCATCTTGCTCCAGAGAATCGACCTCGACATCCAAAGACTCACAGACCTCGAAGGAATCCTCCACATCGCTGTTGGCAAGAAGGCCAACCACGGTATTGAGCATATCCTCCTCGTCCTTGCCGCCGATGGACTTGGCAACCTTCAGGGTTGCACGGATGGGCTTGGCAATTTGTGGATCAATACAGTCCAGAATGCCCTCAATGTCGGTATTGTTGCAGGCGACATTGCAGCGGTCAATGACATCCTCCACCTTTTCCGTGGGGCTGATCTTCACCTCGGAATCAGACGAATGGTTCACAATTTTCTGGAATGCACTGCATCCAGACAGACACGCGATGAGCAGTGCAAGGGTCAGCATAAGGGAAACTGCACGTTTCATAGGATCGCCCTCCTCCCCTGATGGGGAACTTAATATGTGGTATTATACCATGAAGCGGAAGCAAATGGTATAATTGTGCATCATTTTCGCACGGTAATTGAATGAGTAAATAAATTATGAACAAACGAACTGTCCCTAATGGCGGTAGAAGCCAAGGCTTCCCCTCTGGGGAAGCTGTCGAGCGAAGCGAGACGGATGAGGTCATTGGACGCACTGCCAAAACCGAAAACCTTCCTAACATAGAAAGCGCTCCGTCTTAGGAGGCCAACCTCATCCGCCGCCTGCGGGCGGCACCTTCCCCAGAGGGGAAGGCAAGGGCTTGTTAATTTACTGCCATGGAGAACCACCCACTGCCCTGTTGTGCGCAGTTGACATAACGTTGCTCAATGTTCATATTTTCTTAACTCATTCAATTACCGTGATCATTTTCGATTGCCCCGCAAGGGGCGAGAAAATGGCGCATATTTTTGTATAATAATTGCGTCAGCAATTATTATACCATGTTTTTTTTCATCCTACAAGGGAAACTTGAAAGTCCAAAGTATTTTCGTGAAATTGTCTGAAATGCGCCGCAATATGTTCCATTTTTCTGCAATATGCCATTGGCGTCCATCCATCTCCCAAGGCCTTCCCATCGCCTCCGGGACGAAGAATCCCATCCGTGCAAAGGGTGGCGCACGGAGCAATAGAGCAGGACATCGAAAGCAATTGACTGATGATGGCGCGAAGTGCCAGTTCTCCGTTCTCTGCGCACACGCACAGAGAACAAAGCTTTCCCCACAGAGCATCACGGTTGGCGCTGAGCCATCGCTTGATATCCCAGCAGCCCTGCTGATAATAATCAGTACTCACAAGCAGCAACATATCCGCCTTTTGAATCAGCATGTCTGTAGCTGTATCCAGACAAACGGCACGACCTCCCATGCGCTTAGCAAGCGTTTCCGCTCCCGCATCTGCGGGATAAATAATCAACAATGACATGGACATCCCCTCCCGCTTGTCATGGTATGCAGGAGAGAAAAACATATGACGATCCACATCTTCTATATACCGCTTCATCTTGATTCGCTAACAATTCGTGAGGAATCTTATTTTACATTGGAATCGGCCACATGATATATGGTAATGCTACAAAAAATATTTCTCCATATGGCATTATTTAGAAATAATTCCTATTTTTCTACTTGTCATTCCCTGCCAATTCATCTATAATATATGCTGAAATATAGTGAAATTGCTGTAACCTCAAAATTCACAGTAGGTTCACTAAAATTGGAGGTAATACCTATGAAGAAACGCCTGTTCAGCATGGTGCTTGTGATCTGCATGGTCATTTCGCTCCTGCCTGCCGTCAGTTTGCCGGTCAGTGCAGCAGCCGGTGATCTACCGACCACAATGTGGATTGCACCTTCCGACGCCAACAATATTCCATCGCAAATCAACCTTTACAGCACCAGCTCCTCCTCTGGCGGTGGTGGCTGGAATCCCGGTGGTGGCTGGAATCCCGGTGGCGGCGGTGGAACAACCAGCGCAAGCTACCAGCTCTTCCTTCCCGGCGATGCAGATCCCGCAAAGTGCTTCTTCTCCTGGGCAGACGGTTTGCAGGGCAACGACGGCTCGGCAAACTACAATAGCGGCGCTATGCCCATCCCCGCACCCGGTCAGTCCAAGACCTATACCTTTACCAAGGGCAGCAGCACAGCAACTTTTACGGTCACCACCTATCAAGGCTCTCCCTCTGTCAAGCCCATCTTCATTGAAATTGACGAAAGTCAGGGCACCATTTCTGCCATGAACAACGACCGTGAGCACAATACCACCTGCACCGGTGAGATCGTCATCGACGGCGAGCGCTATGGTCTGCCCCAGATGAAGGGTCGCGGCAACTATACCTGGTTCGAGGCGAAACTGAAGCGCGGCTACAACCTTACGCTGGATCAGAAGGTCAGCATTTTGGGCATGGAATCCGGCGCGAGCAAAAAGTGGAGCTTGCTGAACAATATCGCTGACCACTCTCTGCTCCGCAACAAGATCGCCTATGATATGGCCTATGAAATGGGTATCGGTCTCGACAGTGCCTATGCAGATATCTGGATGAACGGTGAATATCAGGGCTGCTACCTCGTTACCCCCAAGTACGATGCCTATATCACCTCCGGCGGCTATCTGCTGGAGCATGACAACAAAACGGAGCCTTCCGTTGAGCAGGGCGGTGACCCCACCTTCACGCTTCCCAACCTCAATGACCGCATCACCATCAAAAAAATCGGCTCCGACCTGTTCCCCGGTGGCGTAGAGTCCGTTGAGACCATCAAGGCTGCTGCCAGCCAGATCGAAGGCTGGACAAAGGAAGCCTGGGAAGCTATCAATTCCTCCACCGGCTATAACTCCAAGGGCAAGTACTACGCCGACTATGTTGACCTACGTACCTGGGCAGCCATGTATCTGATGCAGGATTACGTCAAGGATTATGACGTTGCCTCAGGCAGTAAGCTCTTCCGCAGAGACGGTACCTCCGATTCGGACAAGCTGATCGGCGGCCCCCTGTGGGACTGCGATAACGCTCTGGGACGTACCCAGAATAACCCCGCTCTGGGCAACAACGCCAGAGAGACCGACGGCTACGGCTTCTATGTGAAAGAAGTCAACGGCACCTCCCTTTGGAAGTCCCTTGGTCAGCATGAGGACTTCATGGAAGAGGTCTATAAGGTCTATAACCGCTACCACGATGTTTTTGACAATGTGGTGCAGAGCATTGAAGAAAATGTGAAGCTCATTGCAGACTCTGCGGAAATGAACTTCATCAAGGATCCCCATAACAAGGAAACCTACAACAACAGCAACATGAATGCCCAGACCAAGCAGTCCGGCACGAAGTACGAGCAGAAATACGTGACCACCAATACCTGGACGGACTATGTTTCCAACCTCAAGACCTTCACCGCTGCCCGCTCCCTGTTCTTCAGTGATAATTATACCCGCGAGATTGAGGACGAAGGCAACCGCGCCATCTTCAAGTGCGGCAGTCACAGCTCTGTCACGGTGTATGATACGCAGGATACCACCGGCGAGGGCACACCCAATGCCAAGGAAGCCTTTGCCCGCGATTCCGAAACCGGCGAAATCTCCTTTGACGGTGAAGGCCAAATCAATTTCCGCGTCAATCTGACCGACAACTATCAGTTGGTCGGTGTCACTGTCCTGCCCACCTCCAACTACAAAAATCTCAAAGGCCCGGCAGATACTGGTGAGGAAAACGTCTACCGCATCACCAAGGTCACCGGCCCCATTGATGTCACCATTGAGACCGCCGAGACCATCTGCGAGCATGAATTTGTGGACGGTGTCTGCACCAAGTGCGGCAAGGAGCTGTTCCAGGTCACAGTAGAGCGTGACGAGCATTGCACCGTCACGGCCTATCCCACACAGGATCTGACCACCGGCGGTGTTCTGAATCCCGCTTCTGTATATCCGCGCAGCAGCGCAACGGGAGAGATTGATGCCTCCGGCGAAGGTCAGGCCAGCTTTGTGGTTGCCGTTGAGGATGGCTATGAGATTGCCAGCGTGACCGCTTTCCCTGCAAACTATAAGAACCTGAAGCTTCCGGAAGAGACCGGCAGCGAAGGCTACTACCGCATCACCAAGATCAGCGGCCCTGTGACCTTCAAGGTCACCACCCGCAAGAGAGTCGGCCCCTACAGCACCTATTTTGCCAACGGCAGCGGCAGCAGCGACTGGATTGTTCTCAACGAGGATACCTCCGCTTACCGCTTCGTCAAGGGCGAGGGTCTTGTCCTTCCCACCCAGACGGTCGATGTCAAGGGCAATACCACCGGCTGGAAGAACTGCTTCACGACCGGCATCAAGGAAGGCGACTTCAAGGTTGTCACCAAGGTACATTTCCCCGCAGCACCCAATGCCGCTACCCAGCAGGCAAAGGTCATGCTGTGGCAGGATGAAAATAACTACATCGCCATTGGCTGTCAGAACACCGACCTGACGGTAGAAGCCGGTCAGGAGACCAACGGCAACTATTCCAGCATCTCCACCAGCGGTGGTGGTGGCGGTGGCTGGGGCGGCGGCTGGGGCGGTGGCACGACCACCAGAAAGCTGACGGCAGCCTCCGATGGTACCGTGACCGCCTATTTCGCTATTGAGCGCGTCGGTACGACCATCAACCTCTCCTATTCTCAGGACGGTACAAACTATACCCAATTTAACGGCATCAACAATGTCAGATATACCGATCCGAAAATTGCTCTGTTTGCCACCGAGGGCAGCAACGCAACGCCTATTGATGTAAACTTTGAGTACTTTGTTGTCCGCCAGCGCGGTGACATGGAGAAGATCACCAACGAAGCTGCACTGACCTGGGCAGCACAGAATGTTGCCGACTATGTGGCAGCCGATCTGCCCAAGGAGACCAACGGCAATCTGGTTCTCGACAAGATTCCCCATGGCTATACTGTAAGCCTCACTTCCAGCAATACCTCCGTCATTTCCACCGATGGCAAGATTACCAAGCCGCAGTATGCCACCGATGTGGATGTCACGGTCAATGTTTCCGAAGGCAGCATCCGCGCTTCCTCTCAGCCGGTCACCATCCGTGTGGCAGGCAATACCGTTTGCAGCCATACTTATACCAAAAAGGTTACCGCACCCACCTGTCAGGCCGGCGGCTACACCACCTATACCTGCTCCAAGTGCGGCGACACCTATACCGCCGATGAGACCCTGCCCGTTGACCACAAGTTTGTAGGCGGCAAGTGCTCTGTTTGCGGTCTGGTTCCCTATACCGTCACCTTTGCGCATGATGCACATTGCTCTGTCATCGTCTACAACTCTCAGGCAGAAGACAGCCCCTTCGTTGAAAACGCCAAGACCGCTTATGCCAGAGCCAGCGATACCGGCATTGTCGATGTCAGCGGCGAAGGTCAGGTCAACTTCAAGGTGATCCCCAACAGCGGCTACAAGATCGACTCCGTTACCGCAGAACCCAAGAACTACAAGAATCTCAAGAAGCCCGATGAAACGCTGGTTGAAAACGGCTACCGTATCACCAAGGTCACCGGCGACTTCACTGTTACCATCACCACCTCCACCGACTGCCCGCATCAGTACAGCTCCGTGGTCACGGCTCCCACCTGCACGCAGGAGGGCTACACCACCAACACCTGCGCCCTGTGCGGTGAAGTCTACAAGTCCAACATCGTTGCAGCACTCGGTCACAATTGGGATGATGGCAAAATCACCAAGCAGGCCGACATCGGCGTGGAAGGCATCAAGCTCTACACCTGCAAGCGCTGCGGCGCGACCCGCACCGAAGTGATCCCCGCCATCAAGGTCGGTCCGGAAAGCGTTGACTTCAAGAATCCCGCCGATGCATCCAAGTTCCAGATCATCAACAAGGCATCCTCCGAGATTCGCGCAGGTGAGGGTCTGTACATGATCACCACCAAGGACGGCTTCGAGCCTGCCAACGATCAGCTCTCCGGCAATGCCGCCACGACCCCCAAGGATCTGGTTCTGGTTCCCGTAGAGGGTGACTGGGAAGCTGTTCTGAAGTTCTCCTTCAATACCGCAGGTGCCTCCAATGGCTACTATCAGTTCTTTGGCTTCTATGCTATGGAGGATTACAATAACTGTGCCGGTATCCGCGGCGGCGATGGCGCGATGCAGGACTTCCTCCGCAAGAACGGCAGTGTAACCGCCGAAACGAAGAATTCTGAACCCGGCCTGTCCTCCAACGGCACCTACTGGTACAAGATCGCCAAGAAGGGCACCACCTACACCTGCTATCGCTCCAATGATGGCAAGGACTTCACCGAAATGTTCTCCTATGCCAATACCGGCATTGAGGCAAAGAACATTGCCATTGATGCCTACACCGGCATGACCGAAGGCTACACCTTCCTACTCGATACCCTCACCTTTGACGGTGCAGCACCCATCGTCACCAAATATGACAGCGTAGACTTCAAGAATTCTGCGGATGCAGCTAAGTTCCAGATCGTCAACAAGGATGCCTCCGAAATCCGTGCAGGCGAAGGTCTGTACATGATTACCACCAAGGACGGCTTCGAGCCTGCCAACGATCAGCTCTCCGGCGATGCTGCCACGACCCCCAAGGATCTGGTTCTGGTTCCTGTAGAAGGCGATTGGGATGCAACGCTGAAATTCAACTTCAATACGAACAATGCCTCCAATGGCTATTATCAGTTCTTTGGCTTCTACGCTATGGAGGATTACAACAACTGCGCCGGTATCCGCGGCGGCGATGGCGCAATGCAGGACTTCCTCCGCAAAAACGGCAATGTAACCGCCGAAACCAAGAACTCTGAACCCGGTCTGGCCTCCAACGGCACCTACTGGTACAAGATTTCCAAGAAGGGTACCAGCTATACCTGCTACCGCTCCAATGATGGCAAGGAATTCACCGAAATGTTCTCCTATGCCGACACCGGCATTGAGGCAAAGAATATTGCCATCGACGCTTACACTGGCATGACCGAAGGCTACGTCTTCATGCTCGACACCCTCACCTTTGAAGGTACTGCACCTGCCCCCTGCCAGCATGATTATGTTGCCGTAGTTACCGCCCCCACCTGCATTGCCAAGGGCTACACCACCTACACCTGCTCCAAGTGCGGCGACAACTTCCTTGCCGATGAGACCGAGGGCTTCGGTGATCACAGCTTCGAAAATGGCGTGTGCACGCTCTGCGGCGAGAAGGCCTACACCGTCACCTTCGTCTGTGATGACCATGCTTCCATCACGGTCATTGAGTCTCAGGCCGATGGTGCTCCTGTTGTGAACAATGCAAAGAAGGCTTATGCCAGAAATTCCGACACCGGCGCGATTGATATTTCCGGTGACGGTCAGGTGAACTTCTCCATCGTAGTCGAAACCGGCTATAAGATGGATGAAATCACCGCTGAACCCAAGAATTATAAGAATCTCAAGACCCCCGTGGATACCGGTGTCGAAGGCAACTACCGCCTGACCAAGATCACCGGCGATGTGACCGTTACCGTGAAGATCGCCAGCACCGGCCCCGCCACCTGCGAGCATAACTATGTTGCTGTGGTCACGCCTCCAACCTGCACGACTACAGGCTATACCACCTACACCTGCTCCAAGTGCGGCAACAGCTATGAGGCAGACGAGACCCCGCTGGCACCGCATAACTTCGTAAACGGCAAGTGCTCCGTTTGCGGCATGGAAGCCTATGTCGCCACCTTCGTTGCAGAGCACGCCTCCATCACCGTATTTGATTCCCAGGCCGCCGACAGCAAGAAGACCGAAAACGCTAAGACCGCCCTCATCAGAAACGGCGATACCGGCGAGGTTGATGTC
The DNA here is from genome assembly GCA_045601345.1 of Faecousia sp. Lineage (GTDB taxonomy): Bacteria > Bacillota > Clostridia > Oscillospirales > Oscillospiraceae > SVMC01. The sequence continues at coordinate 958 of JAZRZL010000014.1, read as the reverse complement.
TCCGGTGATGGCCAGCTGAACTTCGCAGTTGTGCCCGCCGCAGGCTATGCTGTAGAGAGCATCATCATTGATCCTAAGAACTACAAGAACCTCAAGGGACCCGAAGATACCGGCATCGAAAACGGCTACCGCATTACCAAGGTCACCGGCAATATCACGGTTACGGTACAGCTTGTCTCGACCGCATGTCAGCATGACTACAAAGCCGTTGTCACCGCCCCCACCTGTACCGCCAAGGGCTACACCACCTACACCTGCTCCAAGTGCGGCAGCAGCTATGTGGCTGAGGAAACCGATATCATTGCCCATAACTTCGTAAACGGTAAGTGCTCCATGTGCGGTACGGCAGCCTATGTTGCTACCTTCGTTGCAGAACACGCTTCCATCACCGTATTCGATTCTCAGGCAGAAGACAGCCAGAAGACGGAAAATGCCAAGACCGCCTATGTCAGAAACGGCGATACCGGCGAAATCGACATTTCCGGTGAAGGTCAGCTCAACTTCACGGTAGTTCCCGAAGAGGGCTACGCTCTGGAGAGCATCAGCGTGGAACCTGCAAACTTCAAGAATCTCAAGGCTCCGGCAGATACCGGCATCGAAAATGGCTACCGTATTACCAAGGTCACCGGCAACATCACCGTTACCGTTTATGTTGTCAAGGAAGACTGCGTGCATGATTACAAGGCCGTAGTTACCAAGCCCACCTGTACCGACGAGGGCTATACCACCTACACCTGCACCAAGTGCGGCAGCAGCTATGTGGCTGAGGAAACCGATATCATTGCCCATAACTTCGTAAACGGTAAGTGCTCCATGTGCGGTGCGGCAGCTTATGTTGCCACCTTTGCGGCTGAACACGCTTCCATCACCGTATTCGATTCTCAGGCAGAAGACAGCCAGAAGACGGAAAATGCCAAGACCGCCTATGTCAGAAACGGCGATACCGGCGAAATCGACA
>JAZRZL010000013.1:0-7509 GCA_045601345.1 Faecousia sp. | reverse complement strand
GGCGCATCCCACCACGAGCCCATGGCCCGTGCGGGCGTGGAATGGGGCGATCTGCAGGGCTACAACGACAGCACCGACACCTACACCCAGCCCACCGCCACCGGCGCGACGGATAATAAGTCCCGTCAGGCGTGGAACTATCTGACCAATCCCACCAATATCTCCAACTTCTGGTCCGACGGTATCAAGCGCAACGGCAGCCTGTCGAACCTCCTCACCATCGGTATGCGCGGCGAGAACGATACCGCCCTGACCGATGCCAATGGCCGTACCCTGAGCACCAAACAGAATGCTGAGCTTCTCAAGGACGTTATCCGCGAGCAGGATCGCATCCTCCACCAGTATGGTCTGGAGGATACTCCCCAGTTGATCGCCCTCTATAAAGAAGTCGAAAACTGCTGGTATGCCGGTGACCGCAACAATCCTTCCAACGCTGATAAGAGCGCCGCTCTGTATTTCGATTCCGAAATCACCGATCTTTTGGGTGCAGACACCAACCGTATCGTCATGTTCTGTGAGGACAACAACGGCTACCTCCGCACACTGGGTGAATACGGAGAAAAGGATCGCTTCAATTACGGTCTGTATTATCACTTTGACTATGTTGGTTCTCCCCATACCTCCATGTGGACCAACACCATGCCTCTCCAGAGAACATGGGACAACCTGACCACCGCATATGAATATGGCGTGGACGATGCCTGGATCGTAAACGTTGGTGACCTCAAGCCCATGGAACTGCCTCTGAGCTACTTCATGGATCTGGCCTACGACTTTGAAACCTATGGCTCCAATGCGGCCAACGATACAGAAGATACCATCACCGCCGAGGAATATTATGAGATTTGGGCAAGACAGCAGTTTGCCGCCGCCGATCTCACCGACGAGGACTATGCAGCTCTTGCCGAGGTGCTCCATGACTATACCCAGCTCAACGGCAACCGCAAGCCCGAACAGCAGAAGAACAACACCTACAACCTCACCAACTATAACGAAGCCCAGAGAACCCTCGCCTATGCGCAGAACATTGAGGATATTGCCAACAAATATCTTTACAAATTCACAAACACTGATTTGTATGATGCCTACTATGAGCTGGTTTACTACTGCGCCATTCAATCGGCCAATACCAATAAGATGCTGATTTATCAGGGTCTCAACCAGCAGTATGCCAACGCCAAGAGTGCTCTGGCCAACATCTATGCAGACAAGGTCAATGCCGCACTCGCAGCCGACCGTGCTTATACCGCTGCGTATAACAAGCTCGGTCCTGATCTCAACGGTCAGCCCAAGTGGTATCGCATGATGATCACCTCCCCGTTCAATAACGAGCAGGTCTGCGGCATCACGGCTCGTGCCCATCTGAACTACTCCAGCTGGAACAACGATTCCTCTCAGACCTTCAGCCCCACCAGAATCACGCTTGCACAGGGTGCATCCATGCTGGTCAATGTGACCGGCAGCAGCACCTATGCTACCTCCGGCACCCAGACTCTTCCCGATTTCGACAGCACCGTAAAACAGGCTTACTATGTCAGTTTGAGTAACGCCGGTTCTGCCCCTGTGGATTACGAAATAACCGATGTCCCCGAATGGGTGATCCTCGACGGTGATACGAAGGGTCATTTCACCACCGCTGCTGTGATCGGTGTCCGTGTCGATTGGAGCAAGATTTCTGCTGATACCTCCGGCAGCTTCAAGATCACTACCACCGGCGGTCAGAGTGTAACCATCCAAGTCAACGCCAAGAATGTGATCATTCCCGATGATGTTCCCAATGGCACTGCATTCATGTCCAACGACGAATTCTCCTTCATCGCTGACCACTATACCGCAATGGGTACCGGCCATTCCAAGGGCAGCGACAACAAAGAAGTCGGCTGGGTCTCCATCCCCGGCTACGGCAAGACCGAAGGCAGCGTTAAGCCCTTCCCCGTCTATACCGATGACTGCCTCGCAGGCGAAGGCCCGTGGCTGGATTACACCGTCTATGTCCCCGCAGGACAGAGCGGCAACTACTCTCTGAATATCTTCTTCGGCCAGAGCAACGACATTTCCTTCTTTGAAGGCAAGGAATTGAACTTCGCACTTCAGGTCAACGGCGGTGCAATTCAGACGAAAAATGCACTGACAAATAACTATGTTGCCGGCGGCAACGGCTGGTATGACAACATCCTCAACTGCGGTCATACCATGTCCTATGGCAATTTCAACCTGAACGAAGGTCTGAACACCGTCCGCATTTATGCGATGGATCAGAACCTGCTGCTGCAAAAGATCGTGATTTCCAAGGGTTCCTCTTATAAGTCCTCCTATCTGGGTGCTCCCCAGAGCTTCCGCAAGGGCGATGCTATCCCCGAACAGCAGGAAATGGTATTTGAGGCCTATGTGGATCATGACCATGTTTATGAAAGCATCCGCGTTGAACCCACTTGCACCCAGCCCGGTTCTGAGACCGGCAAGTGTACCATCTGCGGGGTTACCATTACCACCACACTGAAGGCACTCGGCCATGACTGGAACGAAGGCGTTCTCACCAGAGAAGCTACCGAAACCATGGCTGGCTCCAAGCACTGCGTCTGCCAGCGCTGCGGTGCTGAAAAGGATATCCGCATTCCCAGAATCGGCGCTACTGTGCCCGATGATATCGACTTTACCGACGCTTCCTCTGCTGACCGCTTCGAAGTGATCAATCAGAATGTGACCGAAATCCGTGAGGGTCAGGGTCTGTACCTGATCACCACCAAGGATGGCTTTGAGCCTGCCAACGACCAGCTCTCCGGCAGTGCAGCTACCACACCGAAGGATCTGGTTCTCATCCCTGTCGAAGGTGATTGGGCAGCTACCATGGAATTTGATTTCAGTCAGGGCAATGCCTCCAACGGCTATTATCAGTTCTTCGGCTTCTACGCCATGCAGGACTATGAAAATGCTGCCGGTATCCGTGGCGGCGATGGCGCTATGCAGAACTTCCTGCGCGTTGGCGGAACCGTGACTGCTGACTCCTCTGACCTCAATTCTACGCCGGGTCTTGCCTCCAATGGCACCTACTGGTACAAGCTGGTCAAGGAAGGCACCACCTACACCTGTCTGCGCTCCTCCGATGGTGATGAATTCACCGAAATGTTCTCCTATGAGGATACCGGCATTGAGGCTGACAAGATTGCAATTGATGCCTATACCGGCATGACCGAAGGCTATCAGTTCTATGTCAAGTCCATTAAATTCGAGGATGCCGGTGGCGCACCGAGCCATGAGCATACTTATGAATCTGTTGTCACGCCTCCCACCTGTGTAAAGAAGGGCTACACCACCTACACCTGCACCGTCTGCGGTAAGAGCTACACCGATAACGAGGTTCCCGCACTGGGTCATGACTTTGTGGATGGCAAATGTACCCGCTGCGGCGAGGTTTATGTGGATGAGCTGGTCAACTATGCACTGCGCACCAATGGCGGCAGCGTAACTGCCTCCTCCGGTGTGGAAGGCAACGCCAACAATGTCATTGACGGCACCCGCATCAAGTCCACCCGCATTCGCTGGGCATCTGAGAATCTGCCCGCAACCCTGACCATCACCCTCTCGGAGCTGCGGAACATCTCCATTGTCGATGTCATCAGTCAGGTACCCGATTCTGTAGAAAGCGGCATCACTGAGATGGGCGAAACCACGAACCTCGGTCTCAAGGGCATTACCGTTTCCTACTCCGAGGATGGAAGCAAATGGACGGTGTTTGCTGAAGGCGACAGCGGCAACAATCTGGCATGGCAGCGCTTTGAAAAGTCTGTACCTGTAACGGCACAGTACATTAAGATTGATATTGATCAAGAGGATACCTTCGATGGTTGGGCACGTATTCTTGAGGTTCAGGTCTTTGGCCGCCCGGTTGGTTCTGAACCCCATACACACCAGTATACCAAGGTCATCACCGCACCCACCTGTACGGAAAAGGGCTATACCACTTACACCTGTACCTGTGGAGACAACTACATTGCTGACGAAGTGGCCGCTCTTGGTCACGATCTAAAGGAAACCACACTTGCCGCAACCTGCACCACTGCTGGTTCTGTCACTAAGACCTGTTCTCGCTGTGACTATAAGGAAGTTACCGTAATTCCCACACTCGACCATGATTATGTCAATGGCAAGTGTACCCTCTGCGGCGCAAAGGATCCCGACTACGTATGCGATGGCGGAGCAAGCTGTCCGGCTAAGGACTACACAGATAGCCCCAAGCCCGGTAGCTGGGCACACATAGGTATTGATTACTGCGTTGAAAACGAATTGATGAATGGCATTTCCAATACGCTCTTCAAGCCGAACGGCACGGTCACCCGTGGCCAGCTGGTCACTATTCTCTACCGCATTGCCGGTAATAAGGCCGCATCTACTTCAGAAGTCACCTTCACAGATGTAGAAGCTGGCAGATACTATACCGACGCAGTCAAGTGGGCAGCTGGAAACGGCATTGTCAATGGCTACGAGGACAACACCTTCAGGCCAGAGGCAAATATCTCCCGCGAACAAATTGCCACCATTCTCTATCGTTACGCCGGAAGCCCCGATGTTACCGGCACACTGAATTTCCCGGACGCAAATCAGGCCGGCAATTACGCAAAAGATGCTCTGGTTTGGGCAACACAGAAGGGTCTCATCACCGGCATAAAGACCACTACCAACACCATCCTCGCACCAAAAGCCAACGCCACCCGCGCCCAGATTGCAACCATTATCATGCGCTATCTGGAAGACTGATAAACAATAACCATACGAAAAGACTCTAGCTGACAAATCCAGCCGCGCCCTGACCATTTTCAAGCGGTCAGGGCGCTTTTCGTGTTTTTACACATTCCCATTGTTGTACAAAAATCACTTGCAAAAAACTGGATAAAAATGGTATAATAATTACTGACGCAATTATTATACAAAAAATGTGCCATTTTCTCGCCCCTTACGGGGCAATCGAAAACGATGCACAATTATACCATTCGCTTTCGCTTCATGGTATAACATGGTATAATATGAATGCAACAGTGGTTAAAAAGCACTGTATTATTGCTTGTAAAAAGAGAGGAAAACCATATGAAAAAACAGACATCTATCCTGCTGTGTGTAGCGCTTCTTCTGAGTCTACTCACGCTTCCTGCCGTATTTGCTGCGGAAGAAAAGACACCTGCACTTTATCTCAGCTTTGATGAAGCGGTAAATGGCATTGTAAAGGACAGCACAGGAAGCTTTGATGCCCAATTGATGGGTGGCGCAAAGCTTGCAGATGGCTTGATCGGCAATGCCTTGTCTCTTGATGGCGTGAATTCTTATGCCCAACTGCCCAACGGTTCCAATGCTCTGATGGGCGATAACTACACTATTTCCGTATGGGTGAAGATGGTCACCAATGACAGCGCCACCCATATTCTTGATTTTGGCAACAACGACAGCCATTATTGCTATCTTGCTGCAAATTATCCTACTGACAATGGTCCCCGCTGGACGCTGAAAGACAATGGCTCTAAAAAGGGTGCGACCGGCAATGTATCATTACTTCCTATCGGTCAGTGGACACACATGGCTGTTACCTGCGATCACGGTGCAGCGAAGCTTTTTATCAACGGTAAACAAGTTTCGAGTGATCAATTCACTGAAAATCCTGCCCAGTTGGGCAGTCTTTCCAATTGCTGGCTTGGCCGCTCCCAGTTTAGCGTTGACCCCTATCTCAACGCTTCCATTGACGAATTGAAAATCTATCAGGAAGCGCTTTCCGAAGCAGAGGTTAAGGAGCTTGCGGCAAAACCCGATAATCCTGATGAATCGGACAATCCTGTGACAGGGGATACGGATTCCAATATTCTCTTTGTCTGCTCTGATGTGCATGAATACAATGACGGTGTCCGCGATGTATTTGGCTATGTGGTCAATGAACTGGATTTGACCCCAGACTGTGCACTGTTTGCGGGCGATTATTGCTATCATATCGGCGGCAATGCAAACCAGACCGAGGTGCAGCGCGCTGAGGTGGATGCGATTATCAAGGAAATTAGCCCCGCTACACGTGCTTTCTATTATCAGGGTAACCATGACAATATGAACGCCGCAGGTATAAGTGCCACCGGCGTAGCCGCTTATAATGACTACTATGTGCTCTATGGCATCAATCTGGGGGAAGTGTCCTCCAATCTGGAAAAGCTGCACACCTTTCTGGAAGGCTACAATGCCAATCCGAACTATGCGGGGAAGCCTCTGTTCATTTCCTCCCATTGTCCGCTGGATGAGACACGAAGAACAGATCATGCTGGAGGCACAGCACCTGGCTACATCAGTCTGCTCAATGAATTTGGTGACAGCATAGATATTGTCTTTTTCTTTGGACATTCTCATACCGAGGAATATGAGAATACCTTTATCCCTCGCGGCGGCACCATTGACCCGGAAAACGGCATCATTGGTGACAGCGTTACACTGAACTTCACCTACCTGAACGCCGGTTTTATCACCAATAAGGACTATGCCTATTCCTCTGGCACCTCCTCTGCCGGACAGGCGCATAGCTCTGCCCTGAAGGGTCCCGACTACAACCCAAGAGAAAATGCACCCGGCGCAACTGCCTATGAGCTGGTTCGCAGAAATACCATTGATGCAGCCTATGCCACAGAAGATACTGTCTTTTTCTGGGATGTAACCTCTGGCTGTGTGATTGATGTACGTGATAGAGAGATCAAAATTGACCGCTATGGCTATCCCGCTGATGGTACCAAGGAAAACCATCCAATTACCAAGCTGGCCAGCTATACCGTATCGCTGGCAGCGTCCTCCTGCGATCATGCATACGATCAGGTTATTACCACAGCGACCTGCCTTGCTGATGGCTATACCACCTATACTTGCAACAAATGCGGCTACTCCTATGTAACTGATAAAGTTGATGCGCTCGGCCATGACTGGGATGAAGGCACTGTCACGGTAGAACCCACCGAGACCACGACTGGTGTTCTGACTATCGTCTGCAAGCGCTGCGATGCAACCAAGACCAAGCGTATCCCGAGAATCGGTGCAACCGTACCCGATGATATCGACTTCACCGATCCCGCAGCTGCAAATCAGTTTGAGATCGTGAACAAGGATGCTACCTCCATCCGCGATGGCGAAGGCCTGTACATGGTCACCACCAAGGATGCCTTTGAAGATGCCAATGAGCAGCTCTCCGGCAATGCAGCCACCACGCCTAAGGATCTCGTTATCATCCCCGTGGAAGGCGATTGGCAGGCAACCCTGCAGTTCGTCTTCAACCAGAGCGCAAGCAATGGTTACTACCAGTTCTTCGGCTTCTATGCAATGGAAGACTACCAGAATGCTGCCGGTATCCGCGGCGGCGACGGCGCAATCCAGGACTTCATCCGTAAGGATGGTGCCATTACCCACGAAACCATGAATAGCGAACCCGGCCTTGCTTCTGACGGTGCAACCTACTGGTTCAGAATCGTCAAGGAAGGCGATACCTACACCTGCTATCGT
>JAZRZL010000012.1:0-46499 GCA_045601345.1 Faecousia sp. | reverse complement strand
GATTAAAAATGCAAGTGTTTTTTCTTGAAAAAACAAAATTTTTTTCAATTTTTTTGGACAATCGGAACTATTTCGTGAGATTTCATTTTTACAAGTGGCAAAGTCGGGGAAAAGTTGTGATTTAGCTTTGCTTGTCTAACTAATCTAAGTTTTTGAGCAGAAATTGCTTGATCGTCAATGGACATAAACATCGTTTATTCGTCAAAACTCAAGGTTTGACAATTAATACTTTCTGGGCTACAATATGAGCAGCGACCGGTTCGTTCAGCCGCGCACACCGCGCCGAAAGGCTGTGTGTGAGGAAAGTCCGGGCTCCACAGGGCAAGGATAACGGGTAACACCCGCCGGGGGCGACCCTAGGAAAAGTGCAACAGAGATATACCGCCGCAAAAAATGCGGTAAGGGTGGAAAGGCGAGGTAAGAGCTCACCCGCCACATGGGAACATTGTGGCGCTGTAAACTCTATTCGGAGCAACACCGTGGAGGAAACAATAGGCCGGCCCGGCTGTTTCCGAGGAGGTGGCTGGAGTACTGCGGTAACGCAGTGCCTAGATAGATGGCTGTCACGACAGAACCCGGCTTACAGTTCCGATCGCAGGGCGGCAGACCTTTTCGGTCTGCCGTCTGCTTATACATGGAGCGAATAAATTTTACCTTGTTTTTCCGGAGTTTGGTTAATGTTAAATATTAACAATTTATTGAATAATTATTTGTTCAAATTTTACAAAACACGCTTTATTTTTTTGATTTTTCCTTGCAAAGATGAAAAATTTTATAGAAAATTAATTGACTTTATTGATATGATGTGCTAAGATACGCGCAGGTTCGTTTTAGAATGCTTATTTCATGAATAAAAATAACATAACAGGAGGGAAAAATGAAAAATAAGAAATTAATTTTCGCAGTGATCGCATTGGTTCTTATTGTCGGCATTGTGCTTGGTTTCAGCTATTTCGGCATGAAGAATAGTGCCATAGAAGATGAAAAGCTCACCGTTAAGATCTTAAAAGTCGGTAAAGCAGATGCCATTTTTGTTCGCTCCGGTGACCAGACCATGATGATTGACGTCGGTAAGATCAAAGATGCCGAAGAAATCGTTCAGTTCCTCCACAACGAAAATATCACTACACTGGATACCATGATTATCACCCATTTTGACAAAGACCATGTGGGTGCTGCCGGAATGATTGTGGAAGAATTTAATGTCGGTCAGGTTTTGATTCCGAATTATGATGGTCTGATCGCAGAATATAACGATTTTATGACCTCCATGACCGCCGCACAGATTACGCCCCAGCGTGTTTCTGAGCAGATGACTTTTACCTTTGGCGAAGCTACCGTCCATATTGATCCTCCTATTAATTATGATGTCAATGTCATCTCCGATGCCGTTGACGATTACGACAATACCCTCTCTCTGATGACCACCATTACCTGCGGAGAAAAGCACTTCCTGTTTGCCGCCGATGCCGACCGCCGCAGACTCAACGAATGGATGGAAAATAACAAACCCGGCGATATTGACTTTCTCAAGGTTCCACATCATGGCAGCTTTAATGCTTCCCTTGATGCTCTGCTGGCAGCCACCACGCCAGAATATGCTGCAATTACGTGCTCAAAAAAGAACCCGGCTGATGATGTAACAATCCAAACCCTGCAAAAGTACGGTGTCAATATTTTCCAGACCAGAGACGGTCAAGTAATTGTTGTCACCGACGGAAATAATATTAAGGTGCTCCAGGACTGAGGTGCTTGCAATGGCTGAAACAGCCGCTCCGATTAAGGTACAAACCGTTTTCAACCGAATTGAAAAGAAATATCTCCTGCCGGAGTCAATTTATCTGGCCGTGCGGGAGAAGCTCGTCCCCTATATGGAGGTTGACCGTTTCGGCCTGACCACTATCTGCAACATCTACTACGACACCGATAACAACGAACTGGTTCGCCGCTCAATCGAAGATCCCGTTTACAAGGAAAAGCTTCGTCTGCGATGTTACGGCGTTCCCACGCTGGATTCCCTCTCCTTTTTGGAAATCAAGAAAAAATACGATGGCGTTGTCAATAAGCGCAGAGTTACTATGCCTCTGCGGGAAGCCTATGAATATCTGGAAAACGGTACCTACCCGAACAAGGAGCTTTCCTACGGTGAAGCACTTACCTTCAAGGAAATGGATTTCTTTATCGGACGCTATCAGACGATTCGCCCAGCACTTCTGCTGTGCTATGACCGCATTGCCATGTTCCAGACCACCAACCCGGAATTTCGCATTACCTTTGATACCAACATCCGCTCTCGCCGAACTGACCTTCGCATGGAGCACGGTTCCGACGGCACACAACTGCTGCCTCAAGGCTATTATTTAATGGAAACGAAGATCATGGATGCCTCTCCCCTTTGGTTTACCCAACTCATGTCGGAGCTATCTGTCTATCTCACGCCCTTTTCCAAATACGGAAACATCTACAAAAAGGAGCATGGTGTCTTTAACGCTCAGAAATACATAACGCACCGACTTGAAAATTGGGAAAGAAAAGGAGAAATAAACTATGTTTGATTTTACCAGCATTCTGCACACGAGCACCTTCTCTCTATCAGAAGTTGCAATTATTATGGGAATCTCTTTGGTTCTCGGCCTGATTATTGCCTTTGTATATAAGTCCTCCCATACCCATACAACCAGCTTTGCTGTCATTCTGGCCATTCTCCCGATTTTGGAAGCCAGCATCATTATGATGCTCAATGGCAATCTGGGCGCATCCGTTGTGGTTCTCGGCACCTTCGGTCTGGTTCGCTTCCGCAGCGTTCCCGGCAGTGCTTGGGATATCGGCTTTATCTTCTTCGCCATGGTTGTCGGTTTGGCAGTGGGTCTCGGTTTCATCACGCTGGCTCTGGTTGTCACGGTGTTTGTATGCCTGATTATTTTCCTGCTGGAGCGTCTTCACTTTGGTTCTGCCATTCCCAAAGAAAAGCAGCTTCGCATCACCATCCCTGAGAATATGGCCTACAACGAAATCTTTGATGATCTCTTCAAAACCTACACCAATTCCTTCCGACTTGACCGCGTAAAGACCACCAACATGGGTACCATGTTTGACCTGAGCTACATCGTGGACATGAAGGATCCAGCAAAGGAGAAAGAATTTATTGATGCCATCCGGGTTCGCAACGGTAATCTCAGCGTTTCCCTTGGCACGGTTCTGCGCAATAAGGACGAGCTTTAAGACGCAAGGTTTTAGCTGCCTCAGATTTCTGAGGCAGCTTTTTTCTGAAAAAAAGAACCTGTTACAGAAAAACCTGTAACAGGCAAGGGATTTCTCGAAACGAGACCCAATAAGGGTATCGCATCGGAAGTATGCTCGCATTGGATAAGCTGTATCCATAAGATACCATATAGAATATGAAAAGTCTGTCGAAGCACGTCAGCAGGAAAATTATTTACATAGATAAAAGTTTTTCTCTGTCAAAACCCCATGCAGCGGCACATCCAGTGCGCCACATGATATTTCAGGCAGCTTCTGCGCCTCAAAAGCAATGCCAAGGCGATACGAGCGCGGATAGCGAGCAAAGTAGCGGTCATAATAGCCCCCACCATGTCCCAGACGTCTTGCAGCCTCATCAAATGCCACCAGAGGTGTCAGCACGAGACTAATTTCTTCAGGAGAAGCTCTCCGTGCAAAGTGAATATCCGGAATTTGAATGCCGTAACGGTCATACTGCCAGTGGCAATCGTCCTCTGGGATATAGGCCTCCATCTGTCCCCCCTCCCCTGTCACAGGGAAAGCCAGCGTACAGCCGTGTCCCGTAGCATATTGATGGAAGCTGGAGAGATCAACCTCCTCTGCAGTGGCAAAATAGGAAAAAATTACCCGGTGTGACAAAATCTCTGGCTGTAAAACCAGACGGTGGCAAATCATTTCACTTGCCTGTTTACGTACTTTTGCACCTATATTCCGTCGATTGGTTAGAGCTGTTTTCCGCTGTAAGTATTTGTCCATGGCCATTCACCTCCTACCCATTAGGATACCTCTTTTTTCTCCAGCTTGCAATGGTCAGACAGAAAAAATTGAGTTTCAGTCAGTATTATATGGGCTTATGGACTTTTACAATCAACTATTTTGTTTACCTTCTTTTTGTTTATCTATTCTCGTTGATAACTTTTTTACCGAAATTCAAGGATATTATTGCTTGACAAAACCCGAGGAAAACCGTAAAATAGTAAACGCAAATTGGAAAAGGCGATGAAGGGAAGAAGGCAGCCCCATGCAGCGAAGAGAGCCGGCGGTAGGTGTAAGTCGGCGTGGTGCGGCTGCGGATAGCTCATCCCGGAGCTTCCTGCCTAAATCATCAGGGTAGGGCGTTGGCTGCGTTAAGGCCGGACCTTCGGGTCACTGAGGGCATTAGGGGTAACTCTATGCCAAATCAGGGTGGTAACGCGAAATTTCGCCCCTGACCGGCTCGGTCAGGGGCTTGTTTTTAAGAAAAAGGAAAGTGTGACATTATGAAGTACGATTTTACTGCGATTGAAAAGAAATGGCAGGGCATTTGGGAGGAAACCAAGCCCTTTGCCGCAGTCAACGGTGATACGACCCGTGAGAAATTCTATGGTCTGATTGAATTCCCGTACCCCTCCGGTCAGGGTCTGCACGTGGGTCATCCCCGTCCCTTTACGGCCATTGATATTGTTTGCCGTAAAAAGAGAATGCAGAACTATAACGTGCTGTTCCCCATCGGCTTTGATGCCTTTGGTCTGCCCACGGAGAACTATGCCATCAAGAACCATATCCATCCTTCCATCGTTACCGAGAAGAATATTCAGAACTTCACCTCTCAGCTAAAAATGCTGGGCTACGGCTTCGACTGGGATCGCTGTGTGGATACCACCGACCCCAAATACTATAAGTGGACGCAGTGGATTTTCCTTCAGATGTTCAAGAAGGGTCTGGCCTACAAGACTACCATGCCCGTAAACTGGTGTACCAGCTGCAAATGCGTTCTGGCCAATGAAGAGGTCGTTGACGGTGTTTGTGAGCGCTGTGGCAGTGCCGTTATCCGCAAGGAAAAGAGCCAGTGGATGCTGGCCATCACCAAGTATGCCCAGCGTCTGATCGACGATCTGGACGATGTGAATTTTATTGAGCGCGTCAAGATTCAGCAGCGCAACTGGATCGGCCGCTCCACCGGTGCGGAGGTCACGTTCCAGACCACCTCCGGCGATGATCTGCTCATTTATACCACCCGCTGCGACACCCTCTTCGGCGCAACCTACATGGTTCTCGCTCCTGAGCATCCCTTCGTTGAGAAATGGAAGGAGCAGATTGATAACTGGGATGAGGTTTCTGCTTATGTTCAGGCCGCTGCCCGTAAGTCTGATTTTGAGCGCAGTGAGCTGAATAAGGATAAGACCGGCGTGGAGATCCAGGGTGTTCGTGCAATCAACCCCGTCAATGGCAAGGAAATCCCGATTTTCATTTCCGACTATGTTCTTGTTACCTATGGTACCGGTGCCATCATGGCTGTTCCTGCCCACGATGACCGTGACTGGGAGTTCGCAAAGAAATTCGGCTGTGAGATCATTGAGGTCGTTGCAGGCGGCAATATCGAAGAGGCTGCCTTCACGCTCAAGGATGATACCGGCATTATGATCAATTCCGGCTTTCTCAATGGCCTTACGGTTAAGGATGCCATTCCCACCATGACCAAGTGGCTTGAAGAAAAGGGTCTGGGGCATACCAAGGTCAATTATAAACTCCGTGACTGGGTCTTCTCCCGTCAGCGCTATTGGGGCGAACCCATTCCTCTTGTAAACTGCGAGAAGTGCGGCTGGGTCGCTCTGCCGGAAGAGCAGCTGCCTCTGGTTCTGCCGATGGTCGAATCCTATGAGCCGACCGATGACGGCGAAAGCCCCCTGTCCAAGATGACCGATTGGGTCAATACCACCTGCCCCTGCTGCGGTGGCCCTGCCAAGCGCGAAACCGATACCATGCCCCAGTGGGCTGGCTCCAGCTGGTATTTCCTGCGGTATATGGATCCCCATAACGACAATGCACTGGCCTCCAAGGAAGCGCTGGAATACTGGTCTCCCGTGGACTGGTATAACGGCGGTATGGAGCATACCACGCTGCATCTGCTCTATTCCCGTTTCTGGCATAAGTTCCTCTATGATATCGGCGTTGTGCCCACCAAGGAACCTTATCAGAAGCGTACCTCTCATGGTATGATCCTTGGTGAGGGCGGCGAAAAGATGTCCAAGAGCCGCGGCAATGTGGTCAACCCCAATGAGATCGTGGAGCAGTACGGCGCAGATACCATGCGTCTGCATATTATGTTCATTGGTGACTTCGAGAAGGCCGTTTCTTGGTCCAATGAGGCCGTGAAGGGCTCCAAGCGCTTCTTGGATCGTGTATGGAATCTTCAGGAGCTGTGTACACCCGAGACGGAAATCAGCCAGAAGAATGAATCCGTCGTCCACAAGACCATCCGAAAGGTCACGCAGGATATTGACGAGCTGAAGATGAACACGGCCATCTCTGCACTGATGACCATGGTGAACCAGTTCTATGCCAACGGCTGCTCCAAGGGCGATGTGCAGGTGCTTCTCAAGCTCCTGAGTCCCTTTACCCCCCATATCGCTGAGGAAATGTGGGAGCAGATGGGCTTTGCTGCCGCAAGCGGCAAGATGGTCTGCCAGGATGAATGGCCGGTATGGGATGAGGCCAAAACCATTGATGCTACCGTGGAAATGGCTGTTCAGGTTCTCGGCAAGCTCCGCGGCACCATCCATGTCCCCATGGATTCCGATCAGGATACGGTCGTTGCTGCTGCTCTGGAAGTGGAGAAGGTAGCAAGATTTGTTGAAGGCAAGAGCATTGTTAAAGTCATTCATGTTAAGAATAAGCTGGTTAATTTAATTGTCAAGTAAGCCGAAAATAGAAATAGGTTCAAATTTGTAAATTTCCAGCGAAAAATGCTTGACAACAATACAGCTTTTGTCTATAATATCAAGGTCGTCTGAGCGACCCTGAAAGCACCTGGATTTAACCGGTGCCGTCGGAGGGAGGGAAATCAATGTCTGAAATTCGCGTTAAGGAAGGCGAATCCTTAGAGAATGCTCTGAAGCGGTTTAAGCGCAGCTGTGCAAAGGCCGGTGTCATTCAGGAAGTCAAGAAGAGAGAGCATTACGTCAGCCCCAGCCTGAAGCGTAAGCAGAAGTCCGAAGCTGCTCGCAAAAACAAGAGAAAGTTCTATTGATTTCTTTCGTCACACTGTTAAAAGCACCCTCTGCTATTTTGGCAGAGGGTGTTTTGCATATGGCTTTATTTGATGCGAAGTGTTTTCAGATCGTCTTTTTTCTCTGTTGTGATACGATAGCTTTCTATCGCTTTCTGGATGGTTTTGTTGTGTACCCATGGGGATAGTTTTTTATTCTTCAAATAGGGGATCGTGGCATCATATTGCTTTGCAAGGGCGGTTGCAAAATACCATGCGATCATCATGTTTACATAATATTCTTCCGAGCGAATACGGCTGACCTCCGCAAGATAGGTTTCCTCAAACTGTTTGTCTAGATATTCATTCATTAACATTTCAATGCCAAAGCGGACGGTATAGGGATGCTCGGAAATAAGCCATTGGCGGATATATGGCAGCAACTCCCGTGTATGCTTTGCAAATATTCTTGGATGAAGCATATCACAGGTTGCCCAATTATTCACATAAGGAAGAAACCGTTCAATCTCATCTATCACGCAAGAAAAATTCTTTATTTGGCATAGGAGTATACCATGAAGGTTGTTCTCCTCATAATACGCATGAGGTAGCTCTCTTAAAAAATCGTGATAATCCCCGTTTTGAAATAATTTCTTGGCATATTCTCTTAGCAGAGGCGTCCGCACGCCGATGATTTCTTTTTTTGAAACTGTGGGCATTAAGCGGCTTTGAAAGTCCCGATAGCCTTCATCCTGCATGGAAAAAAGCACTTGCTGTATCTGTGTCATGGAATCGCCCCCTAGCTTATTATAATTAATTCAGACGTTTAGGTCAATATCAAACGACCAGCACAACACGGTAATAGCTCTTGACTGGAACGCAAGAGAAAAATTTCTGGACAAAACACTCGTCTTGTGATATTTTTATAGATATTGTGTTTCTGTCTATATTCAGTCCACAGCATCTCCCCATAAAAAGGAGGGTGTATCAAATGCCATCTCAAATTACCAATTATCAATGTCCGGCCTGCACAGGAGGCCTTCATTTTTCCAGCGCCACAGGAAAGCTGGAATGTGAATACTGTGGTAGTAGCTATACCATTGAAGAAATCGAAGCACTGTATAATGCAAAGGAAGCGGCAGCTGCCCAAGCAAATGCCGAAAACGCTGCTAAGCCAGATGATATTCCCCTAGAATATGCCAATGAGAACTGGAACGATGAGAATATGCGCACCTACAGCTGCCCCTCCTGCGGTGCAGAGCTGATTTGCGACAATACAACTGCCGCCACCAGTTGTCCCTACTGTGGCAACCCTACGGTTATCCCCGGCCAATTTCATGGTGCTCTGAAGCCGGAGTATATTATTCCCTTTAAGATAGATAAAAATGCAGCCATTGCCGCTCTGAAAGCACACTACAAGGGAAAATATCTTCTCCCCAAGGTTTTTTCTGAAGAAAACCACATTAGTGAAATCAAGGGCATCTATGTGCCTTTCTGGATGTATGACGCAGATGTTGTGGCCGATATATCCTTCGATGCCACCAGAACATTTACTACCTCCGATGGAACTTGGGAAACGACCACAACCAACCATTACAAGGTTCGCAGAGCTGGTTTAATGCATTTCCGCGATGTACCCGCTGACAGTTCCTCCAAAATGCCGGATGACTATATGGATTCCATTGAACCCTTCGATTACCGTGAACTCAAACCATTCTCTACAGCTTATCTTCCCGGCTTTTTTGCTGATCGGTATGATGTCAGTCAGGAGGATTGCGTAAAGAGAGCCAAAACCCGTATTCGCAGCTCTTCTGAAAGCCTGATGTACAGTCAAGTAACCGGCTATCTCACTGTTACCCCAACCTCGAAAAAAATTGATTTCATTTCTCAGAAAATCAAATACGCCATGCTGCCCGTCTGGGTGTTAAACACCCAATGGGAAGGAAATAATTACCTCTTTGCCATGAACGGTCAAACAGGCAAGCTGGTAGGAAATCTTCCAATAGATAAAAAAAAGCTGTATCTGACTATGGCCGCCACCGCGATTGGAACTGCCTTGCTGCTTATCCTCACTGGCATTGCCGGTGGGATCGGCAGTCTTTTCGGTTGATTCGGGCAGAAGGAGCAACACAATGAAAAAATTATTAACGCTTTTTCTCTCACTCGTCCTGCTTTTGGCGCTCTGCCCATGTACAAATGCCGCTAATGACGGTAATTTACTTTATGATGCTACCGAATGCATGGATTCTGAAGCCATAGCCCTTCTCGCTGACACCATGGAAAAACTAAGCGATATATACCAGATTGAAATACGCGCTGATATTGTTCAGAATTTGGATAATAATACAATTGAGGAATATGCTGCGCTGTCCTATCAGCAGTACGGCTATGGCTGCGGTTCCAACAAAGACGGCATTCTTTTGATGATTTATGCCACCAAAAATGATAGCGATTTGACTTTCGAAGATTACTGTGTCTACTTTGGAGGAAGTTGGGCAAACAGCGAAGATGCGCTTGCCATTAAGAGTCAACTTACCAAGCTTGATACTTGGCTATGCAGTGAAGCATGGCAAGGTAGCATTGAAAATGACAAAGTGAGTTGTATCTCTGCCCTGACCTACTTCATCAGTGTATTTGGTCAGCAACAGAAAGAAGCAAATTCTAACCAATTTGTGCTGGATGAGGCCAATATTTTGACCCCTGAACAGCGGGGCAAGCTCGAACAGCTCGGAAAGGAGATATCGGAGACCTATCCCTGCAATGTTTATGCAGTTACTATGAATAATTACTCAGATATAAATCCCGCCGGGATGTTTGAGGCTGCCGAGCAATACTATATTGCAAACGGTCTTGGCAGCGGCACGGAAAAAAATGGCCTGATGCTTATGCTCAGCATGGACGACCGAGACTATGCCATCCTTGCCTACGGCAGCTACGGCCATATGGCCTTTACCGATTACGGTAAATCTGTTCTGGAAGAGAATTTTCTGGATAATTTCCGGGAAGACGATTGGTTCGGCGGTTTCACTGATTTCTTTACCGACAGCAACGAGTTCCTCCAGAAAGCGGCAGCCGGAACGCCGGTAGATAACTACCCCACCCAGCGTAAACCCATGAAACGCTTCTCCATGATCTCTATTTTTATTGGTCTTCTCATCGGTTTCTTGGTTGCCCTAATTTTAAGCGCTGTCCTCAAGGCTAAAATGCGCTCTGTTGCTAAGGCTGCTACAGCTGAAAACTATCTTACTCAGGATGGTGTCCATCTGACCGTTCGTAACGATACCTATGCCTATTCCACGCAAACCCGCAGACGGATTCCTGAATCCAACTCCAACCGATCCGGCGGTGGTGGCGGTACAAATATGAACAGCAGCGGTTTCTCCGGTCACAGTGGAAAGTTCTAATTATTTTTCGAAAGCTATTGACCTCATAAATATTTTTTGTCCGGCTTTGTTCAGGAGCCGGACAAAATCATTTTTGGAGTGGCTTTCCTTATTATTAAAATTCTTTACAGGCATACATTAAGGCAGACAGCGCACATAGCGGTGCGGTTTCACAGCGGAGAATGCGCTTGCCCAAGGTGCAAATTTTCATACCGTAATTCGCTGCCAGTTCGATCTCTTCTCTGCTGAAGCCACCCTCTGGTCCTGTCATCAGCGATACGGTTTGAAATTTGCCGAGAGTAAGTGCATCATGGAAGGTAAAACCCACTTCATTTTCATAGAAATTGATCGCTAAATCCGCACCACAAGCACGTTCCACAGCGGCTCGATAGCTTTCCACTGCAAGCACCTCAGGAATACGGCCTCTGCCCGACTGCTCTGCGGCAGATTCGGCAATCTTTTGCCATCGCTCCAGCTTCTTGGCTAGCGATTTTGCATCCAGCTTCGCCACACAGCGGCTGGAAGGGAAAGCTACGATCTCCCACGCACCAAGCTCGGTCGCCTTCTGGATCACGTGCTCCAGCTTGTCCGATTTAGGAAATGCCATATAGATGGAGGCCTTCACCTGCGGCTCTGACTGAGAAGGCTCTGCACGATGCACCACCAGCGAAAACTGACCGGGTGACACATCGGAAACCGTACAGTGGTAATCCATTCCCCTCCCATCGCAAATTGTGACCTCCTCCCCACTTTGCAGCCGCAGCACCTTTGCGTGCTGGGCGCTCTGGCCGGTCAGGGTCATAAATTTTTCACCGATTTCCTCTGGGGGTAGAAAAAACCTCGGCACAGCCTTCGCCTCCTTTTGACAAAATCCAGTGTTATCATACCATATTAGCCCGGAAATGCAACCTTGATTTTCCTCCCATAATAGGATATGATTATTTTATGAAATAAAAGGAGGGAGAACCTTGGCAGCCCTGTTTGATTCCGTGCGATATCTCAAAGGTGTCGGTGAAGCAAGAGCAAAGCAGCTTCACGGCTTAGGCATTGATACTCTTTATGATCTCATTGCCTATTATCCCCGAGACTATGAAGATCGCACCCAC
Organism: Faecousia sp.; assembly: GCA_045601345.1. Lineage (GTDB taxonomy): Bacteria > Bacillota > Clostridia > Oscillospirales > Oscillospiraceae > SVMC01. The sequence goes on along the minus strand of JAZRZL010000012.1, from coordinate 34,803 downwards.
ATATGCACCATTGCCGAACTGCAAATTGATACGCCCTCCTGTTTTTCTGCTATGGTCATTACCACGCCCCTCCTGTCCCATATCCGTCAGGGGCTTGATCTCATTAAGGTTCGGGTCGCAGACGAGACAGGCACTCTGAATCTCGTTTTCTTCAACCAGAGCTATCGGAAGGATACCCTGCAATACGGCGAAACCTATATCTTTTATGGCACCCTCAACGGGGATTATCTGGGCTACCAAATGACCAACCCCGTGGTAGAACAGCCGGATTTACCCGGTGTGGCCACAAGGCGTATTATGCCGATTTATAGTCTGACCGCTGGAATCTCCAATAATCTGATTTCCAAATCCGTTACCCAAGCACTTGCCGCTTGCCGCGGTACACTGCCGGAGATACTTCCTGCAAGGGTACGGCAGCAATATAAACTTTGCGATGTGCAGGAGGCCTACGATGCCATCCATAACCCACCAGATTTTCCGACATTGGAGAATGCCAGACGCCGCCTGATCTTTGAGGAGTATTTTATCTTTACCATTGGCCTTTCTATACTCCGCAGGCAAAATAAAAGCAAATGCCGAGAACCGTTTCAGAATTTATCTTTGGAAGCTTTTGAAACGCATCTTCCCTTTTCGCTGACCAACGCCCAAAAGTGTGCCATTGGGGAAATTCAGCAGGATTTTGCAAAACCCACACCCATGACAAGAGTTTTGCAGGGCGATGTCGGCAGCGGAAAAACCATGGTAGCCGCAGCGGCCATCTATCTTGCGGCAAAAAACGGTCAGCAATGTGCTATGATGGCACCTACCGAAATTCTGGCAGAGCAGCATTATCAGGGACTAAAAAAATTATTTTCTGCCCTTGAAATAGAAACTGTGCTCTTGACCGGTTCCCTCAAAGCCTCTATCCGGCGGGAGGCAGAGGAAAAGCTGACAAGCGGGCAGGCTATGGTCGCTATCGGAACCCATGCCCTGCTCAGTGAAACCACCCAGTTTTCCAGCCTCGGTCTTGTGATTGCCGATGAACAGCATCGCTTCGGTGTCAACCAGCGCGCCAAGCTTGCCAAGAAAGGGGCAAATCCTCATTTGCTGGTCATGTCCGCTACCCCCATCCCCCGTACACTGGCGCTGATGGTCTACGGTGATCTGGATCTCTCAGTGCTTGATGAACTGCCGCCAGGTCGGCAGACGGTTGATACCTTTCTCGTCACCGAATCCTACCGTACAAGGATCAACGCCTTCATTCGCAAGCAGGTACAGGAGGGTCACCAGTGCTATATCATCTGCCCCGCTGTAGAAGAGACAGAAATGGACTCCATAAAATCTGCTGAGGCTTGGGCAAAAACCTTGCAGCAAAGTGTATTCCCTGACCTGCGAGTTGCCTTGCTCCACGGAAAAATGTCTGGCAGCGAGAAAGAAGCGATCATGAGTTCCTTCTCCCGGGGCGAACAGGATATTTTGGTTGCTACCACCGTGGTCGAAGTCGGCATGGATGTTCCAAATGCCTCTCTGATCGTTATTGAAAACGCCGAACGCTTTGGCCTGTCTCAGCTACATCAGCTCCGTGGTCGTGTTGGCAGAGGCAGTACCAAATCCTACTGCATCCTGATCTCCTCCGCACAGAATGCCGAGACCAGAAGCCGCCTCAAAACACTGTGTAAGACCAATGATGGCTTCAAAATTGCAGAGGAGGATCTTTCTCTTCGCGGTCCCGGTGATATCTTCGGCAGCCGTCAGCATGGTTTGCCTACATTTAAAATCGCCGGCCTGCACGTAGACCTTCCTACCCTGAAGCAGGTACAGGAGGCCGCTGAGCACTTCCTGTCTCAACCGAATGCGGCAGATCAACCAGAATATCAGCCTCTGTTACAGAGAATCCGTGCCCTGTTCTCCCAGAGTACAGACATTTTTAACTGATTTTCACCCTCGTTTCCTAAATTTTTTAAAATAATAACAATTGTAGTTCATAAATAAATGTTGTAAAATAGCTATAATAAACATCCAAAGGATGGAGGAAATAAAAAATGAAAAAACCTGTTGTATTAGTGATTATGGACGGCGTTGGTTTGGGTGACGGTGGTGCCGGTGATGCGGTCAAGATTGCCAATACCCCCACGCTCAATAACCTTCTGGCTACCTGCCCACATACCTACCTCAAAGCACATGGCACTGCTGTTGGTCTGCCCTCCGATGAGGATATGGGCAACTCCGAGGTTGGCCACAATGCCCTCGGCTGTGGTCAGGTCTATTCTCAGGGTGCCAAGCTGGTCTCTGAGTCCATCGAAACCGGCATCATTTACCAGTCCAAGGCATGGAAAGCACTCGCAGCCAACGCCAAGGAAGACGGCAAGGCCTTCCATTTTATCGGTCTTCTGTCCGATGGCAATGTGCACTCCAATATCTCTCACCTGATTGCCCTTCTGCGTCAGGCAAAGGCCGAAGGCATCTCTAAGGTCTATTGCCATATCCTGCTTGATGGCCGTGATGTGCCCGCAACCTCCGCACTGGAGTATGTGGCACAACTGGAAGAGGTTCTCGCTTCTCTGCGTGAACCCGGCTTTGACTATGCCATTGCCTCCGGCGGTGGCAGAATGCAGATCACCATGGATCGCTATCAGGCCAACTGGGCTATGGTCGAGCGCGGCTGGAATACCCATGTCCGCGGGGAAGGCCGTATGTTTGATTCCGCTGCACAGGCCATTGAGACCTACCGCGCTGAGGTTGGCTGCATTGACCAGGATCTCCCCGCCTTCGTTATCGCCCGTGACGGCCAGCCCGTTGCAAAGATCAACAACGGTGACAGCGTTGTGCTCTACAACTTCCGTGGCGACCGCGCACAGGAAATCTCCTTAGCCTTTGATCGCAAGGACTTCCCCTACTTTGACCGCGGCGATTATACCGGCGTGATGTTTGCCGGTATGCTCCAGTATGACGGTGACCTGAATATCCCCGAAAATTATCTTGTTGAGCCGCCCGTCATTAAGGATACCCTCACCGAGGTTCTCTGCGCCAACGGCATCCATGAATTTGCCCTCTCCGAGACACAGAAATACGGCCATGTCACCTACTTCTGGAACGGCAACCGCTCCGGCAAGGTGGATGAAGCGCTCGAAGTTTATGAGGAAATTCCTTCCGATGTGATTCCCTTTGAGCAGGCACCTGCCATGAAGTCCGTGGAAATTTCCGACCGCATGGTGGAAGCCATTGCCTCCGGCGAATTCCAGTTCCTGCGCTGCAATTTCCCCAATGGCGATATGGTCGGTCATACCGGCGTTCTGGAAGCTGTCATCTACGCCATGGAATGCGTAGACCGTGGCCTTGCCAAGATCAAGGCAGCCTGCGAAAAGTACGGCTACACCCTTCTGGTCACTGCCGACCACGGCAATGCCGACCAGATGACCGAAACCAAGAAGGGCAAGACCTCCGTGCGTACTGCCCATTCCCTGAATCCTGTTCCCTTCATCATTTACGATCCTGACCTTTCCTACACCATCAATCCGGGTAGCTATGGTCTTGCCAATGTAGCTCCCACCATTGTCAAGCTCATGGAGCTTGAAGCACCCGCAAGCTGGGAGCAGAGCATGATCTAAGCTATCTCCATCCGCACCGGTCTTTTTCCGCCGCCTTCCCCATAAGCTTTGGGGAAGGCGGTGATTGTTTGCGAAAAAAGCCAACGATATTTTACGGTGCGCTTCTGCTGTCCGGAGTGAATCTTTTGCTGCAAGGTGTCTCCATGCTGTTCCAGATTTATCTCTCCCGCACCATAGGAGCAGCTGGACTGGGACTTTTGCAGCTGATTTTCAGTGTTGGTTCTCTGGCACTTACGGTGGGAATTTCTGGAATCCGCATCACCGCCATGTACCTTTGCGCGGAGGAAATCGGATTGCGGCGGCAGCAGGGGGTACAAAGGGCACTTTCTGCCTGTATATTTTACGGACTTGCCATGAGTATTGCCACAGGTTTTGCACTCATATTTTTGAGCAAACTTCTGGCTGTGCGCTGGATCGGGGACGGACGAGCTGCCATGAGCTTGCGGGTTATTGGCATTTTTTTACCCGTCCAATGCCTTTGCTCTATTATGACAGGCTATTATACCGCCGCCGGAAAGGTTGCTCAACTGGCTGCCATTGAGGTTGGTGAACGGATTGCCGCCATTGCACTGACAATGGCACTGCTTCGCTTCTGGGCTAAGGACGATTTATGCCGTTCCTGCTGCTCTATTGTGCTGGGAAGCTGTCTAGCTTGTTCACTTTCTCTTTTGGCTATGGGAGTACGCATCTTTCCTTCGCTTTCAAAAACAGCGCAAGGAGGATCGCAGCCGATGCTGCGGCGTATGCTCTCTATGTGCATTCCACTGGCGCTGGGAGATTATGTGCGCTCAGCGCTCTCCTCCACAGAACAGATGCTCATTCCACGCGGACTTGCAAAATACGGTGGCTCCTCCGAGCAATCTATGGCAGACTATGGCACGATTCATGGTATGGTTTTCCCTGTGATTCTTTTCCCTACAGCCTTTTTGGGTGCATTAATTGATTTGCTGATTCCAGAACTGTCACAGAATAAAATTCGTGGCAGACATGAGCGGATTTTATCTCTGACAGATCATTGTTTCCGGGTAGGTGCTCTGTTCTCCTGCACCTGTGCAGGATTGCTGCATCTGTTCTCGGAGCAGCTTGGCAGCTTTCTCTATCACAGCAACTCCGCTGGAACCTATATTGCCCTGTTCGCACCGCTGGTGTCGGTTCTGTATCTTGATTCCATTGCCGATGGCCTTTTGAAAGGATTGGGGCAGCAGGTACATGCCGTCCGATTTAACACCCTTACCTCATTTCTGGACATCTTAGGGCTTTTGATTCTTTTGCCACGGATGGGAATTTGGGGTTATTTCATCAGTTTTACAGCAACGCACTTTCTCAATTTTTTGCTCAGTGCAGCACATCTTTTGAAGGTGACAGGCTACCGTCTTCCTGCAAAATTCCTTATAAAGCTTCTCTTTTCCTTCGTCTTATCCGTACTATTAGCGCGACCGATACCATGGAGCTTTGTACCGCTGTTTTTTGGTCTGCTTTTCCTCTTTCGGACATTTGATCGGACAGATTATCTTTGGCTCTCTGGTGTTTTGCGTAGAAAAAAAGTTACAATTGGATCAATTCCCCCTTTGACATCTCCAAAAAAGGAAATATAATAGAAGGCATCTCTAAGGATTCTTCGCGGGCGAATCTGCGGGTCTTATTTCTGTCAGATTGAATAAAATCTTGAAAACACGTCAAGTATTCCCTGTGATTTTTATTGAATCTGACAGAAAAATCCCTCGCAGCTCACCTCACGCAGAATAATATAGAGATGCCCTAGAGATATATTTTCCAAAGAGGTATGACTCATGCATTATTTTTTAACAACACCGTCCATTAAATACTAAAAATATGAAAATTGAACACCCCATTCCTCCACTCTATGCGCTAAACTCGCGCATTCTGATTCTCGGCTCCTTCCCATCGGTGAAATCCCGGCAGACACAGTTTTTCTACGGGCATCCGCAGAATCGCTTTTGGCCTCTGATCGCAGCACTGTTCCATACAGCAGTGCCGCAGAATGTGGTGGAAAAAACACAGCTGATATTGTCTAACGGCCTTGCACTCTGGGATGTCATTGCATCGTGTGAAATTGTCGGCTCCTCGGATCATTCTATCCGAGATGTCGTGCCTAATGATCTGCGTCCCATATTAGAAGGCAGTCAGGTGACCCGCATTTTTTGCAACGGCACCACCGCCTACCGCCTCTATGAGCGCTATACCTTCCCTATCACAGGGATTCATGCCCAATATCTGCCCTCCACCAGCCCTGCAAATGCCGCATGGAGTTTCGACCGCCTGTGCGCTGCATGGGCAGACGCATTTTCCGCAGCGGAATAAAAAAGCCTCCCGAAACTGCAATCGGGAGGCTTTCAAAATGCGGTTAAGACAGCTTATTCTGCGGTGACAACGGTGGTAATGTTATCCTTACGTGCGCAGAAGGAGCAAAGGCGGGTGCGATTGGCAGCGATGGCTTCCTCGACCGTGCCATAGGTAAGGGTATCGGTCTGATTCAAAGACTGACAATCCTCATGCGTGTGGTAGACCTTGCCGAAGGGTGCCCAAAATACATCACCCTCAATCGCTTCAATCGCAGCCTGCTGCTGCTCAACGGAAACCGGGTTAAAGTCGTAGCTAGATACACCACCAATGAGAAGGGCAATGATGGCAACTACAGTAGCAATGGCCTTGGTTCTCTTGTCCAAATCCTTGTTGGTGAGCATCAGAATAATAACGGGCACAAATGCAATAACACAGGCAATGACACCCATATTGTTCCACAGCCAGAACTTGATCTTGTTCTTTTCGGATACAGGCTTAATGTGATTGGCTTTTTTCCAAAGCTGAGAGCCAAGAATGATGCAGATCAAATCCAGTACCAAAAAGGCAATCAGTTGCCAAAGGGTTGGCATAAACTTCAGATTGACTTTGCCGATGACCACCAGAACAGCAAGAATCTCAAAGACAAACGCAACAACCCAAAGCGCAATAGCGCTACCACGAAATCCTGCTGCATTTCCAACGGGCTTAGCTTCGACCATAGTATGAGAATTGGGCTTGGGTTTGCCTTCTTTACCGGTGGACGCAGAAACCAGATGATGTTTTTTCTCTGCCATGTAAAATCTCCTTTTCTATTTTGTTAGCCGATTATAAAACTCAAAAAGCCTAATAGCGCAAGGGTTTGAAGCCAAAGAATCAAGCAAAATGAATGTGTGCAAAAAATATTTTAAAATTACTTACTGCAAAGCTCTGCCGTATCCTGCGCGATCATAAGCTCTTCATTGGTAGGAATGACCCATACCTTAACTGGAGAATCATCAGTGGAAATCAGAGCTTCTTCGCCACGAACGAGGTTGCGTTCAGGATCAATCTTGATGCCCAGGAATTCCAGACCGGAGCAGATATTTGCACGGTTGACAGAGCCATTCTCACCAACACCTGCGGTGAAGACCAAGCAATCCAGTCCACCGAGTGCTGCTGCATAGGCACCAATAAATTTTTTGGTCTCATAGCAGAACTTATCCAGAGCCAGCTGGCAGTTGTCATCGCCATTCTTTGCACCTGCTTCGAGATCACGGAAATCGGAAGAAACACCGTTAGACAGAGCCAGTACGCCAGACTTCTTATTGAGCATGGTCAGGCACTCATCGGCAGACATATTGTACTTATTCATAATGAACTGTGCTACACAGGTATCAATATCGCCGGAGCGGGTACCCATGGGAAGACCAGCCAAAGGACTAAGACCCATGGAGGTGTCGATGCACTTGCCGCCAGCTACAGCGGACAGAGAAGAGCCATTACCTAAATGGCAGACAATAATCTTCAGCTCATCAGCAGGTTTACCCATAAGCTCAATGGCACGCTTGGAGACAAAGCGGTGGGAGGTACCATGGAAGCCATAGCGGCGGAGATGATCGTTTTCATAATACTCGGTGGGAATGGCATAGCGGTAGGCCTTGGGTGGCATGGTCATATGGAAGGCAGTATCAAAAACAGCGACCTGGGGTTTACCAGGCATGACCTTCTCGCAGGCCTCAATGCCCTTGAGGTTGGCCGGATTGTGGAGCGGGCCAAGCGGGATGCATTCACGGATGGCCTCTTTGCAGGCCTCATCAATAATGCATGATTCTACAAACTTCACACCGCCGTGGAGAACACGGTGGCCAACTGCATCAACCTCATCAAGGGAAGCAATCACACCGAATTCCGGGTCAACCAGAATGTCCAGAACAGCGGCAATGGCCTCGGAATGCGTGGGCATGGGAATATCGCGGCTGACCTTGATATCTTTAGTGGGTACCTTATGGGTCAAGCGGCCGTCAATGCCGATGCGCTCACAAAGACCCTTGGCACTGACATCGCCGGTTTCCGGGTTCATGAGCTGATACTTCAGGGAAGAAGAACCTGCGTTGATAACGAGAATATTCATAATTACACCTCAAAAAAAGTTATACATTTCCATAGGTTTATGCTAGAATAAATGTCGGTATATATTCTATAACACTTTCTCCATTCCGACAAGCTTTTTTTCACTTTTTTTGTAAATTGAGGTGATTTTGTGAAAACCGCAGCGATTATTTGTGAATACAACCCATTTCACAGGGGGCATAATAGGCAATTTGATGCCATAAGGCAGACGCTGGGGTCTGATACAGCAATTGTATGTCTTATGAGTGGAAATTATGTTCAGCGAGGAGCGCCTGCGGTTTTTGACAAATATCGCCGCAGCGCTGCCGCCGTAGAATGCAGTGCCGATTTGGTACTGGAGCTGCCCCTGACCGCTGCTCTGTCAAGCGCAGAGGGCTTTGCCCTTGGCGGTGTGGAGGTACTCACCCGTCTGGGTGGGATTGACTATCTTTGCTTTGGCTGTGAAACCGGTGAGCAAAAAAAGCTGATGGAGACAGCAAAAATTCTCCTCTCCCCTACCTTTTCTGACCAATTGCGCAAGGGACTGACCGATGGTGACAGTTTTGCCTCCCTGCGCCAGCGGACGCTTGCCAAGCTTGGCGGAGATGGCAGCCTTCTAGAGCAGCCAAATGACATTCTGGCTGTGGAATACTGCAAAGCACTGCTATCGCTCCAGAGCCATATTCTCCCCCTTCCCATCCGGCGCGGCGGCTGCTATCATGCTGACACGGCGGATATGGGAAATCCTTCCGCTACCTCTTTGCGCACCATGATGCCGGATGCAAAATGGCTGTCTTACGTCCCGCAAGCAGCTGCTAAACAATTTTCTGATGCCCCCATCCACCGTCTTTCCTATGGTGAACGTGCCATTCTTTCCCGACTTCGTGCCATGGACGATGCAGAATTTGAAGCTCTCCCCTACGGTGCCGAGGGCTTATGGCGTAAGCTTATGAAGGAAAGCCGTCAAGCACCCACTATAGAGGCACTGGTAAGTGCCGTTAAATCCCGGCGGTATGCAAGGAGCCGCATTATGCGCATGGTGCTATGCGCCTTCCTCGGTCTGCAAGAGAAAGATTTTTCGCAGGTGACTCCTTATGTTCGCATTCTGGCCTTCAACGAAACAGGGCAGAAGCTTTTACGCCGCGCAGTGGATGAAGCTCCCCTTTCCCTTCTCCATCCCGGGCAGCGTGCCGACGGTGCTTATGCTGCATTGGAATCTCGTGCAGAGCGTCTTTACCCGCTCTTCCTCCCCCCTGAAATGCCGTGTGCGCTCCCTGCCCATGTAGAAGCGCATCGAAAGAATTAGAAGAATATTTTTGCAAAATTGAATTTCTCTTGTTCAACAGAACTATTACGAGAGACTTCATTTTACTAAATGGAAAAATTTGGAAAAATAACAAATTTACAAATATAACCTAAAAAATTTTTGAAACTATTGAAAAAAGTTTCATTCCATGATAGAATCTATGTGCATGAGTTTAAGAAGAAAATCGTGCATCTTTTTTCTTCTATTGGATTAAAAATACACCCGAACTGTGCCGATAACAAGCTTCGCATTATGGGTTCCGTGTACCCATAGGCTGTGTGTTTTTGCTTCTTGGTGTAATTTTCTCAAAAGCCCTTGGATGAACGGCTTTTGGGTGATTAGATAAAACAAATTTTTTATGAACGAAAGGAGTAAATTGTGAAAAAAAGAGTAATTTCATTGCTTCTTGCGATGCTGCTGCTTGTGTCCATGGTACAGCCGGCCTATGCTGTAGATGTGCCGGAAGCAGCCGTAGAGCAGCCCGCCACTGAGGTACCGGCAGAGGATGCCGCCCCCGGCGAGGAAGCCCCGCCTGCGCAGCAGGCAGAGGAACTAGCGCAGGACGAAACGCCGCCTGCCGTGGACAGCGATGTGCCGGTTGAAGAACCACTGCGTCTGATGTCATCGCCCGTGCTGTCCATAAATGCAGCCGACAGCGCAACAGCCGATGTCTCCAAAAAACTGCTCTTTGGAGAAGAACCGAGCAACAGCGGTGCCATCCGCTATACCGTCGTGGTACTGGATACCTCCGGCAGCATGGGTTCGGCGGCAATGAGCGCACAGAAAAGCGCCGCAATCAAATTTTGCGATTCCATGTTTCAGGCCAGCGGAGAGAATCACATTGCCATCGTCAAGCTGAATAACGGCAACGCAACAACGGTACTCCAAGGCTTTACACAGGATCTTGATACCCTCAAAGCGAAGATCAACGGTATCTCTGCCAGTGGCGGCACTGACACCGACCATGCCCTGACGGTTGCCAACAATCTTTTGGATGAAATCACGGTAGCCGGTGCGCAGAAGAGCATTGTCCTGTGCTCTGACGGCCTGCCGGAGCATAGTACTACGACCACCAACGGCCCCTACACAAGCTCTGATAACACCTACTATCAGCAGGCCAACTCCTGCTACAATACAGCAACTGCGATCAAGGAAAAGGGCTACACGATTTATTCGCTGGGTTTCTTCCATAACATCAGCTCCAGTTATCGTGCCTTTGCCGAACGCTTCATGCAAGATCTCGCCTCCGAGGACAAATATTATAATGTATCCAATGCGGATGCTTTGAGCTTTTCCTTTGGGCAGATCGCGGATGAGCTGCTGACCATCGCGGAAGGTAGTTGCGGCACCAATGTCACATGGACATTGCGCGCTACCGGCGTGCTGACCATCAGCGGCACCGGCGAAATGAAACACAACGACTCTGCCTCTAAGGTTCCATGGTATCAAAAATGCTCCAGCATTACCAGTGTCGTTATCGAGAATGGTGTGACCAGCATCAGCAATTATGCGTTCTGTAATTGCAGCAGCCTCACCAGCATCAACATTCCCGGTAGCGTAACCAGCATCGGCAGTGCTGCGTTCTATGGTTGCAGCAGTCTCACCAGCATCACCATTCCCGCCAGTGTGACCAGCATCGGCACTCAAGTGTTCTATAATTGCAGCAGCCTCACCAGCATCAACATTCCCGGTAGCGTAACCAGTATCGGCAGTTATGCGTTCCAAAATTGCAGCAGTCTCACCAGCATCAACATTCCCGCCAGCGTGACCAGCATCGAGAATAATGCGTTCTATAATTGCAGCAGCCTCGCCAGCATCAACATTCCCGCCAGTGTGACCAGCATCGGCAATTATGCGTTCCAAAATTGCAGCAGCCTCACCAGCATCAACATTCCCGCCAGTGTGACCAGCATTGGCAGTTCTGCGTTCTCTGGTTGCAGCAGTCTCACCAGCATCAACATTCCCGAAGGCGTGACCAGCATTGGCGGTTCTGCGTTCTATTCTTGCCGCAACCTCACCAGCATCAACATTCCCGACAGCGTAACCAGCATTGGCGGTTCTGCGTTCTCTGGTTGCAGCAGCCTCACCAGCATCAACATTCCCGAAGGCGTGACCAGCATTGGCAGTGATGCGTTCCGAAATTGCAGCAGTCTCACCAGCATCAACATTCCCGGTAGCGTAACCAGCATCGGCAGTTCTGCGTTCTCTGGTTGCAGCAGTCTCACCAGCATCAACATTCCCGAAGGCGTGACCAGCATTGGCAGTTATGCATTCAATAATTGCACTTCCCTAAAAGACGTACATATTTCTGACCTTGCGAAATGGTGCGGCATTCCTTTTGCGGATGTTTACGCAAATCCGCTTTATTATGCGCATACGTTGTATCTGAACGATGAAAAAGTAACGAATCTGAGCATCCCTGACGGCGTGACCAGCATCGGTAATTATGCGTTCTATAATTGCAGCAGCCTCACCAGCATCAACATTCCAGCCAGCGTGACCAGCATCGGCAGTTATGCGTTCTATTATTGCAGCAGTCTCACCAGCATCAACATTCCCGAAGGCGTGACCAGCATCGGCAGTGCTGCGTTCTATAATTGCAGCAGCCTCACCAGCATCAACATTCCCGAAGGCGTGACCAGCATCGGCGATTCTACGTTCTATAATTGCAGCAGCCTCACCAGCATCAACATTCCCGAAGGCGTGACCAGCATTGGCAGTTATGCGTTCTATAATTGCAGCAGCCTCACCAGCATCAACATTCCCGACAGTGTGACCAGCATTGGCAGTTCTGCGTTCTATAATTGCAGCAGTCTCACAAGTGTGACCTTTGGCACCGGACTGAAAAATCTGTACGGATATTCTTCAGGAAGCGTCAACAATGCATTTTACGGCTGCAGCAAGCTAGAAACCATGATCTTCACCGGAACTACTGTGCCGATCATCAACAGCTCCACCACCGCAACCTCCAGCAACACCAATTATATCAAAGCGTTCTTCTCTGCTTCGCTGAAAAGCCTCAGAACTATCTGGGTTCCCACCGATGCACAAGATGCTTACAGTGCTGCATGGGGTTCCTATCTCCCTGCCACTGTCTCCATTGCATCGAACTTCAGCAATGGCATCATCATTCCTTTGACGCAGGGCAGCAAAAGCAGCCACACCATCCGCTTCTCCTGGGCTGAGATGCCGATTGCGGATTTCTACCGCGTCTACCGTGACGGCAAGTGCCTTGCCGAAATCAAGCAGACCAGCTATGCGGATACTGGGTTGGAACCCGACAGCAGCCATATCTATACCGTAACCGCTTGCAGCGGCGAGCAGGAGACCGAAAGGAATGAATATAACTTCGCTACCATCAGCCCCAAGGTTTCCAGCGTTTCCACTGCAGTTTCCGGGAATTCTACCTATTTCATGGACGCAACCCACAATGTACTGTACGCAAGGGTTCCCAATTCGGGTAATTTGGTAGGTGGAACAGGCAAGTTTACCGTCAACGGTCAGGTGCTTGAAGCAAAAGCCAACATCCAAAGCACGTATGCGGACTACTCCGCAACGTGGAGCATCACACCCCAGACGGTTCCCGAGGGTAAGTACACCGTGATCTTTACCTTCACCGATGCAGACGGCGAAACCGCCTCCCAGAGCGCGGAGATTGAGGTCAGTTATCTAATTCCCTCCCCCATTCGTGATGTTGCCGCCATAGGCGACACTAAGCAGGTGACTGTCAGCTGGACGATTTCCGCCGAAGCGCTGACGACAACGTATTTAATCTACCGCGCAGAGGGCGATGGCGCGTTCAAGCTGGTGAGCACCATCAAAAACCGCAATACTTTCAGCTATGTGGACAAAAATGTAACCGAGAACAGCACCTACCGCTATTATGTGCTGGGTCAAACCGCGCTGGGCGTGACCAGCATTGCCGATAATGCGACCATCGTTCAGGCGACCGCGCAAGCGGACAGCGAAAAACCCCGAGTAACAGAGATCATTCCGGAAGACCAAAGCCGTGTGGGGGGCGGTAAAGCCGTTACCGTCACTGTAAGAGCGGAAGATAATATCGGTGTCGCTGGAATCTGCTTGTACAGGTTAGATAAATTTAACGATGATGCTTCAAAATGGCATCTCTTGTCGGAGAGCAATAGTTCGACATTGACAACGAGTTTATCTTTCACAGATTATGCGGATGGGGAGATTTTCTTAAAAGCCGTAGCCAAAGACAAGGCAGGCAACGAGAGTGATCCCCTTACAAGAATTTTGGTGGTGGATAATTCCGGACCAGCTCAGGTTACTGAAGTCAGTTGTGTTAAAGTTCAATCTACCATTATCACCCTGAAATGGAAGGATGTATCTGATAAAGACAGATCTTATTTCGAGGTAGAACAGCAGAACAAAGACGGCAGTTGGGAGTTAGTTAAAACAGAATCCGAAACATCTGGAACCAATATCGAGGAATTAGTGCCGAATACGGAATATATCTTCCATGTGGTGGCTTACGATGATGTGGGAAACCGAGGAACGCCTTCCAATTCCATTACAGTGCGTACCGCGAAAGACACCAGCGTGCCGAGAGTAACGAATCTCAGTCCTTCTTCTACCTATGTTAATAATGATATTTCCTTCTCTGTAACGGCAGAGGATGATTACGGTATAAAGGAAATTCAAATCCAGACTTCTCGGGATTTGAAAACATGGGAAAATTACGGGGCAGCGCAAACCTACACCAGCCCTTCGGCAAGTGTCACATATAAAAAGACCGTTTCTGTCGCTGGAATGAAGGAAGGACATCTCTATGTGCGTGCAGTGGTCAAAGATTTTTACGGCAATGTCAGTGATACTTCCGATACAGCACCATTAAGGGATTATTTCTTGGACTTTACACCGCCTGCAGCTCCCGTTGGCCTGACGGCACAGGGTGCAGAAGCTTCCATTACCCTCACATGGGAACCCAACACAGAGATAGACTTTGGTTCCTATCAGGTTTATCGTTCTGAAAATAGCGGATCGTTTACATTGATAAATGATGTGGGTAACGCTACGAAAGTTATCGATCAAAATGTAAAAAGTACTGCGGAATACACCTATTATGTTACTGCAAAGGATACGGTCGGAAATGTTTCCGAAAAGAGTGCCATGGTAACCAATAAAGCCGGGGCGGATACCATTGCACCGGTCATTAATGGTGTCTACCCTTCAGCCGGAGCCACGGTGGGTCCTGTTGTCGAAGATTTTATTCTGAATGTCAGTGATAACTGGTTAGTGAAACATATAACGGTCAGCTACACAGTAAATAATGGCAACAGTCAGGCTTATATTGATGAAGACGTGAATGCTGTTAAGCACAGTATTTCTGAGGCCTTCCCCTTTGAGGCTGTCCATGATGGAGATCGAATTACGTTCAATATCCAGGTAACCGACCAATGCAATCTTTCTGCCACACAAGCAGTAACCTATACCATAGACTTAACGCCACCTACTTTGACGAATCTTAAGGCGACTTTGGTGGGTGATAAAGTTGAGATCTCTTGGACAGGTGACGGAGCAAAAGATTTAGCCGGTTATAAAGTCTACCGTGAGTATGATGGGAAAAAGATTGCTTTTGCTACAAAAGCGCCTGTAGCCGGACAGACTCAGTACACTTGTACGGATAATAATCCCAAGAGCTGTAAAGCCGTAACTTATGTAGTAGAAGCGGAAGATCACTATGGTAATATCCAAGCATTTGAAACCAAAAATACAGTGGCTTATCAACCGATCATTGCGGCTTTAAATTGTGAGTCGGTAATGTTGAAGGATACAGAGTATGAGATTGATGCTTCGGCTTCGCAGATGGTAGATACCACAGCCACCTATTATTTTGATTTTGGAGACGGTACAACACCTATCTCAAGCT
The DNA here is from genome assembly GCA_045601345.1 of Faecousia sp. Taxonomy (GTDB): domain Bacteria; phylum Bacillota; class Clostridia; order Oscillospirales; family Oscillospiraceae; genus SVMC01. The sequence continues at coordinate 19,625 of JAZRZL010000012.1, read as the reverse complement.
CGGATGCGAAAGTCACCCATAAATATAATACTCCGGGTCAATATACCATAAAGTTAACGGTAACAGATAGTCAGGGAAACTGCTCAGAAGCAACAAAAACTGTTACAGTTTGCAATGAATTCACCACAGCAGAAGCAAAAATAAAAGTGGTCGATGCATCTGGTTCTCCCATTTCAGGGGCGGAAGTTTTCTTTGATGTGGATAAGGGTTCCGATAATTGTAAGAAAACAAATTATTTAGGTGAAGTTACTTTTATCGCTGAAAAAGGAAACCATGTGATCGGTGTCTTTAACGGTTCCGATTATATTCCCATCACGCAAACTATATCCGTTATTTCCGGGGTTGATCGAACCTATAAGATTACCTTAGTAAATGAGAACATGGTAACCGGCACCATTGAGACTGAGCGCATGAGCTTGGAAGAAGTAGAAGCACTGCATATTGATGTGAGCGACAGTGCTAGCCGTGAATTTTTAACGGTTACCGTTGAATTGATGTTCGGCGAAAAAGAGGTTGATTTCATCATTGTACGAGACGGAGATGGCCATAGCTTTACAAACTTCAATTATTTGGAAGTGGTCAGAAATTTCAAAGACAAAGAAGAAATTGTGATCCTTAAGCCGGAAGTGACTGATGTTATCGTAGATGATCAGGGTGTACCGGTGGCAACCATGGTTTCTATCTTGGAAATTCCTCTCAGTGCCTCTTATACCAAGGAATTCTTTAATGTGAAGCTCCATCTCTTAAATCAGGCTGCGGAAAACATTGAATTAACCGATAATGTGGTGGACTTGAATGTACCTCAGGGCTTAACTGTTATGAGCAGCGATTTGATTTCCGGCGATACCCATGTTACCTTTGACAGCTTAAAGGGACAGGAATTGAAAACTATAGAGTGGGTTGTTCGCGGAGATCAGAAGGGCGTATATGATTTGACAGCAGATTACGCCGGTTATGCACCCCTGTTTGGCCGTAATGTAGAGGCACATTTTAAAACATCACAACCCATCAAGGTTTACGGCAATGATGCGCTCAAAATGATTTTGGATGTGCAGAAGAACATTGTGGGTAATACCTTAACGCTTAATGTGGGTATGCAGAATGTGACAACAGACGCACCTATTTACAATCCTTCCGTTGATCTTTCTCAGGAAATGATTAGGGTGGCTATGGCGGATGTCTATGCAGACGGAATGATTAAAATTGATCCGAAAAAATGGGATTTTTATGTTAATCAAACGGGTTCCTATGTGGTGGACGCAGAAGGTCAAAAAACAGATATTGCAGATGTGGGCGTTATTAACCCCGGTGAGACTTGGTATAAGAGCTATGTTATTAACCTGACTGGAGAGAATTTCTTTAAATATTCCAAATATCTTCAGGCGGCCTTGCGTGAGTATCCTAATGGCGATCATAATTTTGAATTAGAACTGATTACCCATGATGCCACACCAGAACAAATTAAAAAGGGCGAGGATTTTGTCTTCGAACCGGATAAAACCAGTGATGTGACAGAAGATGACCAGCAGAAAAAGGTTGATGACCTCATTCAAGATTTTGAAGAGTCTAAGTACGATAATACCGGCATTGATGAATCAACGGATATTGAAAAGAATGAAGATGGAAAGAGCGTGGTCGAGGAGCTGGCAGAAGAGATAGGCAACAATGCTTCCGTAGAAGAGGATGGCACAATTAAAATCGAAGGCCAAACTTACACTGTAGGCCGCAGGGTTTATGTGGAAGTGAAAAAAGCAGGGTTAAAGGGTGGCAAAAATCCTATGATCCATTTGATGGTCTTTGATGTTAAACCCAATGCTTATCTCCACAACGGTCATGATCTCTATTCGGTTGATATCCCGGATACTGCTGTTACAGGGCCGATCACTTTCCGCTTACCGGTGGATAAGGATGTGCCTACGGGTGTTGTTGCCAAGATCAATCATGATGGTTTAGAGCTGAAAGATAAAGAGTATGTGGTAGAAGAGGATGAACAAGGCAATAAGTACATTGAAGTCACCACAAATCATTTCTCTCCATTCTCTTATGAGTTGGATCTTTCTATTGCTCAGATAGGTGATAATAAGTATGATTCACTTTCCGCAGCAGCAGCGGCATCAAAAGCCGGAGATACTATCACCCTTGTAAGAGATACCGATGAGGATATCGTTTTACCGTATGGCGCGATCTTTATGACAAATGGTTTCAAGGTCGGTAATGTTACGGCACCAGGCAAGGATGCAGACGGCACTACCTATGAGCTCATAAAAGCTGATTCTGATGACGGCATGATCTATTCCGTGAAAATGATTCCGGGACATATTCATACATGGAAGTATACCGATAATGGAGACGGCACTCATACCGCTATATGTACAGGGTGTACGGAGACCGGCGCAACCACACTACATATTTACAAGGACAGCAAGTGTACTGCTTGTGGTGCAGCACAACCGGAAGGTAATAAGTACACGGTTGAGTGCTACATTGATGGGAAAACACAGGAAGCTAAGGAATATAAACTGGATGATATTGTAACATTAACGGCTCCGGCAACCTTGAGTGAAAAGCGGGATGAAGGAACTGAAAATGAGCTGACAGTCACAAAGAACTTCAGTCATTGGGCAAAGGACAGTGAGACGGGAATCAAGGTATCTACTTCCAATACGTATAAATTCCTGGCAAAACAGAGTGTTGTTCTCTATGCGGTATATACGACAAACGCTGTTGTTCCTACCGGTGAACCTGTTATCAGTATCACCAGTACCTATGGTGAAGGTAACGGTGCCACGAATAATGTCTGTTTCACAGCGTCTCGTTCTGTTCCTGCCGGATATACAGTTATTGAAACGGGCATTAGATTTGCCACGAATAAAAACCTTGGTTATAACAGCGATAATACCTATGATCTGACCTCTAAGGATAGTGAATACGATGTTAAAGCATTGTTGATTTCCAACAGAACTGGAAAGGTTAAGACTACCGTTTCTTCTTCTAAAGCAAATAACGGCGATCATACTATGAAATTTAATGTTGGAACAAATGTTGCCGCCTATGTATATGCGTTGCCTTATGTACTTGTGAGGAATAGTAACGGTAATCAGCAGACTGTATATGCGGAAAAAGCTGTCGCTATGACCTATGAATCTCTTACAGCACCAACGATTGCTATTACACGTCAGTTCAAGGATGGAACAAAAGTTTGCTTTACGGCCTCTCGCTCTGTGGCTAGCAATTATCAAGTAGTAGAAACAGGTATTAAGTTTGCCACAAATAAGAATCTTGGTTATTCAAGTGGAAACACTCATAATTTGATGGATGCCCAATATGGCAAGGATGTAAAAGCACTACTAATTTCAAATAGTTCTGGTAAGGTAAAGACATCAACTTCTAGTTCCTTTGCAAACAACGGCGACCATACACTAAAATTTGATGTTAGTACGAACAATACCGCATATGTTTACGCTATTTCTTTTGTAACTGTTAAAGATGTGAATGGTGCAGTAAAGACATATTATAGTGATGTCATCGCAGTTACATTGAATACTTTAAAATAAAAATGTAAGAGGTGAATACTGTGCAAAAAAAACGTTTATTTGATGAACCAGAGATAGATGTGATTCGTTTCAATCCAAAAGACGCTTTCATTACTACAAGTTGTAATGAAGAAAATGGGAATACAGAATGTGATGGAGTAAATTACGAGACTTCTTGTTCTGAAGATTCCTGTACAACTGATGATTGGTGATGATTGGTAAAAACAGAAATCAAACAATAACAGCCTAAATGACATAACCGGCAGGTTGTAACCAACTTCCTGCCGGTTATTTATAGGAAGCAGAGGGAGCACCATGATAACGATTTGTCAACCGATAGAATCGGTCGCAAAAATCATTGAAAAAACGAAATGCAAGCCAGAAAACCTGTATCGGCTTAGCAATCAATGCGTGAAACAGCAGTTGCCGAACGGTCTGATACTGTATCACACCATGACCTGCGAATTGCTGTTATTGGACGAGGAGGAAGCGGACGTATTATCCTGTCTGCCGGGAAGTGTGCCCGAAAGGCTGAATCCACTGGTCTATAAGCGATTTCTTGTCCCGGTAGATGAGAATGAAATGACCTATTGTGAGCAGTTTCGCAAGATCATGGCTTTCATCAACCAAAAGGATGATGCCATCACATCCTACACGATTCTAACCACAACGGACTGCAATGCCCGATGTTTTTACTGTTATGAACTAGGTCGAAGCCGAATTCCCATGTCTGACGAAACAGCGCAGACGGCGGGTGAATATATTGCAGCCCACAGCAAGGGGAAAAAGGTTTCTCTCCATTGGTTTGGAGGTGAACCCCTATTTCATTCTTCGGCTATTGATACTATCATCGGAAAGCTGAATGAAAAGGAAATTGCCTTTTCTTCTTCCATGATCAGCAACGGCTATCTCTTTGATGAAGAGATGGTCAAAAAAGCGAAAGATGCGTGGCATCTTCACAAAATCCAGATCACACTGGATGGAACGGAAGAAGTCTATAACCGCAGGAAAGCCTATATCTACAAGGATGGAAGTGCCTATCAGCGTGTGCTTCGGAATATCGGGCTGCTATTGGATGCGGAGATCGGGGTCAGTATCCGGCTCAATTTAGATATGGACAACAAAAACGACTTAATTGCTCTGGTGGATGAATTAGCAAACAAATTTGCTGATAAAAAAGGAGTGACCGTATACAATCATATCATTTTTGAAAAGCCGGAAAAACCTCGTTCTATTGATGAACGAAAGGCGCTTTATCAGGCTTCTAACGAACTGACAACCCATATTGTTGAACGGGGAATGAGCGCTAAAGGCGGTGTTCCCCGTGCATTCAAAACGAACTGGTGTATGGCAGATAACGATTCATCCATCATCATTCTGCCAGACGGACGATTGGGAAAATGTGAGCATCATTCCGAATCGGAAACATGGGGAGAACTGCGGTCGGATGAAAAGGATGAGACATTGCTCTCAGGCTGGAAAAAAAGAATGCCGCCCCTATCGGAATGCAAAGAGTGTTTCCTTTATCCTCAGTGTATCCGCCTTGACAAATGCCCGAATCACTTTGGCTATTGCGATTCTGAGTATCGGGACGAAAAAAAGAAACAATTTCAAAGACAGATGCTGAATTCCTACGAAAAATGGAAAAAAGTACAAACGGATAATCCATAGATATTGATTGCTGAAAAAGGAGACTTGTTATTATGAAACTGAAATACACATTTGAAATAACAGAATTGGATAATCAGATCATAGCTGTTCCTGTTGGTGATAATGCCATGAATTTTAGGGGTGTTGTGGTCTTGAACGAATACGGCGCAGCGATTATGGAACGCTTGAAAGAGGAAACAACAATCAACAAAGTCGTTGAAAGCCTGCTGGAAGAATACGAAGGCACAAAAGAAAAGCTGACAGATTTTGTAGAACAGTTTGTCGAAAAGTTGAAAGATGAAGAATTGATAGAAGGATAGAGACAAAAATTATCATGATAGAAACCACTGTAAGTATTGCGGGATGTGCTTTTGCTGTTAGAACGCTGTATCAGGAAAATGAAGTACTACTGAGAGAATATCAGACAGATGAGCCTGCTTTGTTTACCATTGAATCAAGTAAAAGCAAAATCGATAATGAACGGCAATTGCTTAAAGCGCATATTGAAAGCGATAAACAGTCGGTCATCCGTTTTTCGGACAGCCAGATCGAATCCAATTATCTATATCGTGAAACGGCAGAGCAATTATCCAAGTATGGAGTTGTACTTCTTCACGGTTCGGCCATTGCTGTAGATGGAGAAGCCTACATTTTTGTCGCTCCCAGCGGAACCGGAAAAAGCACACACACCCGTCTTTGGCGAAAAGTATTTGGAAATCGTGCCGTAATGATCAATGATGACAAACCGTTGCTGAAATGCACGGATAAGGGCATTTTTGTGTATGGTTCCCCTTGGAATGGCAAACATAAACTTGGCTGTAATGCTTCCGTGCCGCTGAAAGCCATCTGCTTTCTCAGACGTGGAGAAGAAAATCGGATAATAAAAATCTCCGACAAGGAAGCATTTCTTCCCTTGCTGAAGGCCGTATATCACTCAAAAATGGCGGAACGGGAAGCTTGTATTTTACAATCCTTGCAGTGCATCAGACAAATGACAGCGTTTTACAAATTGGAATGCAACATGGAACAGAATGCGGCAATCGTCGCATACGAGGGCATGAATGATGGGCAAAAAAAGTGAAGTGCAGAATACTATCATAGAAGGACAGGGAGGATTAAACATAAAACGTGAAACTTACAAAATTCTGATACCTTTTTTGATATTACTTGGTGTTACGGTTGGAATTTCGTTTATTTACAAGGCTCTGATTGAAATGGGTTTTTTTCAACTAATAAGAAATAAGACTTTTCGCAGTCTTGAATTTTGCCTATTTGAATTGATTTTGCTGGCAATATATTGGCAATTTGTATACTTTTTTTCAAAAGAACTTCGACATTCCTGCAGTTCTCTGAAAAAATATTATATACGGGCAGTAATCATATTTGCATTATTCTGCATAGCATATTGGCTGACTTATTTTTATTATCAGAAAATTTTTTCTTGGATTTTCCGTATTACGCTGAATTTGATTGCTTTCAGATTAGAGACAAATGCTCCCGGTAATTTTGAACCATATATGCTCGCTTTTCTATCAGTTACATTTTCCATTATGATGCTGGAGCCTTGGCTTGCAATAGTAATATATAAAAGCATGGAAAAGGAAATATAAAAGTAACAAATAACAGGCACACGTATAGTGCTGCTTCTTTCTGTGTTGATTTGGAGTGGTAAACTTCATTATACAATTAGCCACAGAGTAAATATGCCGCATAAACTAAGAAAGCTGTCACCTGAAGGTAACAGCTTTCTCAAAGTGTTCTATTTATTTCACCAGTTTACTTGACAGATCAAAGGAGCACCGGGATATTTATACAGAAATTATTTCTTAACACCCGCAAAGAATTCTTTGGAAAGTTTAATCACAACCGGAGAAAGGAGCAGTAGTGCAATCAGGTTGGGAATGGCCATGAAAGCATTGAGTGCGTCTGCAATGTTCCAAACATCGTTCAGGCTGAGCGTTGCGCCGATCACAATAACAATGATGAAAATCACTTTGTAGACAATACTGGCTTTGGTGCCAAACAGGTACTCGAAGCAGCGGGTACCATAAAGACTCCAGCTAAGGATGGTGGACAGTGCGAACAGCGTGATGCCAACAGCAATAATCATAGCACCAATCTTATCACCAAAGACAGTGCCAAAAGCAGCGGAGGTCAGCTCCGTACCAGCACTCTCGCCCCAAGCGATCTCAACACCTGCGCAGTTGCCGCACAGGACAGAAAGGGAGGTCAGGGAGCAGATCACGATAGTGTCCATGAAGACTTCAAAAATGCCGTACAAACCCTGCTTGACAGGATTGGTTTCAGAGGAAGCAGCGTGTGCCATAGGGGCAGAGCCGAGACCGGCTTCATTAGAGAATACGCCGCGGCCAACGCCCTTCTTGATGGTCTGCATAATGGTGATACCGAAAGCACCACCGAGAGCAGCCTTCGCACTGAAAGCACCTTGGAAAATCATAGCAAAAACCTTACCAATGGAGCCGATATTTGCAAAGATGACACAAAGAGAAGCAACGATATAAACAACCGCCATAAAAGGAACAAGCTTTTCTGTCACAGAACCAATACGCTTGATGCCGCCGATCAGAACCAGAGCGGTAATAGCAGCAACGATTACACCAATGACAATGCTGCTGAGGGGAACAATCTGTCCGAAAATAGTCAGCTCTCGGCCAGTGCTGCCGCCGAAGGAGAGAATTGCCGTATTGATGGAGGAAGCAATGGTATTGACCTGGGTCATGTTACCAATGCCGAAGGCTGCCAGAGCACCGAGAACGCAGAAAATAGCGCCCAGCCATGCCCAGTTTTTGCCAAGACCGTTCTTGATGTAATACATGGGGCCACCGACCCAGTCACCCTGGCTATTGCGCTCACGATACTTGACAGCCAGCGTAACTTCGGAATACTTGGTGACCATGCCGAACAATGCGGAAATCCACATCCAGAAGACAGCACCGGGGCCGCCGACAGCAATGGCACCGGTAACGCCTGCGATATTGCCGGTGCCAACCGTCGCAGCCAGTGCGGTAGTAACCGCCTGGAAGGGAGTAACCTCGCCCTTACCAGCTTCTTGCTTCTTGAAAATCTTGCCGAGGGTGTTCTTCATTGCGTAGCCAAATTTGCTGAACTGGATGAAGCCTACGCGAATGCTCAGGTAGATGCCGGTGCCGACCAAAAGGATCAGCAGCCACGGACCCCACGCAAAATCATCAACTATGGTGATGATTTCACTAATTGTCTTTGCCATAAATGTCATAAAAAACTATCCTCCATTTTCTTCCAAATATTCAATAATCGTTCTGCGCAAAAAAGAAATGCGGGCATCTCAAAAAGAAACCCACAGCATTACAAAATATTCCTCCGGGAATCCGGTGGAAAATATTTGCCCTGTCCTTTTGCCTGAGAGATTTGGCATATCTGCCTTGCCCCTTCGGCACTCACAGTTGATGTGAGCTTCTCCAGAGAGCGATCCACCTACAGTCATGCAGCCGTGTCTTTAGAAAAACAGCAGTGGCAATTCAGTAGGTATCATCTCGCACATTATATTATTGATAAATTGATTCTAACACAAAATTCCGTGTATTGCAAGCATTATTTCACCACTGACGGACATTTTCTAAAAAACAATTTATAACATATTCATTAATTATAGAAATTTCCCCCACGAAGATGATCCGTGGGGGAAATAGTCGCCTACATCAGACTGCAAACCAGCTCACAATATTCTGACGGGTCATCCAGTGGAAGACCTGCCATAATCAGTGCCTGATTATAGAGCAGCTTTGTATATTTTTCAGCTTTTTCAGGCTCCTTTTCTACAGCATCTTGCAAAACCTGCACCGCGCTGTGCTCGGTATTCATTTCCAGAACCTTGCTGAAGCCCTCCGTCATTTCAGGATTCATACGGTGGAAATAACGTTCCATTTCAAAGCTCATGCCGGAATCCGAACGAAGCCCGACAGCATGGTGGCCAAGATCAGAGGATAGACGAACCTCTTTCACCTTTTCACCCAAAACAGATGCAACATAATCGGTGAAACTCTTGAGTGCCTGAGATTTTTCCTCTGCGCTCTTCTTCTCCTCTTCGCTCTGCAAGCCCAAGTCATCGGTCAGCGCATTGCAAAGAGATTTTTCTTCGTAGCTGTCAATGGTGCGGGCAACAAATTCGTCTACCTCATCAGTAAAGAACAGCACATCATAACCGCGATCAAGCAGCAGCTCCACCTGCGGCATATGGGCAATGCGGCTGGACTCTTCGCCTGTAGCATAGTAAATTTTCTCCTGTCCCTCTGGCATCGTCTCCAGATATTCCTTGAGGCTTACAAGCTTTTCCTGCTTGCCCGACCAGAACAGCATCAGCTCCTGAAGGAGTGCTTTATTCTTTCCATATTCTGAAGCAATACCGATCTTCAGTTGGCGGCCAAAGGAAGCATAGAATTCCTCATAAGCTTCCCTGTCATCCTTCATCAGGCGGGTCATCTCATTTTTGACCTTCTTTTCCAGATTTCCGGCAATCAGCTTGAGCTGACGGTCATGCTGGAGCATTTCGCGGGAGATATTCAGACTTAGATCCTGCGAATCTACAACGCCCTTTACAAAGCGGAAATGATCCGGCAACAGATCGGCACAATTTTCCTCAATGAGCACGCCGGAGGAATATAACTGCAAACCCTTCTTATAATCCACGGAATAGAAATCGAACGGAGCTTTCTTCGGGATAAACAGCAGCGCCTTATAGGTCAGTGCTCCCTCCACACTGGTATGCACGGTAGCAACAGGCTTTTCATAGTCATTGAATTGTTTTTTATAGAACTCATGATATTCTTCTTCCGTTACATCCTTTTTTGCTCTCTGCCAAAGAGGGATCATGGAATTGAGAGTTTTGCATTCTGTAACCGTTTCCCATTCGGGTTTTTCGCTGTCCTCGGTGCCTTCTTTCATGCGGCTGGTCTCCATATCCATACGGATGGGATAGCGGATGTAGTCAGAATATTTTTTAACAAGAGAAGACAGCTCATATTGATCTAGGAAGCGACCATAGTTTTCCTCTTCCCCATCGTCCTTGAGCTTGAGAACTACATCCGTTCCGGGGGCTTCGCGCTCGCATTCTGTGATGGTATAGCCATCCGCGCCGGAGGACTGCCACATATAGGCCTGATCTTCGCCATACTTTTTGGTAACTACAGTAATATGGTCAGCCACCATAAATGCGGAATAAAAGCCTACGCCAAACTGGCCAATCAGGTCAACATCCTCCACCTTTTCCATTTCCTGCTTAAATTGCAGACTGCCTGACTTGCAAATGATGCCAAGATTCTGCTCCAGCTCTTCCCTGCTCATGCCGATGCCATTATCGGAAACGGTAAGCACACGATATTTTTTATCCGGCTTGAGCAAAATCTCAAAATCACTGCGGTTTAGTCCAACTTGATCATCGGTAAGGCTGAGATAAGCCAGCTTATCAATAGCATCAGAGGCATTGGAAATTAGCTCACGGAGGAAAATTTCCTTGTGGGTATAAATCGAATTGATCATCAGATCCAGCAGACGTTTGGACTCCGCCTTAAACTGCTTTTTGGCCATGCTTGTCACTCCAAATCACAAATTAGCACTCGGTATATTTGAGTGCTAATTTATTATAGCTCATTTTTTCAAAAATGCAAGCCCCTTTTCGTTTTTTTCTTTGCAATAACAAAAAACTATGATAAACTATGAAAAAGGAGGCGATTTCTTTGATCACAGTTTCCAATCTTGCAATGCAATATGCAGGTACCGTACTCTTCCATCAGGTCGATTTACAATTCAACGCAGGCAATTGCTACGGTGTCATTGGTGCCAACGGTGCCGGCAAATCCACCTTCCTCAAAATTCTTTCGGGAGAGCTGGATTCTACCAAGGGCTATGTAGCCATCAAGCCCGGTGTCAGAATGTCTGTCCTCAAGCAGGATCAATTTCAATACGATGCCTATACCGTCCTTGACACCGTTATTATGGGCAATCGACACCTGTACGATGTTATGAAGCAAAAGGACACGCTTTACATGAAAGAGGACTTTACCGATGCCGACGGGCTTCTGGCTTCTGAGCTGGAGGCAGAATTTGCCGAGCTGGGTGGCTGGGAAGCAGAATCCGATGCCAGCCGCATTTTACAAGGTCTCGGTGTTCCCGTAGAGCTGCACGAAAATCTGATGGCAGATACCGACGGCAGATTGAAGGTTAAGGTGCTTCTGGCACAGGCGCTGTTCGGTAATCCCGATATCATCATGCTTGACGAGCCGACCAATAACCTGGATATCGAATCCATCAACTGGCTTGAGGACTTTCTGCTGGATTACGAAGGTACCGTTATCACGGTATCTCATGACCGCCATTTCCTCAATACCGTCTGCACTCATATCGTAGATATTGACTACGGAAAAATCAAAATGTATGTCGGCAACTACGATTTCTGGTATGAATCCTCTCAGCTTGTGCAGGCGCTTCTCAGAAATAAAAATAAGCGCAACGAGGAAAAAATTACAGAATTACAGGCCTTTATTGCCCGTTTCTCTGCTAATAAATCCAAATCCAAGCAGGCAACCGCCAGAAGAAAGTTGCTTGATAAGCTAAGTGTGGAAGAAATCCCCTGCTCCACCCGCCGCTATCCTTTTGTTGGCTTTACACGGGAACGTGAGGTGGGCAAGGATGTTCTGTTTGTCAAGGAGGTTTCCAAAACCGTTGATGGAGTGAAGCTTCTGAATAAGGTCAGCTTTACTGCCAATCGCAATGAAAAAATTGCCTTTGTTGGTGAAAACGAGCTGGCGCAAACCACAATGTTTAAAATCCTGATGGGAGAGCTGGAGCCGGACGAAGGCAGTATCAAATGGGGTGTATCGACCTCCCAGAGCTATTTTCCCAAGGATAATACCGAATTCTTTGAAGGACACGATGAATCCCTTGTGGACTGGATGCGTCCATTCTCCGTAAAGAAGGATGATGTCTATCTCAGAGGTTTTCTGGGACGAATGCTGTTCTCTGGCGAGGACGTGTTCAAATCCGTCTCTGTCTTATCCGGCGGTGAAAAGGTGCGCTGTATGCTCTCCAAAATGATGCTCTCCGGCGCAAACTGCATTTTGCTAGATCAGCCCACCAACCATCTGGATATGGAATCCATACAGGCCGTGAACAAAGGCATCTGTGCTTTCCCCGGCAATGTTTTCCTTGCCAGCCACGACCATGAAATGCTCCAATCTACCGCCGAGCGAATCATTGAATTTCTGCCTGATGGATCTATTTGTGACCGAATCGGCACTTATGACGAATATCTGGAATATAAGCAAAATAATTTTTGAGGAACAGCATCTACTATTTTTCTCCGATGTGATATTATGAAAACGGAAGGGAATCAAAAAAATGCAGGGAGCCGATTGACCTATTTGTCAAAAAATAAATGCTGTTGCTGTGAATAATTCCTGATTCCTCTTGTAATTTAATTATTATTTGATATAATGCAATTAATCGGTCGTTTTTTCCCGAAACATATCTAATAAGGAGGTTATCTTAATGAAACTCTGTCCAAGATGCAATATGCAACTGGAAGATTCTGCTTCCTTCTGCCCTAATTGCGGAACACAATTTATCCCCAACGCTACTGTCTCCACGCCACCCTATATACCCGCAAATCCTTTCGATCATACAGCCGATTACGATCCCAAAGACATTGTGGAAAATAAGCTCTATGCTTCCTGCTGCTATCTTCTCAGCTTTTTAGGAGTCATCATTGCGGTTCTCATTGCTAAAGATTCTCCCTTTGTGCAATTCCATATTCGCCAAAGCTTGAAGATCAGCATCTGTGAGGTTCTTTTGTCCGTTTTTGCCGGTCTTCTGGCACTTACCTTCCTTGTCCCCATTGCAGCAGCTATCTGCATCATCATTCTGGTAATTGTGTCTATCATCTGCTTCTTCCGAACCATCAAGGGAAAAGCAGTAGATGTACCTATCATTAGAAGTCTAAATTTCCTCAAGTAAACCGTCCACCGCAGCTGTTATGCTTCTGCACAACAGCTGCGGTGCTTCATTTACGCCCGGTGAGCGTATACAATTAGCCATTTTCTACTATTTTGAGAGATTTAATTTTGTCAAATGGTAGCGTCGGAAACCGGGTTGAAGCGATTCCTATTTTGTGCTATACTGGTGCAAATGGAGAGAGGGTGTATTTTTATGGTAAAAACCATTCTTTTTGATCTGGACGGCACACTGACCGATTCCGGCGAGGGTATTATCAACTGCGTAATCCCTGCACTTGCACATTTTGGTCTGCCAATCCCCTCCCGGGATGAGCTGCACAGTTTTGTGGGGCCTCCTCTTTATGACAGCTTTTTCCGCCATGGCGTTCCGGCTGATAAAACGGATGAAGCGGTTGCGGTATTTCGCTCCCGGTACCTGACCACGGGAATTTATGAAAATCATCCCTATCCCGGCATTCCGAAGCTTCTGCAAGCGCTTTGCAGCCGGGGTGATATTCTCTTGGTCGCTACCTCCAAGCCGGAACAGCTTGCCAATACGGTACTTAACCATTTCGATCTGGCAAAGTATTTCACCTGCGTCTGCGGTGCGACCATGGATGAAAGCAGAGTCACCAAGGAGGATGTGATTGCTTATCTTCTCTCCCAGTATGGCGACAAGGCCAATATGGTTATGGTCGGTGATACGCATTTCGACATTCTGGGTGCTGCCTTCCATGGCATTCCTGCCATCGGCGTGAGCTGGGGATACGGCAGCGTGGAGCAAATGCAAGCTGCCGGTGCTGCCGCCATTGCCAATACCCCGGAAGAGCTTCTAAAATTTCTGGATGCAGTATAAAATCTGCCTGCTTGTGGCAAAAACAAGCAGGCAGATTATTTATGTCATTTTCAATCAGTTTCCGCTATCTGCAACAGGATCATCACAGATATTGGGTTCCATGGTGATAACGGAAGACTTCCGATTCGCAGCAGAATTGGAGCCATTAAGATACCGCATAATCACCTGCGCTGCTTGTGCTCGAGTTACAATGTTTTTCGGCATTAAGTATGTTTGCGATCCATCGGCAACACCTTGAATGAGTCCAAACTTATTCGCCCAAGTCATGGGCACAATTGCATAAGCAGAGACACTTAATGTATCCGGGAATCCGGAAAGATTTGCGTCCGTTGTCACGGATTTTCCACACCATTGGGCATATCTGTAGAAAATTGTAGTCATCTGTTCTCGGGTTACTGAATTCATGGGGCGGAATGAACCGTCGGACATACCGTTTACAATTCCATTCTCGGCAGCCCAGGCTACTGCTTCGGAGTACCATTCCCCGGAAGGCACGTCAGAAAATGTAAATAATTGTTCATTCGGAGAATCTTGCACTGGTTCTGCAGCCGAACATTCTTCATCTTTGGTCTTATTGGAAATTCGCCAAAGGGTCGCAACCAGCATTGCCCGTGTCATTGCTGTATTCGGTGCGAATGAAGTATCGCTCACGCCATTAAAAATCTGATGTTCAAGCACATAATCTATAGCCGAATGATACCATTTCCATGGAATAACATCGGAAAAATCGGCACTCGCACAGGTGAGGCTGTGTGCGTTATATGTACCGTAAGATTTCAGAAGATCCAATACGCAAGCGTTAAAGGATTCACAATAACCGCTTTTTTTAAAGGCATCCATGGAATATAGGCCATCCGGAAACTCAAATAAGCAAGAATTATAGCCCAGAGAAGTGGTATAAGCGGTAAAATAGCCGCTTGCATTGGTGCAGTTGGCATAGGTATTATTAGGGAAACGATTGGCAAATGTTTTAAACAAAGTGCCGTCTTTGCCTGTAGACGTAATGATCTGGCTCATCCAACCATGTACATCCAGACAGATATTATTCCCCTTTCCCTTTACCTTCTGAACAAACGCTGCAAGAGCCTGTGCTTCTTTAGCGCTCAGCGCACGCGAACCATTAAAATTACGGGCGCTGGAGTAATGTGTCCAGTTCGTCGGAAAGGATCGATTGAGATCAACGCCTGTCCCGCGTACTAAATTTCCGTTTGCATCAAGGTATGTCGTGGTACACCGACCTGGGCCATTGCAGGAAGTACCGTCAATTAGGCCATCGGGATTCATGGATGGCAGAATGTATATCGACCAACCGTAATCAGTAATTAGCTGACGGTTTGCATCTAACAGCTGCATCAGTTTATCCGCTGTATAAACAAGGCAGCCGCCATCCTTATCAAAATTGTCCTCATAACCATGGATGCCAAAGCCCGCAACAAGAACATTGTTTCCATTGCCAAATTTATAGGCAACCAACTCCCGACCTTCACCAGATGTGCCATAGACAATCTTTGTCGTATATACCGGTGCATTAACATCACGAATGTCAAACGCAGAAACGATAGTTGCAAGCAATGCAAAAGCTACAACAAACAATATAATTTTCCGTGCCTTTCTCAATCGTACACCTCCTGAGATACACAGTACAAAACATTGCATACTTGTTTTCTCTGTAGGCAGATTTTTTAACCTGTCATATCGCCACCGAGAATTTCGCCGGTGTAATAATCCACGTCCACATGAACCTGTTCCTCAAATAAATCGCCCGAATCTTTGTAAGTCAGCACCCAGGCAATACGTGAAACCTTGCTCATGCGATAATTGAAGCTCGCCGATTCCTTATCGCTGAACATCCAGTTCGGCAGAACAACCTCCACTTCAGCAGAAATCAGTTGATAAGCATCCACATTCACTTTTCCGCAATTGCGGACGATTTCTTCCGCCTGCTCCTGTGTCAGAGGCTCATCTCCCGGCTCATGGTCATCGACCAGCGGGAAATCAAATACATTGCACCCGCACAGGCGACCGGTCACAGGATTGACACCGATGCGCACCATCTGATAGGCATTGAACAAATCCTCATTAACCTTATAGCAGAATTCATAGGAGTAGTACTGCTCATCATATTCCGTATGTCCGATCAGCTCATAGCCCTGACGTACCGGGAGGATGGCATAGTATTTTTCTGCCAATGCCTGTGCCTCGGCCTCTGTCTGGCACACAGGTTCATCGACATCCTCTTCCCAATCTGTGCTGTGCATGGATAAAAGAGCACCGTCATCTGCATTGTAGGTCACACTTGTCTGAATCTCTGCGCGGGTAAAGGTCACCTCTACCTCTTCCCTACCGTACAGCACATTCTCCTGTCTGGAAACCGACATCGCCTCCGTAGCCACATCCTCCAATCCAATACTATCCAAAAGAGAAACAGATTGCTGAATGAAGTCTTCATCCGATAGTGGCTGTGCTTCCGGCTCTACCTCCTCCAATTCGTATTCCTCCGTAGAATGAACATCATGCACACCCAAACCATCATAATCATAGTACTCCGGCTCAGGCAATGACCACTTTCGGTACGTTCCATAGCCCACTGTACCAATACTCAGCAGCAAAACAACACAGGCCGCAATGAGTACAACCCGCCGAAGCGGATGCTTTGCTTTGATTGGCTTTTGTTCTGCACACATAAGAATCTGCTGCTTCATTGCGTCAACAGCTTCCGGTGTCGGTGTAATACGATCATACGCATTTTTTATCCGTGCATTTCTCAATTATATCCCTCCCAACAGTTTTTTCAGCAAACTTCTGCCCCGCCGCAGATCACTGCGGACAGTGGCATTTGCCCGATGGAGCATTTTGGCAATACTGGTTGTACCGTAGCCTTCATAATAATATAAGTAGATGACTGTAGCGTATTTATCCGGCAGGGCTGCAATTGCCTGTAGGGTCTCATCCGGCTCTGGATCCATCGTGCTGTAATTTGCTGCATTGTCTAGCGGTACATCCTTTCGACGCGAGCGCCGCAATTCATCCCGGCAGACATTTCTTGCCGTGGTAATCAGCCATGCCTTTTCATGCCCGATATCCCGAAAGGTCTTATTGGCATGAATCAGCCGCAGGAAGGTCTCCTGCACAGCATCCTCCGTATCCGTTGAATTCATAAAATAGGGATAACATATATGATAGACCATGGTTACATTTCGGTCATAAATCTCTGTCCAATCCAAATGCTCATCTCCTTTGCTATATACACGATACAGGAAGCAAAAATGTTGCAATCCATACAATGAAATGATAACAAAAAATTTTGACTGGGTATAAACCCGTAAACGGGTGTATACCCAGTCAGTTTACTTAGAAATCAGAAAGGATAATGAGAGCAACTCACCATATCTTTGGATTATTTCTTTTCAACAGCGCGCATGAGGAAGGTAACAGCCTGCGCACGGTTACAGGGGTTATCCGGCTTGAAGAGCTCAGGTGTAACGCCGTTGGTAATACCTGCTTCCACTGCCCATGCAACTGCGTCAAGATAGTATGCCTTTTCAGGCAGATCGGAGAAGGTTGCGGGCTTGGAGGCAGCGGGCTTCTTCATAAATCTCCACAGGAAGGTGACAATCTGAGCGCGTGTGCAGACAGAATCAGGAGCAAACTTATTCTTGCCAACGCCATCGGTAATGCCCTGCTTAACTGCCCAAGCAACTGCCTTGATATAGGAAGCACCTGGCTTGAGGTCAACAAAGTCCGCCGTGCCTTCTGGCTCGGGTTCACCGGCAGCACGCCACAGGAAGGTGACAATCTGGCCGCGGGTGACAATGCTTTCAGGAGCAAAGCGGGTGGGCGTTGCGCCAGTGGTAATTCCCTTCTCAACAGCCCACAGAACTGCATCATAGTAGAACGTATTTTCCTCAATATCCTCAAACGGCTTTTCTACAGGAACAGCTGCGGGTACCTTGACAGTTGCAGCAGCAGATGCACTGGTAGCACCATCCGTAAGAGTAATGGTCAGGGTAACATCTTTGTCCTCTGCGGCGGGCTTTACCGTGCCGTCCTTGGCAATGACATCAGGATCGCTGGATTCTACGCTCAGGGTATAGCCGTGCGGTGCTGCCGGGATGGCAATAGCTTCGCTGGCTTCTGCGGGGATGGCTGCTACAACCGTATCAACTGCATTCTTTGCAGCCCAGTTCAGCATTTCAACATATTCAGGCTGGAGACCCTCGCGGGCAACAACATAAACATATTCGAAATTGACATCAATAGGATCGCCATCCTGGTTCATGGTTGCAAACAGACCAAGCTTCGGATCAACGAAAGCCTGCGTTACTTCGTAGACTGTCGTGTAATCGCTGCCATTGGTGCTGTAGGATACAGCGTAAGCATTGCCGGTTCTGGTGATACGGAAATACATCGTCACAGAGCCATCGGCATCTGCTTCCACACCTACGGAAGAAGCAGCAGTGAACTCGCCGTCAATTTCAATACCGGGTTCAATGATCAGACTGGACTCGGTGCTCTGGCAGTTCATGCGGAGGTAGTTGTTCTCGTCCTGCCATACCAGGAACATACCTTGCTGGTAGTTTGCATTGGGGCTGACAGGATATACAGCCTTGGCAACAACTTCCCAGTTGCCCATAGCAGGCATGGTGAAGCAGTTCTTCCAGCCAGTGCTATCTTCGTAGATGTCATTGCGCTGGGTCGGCATAACAAGACCCTTGCCGGCTTCAACGCTGAATGCGGTCTCATCCTTGTTCAGGATGGTCCACAGGTCGGCATCATAGTCGCCATCTGCGAAGTAATCATTCTGCGGGCTGTAGTTGAAGCTCAGGGAATAGGTGACGGACTTGCCATCCGCAGTACCGGTGACATAAGCCGTGCCAGTTGCACCCTTGAGCTGCTGGATTTCGATCTTGGTGGACTCGTTGGCTGCGGTAGCGGTAATCACAGGAGCTTTCGCTGCATCTCTGGCAACCTCAAAGTTGTAAGCCTTGACAGCCGGGTCGAAGGTGATGGCTTCGCCATCAATAGAGATAGAAGCGATTTCGGGCTTTTCCTTCACAACAGGCGTATCAATGCCGCCCTCGAAGGTCAGGCTCTTCAGCGTGAAGGCATAGCCTTCTGTCATGCCGGTGTAAGCATCAATGAGGATCTGGTCAGCTTCCACACCGGTATCGGTAAAGGTGAACATATCGTCAAAGTCTTCACCGTCAGAAGAACGCTGGCAGATGTAAGTGGTGCCTTCCTTGACAATACGGAGCCAATAGGTCTCCTCGGAAGCGAAACCGGGCGTGGAGTTCAGATCTTCACTGTCGGAAATGATAGCACCATCCAGGCAGGTGAAGTTCTGCATTGCACCATCGCCGCCACGGATACCAGCCATATTCTGATAATCATCGCCCATGGAGGCATAGAAGCCGAAGAACTGATAGTAGCCATTTGCGGCACCGTTGGTGCTGAAGTCAACCTCCAGCGTAGCCGTCCAGTCGCCGGATACAGGAACTGCAACCAGATCAACAGGAGTCGTTGCGGCATCGCCAGAGAGCTGCTCCTTGGCATTCTCAATGCCGGATGCCGTGGTGACAAGCTTGAGGCCTTCGCCCTCTT
>JAZRZL010000011.1:0-98354 GCA_045601345.1 Faecousia sp. | reverse complement strand
ACAGGGTCTGGGTAGCATTGGACTTTCCCTTGTTTGGCAGAGTCGTCCGCCCTCGTACGGCCTTATATGTGGTTTCTGTTCGTCGGCCCGAGAATTTGCCCTGCGGAAGACCTTTCAACCTCCGCAATCCGGCTTCCTTCAGATTCCACCTCGCGATGGACACCCTTGCCTTTGGCTAACGGTTCCTGCTACCGAGTCCGTAGTGGACTTTCACCACCAAGTTGTCGCCCATGCCGGGCGCACCAAAAAACTGGACTCGGATTCCTCCGAGCCCAATTTACCTCTCATGGGAACTTTTTTACAACCCCTTATATAGCAAGTAAAACAGAAAATCATTTTATTTTTTTAATTTATAGGTATATCCTTTCAAAGTAATTGTCTTTGCATCTTTGTTATAGGTTCCAACCCACTTAAGATCTGCATAATCGTCAGCATAGATTTTGAAACCATTTTTATCAGCACCCGCATCCAACCAACGCCCATAATATCTACTATTAATACCGTATACATTACTGAGCTTCACACATCCAATAGCATTTTGACCGAGAAGATTATAAGAATATCCACTCAACTCAATTGTCATTGTCTCTCCTGTATTTTTATTCGTAGCTACATATTTCCCATCATACTGGTGCGCTCCACAGGCTGCCAGCATCATAATAGCCAAAGCACAAACTATTAACAACAATCTCTTTATTTTTTTCATTTAAATTTCTCCTCTTATTATAATGATTTTTCTGTATAAGGTTTTGTCAATAGGGGCGGAAAAAAGTCACTACGAAGGATTTTTAATACAAATAGATGTAAACCTTCTGCAATAGATCGTTTCTATCTAAAATATGACATATCCTATGCTCATAGCATCATAATTCATAAAATCATAGTTACCATCCTCTTTTAGAAAAATCTGTAAATTATGACACATATTTGTGTCATAATAAGTATGACACAAATATGTGTCATTGTCAAGGGGTAAGCGAATAAAAATGTTACCCTTTTAAGGGTGATAAGCATGAAGGAAATACACGAGAAGCTCAGAGACCTGCGCGAGGATCAGGATTTGACACAACAAAATGTAGCAGATTATCTAGGGATTGGACGAACAATGTACCGGCGCTATGAAACCGGCGAAACAGAAATTCCCGTCCGGCATCTCAAAAAGCTATGTATTTTATATAACAGATCAGCAGACTATATATTAGGTCTGGGGGAAATCAAAAAGAATTCTCGCATTCGCGTTGTAGAAAAGCCTAATAAAGGGAACGGTTAATCCAAAAAAGCTGCCATTATCGTGATTAGAATATCACAAAAGAGGAAAAAAGTAAATATTGAGAGAAAAAATAGTACGCGATTTTCTGCGCTGTAAATAGGTGTGAACCAAAAAGTGAAAAAAATCAAACACCTTTCATCAGACATTCACACAAAAACTGTTTCTCGTATAGTCAAGTCCTACCATATTAATCCTCATATCTTTGGCTTTCTTCATGACGGTGATCCTGGCATTTATATCGGCATAGCTGACAAAGATGTGGAATTTGAAGTATCTGTAAATGGCAGAAAGCTTTCCTTCAACAAAGAATTCCTCAAGGATGACTACGGAAATAAAACACATCTCTCAAGGCAAGGGGACAGCCTGTGGTTCAGGGCAAGTGCGGATAATGATCCCAACGTCCGGCTGACGGTAAAACTCCCCGAGGGCATCACGGTTGTGTTTGATTCTGTGCCGGTCAAGCCGGAGTGGATGGAGTGACCCCGGTCAGAAATACGCATAAATTGCCGGTTTGCAGACAAACTATTCCTGAACGATTTTTGGCAAAGGAGACATGAAAATGAAAGCAACCGGCATTGTGCGGCGCATTGATGACCTGGGGCGGGTGGTCATTCCAAAAGAAATCCGCAGAACTCTTCGCATTCGGGAAGGCGACCCGTTAGAAATCTATACAGAACGGGATGGCGAAGTGATTTTTAAGAAATATTCCCCCATGAGCGATTTGCAGGATTTCGCGGGGCAGATTTGTGATTCCATTGGAAAAAACACCGGCTGTATTGCAGCGGTTTCAGATCGAGACAGCATTATTGCCCTCTCCGGTGCTCCGAAGCGGGAGCTTCTGGATAAGGCAAACTCTCCCGAGCTGTCCCAGATCATGGAGCAGCGGAAAAGCTATCGCTATACACCCGGCTCTACCAGATTAAAGGTAAGTCAGGATGTGGATAAATTCCATCTCGGTGTGGCTGCACCAATCCTCTCCGGGGGCGATCTAATGGGCTGCGTGATGCTGCTTATGGAGGAAGATACGAAAATCCCTGAAGAGTCGGAACAGAAGCTTGCCCAGACAGTGGCATCCTTTCTGGGTCAGCAAATGGAAAACTGATAGAAAAGAGGAGCCTTCCCGGCGAGGCTCCTCTTGTTTTTGGAATAGAGTTGTGATATGATAATTGTTGGCAATATCAGAATATTGAGGTTATATTATGAAGCTTTTAATTATCAATCCCGGCTCAACTTCCACAAAAATCAGCGTTTTTGAGGATGAGAAAGAACTTTTTGAAGACAGTGCGTTCCATGACGCGCCGGTGCTGCTGCAATATCCCCACGTAATCGGACAGATTCCCTTCCGCAAGGAGGTTATTCTGTCTATTCTTCGGGCACATGATATCGCGCCAGAGAGTATTGATGTTTTTGTCGGACGCGGCGGCGGTGCGCATTCGCAGCATACCGGCGTAACCGTCATTGATGAAACGCTGTATCAGGATACCATAAATAATGTGAATGGCAGTGAGCATTCTTCCATTCTCGGTGTGCCGCTGGCCTATGAGCTATGCAAGCAATTCGGCGGGCAGATGTATACGCTGAATCCCACCAATATAGATGAATACTGTGACTATGCCCGTCTGACCGGCATTCAGGGCGTTTATCGCATTGCCCAGTCCCATGCGCTGAACCAGAAGGCTGTGGCAGAGGCACATGCACACTCCCTTGGCAAAGAATATGAGGACTGCAATTTTATCGTCTGTCATATTGACGGTGGTGTGACTGTCCATGCACATCAGCATGGTGCCATGGTGGATGGCAACGTGGGTGCCGGTGGTGATGGTCCCTTTGCACCTACACGTATCGGCAGTGTCCCGGTGCTGGCACTTCTGGACTATCTGGAGACCCATTCCATACAGGAGGCTCGCACTATGTGCTCCCGTTCCGGCGGTTTTGTGTCCTATTTCGGTACCTCAGATGCATCCGTTATCCATGAAATGCTCGAAAAAGGTGATCCGAAGGCAACACTGGTTTGGAATACCATGATCTATCAAATTTGCAAGACCGTGGGTGCCATGAGCACGGTGCTGGAGGGCAAGGTGGATGGAATTATTCTCACCGGCGGTCTGGTGCGTTATGAAGATATTGTGGAAGGCATCCGAAAACGCTGCGGCTGGATTGCTCCGATCACTGTCTACCCCGGCGAAATGGAACAGGAGGCACTGGCCTATTCCGTGCTTCGTGTCCTGCGGGGCGAAAAGAAAGCGATTCACTATTCCGGCAAACCCGTGTGGGAAGGCTTCTCCTTTATAGATGCATAAAGGCAAGAGAACCTCTGATTAAATCGTAAGATATGATTTAATCAGAGGTTCCCTAATTATCGAAACAGATCCTTACCGTCTACGTTAGCGAGACAGGGTGCTGGGCAATATAGTCATCCATAATCTGTGCGGCCAACCCTACCAGCTCTCTACAGGGACGTTTTTTATAGAATTCCGATGTACGGGGTGCAGAGACGGGGCAATCGTGCTTTACCTGAAGTCCCAATAGCTCCCGACAAATAATGGAGCCGTTCTGCGCTTCGAAGTCATGTGCCAGAGACTGAATTCTTTCATAATGTTCTGCTTTCACACTGCCGGAAACGGGTTCGGCTTCGCCGTAAAGCAGACCTGCCACGATAAACATACCACTCACGGCACCGCAGACCTCCCGAAGTCTGCCCATACCGCCGCCAAAAGAGAGGCTCAGCTTGGCAAGTGCCTCCCGATCAATGGGAAGTAAATCCTCAAAGGCCAGAGAAACCGCCTGAGAGCAGTTGTAGCCTTCGGTAAATAATTGCATTGCCCGTTCTTTTCGTGTCATAATATGCCTCTTTTCTGCCACGGCATAGATTTTGCTATGGCTGCATAGAAATTGCTTAGCTGCATTATAGCATGGCTGAAAATGTTCGTCAATGTAAAACAAACTGCGGCTTCAGCAATCACTGAAGCCGCAGAAATGGAAGACGGGAATTACATCGTCTTGACTTCCTCAAACTCCTTGACGACATCCTTTTCAGGAGCCTTGGTGAGCAGGGAAACAACAACGATTGCGATGCAGGCAAACACGAAAGCGGGCAGCAGCTCATAGATGGCGAACAGACCGCCGAGCTTAGCAATGCCGTACTTCCAGATAAAGACCATAGCGCCGCCAACGATCATGCCGGCCAGAGAACCCCAGCGGGTAGTACGCTTCCAGAACAGGCTGAACAGAACCACAGGACCAAAGGAGGCACCGAAGCCTGCCCATGCAAAGGCCACGATGGAGAACACGGAGCCTTCATTTCTTGCCCAGATCACGCCGACAATGGCGATGGCAATAACGGTAAGACGGGCAATGAGCATATTGGCTTTGTCGCTGAGCTTTACATGGAATACATCCTGCAGGAGGTTCTGAGAGACGCTGGAGGCAGCGGCCAGAAGCTGAGAGTCGGAGGTAGACATGGTGCTGGCCAGAATACCAGCAATGATGATACCGGCAAGGATGGCAAAGATGGCATCCTTAGTGGAGATGAGCTTGGCAATCTCAACAATGATGCGCTGGCTCTCGGTAGACTTAGTCATTGCTGCAAGCGTGCCGTTCTTGGTGATGGAGTAGCCGATGACACCGATGAGAATGGCCACTGCCATGGAGATCACAACCCAGATGGAGGCGATACGGCGGGAAGTCTTCAGCTTCTCGGGGTTCTCAATGGCCATGAAGCGGAGAAGAATGTGGGGCATACCGAAGTAGCCAAGACCCCAAGCGAGGGTAGAAGCGATGGTCAGAGCACCGTAGGGGGCGCTGCCGCCGGTTGCAACATCATAGGTGCTGGTGAAGCTCAGATAGCTGGGAAGTGCCTGTGCGTTGGTAACGACATTGTTCCAGCCGCCCGCGTAGTTGATGCCGAAGAACACGACGACAATCAGTGCGATGGTCATGATGATGGACTGGATCAGGTCGGTAAAGGAAGCAGCCAGGAAGCCGCCGAGAGAGGTGTAGAGGACGATAACAACGGCACTGATAACCATGGCCCAGAAATAGTCTACACCGAACAGGCTGGAGAACAGGGTGCCGCAGGCGTTGAAGCCGGAGGCGGTATAAGGAACAAAGAAGACAATAATTACAACAGCAGCAATGGCATTGAGAATCTTCTTATCCTCATGGAATCTTCTGGAGAAGAAATCCGGGATGGTGAATGCACCAATGTGTTGGGAGTAGTTGCGCAGACGGCGGGCAACAATCAGCCAGTTGACATATGTACCGACAGCCAAGCCGATGGCCGTCCAGCTGGCTTCGGCAAGACCTGCCAGCAGTGCAACACCGGGAAGACCCATCAAAAGCCAAGAGGACATATCGGAGGCCTCCGCGCTCATAGCCGTAACGAGAACACCGAGCTTGCGTCCGCCAAGATAGAAGTCATCGGAGTTCTTGTTTCTGCGGGAGAACCGGACACCGATGCCGATCATCATTGCCATATAAAGCGCAATCACGATGATCATAACAATGTTGTTCATAAAAAAATCCATTCCCTTCTTTGTGTGCATTTGCACATTTTTTTAATAATAGGGACACTATAGCATAAAAAACAGTAAACTGCAATACAGAACGGAGTACAGACTATATTCTGCACTCCGTATAAAGAAATATAAAAAAAGTATTGAAAACAAAGAGTTTTTTACTGTACATTTTTTGGGGGTTCGGCATAGACAAAAAGAAAACCGAAAAATTATTTTTCCTGAATTTGATTCAAAAGCATGGGCATGGTCTTCTCTGCATAAGAGCGAAGGCTATAGTCACCGTTACAGATACACCAGTCATACATCAGCGCCCGTTCGCACATGGCGTAGAGCTTGGTGATTTCGTTGACGCTCATGTCTGTCCGAATTTCCCCATTGGCCTGACCGGCAGTGACGATTTGCCGGAGAATGCGGTAATAGATACGGTTATGATCCAGAAGATGTTTCTCACCCTTGGTAATTAGCTGCGAGGAAAACAACCGTGCCATAAGGTCGAGCGGGACTGTATTCTCGACAACAGCAAAAAGCTCCCGGTTAAGAAACAAAAGCTTGTCCATGCAGCTCATTTCTGGTGTCAGGAGTGGTCGAAGCTCCTCATATTTTTCATCAAAAAGGAAGGAGAGGGAACTAAGTAACGCATCCTTGCCCTCAAAGTAGTGGTAGAAGGAACCCTTGGAGGTGCCGGATTCTGCTATAATATCATCTACAGTGGTGTGATCATAACCCTGCTCATAAAACAGTTGCCATGCGGCAGAGACGATCTTTTTCTTTGTATTTTTGCTGCGCTTTGTCTGCATTGGAATGTCCTCCATGTCGATACTGAAATTATTATAGTCTGCACAACATGGGGTTGTCAATGGCTGGCAGCGGCTTATTCATCGGCAACCAGATCGTACAGATCCTGTAGGCAGGAAGCACAGATGGATTTCCCCTGAAATATACGGACAGCTGCTTTATCGCAGAAGATACAGGAGGCTTCATGCTTTCGAAGGATCACACTATCACCTTCTACAAAAATTTCAAGCTCGTCACGATCCGCAATATCCAAAGAACGACGTAACTCAATAGGAAGAACAATGCGACCAAGTTCATCAACCTTGCGAAAAATACCTGTTGCTTTCATTTATGTCACCCCTGTTCATAAAATTTCCATGCATAATTATAGACAAATTTCGATGAATGTCAATGATTTTTCTGTGAACTCCCCACGTTTTTATACACATTTTTTGCTGTTTTTTGTATATTAATAAAGAAAATCATCGACAGCTAAATTTTTTTAAAAAATTTAGTTAAAGGAGGACGGCCTATGTTATTTTCCTGGCTAATCGTTTTACTTTATCTTCTTTCGGTTATAGCAGGTGCAAGCCTCGGAACAATCCGCAATGTTAGCAATGCCATGCTGGAGGGTGCAGGGAATGCATTAACTTTATGCTTGTCTCTTATCGGCCCCATTTGCCTGTGGAGCGCACTCCAAACGGTAATGGGAGCAGCCGGAATTTCAGAAAAAATCGCATCCGTTTTATCACCCATTCTCCGCTTAATTTTTCCTGAAAGCTTCCGGGATGCACAGGCATCTGCCGCTATCAGTCAGAATTTTAGTGCCAATTTACTTGGGCTGGGAAACGCCGCAACCCCTGCTGGCATACGAGCCGTAGAAAGAATGCGCGCAATGAGCGGCAGCAATCAGGCAACACATGAAATGTGTCGTCTGATTGTAATGAACACTGCATCTGTCCAGCTTCTTCCTACCACGGTTGCCGCAGCAAGAGCTGCACTTGGCGCTCCGTCTCCTTATGCGATTTTGCCTGCGGTATGGGTTAGCTCTCTTTGCTCCGTAACGGTGGGGTTGCTTTGTGCGCGGGGAATGGAAGCGCTGTGCCATGGCTGAATATATTGTGCCTTGCCTTTTTACCTTGGTGTTTGTCGTTGCTCTATGGAAAAAGATTCCTCTTTATGAAAACCTGACAGACGGTGCCATGTCGGGACTTCAGATGATGGTGAAAATATTCTGTTCTCTGCTTGTTCTTTTGCCCGCAGTTGCCATGCTGCGTGCTTCCGGAGGAATGGAGATACTTTCCCGTTGGCTTTCGCCTATTTTTTCACGGTTCGGCATTCCACCAGAAACTGCGCCGCTGATGCTGGTGCGTCCCTTGTCCGGCAGTGCGGCACTGGCCGTGGGAATGGATTTGATGAAAACCTATGGGGTGGATTCTAGGATCGGCCTTACGGCCGCAGTCATGCTGGGTTCAACGGAGACGACCTTTTATACAATTTCTGTTTATTTTGGTGCAGCAAAGGTACGAGGAACCCGGTATGCGGTTCCTGCTGCACTTCTGGCAGATTTCACAGGCTTTGTAATGGCGGCGCTTTGTGTGCGCTTCTTTTTCTGAAATTTTGCTATACATTCAAGGCTTTTTCTGCTATCATATCATAAAGAATTTGCGCAAAGTAAAGGAGAACCCGTCATGCTCAAGCTCGTTGATTTGATCTCTCAGGAAGTCAGTCAGACATTTTCTGCCGCAGGCTACGACAGTGCCTATGGTAAGGTGACCGTATCCAACCGTCCTGATCTGTGTGAATTTCAGTGTAACGGCGCATTGCCTGCTGCAAAGCTTTATCACAAGGCACCGATCGCCATTGCAGAGGAGATTGCTGCTATCCTGGCTGGCAGTTCGCATTTTTCATCCGTTGAGGCTTGCCGTCCCGGATTTATTAATTTGAAGCTTTCCGGCAGTTATCTTGCCGAGTATCTGGAGTCCATGCGCACGACAGAGCGCTTTGGTCTTGAGGCACCCACCGCGCCTGCGAAAATCGTGCTTGATTATGGCGGCCCCAATGTTGCAAAGCCGCTCCATGTAGGTCATCTGCGCTCAGCCATCATCGGTGAGAGCTTAAAGCGCATTTTCCGCTATTTGGGCAATGAGGTCATTGGCGATATCCACATGGGTGACTGGGGTCTGCAAATGGGTCTGATTATTGCAGAGCTGGAAGACCGGCAACCGAAGCTTCCTTATTTTGATAAGAACTTTACCGGCACATATCCCGAAGAGGCTCCCTTTACCATCGCCGATTTGGAGGAAATCTATCCAGCCGCCTCTGCCAAGAGTAAGGTTGACGAGGCTTTTGCCGCAAAAGCCCATGATACCACCCGTCTTTTACAGGAGGGAGACCGCGGCTGTCGCGCACTTTGGGAGCAAATCATGCGTCTGAGTGTTGCTGATCTGAAAAAAAATTATGCCAAGCTGAATGTCTCCTTTGAGGCATGGCTAGGTGAAAGTGATGCCCAGCCCTATATTGCCCCAATGCTGGAAATCATGAAGGAAAAGGGTCTTGCCCAGTCTTCCGATGGGGCTGTCGTTGTAGATGTGTCCCAGCCTGAAGATACCAAAGAAATCCCGCCCTGCATCCTCCTCAAGTCCGATGGTGCAACGCTGTATGCGACCACCGATCTTGCAACAATGCTTCATAGAATGCAGGACTACGCACCGCAGCGCATTTTCTATGTTACCGATAAACGGCAGGCACTCCACTTCGAGCAGGTGTTCCGTGCCGCAAGAAAGTCCGGAATCATTCCGCCTGAGGTTCGGCTGGATCATCTGGGCTTCGGTACTATGAATGGTCCCGATGGCAAGCCCTTCAAAACCAGAGACGGCGGCGTTATGCGTCTGGAACAGCTCATTGCCGATATTACAGCATTTGTCGCAAAGAAAATTGAGGATAATCAGGTCGTAGAGCCGGAGCGGATGGAAGAAACGGCGCATCAGATTGCTATGGCAGCGCTGAAATACGGCGATCTCAGCAATCAGCCCACAAAAGATTATATCTTCGATATGGATCGCTTCTCTGCCTTCGAGGGCAATACCGGCCCCTATATTCTCTACACCATCGTCCGCATTAAGTCCATTCTGTCCCGCTACGGTGCTTGGGAAAGCCTCTCGGTGCGCAAGGCGCAGGGTGCAGAGGAAAAGGCCATGCAGCTGGTCATTTCCCGCTTTGCTGATTCTCTTCAATTAGCCTACAGGGATGCCGCACCGAACCTGATTTGCGCTTACATCTATGAGCTTGCCGGTGCGGTCAATAAATTCTACCATGAGGTTCGCATCCTGACCGAGGAAGACCCGGAAAAAAAGGCTGGCTTCATTGCCTCCATTGCATTGGCCAAATCTGTTCTGGAAACTTGTATCGACCTTTTGGGCTTTGAAGCGCCGGATAAAATGTAATTGAATAATCAAAAAATGGTATGCTCCCTCTATGTCGAACACAGGCAGAGCATGAAATAACGTCCGGCTGTCGAAAAGCCATAAAGGGCAGCTCTAAAAATTCAGCGCAAGTCGAGCTGCAAGGGATTTTTTATCAAACGCAACAAAAACCGCAGGAAATGTCGGATGTATTCCCGAAGATTTTTGTGAAGTATGACAGAAACAAGGCTCGCAGATTCGCCCGCGAAGAATAATTAGAGCTGCCCTTTATTTAGCCGCATAACAAAATCAGAAAAACCGGTTGGATGCCGCAGCAGCCAACCGGTTTCTTCGGTTGCCACAGCACCGCAGTGCTGTGAACTTTTTTTAATTATTTCATTGTCTGTTTGACGGGGTGCGGTTCACCCGGAGAATTCCATTTAAGAAGATCAGGAAAAAATACGGGTTAGGACAGCGGCAATCTGTGCGCGTGTTGCATCGCCCTTGGGGTTCAGCGTCGTGTGGTTCTCATGCTTTACGCCATCAATATAGCCTTTATAGACCATCCAAGTCATAGCATCCTTTGCGAAGTTGCCAACGGAGTCTGCATCTTCAAAAATCATCTTGAAGCTGGGATCTACGGTGATATCCATATCCTTGAGCTGGAAGAAACGATAGAGGATGGTGGCAAGCTGTTCTCTGGTAACAGCATTTTTGGGTGCAAACCGATTGGCGGTAACACCGTTGATGATGCCATACTGGTAAGCCCAGTTTACAGCATCGGCATAGTAGCTGTCGGAAACGATATCCTTGAAGGGAGCCTTAACCAGAACGGTGGGAGAGCCAGCATAGCGATAAAGAATCGTGATGACCATAGCACGGGACAGTACATTCTGGGGAGCAAAGGCAGTTTCATTAACACCGTTCATCAAGCTTTCGTTCCACACATAATCTACATAGGACTTGAACCAGTCATTTTCCTTGACATCAGTGAAGGCATAAGGAGCAACAGCAGCTTTTGCAGTACCTTCATAAGCTTCGTCAGTCAGCAGACTGGAGAAGATAAAGTTGCTGATGTAGCCATATTCGTCCTTCTGGTGACCCTTATTGGTCAGGGTGTTCGCAAAGAGGGCAACATGGAGCGTATCGCTGTCATAGCTGAAGCCCAAAACACCGCCATTCAGGAAGTCCTGATAGGTAGCGGCCGCCGTTTCGGTAATGGCGGGAATGAAGCCTTCGGTGGGTGTACGGGAACCATCACAAGCAACCAGAGCAACGGCATCTTCGGGGATAGCGGAGAAATAGCCATAGCCGTAGCCATACATCATATCATCGTTGTTGCGAATGTAGGTAGTATTGACAAGCGTTTCATTTGGGTAAGTGACATAGGCCAGACAGTCCATGGATCCAGCCAGTCCAGTGCGGGTCACGCCGCCGATGGCGGAGACAATATTGCCTCTCATAGCGGAGGAACCGTAGCCAATATAGGGAAGACCTGCCTGAACTGCGGTGAGAGCATCGCCGCTGAGAGAGGAAGCACCTGCAACCACGTCAGCTTCTTCCACAACTTCGGTAACTTTGAAGTTCATATTCTCCATGGCAACGCGGTCATAGTTCCAGCTGGCGTTGCCAACCTGAGAGGCAGCGATACAGCCGGAGGTGGAGGGGCTGGGAACACCGGTAATATAAACAGTGGGGTTGGTCTTGATAAGCTGAGCCTTAATACCTGCATCCTTAGCTGCAATGCCGGTAGCAATCACAGCATAGTCATCGGCAATGGAGAGATAATCGGCATAGGAGCAGATGAAGTCGCCCTTGTAGCTGCCTTCGGTAATCAGACCGACCTGCTTTTCAGCTTGCAGCAGAGCATTGACAGCGGCAGTGGCATCCTCGGAATTGTTGAGGATAATGACATCCTGATTCTTAGCGCCGGAGAAGTAGGAATGGATGTTGGCAGCATAGGCGCAGGCTGCATCATAGTCCATGGGGGCACTCATGACTTTAGCGATTTTTGCGTATTCGGTAGGCTCGGTAACCGTAGCCATATCAAAGCCGCGGGTTTCGTTAAAGGAGGTGATGCCTTCGGAGTAGAGGCCGGGCCAGCCCTGAATCAGGGTGCCATCGTACAGAGCGCCGTTGGCAACAGAGCGCTTTGCCTGATACATGGAAACGACCATCGTACCTGCGGGATAGAGAATGCCGTCATAGGTTACGGGAGCAGTGGTGACATTGACCTTGGCATCGTTGCGGGTCAGCCAAACCATCATATCGCGGGCGGCCTGCACATTGTTCTGGGTCACGCCGTCCAGGGGGATCAGGTAGCATTCAGGGTAGAAGTTGCCGTTTTCGCCTTCGTCGGTGTATTCGGGGCGGAAGATATCCATTTCGGCACCTTCGGTGTCATACTGGTCGCAGAGCCACTGACCGACCAGCTCAAAAGCATCAGAGTTGAAGTTGGTAATGCCGCGCTCAAATGTCTTAACCTGAGCTGTGAGGTAGCCGAGCTTTTCATTCTTGACGTAGTTGGCCTGACCAAGTTCGCCGAAGCAGACAGCAGTGGTGGTGTCCTGAGAGTAAGCGGGCAGCTCAACGGTGTAGGAAACGGTACCATGGAGCATGGCAAACTGGGGGGTGTAGCTGGTGGACATATCGTCCCACGGATCAAGCCAACGGGTCTGGGTTTTCTCAGCATCAATGTAAGAGAGGTAATCACGCTGGGGCATAACATAGCTGTTATAGCCATCGTTGTTGGCAACAGCAGCAATACCGAAGGCTTCGCCGCCGGTGACCAGATGCTCAGCCAGCAGGTCATACTCAAAGTTTGGCTCGTGAGGAGGATCGCAGGGTTCGCACTGGAAATCGGTAACACGGCCATGGAACTCGGTGAAGGAGACGGGGTTGTATGTACCAATTAGCTTCTGCATATTGGCAGTTTCGGGGGTTGTCTGGAAGGAGTTGTCGCGGTTGAGGTCATAGCCATTGGCTGCGGTACGGGTAATATAGGTACGGCCATCGACATTTTCTTCGGGAACCAGGATAAAGAACACACCGCCCAGAAGCTCACGCATGGAGACGGTTACAACCTCCTGCTCATAGTACTTATCCAGATCCACAATGCCGGACTTGCCATTGCCATCCTGGAGGTAGCCGAGATAGGTTGCCTTATCCTTGATCAGATCGGGAACAGCGATGCCGGTACCGGTGCCGCCATAGCAGCGCTTGGGGTCGTTCATTTCTTTTTCAAGCTGAGCCTTACCAGCTTCGGTAAAGCCGGTGAGTGTATTGTAGGAGAGGGTTCCGTCAATGCCGGTTTCGGCCAGCAGCTTTGCAAACATCATGACACCATCAGCGGCAGCCACTTCGTTGGCATGGACATTGGAATAAAGAATAGGAACGCGAATATCGTTGTAGACACCAGCTTTGAGATCAGCAAGCACCTTGGTGGGCTGCGTCTCGGATGCTTCGGTAAAGGCCAGCCAATTGGCAACGGTAGCTGCGCTGTCGGCAATAATCATGTAGGGCATATCGCGGCCAGCGGTGGAGCTGCCCAGAGAATCGGTCACGGCATACAGGCCGTTCTCATTGGCAAGCGCAGTGATATCTTCGATTTCCGTGTAGATTTCCTTCATGGTATGGAAACCATCATAGGGAGCAACCTTCAGATCGGTGGTGCCGAGTGCGATTTCATCGGCACTGGCCGTCAGTTTAAACCAGCCGCAGGGTTCCAGATAAGCGCCGCCGCTGGAGTGGGGAGCAGAAAGATCAGGATTGCTTCTGCTGTAGAAGTAGCAATCAGAATCAAAGTCCACAGTCAGAACGGTTGCGCCATTCTCTTTTCCTGCGGTCAGGGCGAAGTTGGTAAACAGGGGCTGTTTATTCTGATTCTTCCAGATGTTGGCGTCGGTCATATCGCCGCCTGCAATCTGGTTGGGATAGAGGGTGGAGTCGATATAGGGACGGGTCGCGTCTCTGTCGAGGCTCAGGGTAATTTTGCCGCCGGCAATGTCCTGCTGGAGGGCTTCCACGGACTTGTTGTCAACCGTGATCTTAATGGTGTGATGCTCGGGATCACTGAGGGAGATGATATCCTGCACTTCGTAGAAGCCACCAAGATTTTCATCTTCGTTGGCTGCCAGCTCAGCAAGATTCAGGGAGGCTGCCGATGCAGGGACTGCCAGCACGGACAGGAGCATGGCAAGAACCAACAGCACAGGCAGGGTTCTGGTCGCATATTTCTTCATAATTATTCTTCATCCTTTCTTTTTTTGCAGTTGATTTATATTCAGATATACAACCGCTCTTATTGTTAAAGATATAACGCAATTATCATTATGTCAAGCCATATTTAAAATTTGTTGTATTGATTGACTTAACCGAAAAACAGATTAGATTTTTATTAATAATAACGGAATTAAATGTCATTGAGAAGGAATAAACATAAATAATTATCCGGGGTTGCAGCAAGCAACCCCGGATAATTATTAAGTATTTGAGTTTACAGATGGAAGTCTTCCCCGTAACCGTAATTATCAATGACGTAATCCATATCCTTGTCGCCCCTGCCGGAGAGGTTGACCAGAATGGAATCGTAGGTGTGATTTTTAGCGGCTTTCATAGCATAGGCAACAGCATGGGAGCTTTCCAGTGCGGGGATAATGCCCTCATAGCGGGACAAAGCATAGAAGGCACGGACGGCCTCCTCGTCGGTGATCCCCTCATAGCGGACGCGGCCACAATCCTTCAGATAAGCGTGCTCAGGACCGGTGCCGGGATAGTCAAGACCGGAGGCCACGGAGTAAGCGGGGAGAACCTCACCGTTATCATCCTGCAGGATATAGCTTTCAAAGCCGTGGAGGATGCCGCGCTTACCATAGCACATGGAGGCGGAGTGATCGCCATCCTTCGGACCCTTGCCCAGTGCTTCCGCACCGATGATTTCCACAGGATCGGCAAGGAACGGGACGAACATACCGATGGAGTTGGAGCCGCCGCCTACACAGGCGCAAACTGCATCGGGGTGGTGGCCGGTCATTTCAAAGAACTGTTCTCTTGCCTCAATGCCGACAACGCTCTGGAAATCTCTTACCACGAGCGGGAAGGGATGCGGGCCGACAACGGAGCCGATGCAGTAAATGGCATCCTTGTATTCTCTCATGTAGGCATCAAAGGCAGCATCAACAGCTTCCTTCAGGGTGCCCTGTCCATCAGATACAGGAACCACTCTGGCACCGAGCAGCTTCATGCGGGCAACATTGGGTGCCTGCTTGGCAATGTCCACGACACCCATGTAGATGTCGCATTCCAGTCCGAAGTAGGCAGCAGCAGTGGCAAGGGCGGTGCCATGGGAGCCTGCGCCGGTTTCGGCAATGATCTTTTTCTTTCCCATGTATTTGGCAAGCAGACCTTCGCCCATGCAGTGGTTCAGCTTGTGCGCGCCGGTATGGTTGAGGTCTTCACGCTTGAGGTAAATCTGGGTAGTGCCAAGAAGATTGCTCAGGCGTTCGCAGTGGTAGACCGGCGTGGGTCTGCCCTGAAATTCTCTGCGGATGCGGCGAAGCTCACTGATAAAGCGGGCGCTCTGGCAGATGGTCTTATAGGCAATGTCAATTTCCTGGAAGGCGGGGATCAGTTCATCGGGAAGATAAGCGCCGCCATAGGGACCGAAGCGGCCGTTTTTGTCGGGCTGCTCCTTGAGATAGTTATCAAAGCTTGCGTACTTGTTCATAAAATTGTTTCCTTTCCTTGCTTAAAAAAATTTAATGAAGGACAAAAGAGTATAAAAACGCCCCGTCCTCATGTCAAGGACGGGGAAAATTCCCGCGGTGCCACCTTGATTCACAGCAAATACTGTGCCCTTTGCGAAATGCCAACACATTTCTGATGCTTAACGCGCATCTCACGGCTGAAACTACTGACCCCAAGGGGCGTTCATCCAAGCACTCAGCGGTCCATTTTACAGCCTGCCGACCACGTGGATCCCAGCATCCCACGCTCTCTGTGCGCCACATTTGCTGTTTTATTTCCGCCTCAGCGATTTAGTTTATGGTAGCACCGTTTTTTAAATTTGTCAAGTATTATTCTTAAAGCTTTTTCATGAACAGACCGTGCCGATTGCACAGGGCATAGAGTATTCCCCGACCCGCTCTGCGGAAACGAAGCGCGGCATTTTGTTCAGGATAGAGCTTTTCCATCTGCATATGGCTGTCGGTCACATAGGCGACCATACTGATATAATGCTGCCGCTCCATGGGATGGTCAATATGGACATACCATTCGCCATCCACATCCTCCACCTGAATCTCGTGATTTTCGTCAGACGGCTCTGCCTCCAGAGCGGGCAGACGGACACCGCAGCAGGAATAGGCACCTGCACCCATGGCATGGATGATATTTCCGCATACCGGGCAGACGTAGAACAGACTGCGCTTCATATTGGCAGAACGGTTGCGGTTTTCGGCAATGTCTCCGGTGAGAAGCTCTGCTACGCTGACATCCAGTGCGGAAGCCAATTCGCCCAGAATGCTGATATCCGGTAGCCCCCGGTCAGTTTCCCACTTGGATACGGTTTTATCCGATACCTTGAGCTGCTCCGCCAGCGCCCTCTGGGTGATTCGCTTTTTCTCCCGCAAATTTCGGATGGTGGTTCCGGTGATGTAATTCATTATACACGACCCCCTTCTGCATTGTATTTTAGCAAGGCTTTCTGTGCTTTGCAACCTGCGCAGGGTAGAGAGACGAAACCATCAAGCGAAGTATTTCCTTAACAAATGGTCAAGTTACCGGCCCCCAGATGATTTGATCAGAACCCGGGAAAGGTTCATCTCCCTCAGCGATATATGTTGTATAATAAACGGGGTTTTTTTCATTGAGAAAATGTACATACCATGAAAGCAGAGCACCAATCAGCAGCACAGCGGCAACAATTATGCTAATCAGCCGAATACGTGCAGCTACCTTGGCGCTATGTGCTTCTTCGGGCGAAACCGTATCCTGCAACTGTGCCGCGATTTCGGCAGGACTGCCATACTGACGGACAATATCCTTATAGCTTCCCAATTGACTCTCATCCAGCTCTGACGAAAGGCCATGCAGCATTTTTTGCTTTGTTTGACGTTTACAGCTTAACTGCCAGGATACTTTCCTGCAATATTTTGCAATATTCCGATTCATTTTTCATTCTCCTGTATTAACTGTAGAAATACATTAGAAATTTCATCGTATTCCCGTAATGTGCGGTCGAGGTATGTCTGCCCCGATGCGGTAATATGATAATAGTTTCGTGCACGGCCATCAACTACAGCGGTATCTGTAATCTCCAGATAGCCCTGTTCCTCAAGGCGATAAAGTACGGGGTAGAGCACAGAAATTGTAAACTTTCCCCCACTGCGGGCTTTCATCTCCGATGCAATCTCATAGCCGTACATATCCCGCTCCCGCAGCAGAGACAACACCACCAAAGGGCTGGTCGCACGCTTGAAATATGCAGAAAATGAATGACCCGTTTCCATACGTATCACCTTACTTTAAAGATAGTAATAATAGTGTAGCATATATAATAAATTTTTTCAATAGTAAGCATTGACAACTATATTAAAGTATGATATATATAATTATGAGATTCTTGTAAAATGTATATGTGACAAGGAGTGATTTAGAAATGAAAAAATCCATACAAATCCTGTGTGTGCTGCTTCTTATTCTTGGTTTGTTCTTTTTGAATGGCTGTGCTGAAAAAGGTGATACCGCGACTGCCGAGGAAACAGAAGCCGTACAGAAAACATTTACAGACCATGGCTACGGGATAGACAATTTCCAGACGTATGTGCTCTATAATGCGAAGGAGCGCCCCGCATATCTAATGGGCGTGAGCGATGATGGTTGTATCATTTGCCACCGTAAAGATTTCAAATTCTGCGAATATAACGGTACTTGTCCCTATTTGAATTATCTGGATGTGAAAAAATACTACGCTGAGCCTTTGTGCTATGTCATCCGTGCAGAGGACGTGATCAATGGGGAGGAAAATCCGAATGGTGAGTTTTTTTACCTGATGAATTCTGTCTATGGTAGCTTCAATCCATAGAAATGTGACAAGGAGCTTAGAATAGTGCTATCTGGCACATGAGTGAATCGTTTGAGCATAATGAGCTTAATAGCTAAGGAGGAAAAATGAAATTCAAAAGCATTCTTTTAGTTCTCTGCTTTGCGATTGTCTTGAGCGCTTGTAGCTCGGCAAAGCCTTCGTCTCCCGGCAGCGGTGAAACCTCCACCGAAACCACAATGTATCCGGACATTGACAATATGTTGGACGATTATGACGGCGATGTCAGCATCAGTAAAGAGCACGCCGTTGAGGATGTTGCTGCGATTATTCGGAAGCTGGATAAGCACTTTCGGCTTGACGACTACAATGTGGACGCTTATGATCATAACGAAGAAATGTCTACCATTGATTTTATCAGAGTAATCGGTGCATTTGAAACGGATTCCGGCTATATGGCAAGTATATTGTCCGGTAAGCTGGATATTCTCACAGATAATACAAAGGAAATTTCAAAGAAAGAAATAAAAAACCTGCGTACCCTGAGTGATCGGTTGGGGATTTCCTTCCGGCCGGAAGCAGAACGAACCGTACCAATTGAACCTATCAATGGTGAAGAACGGCCAAACGAACCGAAGGAATTAGCAGAAGCGTTGCAGTTGGCACTGGAGCAAACGCAGGCCTCGCCGGAAAAAGAAGCGAAACAGCAAAGATATTACTATCATTATGATGTAGAAAATAAGATACCAAGTATCCTTGTTTACACGGATTATTATTTTGATGGCACAGATGCAACAAGTGTCGATATGTATACTTATCCCCTTGAATACTAACAAGTCAGATGGCTCTCGCCCCTTGTCACATTTGGAGGAACAAATGAACAAAATAAAAATAGTAAGCTTCCTTATTGCACTGTGTATGTTATTTATGCTGTTTTCGGGATGCAAAACGCAGGAAGCAGCCAACAGCGCAGATGTACAGGAAAATGAGCCGGAAGTTGATGCCGAACCCGAATCGTGCATCTTTTCCTCTGTTGAGGAGCTGGTAAACGCTGTACAGGATGCGCGGAAGACACAGAGCAGCGATCCTATCGTTATAAGCAACAATTTAGCAGATATTTCCGTTCTCTATGCGCCCTCGGAAGTTTATGACCAATTTCAGCTTTTGCTTATCGAGGCAACTGCATATCGGATTTTTTACTATTACAAACCAACGGAGGATTCGTCCGATAAGGTGAACTTTTCGGAGAACATTACTGTAACGGTCTGTCGCGGCAGCGAGTATAGCTTAGAGTCCATCGGCAAACAGCATGGCCTTACAGCCGATGCGGATGGATATATCTATAATGCCAGTAAAGAAAAAATTTATTTTATGCAGGATGATACCATGATCAGCATTCATGTTCCCGAGAATATGAATAACTATGACACGCTGCGTTCTTTGTGCCAGATGGAAAAAATCGTGATAGATTCGGCTGCCTGACAATTTTGCTCCATATTTCCATAAGGAAAAAGCGGTACTCAGCTTTTTTTGATATGATCCCCCTAAAGTAGACTATGGAAAAAATCAAAGTCACTTTAGGGAGAGCATATCATGAAAGCTGAGTACCGCTTTTAATTTTGTTGTAGTTTCTGAAATTTTACTTTTGCCAGGTCGAGGGGACAAAGAACAAAAGAATCGGGTAAATTTCCAGTCTTCCGATCAGCATGGCTATGGTGAGAACGATTTTGGAGAAATTGGAAAGCAGCGCAAAGTTTGCCGTAGGACCGACTGCCGCCATGCCGGGGCCGATGTTGTTGAGACACGCAAGGACAGCGGAGAAGCTGGTCTCAAAATCGAGATTGTTGATGGAAACCAGCAGGACAAACAGGGCGGTAAGAATGAAATAAATCATCATGTAGCTTGTGACTGCCTGCACGGTATTTTCGTCCAGCGCTTCACCCTCCACATTGATTAGACGCACAGTGTTGGGGCGAATCATTTTAATGATGGCGCGTTTTGCTGCCTTAAACATAACAATGATACGCACAACCTTGACACCGCCGCCGGTGCTGCCTGCGCAGGCACCGATGATCATCAGGGTGAGCAGTATGCTCTTGGAAAGCTGCGGCCAGAGGTTGAAATCCACAGTACCGTAACCGGTGGTGGAAATGATGGAGGCTACAGCAAAAGAGGAATGCCGGAGATTTTCCCAGAAATTGGGAATCACGTTGCGGATATTGAATACAATCAGCGCAATAGCCGAGGCAATAATCAGAAGATAAACCCGTACCTCTTCACTGCCCAGCGCCTTGCGGAACCGTCCCATGAGCAGCAGGAAGTATACATTAAAGTTGACACCGAAGAGAATCATGAATATCGTGATGACCCACTGGCAATAGGGGCTGTAGGAGGCGACAGAATCATTCAGCACACCAAAACCGCCGGTACCTGCTGTACCGAAGGTCAGACAGATATTGTCAAACACGGGCATTCTTCCGAATGCGAGCAGAATAAATTCCAGTACGGTAAGGCCGAAATAAATTGCATAAAGAATGGCAGCGGAAGATCTCATACGGGGAGCCAGCTTGGTGATAATGACACCGGGGCTTTCCGCCCGCAGAAGGTGCATGGATTTACCGCTATCTTTAGGTGTCAGGGAGCTGAGGGTCATGACAAACACCAGAACGCCCATACCACCCAGCCAATGGGTAAAGCTTCGCCAGTAGAGGAGGCCTCTGGGCATCGCCTCAACATCCGTGAGGATGGTAGAGCCGGTGGTGGTAAAGCCGGAGACGGTCTCAAATACGCAGTCAATATAGCTGGGAATTGCGCCGCTGAGCAAGAAAGGAAGCGCACCAATCAGGGAAAGCGCAATCCACGTGAAACCCACCGCAAACAGGCCGTCACGAGCGTAGAGATCATGGTGTCTGGGTCGGAGGATGAGCAGCGTCAGGCCGCTCAGCACCAATATCAGCGCCATGGTTGCGAAAAAACCGAAAACCACATTCATTTCTCCCCCTGCAAGAGCAATGAACAGCGCCGGAACCATAAAAAGAACCTCTACCAACAGGGTCTTAGTGACAATATTGCTGATCAATCTGTAATTCATATCATAGCCTCACAGCAAGTTATTATCTGGCAAAAATGTCATTCATATCTACAAACGCTCTGCCTGCCGTGGTAGCAATGACCACGGTATCTCCTACATCAAAGGAATGCTCGCCGCCGGGAATGGTGATAACACCTTTTTTATTGATGCTGGTGATGAGAATATTGGGCTTGAGCTTAATATCCTTCAGGGGAACACCCAGATATTTAGTAGATTCTGTTACAGAAAATTCCAAAGCCTCCATTTTATCATCCACCAGACGGTGAAGCGTCAGCACAGAGCTGCCGCCGGAATTCTGCATGGCGCGGACATAGCGGACAATGGATTCTGCACAGAGCTTTTTGGGATTGATGATGCACTCTACATCGTTTTCGGGGAACATGGAGACAAAATCCGGGTGGTAGACCTTGGTGATGATCTGGGGAACACCAAAGGATTTGATGTACAGAGACATGATCATGTTCATCTCATCAATGTTGGTCAGTGTTACCACGCTGTCCATTTCCTTAATGTTCTGCGCAAGAAGATTGACAGGGGATGCGCCATCTTCACATATGACGGTGGCCTTGGGATAGTTCTTGGCAATCAGCTCGGCACGTTGCTTGTTGGATTCAATGACCTTAACTTTGGTGCCGATGGGGAGCAGCATCTGGAGCAGATATTCCGCAATGCGGCTACCGCCGATGAGCATAACATCGTGTACCTTGCCGGAGCGAAGGCCAATGGAACGAAGAAGCTTGACAATTTGTGCTGCCGGTGCGCAAATATAAATCTTATCTCTAGCTTGCAGGGTAAATTCGCCGGTTGGGATACAAATTTTATCTCCGCGCTGCACGGTGCAGATCAGAATTCGGCTGCGAAGCTTTTTTGACAGCTCAGACAGCTGCGTTCCATCAAACAGGTCACCGGGCTTGGAGACCAGCTCAATGATTTCCACCTTACCGGCGGCAAAGGTGTCGCGCTTGAGAACGGTCGGGAATTCCATCAGCTTGAAGATTTCTTTCGCTGCGGTATACTCCGGGTTTACAATCATGGAAAGACCCATATCTTCTTGGAGAAGGTAGATGGATTCCGAATATTCCGGGGAGCGGACGCGGGCAATGGTATTGCCGCAGCCCAGCTTCTTTGCAAACATACAGGCCAGAATATTCTGTTCATCTTTGGGTGTGCAAGCAATTAAAAGATCACTGTCCTGAGTGCCGGCTTCCCGCAGAACCGGAAGCTCCACACCGTTGCCGCAGATGGTCATAATGTCCAGCTCATCGGAAATACGGTCGGCAACGCTTTGATTGATTTCCACCAAAACCAGATTATGTCCTTCTTCTGTCAGCTGTTGGGCGATGGCGCAGCCTACCATACCGCCGCCGATGATAACAATTCTCATTGCCCTATCTCCCTTTTCTTGTCATTGGATAACATTATATTTCATGTTGAAGAAATATACAACAGCAAACTATTTTTCTTAAAGAAATCAGCCATCTGTCAGGCTGCCGGAGCCGCTAATGGGGATTGCATCGCCAAGGAAGGTGGGTTTCGGACGGAAGATGCAGTAGATCAAATCCTTAGCTCTGGCAAGAAGTTCCCGAAAATCCTGTGCCCACTGGCTCCGATAGATTCTCTCCGATGCACTCACACCGTAAGCCTCCAGCCCCAGGGCGCGGGCATCATGGATGGCGCGGTAGAGGTGGTATTTCTGCGTGACAATGATGACGCGCTTAACGCCGAAAACATTTTTTGCGCGGTACATACTCTCATAAGTGGAGAAGCCCGCATGGTCGCAAAATACACTGTCAGGATCAATGCCCTCCTGAACAGCAAGAGATTTCATGGTGTTCACTTCATCATAATCTGCACGGCTGTGATCGCCGGACATGAGGAGACGTTCTGATGCACCAGTCTGGAACAGTCGAATTCCCACATTGCATCGGTCAGAGAGCATCGGTGTGGGTGTACCGTCATCCCACAGTCCGCAGCCGAGCACCAGAATGCAGTCAGCATCCAAAGAGGCCGCATCTTCCTCAGAGAGAATATACTGCCTGTTGATGCCAACCATTATGGCATTGATGACTAGAACTGCCAAAACGCAAAACAGACCGATAAGTACAAGCGCAAAAAGCCATTTCATAGCTCGTTTTCCTTTTGTTTTCATATCGGTGCCTCCGTATATCTTTGTGTGGAGATTCATAAAAGCCGTTGAATTGGGTATATTATAGCATATTTTTTCCTGATTTCAACCTATTCGAGAAACGATGGCCTATTTTATATTTGCCATAGGCGCAGTGCTAATCTGTGCGGCTTTTTGTGAGTGCGATAAACCGTTTGGCTGCCTCGGACAGGGGAATCCCATCCAGATAGCAGACACCCAAACTGCGGGTTGGAATGGGTCGATCCAATTCAACAGAGAATAGTCCCATTGGCTCCAGCGGCTCAGTAAATTCGCGGATCACACAGGCAACGCCCATGCCCATACGGGCGTAGTCATGGAGCAAGTCATGCGAGCCTAACTCAATTTTTGCATCTACTGCTACACCGTTTTCAAAAAAGTGGCGTTCTACCCAACGCCGGGAATTGGAAGTGCGCTCCAACATAATGAGCGGCTGAGCAGCCAGCTCATGAAGTGTAACCGTGCGGTCACGCAGAAAGGAGAATTGGCTGCCCGCGATAAAGATATCCTGCAATGGCAGACACGGCTCAAAGATCACCCCTTCGGCGCTAATGGGCATATTCACAAAGCCAATGTCCAATTGCCCACTGCGAAGAAGCTTAATGGTCTCAGAGGAGGTACGGTTGGTGACACTGACGGAGACCTCCTGATACATGGTATGAAAATTTTCAATATAAGGCAATAAAAACCATTTACAGGCCGTATCTCCCGCACCGATGCGAAGCTCTCCGGCACTCAACTCCTTGAGCTTGCGCACCTTCTGTTCTCCAGCGCCAATCAACGCCACTGCCGAGCTGACGTAGCCGCGGAGAACTTCTCCCTCATGGGTGAGCGTGACACCCCGCTGAGAGCGCACAAACAGCTTTGTCCCCAGCGCCTGCTCCAGCTGCTGCATAGCAAGACTGATCGCAGGCTGGCTGACAAAAAGACTTCTAGCAGCCCCGGAAAAGCTGCCGGAGCGAGCCACCGCATCAAAGACCCGATACCAATCCAGATTGATGTCCATAACAAATCTCCATAAGTAATTTTTATAATAGATATTATAAATCAAATATTTTCTTATAGCAAGAGTTGGTGCATAATATACGTGTAAAAATCTTTTGCACCACCATATGAACAGGAGGTCTATGATTATGAGAACTGTAGGAGCCGTTGCCCGTGGAATCCGTACCCCCATCATCCGTGAAAACGATGATTTGGCCGCAATCGTAACCGAAAGCGTTACCGCTGCTGCCAAAGCAGAGGGCTTTACCTTTAATGACCGTGATGTTGTTGGTGTCACTGAATCCGTAGTCGCCCGCTCTATGGGCAACTATGCCTCTGTCGATGCCATCGCTCAAGATGTCCGTGCCAAGTTTGGTACTGATACCATCGGCGTGATTTTCCCTATTCTCTCCCGCAACCGCTTTGCAATCTGCCTACGTGGCTTTGCCAAGGGCATGAAAAAGATTTACCTCATGCTGAGCTATCCTTCTGATGAGGTGGGTAACCATCTGTTTGACGAAGACATGATGGACGAGAAGGGTGTTGACCCCTGGAAGGATGTCCTTTCCGAGGCACAGTACCGCGAACTGTTCGGCTATCAGCTTCACCCCTTCACTGGCATTGACTATGTGGATTACTATTGCAACCTAATCCGCGAATGCGGCTGTGAAGTGGAAGTTATTTTTGCCAACCGCGCTACCGCCATTCTGGACTACACCAAGAATGTCCTCACCTGCGATATTCATACCCGCGCCAAGACCAAGCGCCGCCTGCTGGCAGCCGGTGCAGAGAAGGTTCTCGGCATGGACGATATCCTGACCGCAAGTGTGGATGGCAGTGGCTATAACGAAGCCTACGGTCTGCTCGGCTCTAACAAGGCCACCGAAGAGACCGTCAAGCTCTTCCCTAGAGACTGCAAGCGTTTTGTTGATGACCTTCAGGCAAAGCTGATCGAAGCCACCGGCAAAAAGATCGAAGTCCT
Organism: Faecousia sp.; assembly: GCA_045601345.1. Lineage (GTDB taxonomy): Bacteria > Bacillota > Clostridia > Oscillospirales > Oscillospiraceae > SVMC01. Next base: position 73,127 of record JAZRZL010000011.1, on the reverse strand, counting down.
CATTTATGGCGACGGTGCCTTCAAGGATCCTGTCGGCAAGATTTGGGAGCTGGCTGACCCTGTGGTTTCTCCGGCCTGTACCGATGGTCTTCTCGGAAGACCCAATGAGCTGAAGATCAAGTATCTGGCTGACAATGATTTCAGCGCCCTGTCCGGCGATGAATTGAAGTCTGCCATTCAGGCCTCCATTGAGAAGAAGGATGCCGATCTCAAGGGCTCCATGGCTTCCGAAGGCACGACCCCCCGCCAGTTGACCGACCTCATCGGTTCCCTGTGCGACCTCACCTCCGGCAGCGGCGACAAGGGTACCCCGGTCGTCTTCATTCAGGGCTATTTCGACAACTACGCTCAGGAAATTTAAATATTTCTTTTTACAGGGGAGAGCGCTTCACTCTCCCCTGTTTTATTTTACGGAGCAATAGAAGGCTGCCACTGATTTTATGGGAGATAAAAGTTTGGCTGATACCCGTTTTCAAGCTTTAACAGGTATATTTTCTTATCCAACCCACCTACATAGCCGGTGAGATTACCTCCTGCGCCTATCACACGGTGGCAGGGAACAAGAATAGAGACTTTATTATGCCCTACAGCGCTGCCTACAGCCTGCGCGGACATTCGTTTCCGCCCAGTTTCATTTGCAATTTGGGCAGCAAGCTCTCCATAGGTGCGGGTTTGACCATAAGGTATGTCCAATAGCAGCTCCCAGACACGCCGCTGAAACTCCGTTCCAATCAGGTGCAGGGGAACGGAAAAATCCGGCTTTTTCCCCTCAAAATAGAGTGTCAGCCATTGTTCTGCTGACAGAATCGCAGGTGTTCTGGCGGTCTTGTGCTCTTTAGACAACGAAGCTGCATAATATTTCTGCCTTTCAAACCAAATTCCCGTGATCCCGATCTCATCGGCAGACAAAAGCATTTTCCCAAGGGGAGAAGAATAGCTGCTGATCCATTCCATAGTAGACCCTCCAATCGCGTTTATCATAACCTTTTTGCGCCTGAAAAGCAATGGTTGACCTTGGAAACAGGCAAATGTATAATAAAGAAGAATCATCCTTGAGGAGCGTTGGAAATGGCTGACCAGCTATGCAAAACCAAATATCCCATTGTATTCATCCACGGTGCAGGCTTCCGGGATCTGAAATGGCCGGTATATTGGGGCAGAATCCCCCGGGTGCTTTCTGAGCATGGCGCTTCCGTTTACTATGGACTGCAAGACGGCTGGGCAAGTGTGGACGTAAACGCTGAGGCGATTGCCGAGAGGATCAAAGAAATTCTCTCTGAGACAGGCGCGGAGAAGGTCAACCTGATTGCTCACTCCAAGGGCGGTTTGGAGGCTCGCATGGTTGCTTCATCCCTGCATTACGGCGAGCAGATTGCCAGTATCACGACCATTGCAACACCGCACAGAGGCTCCAAAACCATGGATCGGCTGATGAAAATGCCGAAATCCCTTTTCAATATTGCATCCTTTGCGGTAAATAATTGGATTCGCGTGGTAGGAGATCAAAAGCCTGATTTTTTAAAGGTTTGTGAGGATTTTACAACAGAGAAAATGGAATTGTTCAATCAGAAAAATCCTGATGTTCCCGGGGTCTTCTATCAAAGCTACGCCTGTGTCATGTCGCATCCGTTTTCGGATATCAACTTATTGACAGCTAATTGTGTCTTAAACCGTCTTGAAGGTGAAAACGATGGACTTGTATCGGTCACATCCGCATCTTGGGGTGAGTATGTTCATATTTTACGTTCCAATGCCTTTCGCGGTATTTCGCATTTAGATGCCATTGATTTCAGAAGATCTCGGTTTTGCAAAAAACACGGTTCGGGTGTTGCGGACATTTGCGACGTGTATATTGATATCGTTTCAGGACTGAAGAACAGCGGAATGTAAGTATAATCCAATACACGAAAAACGTTAGTTGGGAAGAACATAATGCAGCATTTAACGCTTACTTTGTATCGACGAAACTCGATCAGAAACCCCTTTACAAACTGGATAAATCTTGCTATAATAGCAAGGCAAATGCACCAGTGGCTCAATGGATAGAGCATCAGATTCCGGTTCTGAGGGTTGGGGGTTCGAGTCCCTTCTGGTGTGCCATGGATGCCCCTTCTTCGGAAGGGGCATTTTTGCATAGACAAATAAGATAGAGGAGCGCCTTATGCATATCCCAAGTTGTTCATCTGAAGAGTTGGAAATCATGTCCTTCCGAGAAAGCCTTTGCCAGAGTGAAAAATCCGAGATTTACGATCGGGAGCGTTGGCTTTATGCACCAGATCATTACTGTGAATACCGTTACATATTGGGTACAAAAGGCAAAAAACCCCTTATTTGCATTGGCATTAACCCCTCCACCGCCAAACCCGGTGATTTGGATAACACTCTGAAATCTGTGGAACGCATTGCCCTTGGCAACGGATTTGACAGCTTCATCATGTTTAATGTATATCCCCAAAGGGCAACAAGGCCGAAGGATATGGATCTGCAATGCAACGCCCTTCTTCACCGCGAGAATATGGAAGCCTTCTCCTATATTCTGTCCCTTTCAGAAGAACCCCCTGTCATTTGGGCAGCTTGGGGAACCATCATCGAAGAACGGGACTATCTGCCCGACTGCCTGATGGATTTTATCTGCTTAGGTGAAGATTACCATGCCCGCTGGGTCACTGCCGGTCAACGCTCCAAAAAGGCAGGACATCCCCACCATCCCCTGTATCTGAAAAAAGATTCTGCATTGGATGAATTTGATGTATCCGCATACTGCACCAGTCTTCGAAAAGAATAGTGAAAAAAGCGCGGCAGCCAAATTTATTTTTAAGGAGCGAAAAAATGGTACTTTCAGATTATGTGAACCAAAAGCCTGTCATTGAGACAAAAAGACTTCGCCTTCGTCCCATGACAAAAGCCGATGTACCGGCACTTTATGAATGGATGCCGGACAAATCAATCTATACCTACTGGGGAAAAGGCCCCAGCAAAGCCGAAAAGAACCCGGAATTGCTCTTTGCAAAGGAAGAAAAAGCAACCACGAGCTTTCATCTGGGGATTGCACTAAAGGAAACCGATCAGGTGATTGGAGACATCTGGGTATACCTCATTGAAAACGATCGGATGGCCTCCATTGCCATTCGATTATCGAAGGTCTATCAAGGGCAAGGATACGGAACGGAAAGTCTAGCCGCCATGACCCGCTTCTGTTTTGAAAATACACAGCTTCAACGGTTATGGACACAGGTGGATATCCGAAACATCGCCTCATGGAAGATGCTGGAGAAATGCGGTTATACCAGAGAGGGCTGCATCCGTCAGGGAAAAATGGTCAATACCTGGTGTGACTATTATCTCTATGGGATTCTATCCTCGGATATGGCAGGAGAATAAAACAAAGCAAAAAGCCACCTCTGATCTGCCGGAACACGGGTCAGGGATGGTCTTATTATACAATTAGCCATGGGGAAAAGCTCAGCAAACATGAAGATTGCCAAAAACATTGTCAAGATTCTTTTCCTCATCATATCCCCTCCTAATCATCAATGAATTTTGCTATTTTTTAAAAAACTACCTGTTTACAGTATAAGCGTATTGCGAAATCCTGTCAGGGAAGAACTAAACCTGCACAGCCATGTCAGAAAAGTCCCGGTGACTGTTCTCCGCAGCAATTGCGGCAACAGCACCGGGGCTTTCATATCAGAATTTTATTGCAGTTCGTTCTCTACCATGTCGGCAGTGACAGCAGATTCAGGCGTAATGCCCTCTTCGTAGTCGCGGTAGACCTGAAGGCCGGAGCCTGCGGGAATCAGCTTACCGATAATGACGTTTTCCTTCAGGCCAATCAGGTGGTCAACCTTGCCCTTGATGGCAGCTTCGGTGAGCACCTTGGTGGTTTCCTGGAAGGAAGCGGCAGACAGGAAGGAATCGGTCGCCAGAGAGGCCTTGGTAATGCCCATGAGCATCAGGCTCTTGGTAGCCAGCTGGAGATCTTCCTCACCAGCATCCATTCTGGCCTGCACCTCAGCGTTGGCATCGTCAAACTCGAAGGTGTCAATGACGGTGCCGGAAAGAAGCTTGGTATCACCTGGCTCCTCCACACGCACCTTGCGCATCATCTGACGGATAATGACTTCGATATGCTTATCGTTGATATCAACGCCCTGCTGGCGGTACACGGCAAGAACCTCCTGCGTCAGGTATTCCTGCACAGCTTCTACGCCGGAAATACGCAGAACATCATGCGGAGAGAGAGCACCGTCGGTAATACGGGCACCCTTTTGGACGCGGCCGCCGTTCTCCACGCGCAGACCAACAGAATAAGGAACCTGATACAGCTTGACTTCGCCATCATCGGCAGTAACCGTGATCTGACGCAGTGCGGTGCGGTGGCTCTCATCAATATCTACAACGCCGTCCACCTCAGAGATGGTGGCCATCTTCTTGGGCTTTCTGGCTTCGAACAGTTCTTCAACACGGGGAAGACCCTGCGTGATATCGTCACCGGCAACGCCACCGGTGTGGAAGGTACGCATGGTTAGCTGGGTACCGGGTTCACCGATGGACTGTGCGGCAATGATGCCGACAGCTTCGCCCAAGTCAACCAACTTGGAGGTGGCAAGGTTCATACCATAGCACTTGGCACACACGCCGCTGCGAGCCTTACAGCCCAGAACGGTGCGGCAGTAGACACGGGTAATACCGGCTGCTTCAAAACGATCTGCATCAGCCTCGTGCATCATCACATCCTTGGACTGGAGCAGTTCGCCGGTCGTGGGATCATACAGATCATCAACCAGAAAACGACCCTGAATGCGCTGTGCAAAGCTTTCGATTACCTGTCCCTTTTCCTCATAGGCACCCAGCCAGATGCCATCGTGCGTTTCGCAATCTCTGATGCGGATGATGACATCCTGAGAGACATCGACCAGTCGGCGGGTCAGATAACCGGAGTCAGCGGTACGAAGTGCGGTATCGGTCAGACCCTTACGGGCGCCTCGGGAGGAGATAAAGTATTCCAGAACGGAAAGGCCTTCACGGAAGTTTGCCTTAACCGGGATTTCAATGGTACGGCCATTGGTATCGGCCATCATGCCGCGCATACCGGCAAGCTGACCAATCTGCTTCATGGAGCCACGAGCACCAGAGTCTGCCATCATGAAGATGGGGTTGAAGCGATCCAGATTCTCCTGCAAAGCGTTGGTCACATCGTCAATGGTTCTTTCCCACTGGCGAACCGTGAGGCGGTAGCGCTCGTCATTGGTGATGAAGCCGCGCTTGTACTGGCGGTCAATCTTGACCACTTCCTTTTCAGCTTCGCTGATGAGCTGGTACTTGCGCTCAGGGATGGACATATCCGCAATGGAAACGGTAATGGCACCCTGCGTAGAGTACTTATAGCCCAGTGCCTTGACCTTATCGAGCATTTCGGTAGCGATGGTAAAACCATGGACGCGGATACAGCGGTCAATGATCTTGCCAAGCAGCTTCTTGCCGACAGTATCAGTGATTTCCAGTGCAAACATATCATCCTCGGTCACGCGCTTCTTAAAGCCAAGATCCTGCGGGATCGGGTCATTAAAGATGAGCTGACCGACTGTAGCATCAATAATACGGGACTTGATCACACCGTCAATTTCCTTTTCCACGCGAACCTTGATAGGCGCGTGCATTTCCACGATGCGATCCTTATAAGCCAGCATGACCTCATCCACAGAGGAGAACCAGCGGCCAGCACCCTGCTCATCCTCCTTGACATAGGTGAGGTAGTAGGTGCCGAGGATCATATCCTGCGTAGGAACGGTAACGGGCTTGCCATCCTGCGGGCGGAGAAGGTTGTTGGCAGAGAGCATCAGCATTCTGGCTTCTGCCTGTGCCTCAGCGGACAGAGGGACATGGACGGCCATCTGATCGCCATCGAAGTCGGCGTTGAATGCGGTGCAGCACAGAGGATGGAGCTTAATGGCGCGGCCTTCTACCAGCACCGGTTCAAAGGCCTGAATGCCCAGACGGTGCAGGGTAGGGGCGCGGTTGAGCATGACGGGACGATCCTTGATGATCTCTTCCAGAGCATCCCAAACCTCCGTCTTGCCCTTATCAATCATTTTCTTTGCGGACTTAATGTTATTGGCCTGTCCGTCCTCAACCAGCTTCTTCATAACGAAGGGGCGGAAAAGCTCAATGGCCATTTCCTTAGGAAGACCGCACTGATAGAGCTTCAGCTCAGGGCCGACAACGATAACGCTTCGGCCAGAATAGTCCACGCGCTTGCCCAGCAAATTCTGGCGGAAACGACCCTGCTTGCCCTTGAGCATATCGGACAGGGACTTGAGAGCGCGGTTGTTTGCACCGGTGACGGCACGGCCACGGCGGCCATTGTCGATCAGGGCATCAACGGCTTCCTGAAGCATACGCTTCTCATTGCGAATGATGATATCCGGCGCGCTGAGCTTGATTAGGCGCTCCAGACGATTATTGCGGTTAATGACACGGCGATAGAGATCATTCAGGTCGGAGGTAGCAAATCTGCCGCCGTCGAGCTGTACCATAGGACGAAGCTCAGGCGGGATCACAGGCAGAACATCCATGACCATCCAAGAAGGATCATTGCCAGACTGACGGAAGGCTTCCACAACTTCCAGTCGCTTGATGATACGCAGCTTCTTTTGTCCAGAAGCACCTTGCAGCTCACTGCGCAGATCGACAGACAGCGTATTGAGACCACGGGCGGTATATTCCTTAATCTGCTCGGTCAGGCTATCAAAAAGCTCCAAATCCTCAGGGGTATAGGGGATACTCTCGTCCTTCATTTCAGCAAGCCGCTTATCCAGCTCATGCTTGCGATCCATGAGTTCTTCCTTGGCTCTTGCATCCTCATCGGAAAGGCCAACAATCGACAGGAGCTTGCGGACAGCTTCGGCACCGATACCGGCATCGAAATCATCCTCATACTTTTCGCGCCAATCGCGGTATTCCTTTTCCGAGAGGGTCTGGTTCTTGGTCAAAGGGGTATCGCCGGGGTCAATGACAATATAGGAGGCAAAATAGAGCACCTTTTCCAGAATTCTGGGGCTGATATCCAGCAGCAGACCCATGCGGGAGGGGATGCCCTTAAAATACCAGATGTGGCTGCACGGAGCGGCCAGCTCAATGTGACCCATGCGCTCACGGCGCACCTTGGCTTTGGTAACCTCTACGCCGCAGCGGTCGCAGATCTTACCCTTATAGCGGATTTTCTTATACTTACCGCAGTGGCACTCCCAGTCCTTGGTCGGCCCAAAAATCTTTTCGCAGAACAGGCCTTCGCGCTCGGGCTTGAGGGTGCGGTAGTTGATGGTTTCAGGCTTCTTTACTTCGCCGTAAGACCATTGTCTGATCATGTCCGGTGAAGCAATACCGATCTTGATCGCGTTAAAAATTGCGTTGCTCATCGTATTACTCCTCCTTACATTTCTTCATCATAGTCATCATCGGAACCGCTGACTATTTCAGAGAGCATATCCAGCACACCGTCATCGGGCTGCTCTTCATCCAGCGCAAAGCCGGAATCCATGACCTCGCCCTCGTCGGTAACATAGGTTTCATCGGCAATGCCGGTGGTGTAGACCACTTCATCTTCATCTTCTTCGCGAAGCTCAATCTCATCGCCGTTCTCATCCAGAACGCGAATATCCAGACATAGAGACTGCAGCTCCTTGACCAAAACCTTAAACGATTCGGGGACACCGGGAGCGGGTACATTGTGACCCTTCACAATGGCTTCGTAGGTCTTTACACGGCCGGTAACATCGTCAGACTTGACGGTAAGGATTTCCTGAAGGGTATAGGCTGCGCCGTAGGCCTCCAAAGCCCAGACTTCCATTTCGCCGAAGCGCTGGCCGCCAAACTGTGCCTTGCCGCCCAGAGGCTGCTGGGTAACCAGGCTGTAGGGGCCGGTGGAACGGGCATGAATCTTATCATCAACCAGATGGTGGAGCTTGAGATAGTAGGGATAACCAACGGTAACACGCTGGTCAAAGGGTTCGCCGGTGCGGCCATCATAGAGGATGCTCTTGCCATCCTCGGCAACGCCGGCCTGCTGGAGGGTTTCACGGATATCCTTTTCGTTAGCACCGTCAAAAATCGGGGTAGCAATTTTCCAGCCCAGCTCATGGGCTGCATAGCCCAGATGGACTTCCAGAACCTGACCGATGTTCATACGGGAAGGAACACCCAAAGGATTCAGCACAATATCCAGTGGCGTACCGTCGGGCAGGAAGGGCATATCCTCCTGCGGAAGTACGCGGGATACAACACCCTTGTTGCCGTGACGACCGGCCATCTTATCACCGACAGAAATCTTACGCTTCTGCGCAATATAGACGCGGACAACTTTGTTGACACCGGGAGCCAGATCGCCGCCGTTCTCACGGGTAAAGACCTTGACATCCACGATGATACCGGCCTCACCATGCGGAACCTTCAAAGAGGAATCACGAACTTCCCTCGCCTTCTCACCGAAGATAGCGCGAAGCAGACGTTCCTCAGCGGTCAGCTCCGTCTCACCCTTGGGGGTTACCTTGCCAACCAGATAATCGCCGGAGGTGACCTCTGCGCCGATGCGAATCACACCGAACTCGTCCAGATCCTTCAGGGTATCTTCGCCCACGTTAGGAATATCTCTGGTAATTTCTTCCGGTCCGAGCTTGGTATCGCGGGCTTCGGTCTCGTATTCTTCAATATGAATGGAGGTAAACACATCCTCACGAACCAGACGTTCGTTCAGGAGAATGGCATCCTCGTAGTTGTAGCCTTCCCAGGTCATGAAGCCGACAAGAACATTCTTGCCCAGTGCGATCTCGCCATCCTTGCAGGCAGGTCCATCGGCAATGATCTGGTTGTAGTGGACACGCTCACCGACCTCAATGTTGGGGCGCTGGTTGACACAGGTACCCTGATTGGAGCGGGCAAACTTGGTCAGGCGGTGATCGGTAATATGACCGTCATCGTAACGGACAGTGATATTGGTTGCGGAAACGCGGGTAACAACGCCGTCCCCCTCGGCCTTGACACAAACCTCGGAGTCCACAGCGCACTTATGCTCAATACCGGTTGCCACGATGGGGGTCTCGGTAACCATAAGCGGAACGGCCTGACGCTGCATATTCGCGCCCATAAGAGCACGGTTGGCATCGTCGTTCTGGAGGAAGGGGATGAAAGCGGTAGCCACGGAGGTCATCATCTTGGGGGATACGTCCACGAAGTCAATCAGCTCGCGGTCTACGGAAATAATCTCATCGCGGTGGCGGCAGGTGATACGGGCGTTTAGCAGATAGCCGTTCTCATCCTTCGGCTCGTTGGCCTGACCAACATAGAAATCGTCCTCGACATCGGCGGTCATATACTGGATGGTATCGGTCACACGGGAAGCGACATACTTTCCGTTCTCGTCATATTCCTTCTGCACCTTGCGGAAAGGAGCTTCTACAAAGCCATATTCGTTGATCTGGGCATAGGAGGCCAGATAGTTGATCAGGCCGATGTTGGGACCTTCGGGGGTCTCAATAGGGCACATACGGCCATAATGGCTGTAGTGAACATCTCGGACATCAAAGGAAGCGCGCTCTCTGGACAGGCCGCCGGGGCCAAGGGCAGACAGACGGCGCTTATGGGTCAGCTCTGCCAGCGGGTTATTCTGATCCATGAACTGAGACAGCGGAGAGGAACCGAAGAATTCCTTGATGACCGCCGTGACAGGACGAATATTGATGAGACTCTGGGGACTGATATCGGAAAGCTCCTGCACCGTCATGCGCTCACGAATGACGCGCTCCAGACGGGTAAAGCCTACACGGAACTGATTTTGCAACAGCTCACCGACACAGCGCAGGCGGCGGTTGCCGAGATGGTCAATATCATCGGTGGAACCTGCACCGTAGACCATGCAGTTGAGGTAGTTGATGGAAGCAAGAATATCTTCGGGGGTGATGTGCTTGGGAATCAGCTCATCCCGGCGCTGGTCAATGGCCTCTTCCCAATCCTCAGGCTGGGAGTCAATGATTTCGCGCAGAACCTTGAAGCAGACCTTTTCCTTAATGCCATAGTCCTTGGGGTCAAAGTCCACGAACTTGGACATATCAACCATGCCATTGGAGAAGACCTTGACGCGGGTACCGTTGACATCAATGATGGCTTCGTTAACGCCATGATCGCTGATGCGATGAGCTGCCGTTCTGTCGAGCAGCGCACCGGCCTCGGCCAGAACCTCGCCGGTCATAGGGTCAGCGACCGGCTCAGCCAAAACCTGATTGGCTAGACGCGCCCAGATATCCATCTTTTTATTGAATTTATAGCGGCCAACCTTAGAAACGTCATAGCGGCGAGGATCAAAGAACAGAGCGTTCAGATAGCTCTCAGCGTTTTCGACTGTGGGGGGTTCGCCGGGACGCAGACGGCGGTAAATTTCAAGCAGGGATTCCTCTCTGGTGCGGCAGGTATCGCGCTCCAGCGTTGCCATGATGCGCACGTCCTCACCGAACAGCTCCTTGATCTCGCTGTCGGTGACAATACCGAGGGCACGAATCAGGCAGGTGATGGGGAGCTTGCGGTTCTTATCAATGCGGACAAAGAAGGTATCCTGGGTATCGGTTTCGTATTCGAGCCATGCACCGCGGTACGGGATGACGGTTGCAGTATAGGTATGCTGATCGGCCTTATCGACCTCATGACCATAGTACATACCGGGGCTGCGGACGATCTGGGAGACGATAACGCGCTCTGCGCCATTGATAACAAAGGTGCCGCCATTGGTCATCAGGGGGAAATCGCCCATGAAGATGCTCTGCTCCTTAATTTCACCGGTGTTCTTCTTGAGCAGCTGTACGCGAACCTTGATGGGTTTGGCATAGGTGGCATCGCGCTCCTTGCATTCTTCCACGGTGTACTTAGGGCTTTCATCCATACTGAAATCCTTAAAGGACAGCTCAAGGTTACCAGTATAGTCGGTGATGCTTCCCACGTCGCGGAAGACCTCTTTCAGCCCTTCGGTCAGAAACCATTGGTAGGAATCCTTCTGAATCTTGAGCAAATTGGGCATCTGGAGAACTTCCTCGTACTTGGCAAAGCTGTGGCGCAGGGTCTTACCAAAGAGAACTTCTTTCGTTTGTGCCATAGGATTCTTCACAGCCTTTCTTACAATTCTGCGGTATATTTGATACGCCAGGATAAGTTGTTAACAAAATTACACTTCCCTCTTGACCACTTTGGTGATTTGTGATAAGATGAAGCCAAAATGGAGAGGAATACGGTTTCCATTTCTTCGCATTATGGATTGACATTATACCATATTTCCCCTGCCCTGTCAATCTTTTCTTTTCTTCTATTTTTGTGCCGCCGGAGTTGCTTCTGGCTGGCTCTTTTTTTATGGAGGATATGCTATGTTTTCTTACATCTGGCCCCTTGCTCTGGTGGTAATTTCCAACATTCTCTATCACATCTGCGCAAAATCCCAACCCGATTCGCTCCACCCGCTGGCCTCTCTCACAGTGACCTATGCTGTAGCGGCCATTTTCTCCGCCGTGCTCTATTTTCTCCTGCGAAAGGAAGGCAATCTCTGGCAAGAGCTGCGCCATCTCAATTGGACAGCCTTTGTTTTGGGTCTTGTGATTGTAGGTCTGGAAGCCGGGTTCCTCTTTGCCTATAGGGCTGGCTGGCAGGTCAGCACAGCCTCCATCGTGCAGAGCGCATTTTTGTCCATTGCTCTTGTCATTGTTGGTGTGCTGCTCTTCAAGGAGGGTCTTTCATGGAATAAAATCATCGGCGTTTCCATCTGTCTTGTGGGGCTTGTGTTCATTAATCTCTGATTTTTCTTTTAATGTCAGCTCTAAAAATTCAGCACAAGTCGAGCTGTGATGGATTTTCTCGTCAGACGCAACAAAAACCGCATTGTGAAGTATAACGGAAACAAGACCCGCAGATTCGACTGTGATGAATTTTTAGAGGCAACCTTATATTATTTCATTGTCCCCCTAACGGAGCATAGGCCATTCCATACTAGCTGAAGTGGTTTTGCTGTTAACACACCATAAAAAGCCGTGAAAATTTTGGCAATATCAATGCTTTATCTTTGCGCAAAAATTTGGTATGATATAAGTGTAAAAATATTGTGATGAATGCGTGGAGGAGGTAGCCATGCAAAAGCTTGGATTTGATAATGATAAGTATTTGGAGCTTCAGACCAAGAAAATTCTGGAACGTGTGGATTATTTTGGTGGCAAACTGTATCTGGAATTTGGCGGCAAACTGTTTGACGATTATCATGCATCCCGTGTACTGCCGGGATTTCTGCCGGATAGCAAGATGCGGATGCTGCTCCAGCTGAAGGATCAGGCAGAAATCATCATTGCCATTAACTCCAACGATATCCAAAAAAACAAGCGCCGTGGAGATTTGGGCATCACCTATGATCTGGATTTGATGCGCCAGATTGATGCGTTCCGGGAATATGGTTTGTACGTGGGCAGTGTAGTACTGACCCGTTATGCCAATCAGCCTGCCGCTATGGCCTTTGAACGCCGCCTACAGGGTCTGGGCATTCGTACGTATCGCCATTATAGCATTGCGGATTATCCTTCCAATGTTTCCCTTGTCGTTTCTGACGAAGGCTTTGGCAAAAACGATTATATTGAAACCTCCCGCCCGGTCGTAGTAGTGACTGCTCCCGGCCCCGGAAGTGGGAAGATGGCCACCTGCCTGAGCCAGCTCTATCACGAGGATAAACGCGGCATTTCGGCCGGCTATGCTAAATATGAGACCTTCCCCATTTGGAATCTGCCCTTAAAGCACCCGGTCAACCTCGCCTATGAAGCAGCAACGGTTGATCTCTCCGATGTGAACATGATTGATCCCTTCCATCTGGAAGCCTATGGACAAACCACGGTCAATTACAACCGCGATATTGAGATTTTCCCCGTTTTGAAGGCTATGTTCTGCCAAATGAGAGGGGATTGCCCGTACAAAAGTCCCACGGACATGGGTGTTAATATGGCAGGCTTTGCCATTGTGGATGACGAAGTCTGCCGGGAAGCCTCCTGGCAGGAGATCATTCGCCGCTATTATGCCACGGCCTGCGCAGTCAAGAAAGCTGATGCAGAACCTGCACAGGTACAGAAACTGGAAATGCTTCTGCGTTCTGCCGGTATTGATACTTCCATGCGCCGCACCGTTCCTGCTGCGCTGACCAAGGCAGAGATTACCGGCGGTCCTGCGGCAGCTATTGAGCTGCCCGATGGCACAATCGTCACCGGCCATACCTCCGATCTGCTAGGTGCAATTTCCGCAGCCCTTCTGAATGCCCTGAAACGTTTGGCCGGGATTGATCACAGTATTAAGCTTCTGTCACCCGCTGTGCTGACCCCCATCCAGACATTGAAGGTGCAGCATCTGGGCAGCCGCAACCCCCGTCTCCATTCCGATGAGGTGCTGCTGGCGCTGTCCATCTGTGCTGTCACCAACCCTGTAGTGGCACAGGCTCTGGAACAATTAGACAAACTGCGCGGCTGCCAGATTCATTCCTCGGTTATCCTGTCCTCGGTTGACGAAGAGGTCATTATGCGTCTCGGCGCAAACCTGACCTGCGAGCCAATCTATCAGAGTTCAAGGCTGTATCATAAATAATCTTCATAAAATGAAGCGTGACAACTTCACCGAAAAAGACTTGCAGGAGATAGCAAAAGCGTTAGATTGTTCTTTGTCGATTAAATGATACCGGCGAAGAAGTATCGCAGCGTTTTACAAAATAAATCAGATTTGAGGTATGCGAATGAATTTTGCGAATAAATATAATTTAACGCCGGAACAAAATTTATTTCTTGCAAAAAAGAAATGGGATGAAAATGGAGAATAGAGCCATAACATTTCCACAAACGAAAACCATATTAAATGGTGTTAATGTTCCAAATGTTAAACTTGAAGATATACAAGCAATCCTTAATATGCGAGATGCTTGGAAGCACCTATTAAACACCGTAAATGAGCCTGTGACTTTTGACTACTGGTGCAAACTGAACGAGTATATCGCACGGTATGAAGGCTTGGAATGGGGAAAACTTCGCGCCGGAACGGTTGGTATCTCTGGCGCTGACTATACGCCACCTATACCGCAGCAGGAAGCCGTACAGCAGGCGTTAGCCGACATCCTTAACGGCTAAGGCTCTAAATGCCTTTGTATGGGGTACAAGAGGTCAATTCTTCTGGGATGGTAACAAGCGTACAAGTCTAATGCTGGCTAACAAGATTTTGGTCAAAGCAGGAGCAGGAATACTAACCATTACCGACAAGCATATGGAGCAGTTCAATGTTCTTCTGCTTGACTACTACAACACTGGCATAAGTGACACGCTAAAGGTATTCCTTTATGAGAATGCTATTCAAGGTATCAACATATAAAAGAGATACAAAAACAGAAAATGTGAAATGAGTGACTGGCAAAACGCAAAATCTATGCTATAACCCGAGTTTACCACTTGTAAAAAGAGAAAAGTCAAGCTTACGGAATTTTTGTTCCGCAAAAGTTTGACTTTTCTTCTTTTGTGACTGCTCTCAAGCGGCTCCGTTATTGTTTATATTGCTTCGCCTTCCAGCGTTTTGGTGGCATAGGCGTTGAGCGTCTGGTCGGCAAGATTACCTGCCAGATATTCATAATAGCCCTGCGCGCCGATCATAGCGGCGTTGTCCCCGCAAAGAGACAGCGGAGGGAAATACAGCTTGACTCCAGCTTTCTTTGCAGCCTTCTCAAAGTCGGCACGGATGCGGGAATTGGCTGCTACACCGCCGGCAACGGCCAGCTTTTTCATGCCGGTAAGCTTTAGCGCCTCCATGGTACGGGGAATCAGGGTATCGCTGACGGCGGCCGAGAAATCTGCACACAGGCCGGGGATATTCAAAGGCTCTCCCACCTGCTCAGCGTGATGAATCAGATTCAGCGCAGCAGTTTTGAGGCCGGAGAAGGACATATCCAAGGGGTTGCCGGAAAGCTTTGCCCTTGGAAGCGGATATTTTCCCTCCTGCCCTGTCCGTGCTATGCGGTCAAGCGCCGCGCCGCCGGGATAGGGCATTCCCAACACGCGGGCGACCTTATCAAAGCTCTCACCGGCTGCATCATCCCGGGTCTGCCCCAGAATTTTCATTTTGGTATAGTCTTCCACAGCCAAAATCATGGTATGCCCGCCGGATACCACAAGGCAGGTAAAGGGCGGCTCCAGTTCGGGATAGGCCAGATAATTTGCCGCAATATGCCCGCGAATATGATGGACAGGAATCAGGGGCACACCCAGCCGAAGTGCCGCCGCCTTGGCAAAGTTGACACCGACCAGCACCGCCCCAATAAGGCCGGGGGCATAGGTGACCGCAACCGCATCAATCTGGGATCGGCTGAGGCCGGTATTGGCAAGTGCCTGATCTGCCAGTGCATAAATGGCCTCCATATGCTTTCGGGAGGCAATCTCCGGCACCACACCACCATAGAGCCTGTGCAGCTCCACCTGAGAGCTGATACAGTTTGTTAAAATCTCTCTGCCATCCTTCACCAGCGCAACGGCGGTCTCATCGCAGGAGGATTCCACTGCAAGGATAATCATGTGTTCACCAGTCCTTTCGGAGGATCAATGCATCCTCCGGGGGTCTTTGATAATAGCGGGGTCTGCGCCCCACCGGAAGAAAGCCCATGGTCTCATAAAGCCGGATGGCAGGCGCATTGGAAACGCGCACCTCCAATGTCAGGCAGTGATTTTCCGCAGAAAGCGCCGCAATCAGGCTTTCCACAAGCTGCCGTCCAATGCCCTGCCTACGATAGTCAGGAGAAACAGCAAGGTTCATCATATCACTCTCGCCAAGGACACTCTGGCTGCCGATATAGCCCGCCAGCTTGTCCTCATCCATTGCCACCAACCACAGACTAAGGGGATTCTTCATTTCACTTTCAAGAGACGCTTCATCCCAAGGCGCAGAAAAGAGGTTCTTTTCGAGTTGCGCAACCGCCGGGATATGCATCATTTCCATGGGAATGATCCGAATATTGCTCATTTTGCATCATACCAGCTTTCTCCCTGCTTGGCCTCGGCAACGAGCGGGAGGGAAAGCTGTGTCGCTTGCTCCATTTCTCTGGCTAAGAGCTGGCAAACCAGCTCTGCTTCCCAGGGGGGACACTCGACAATCAGCTCGTCATGCACCTGCAAGACCAGCTGTGCCTGTAGGGCTTCCTTCTCCAGCGCTTTGGAAACGCGGATCATCGCCAGCTTGATGATGTCCGCAGCACTGCCCTGCACAGGGGTATTGAGGGCAATGCGTTCCGCGCCGGAACGGATATTGAAATTGCTGCTTGTCAGCTCAGGGATGTTTCGCCGTCTGCCAAACATGGTGGTCACGAAACCAGTTTTTTTCGCATTCTCCACCACCTCACGCATATAACGGCGCACCCCGGAAAAGCGGGACAGGTAGCTTTCCATATAAGCCTCCGCCTCGCGGAGGCTGATGCCCAGATCCTCGGAAAGAGACCACTTGGAAATGCCATAAACAATACCGAAATTGACCGCTTTGGCGTTCCTGCGCATGGCCGGCGTGACTTCCTCCAGCGGGACACCAAATACCTGCGAAGCCGTCACCCGATGGAAATCCTGCCCGGAACGGAAGGCCGACTGCATACTCTGGTCATCCGCAATATGCGCCAGTACGCGCAGCTCAATCTGGCTGTAGTCTGCATCTACCAGCACCCAGCCGGGTCTGGCAACAAACATCTTTCGGATTTCACTGCCCAGCTCGGTGCGTACCGGGATATTTTGCAGGTTCGGCTCTGTAGAGCTGAGACGGCCGGTGGCGGTGACCATATTCTGCAAGCTAGTGTGAATCCTTCCATCGGGAGCAATGACCTTTAACAGTCCCTCGGCATAGGTGGAATTGAGCTTGGTCAGCATACGGTATTCCATAATCCGCTCAATGATGGGATGCTGTCCGCGAAGCTTCTCCAAAACCTCGGCATTGGTGGAATAGCCGGTTTTGGTTTTCTTGACCGGGGGCAGATTCAGCTTTTCAAAGAGGATTTCACCCAGCTTTTTGGGAGAATTGATGTTGAATTCTTCCCCGGCATCGGCGAAAATTGCCTGCTGGAGGAGGCTGATTTTCTCATTCAGCATCTGACCGAATTGGGAAAGCGCTGCCTGATCTACGGCAACACCGGCATCCTCCATCTGCGCCAAAACAGGGCACAGGGGCAGGTCAATGTTATAATAGACCTCCTCCAGCCCCAGCGTGTGCATTTTTTCCCTCAGCACTGGCCGAAGCTGCCATAATGTCTGCACCCGGTCTGTGAGGCTGTTCCCCACCTCCTGCGAGAGGTATTGCAGGGACAGCTTCTCAATAGAATAGTCTCCCACCGTGGGATCAAGCACATAGCCTGCAAGCGCCACATCAAAAAATTTCGCATTTGTCGGAAGCCTTTGTGCGGATAAGGTATGGTAATAATTCTTTAAATCATGGCAGATCATCTCCCGATTTCCGGAGAAAAGTGCCGTAAAATATTCAAAATTCTCAGAGACGGATGTCGCAATAATACCATCTCCTGTTGCAATCGCCGCCTGATCTCCATCCAAAAGCACGGCACAATCACCCGCATTGGAGGGAAGCTCTGTCAGCACCTTCACAGGCTCTGTCTCCTGCGGACAGGCGGTGCAGTCATCATCAAAGGCACAGGCGCGGAGGCCATAGCGGTCAATGAGCCTTGTAAACTCCAGCCGCACGAACAGATCATAGAGTGCCTTTCCGTTTACAGGCTTGCGAAGGCACTGCGCCGGGTCAAAATCAATGGGCGCA
The DNA here is from genome assembly GCA_045601345.1 of Faecousia sp. GTDB lineage: Bacteria > Bacillota > Clostridia > Oscillospirales > Oscillospiraceae > SVMC01. Next base: position 55,298 of record JAZRZL010000011.1, on the reverse strand, counting down.
TTGCAGCGGATGGTGGCAAGGTCATAGGAGAGATAGGCCATTTCCCTGCTTGCTTCCAGCTTCTCCCGAAGCTTGGGACGAATAGAGGCATCGGTCAGATTTTCGTACACACCATCGAGTGTTCCGAATTTCTTGAGCAGCTCTCCTGCCGTCTTGGGGCCAACGCCCTGAACGCCGGGGATATTATCCGAGCTGTCGCCCATAAGCGCCTTCAAATCAATCAGGCGAATCGGCTCCAGACCGTATTCTTCAAAAAATACATCGCGGTCATAGAGCGTGGTCAGCGTTTGCCCAGCCTTGGAGGTAATCAGCTCTACCTTGACCTTGTTCTCAATAAGCTGTAGACTGTCGCGGTCACCGGTGGCAATGATGCACTCCCACCCGGCTTGGGCACAGGTGCGTCCCACCGTGCCGATCACATCATCGGCCTCCCAGCCCTGACAGGCAAAAATAGGAATGCGCATCGCCGCCAGCACTTCCTTCATGACAGGCATCTGCATCGCCAGCTCCTCCGGCATACCGTGACGGGTGGCCTTATAGCCATCATACATTTCATGGCGGAACGTAGGGCCGTGGAGATCAAACGCGACACACAGCGCATCGGGAGAAACGCTTGCCTCCAGACGCTGCATAATATTCAGGAAGCCATAAATGGCATGGGTATACAGCCCATCCCGGGTAGTCAGTGGCCGCACACCGAAATAGGCGCGATTGATGATGCTGTTGCCATCAAGAATCAATAGCTTCATGATTAAATTCTCTTCCACTTTGCACCGGCAGCGGTGTCGATGACTTCAATGCCCTTTGCCTTCAGCTCATCACGGATGCGATCCGCCTCGGCCCAGTTCTTTGCCTTCTTTGCCATGGCACGAGCTTTGACGATCTCATCAATTTCGGGGTCGCCCTCGCCTTCAATGAGGATATCGCCCACAGTAGTCACAGCGGAAGCCTGCTTTTTCTTCAGTTCCTTTGCCTTTTCGATCAGGTCAAGGGAGAGAACATAATCAAAATCTGCAATTGCGGCAAGCTTGGTTGCATCATTGGTATCGGCCTTGAGCACATCATAGACTGCCGTAATGGCCAGAGAGGTATTGAGGTCATTATCCAGTGCCTTGGTGAATTTCTCCTTCAGTGCCGCCATGGCAGCCTCATCTACAGGCGCTGCATCCTCAAAATTGAGTGCTGCGATCTTGGCAAGCAGCTTCTGGAAGGTCTTGGCTGCATTGTCGAGATTCTCATAGGTGAACACCAGATTCTTGCGGTAGTGGCTTTGCAGGCAGAACAGGCGGTAGACCAGCGGATCATAGCCCTTGGATTCGAGCAGAGATACCGTGAGGAATTCGCCGGTAGACTTGGACATCTTGCCGGAGTTGGTATTCAGATGGAGCACATGGAACCAATAGTTGCACCACTTATGACCAAGGAAGGATTCAGACTGGGCAATCTCATTGGTATGGTGGGGGAACGCATTGTCGATACCGCCGCAGTGGATATCCAGATCGTCACCCAGATGCTTCATAGAAATGCCGGAGCACTCAATATGCCAGCCGGGATAGCCAACGCCCCAGGGAGAATCCCACTTGAGTGCCTGATCCTCAAACTTGGACTTGGTGAACCAGAGCACAAAGTCATTCTTGTTGCGCTTATTGGTATCCTCTTCCACACCCTCACGGACACCGACTGCTAAGTCTTCTTCATTGTGGTCATTGAAAATATAGTAACGCTCCAGCTTGGAGGTATCGAAATAGACATTGCCGCCTGCAAGATAGGCATAGCCCTTATCGAGCAGAGTGGAAATGATATTGATATATTCGGCAATGCAGTTGGTGGCAGGCTCCACCACATCGGGGCGCTTGATATGGAGCTTGCGGCAGTCATCGAAGAAAGCGTCCGTATAGTACTGCGCGATTTCCATGACGCTCTTGTGCTCACGGCGGGCACCCTTGAGCATCTTATCCTCGCCGGTGTCAGCATCGGAGGACAGGTGACCTACATCGGTGATGTTCATGACACGCTTCACGGGGTAGCCTTCATAGCGCAGTGCCTTCTCCAGCACATCCTCCATGATATAGCTGCGCAGATTGCCGATATGGGCAAAATGGTACACCGTGGGGCCGCAGGTATACATCTTGACAATGCTGGGGTCATTGGGAACAAACAGTTCCTTTTTTCTGGAAGCAGAATTATAAAGATACATCGCAATTTACTCCTTTTTGCAATTAATTACAGACTGAAAACCCGCCCCTTGTCTATCCAAGAGGCGGGCAAAAGCTCGCGGTTCCACTCTCATTTCTTACTCACGGCATTTGACGCTGCCGACACGGGATCTCTCCTCGCTCCCGGATGCACTTCACAAAGCGCTCTGCCGGATACGCTCTCAGCCTATGGCATATCCTCTCTGGTGCGGTTCGGCAATGCTACTCTTTCCGCTCAACGCGATATTCAGTTGAAACCATAGTAACATGAACAGAAAATTCTGTCAATCCTTCTTTTTCAGGTTCAGGGCATCCCAGTTCTGGATGAAGTATTCCACACCGGAATAAAGTGTAGTGAGGACGATCACAGTGATAATTACCCAGTTGAGCCAGGTTTTTTCAAAAAATACGATCATCAGGCACAGGCCGATCATGGTGCAGCAGGTCTTGATTTTTCCGGCCATTCCGGCGGCAATCACTCTGCCATTGCCAACTGCAATGAGCCGCAGGCCGGTGACGGAAAATTCACGAGCCAGCACGATCATAAATGCCCATGCCGGGAAAATGCCCCATTCACAAAAAATCGCCATGGCGGAAATCACCAGCAGCTTATCTGCCAGAGGGTCTAAAAACTTTCCAAAATCGGAGGTCTGGTTGAATCTTCTGGCAATCTGACCATCCACAAAATCGGTCAGGCTGGCAAGGATGAACACCCCAAGGGCTGCCCATTTCCATGCTGCCGCCTGCGGAACGAGATATAAAAACAGCATAAATACCGGGATCAGGAAGACCCGGATGAGCGTAATTTTACTTGCAGTTGTCATTCTGTCTCCTCCCATACCGCCTCGCCGCAAAGCTCGCCTTCCATGAGCTGGTCAACCGTCACTGGAACAAAGCTGCCGACCTTCACCGTCTTTTCGCTGGCAAACCACACCCGGCCATCAATGTCCGGGGAATCGGCATAGCTTCTTCCATAATATAGATCCGACTCCGGCTCATAGCCCTCGCAGAGAATTTCAAGCTGCTTTCCCAAAAGGGACTGGTGGAACTCGTCCATAATGCGCGATTGCAGCTCTGCTACCACCTCTGCGCGGTGGTTGGCAACCTCCTCGGACGGACGCGGCATCAGCGCTGCCTTTGTGCCCTCCTCAGGGGAATAGGCAAACGCGCCCACGCGCTCAAGCTTATATTCCCGCAGGAAATTGCACAGCGCGGAGAATTCTTCCTCTCCCTCGCCGGGAAGACCCACAATCAGGCTGGTACGGATAACCGCATCGGGAAGCTTTTGCCGGATGGTCGTAAACAAATTTTCAAGATAGACCCGGTCACCCCGCCGGTTCATGCGCTTGAGAATTTCATCATCAATGTGCTGGATGGGGATATCCAGATAATGCAAGAGCTTTGGCTCCTGCGCAAAGGTATCCAGCAGCTCCGGGGTGATGGATTCGGGATAGAGATAATGTACCCGCACCCAATGAATGCCCTCAATTTTGCAAAGCTCATGCAAAAGCTTCGGCAGCAGCTTTTCATGCCCCGGCAAGTCAACGCCATACAGGGTGGTATCCTGCGCCACAACGATCAGCTCTTTCACGCCGCCATCGGCCAGCATTCTTGCCTCATAGAGAACATCATCCATAGGACGGCTGCGGTATTTCCCTCGGAGGGAGGGAATCACGCAGTAGGCACAGCAGTTGGAGCAGCCCTCCGCAATTTTCAGGAAGGCGTAATGCTCCGGCGTTGTAAGAACGCGCTCACATTCCTCAATCGGTGCATGGATGCTGCCATAGCGCTCAAAGGGGCAGCCTTCCATAATACGCTGTGCAGCCTCCACAATATCGCCGTAGCTCCCGGTGCCCAGAACACCGTCCACCTCCGGCAGCTCCTCCAAAATCTGTGTCTGATAGCGCTGAGCCAGACAGCCGGTGACCAGAATCTTGCCGATTCGGCCTTCCTGCTTGCGCTGACCCATCGCTAAAATATGGTCAATGGCCTCGCTTTTGGCTGCATCAATAAAGCCGCAGGTGTTGATGACCACAAGATCGACTCCATCGGGATCAGGCAAAAGCTCATGTCCCGCCGCCTGCATCCGAAACATCATCTGTTCGCAATCGACCTGATTTTTTGCACAGCCCAGGGAAATAAATCCCACACGCATTTAATCTTCCTCCAATGTATCGGCCAAACGCGCCCCATAGCGGCGCAGACCCTCTTTGATCTGCTCCCAGGAATATCCCCTTCGCATCAGCGCATCGACCGTGCGCTTTTGCTCCTTCTCATCGGCATCCGGCGAAAGATGGGCATCCAGATAGGCATCTATCGCATCATCCATCGGAGGCATAGCCTCCAGTGCCGCATCCCAGTATTCCCGGGGTATCTTTTTTTCATATAGCATCTGCCGGATACGGTGGACACCATAGCCCTTCCGCACCCCTCGCTCCACGATTTGTCTGGCTGTCCGGGCATCGTCCAATAGATTCAGCTCGGAGAGCCATGTCACCATATGCTCGGCATCCTCCTCGGAGGCACCGCCGCGCTTGAGGCGCAAGCTCAAATCCTGACTGGAAACAGAGGTTGCAGAGAGAATATTCACCGCTCGCCGTTTGGTGTCCGCAGTGTCGGAGGCCTTTTTGAGTGCGGCCAACTGCCCGTCCTCCAGCTCCATGCCGGTGAACAGGCCGAATTCCGCAACAATATCCGGCAAAATTCTCCACACCTTTCCATCAGAAAAGGTAATTTTGCAGCGTCCCCGGGGATTGGTGGGAGGTGCAATCGAGAGAATCGTCATTCGTTAAAATCGTCAGCCGAAATATCCACCGGCTTGGCAGCGGTCTTCAGCTGCACCTTGGCGCGGCTGGCCTGACGGTCATACAGCTTGGCGCGAATCTGCTCCTCCACCTGCTGGGCAGTTTCGGGGTTGTCCATAAAGAACTGCTTCACAGAATCTCTGCCCTGACCGATTCGCTCGTCTCCCATGGAGAACCAGCTACCAGACTTATTGACGATCTCCATTTCTACAGCCAGATCGACCATCTCGCTCAGGCGGGAAATACCCTCTCCGTACATAATATCAAACACTGCTTCACGGAAAGGCGGAGCCACCTTATTCTTAATGACCTTAACTCTGGTGCGATTGCCCACTACCTCACTACCGTTCTTGATTGCCTCTATACGGCGCACATCCAGACGGACAGAGGAATAGAATTTCAAAGCATTGCCGCCGGTGGTTGTCTCGGGGTTGCCGTACATGACACCGATCTTCATACGAAGCTGGTTGATGAAAATCACCACGCAGTTGGTCTTGGAGATGGTTCCTGCCAGCTTGCGAAGCGCTTGGGACATGAGCCTTGCCTGAAGTCCCATGAAGGAATCGCCCATTTCGCCCTCAATTTCTGCCCGGGGGGTCAGCGCTGCAACGGAGTCCACGACAATGGCATCCACCGCGCCGGAACGAACCAGTGCATCCGTAATTTCGAGCGCCTGCTCGCCGGTATCGGGCTGGGAAACCAGCATGGAGTCGATATCCACACCGATGGCAGCAGCATACACCGGGTCAAGCGCGTGCTCAGCATCAATAAAGGCAACCTCGCCGCCCTTTTTCTGTGCCTGTGCCAGAATGTGGAGAGCAAGGGTGGTTTTGCCGGAGGATTCCGGACCGTAAATCTCAATGATTCTGCCCTTGGGCACACCGCCGATGCCCAGTGCCGCATCCAGCGCCAGAGAGCCTGTGGGAATGGCATCTACATTCATCTCCGGGCGGTCACCAAGGCGCATGACGGCACCCTTGCCGTAGTTTTTCTCAATTTGATGCAGTGCCGCCTGCAAAGCTTTTTGCTTATCATTCGCAGGTGTCGGTGCCTCATAGACTGTTTTTTTGGTTGCCATAGGGTTCATCCTCTCATTTCTTCCGAGCAAGCACCGCCCGGATTACATTTCTCAAATCTTTTCTCAAGGTGACAATCTCACAGCCGCTGGTTTCCAGCAGTCTGCATACACTGTCCTCCTGCCCCATGCCGAACTCAAAGCAGAAATATCCGCCGGGGCGCAGTGCCATAGAATAATTCGTTAAAATGGCACGGTAAAGCTCCAAGCCGTCTTCACCGCCCCGCAGGGCAAGATGCGGCTCATAATTTGCCACAGAGGCAGGAAGCTCCTCCATTTCCGCATCCGTCACGTAAGGCGGATTGGATACAATCAGGTCAAACTGACCCAAAAAAGGTGCTGCCGGTCTTCTGGCATCCAGCTGGAGGCAAGTCACCCGGCCACCCAGACGGAGATCCTGGGTGTTTTTCCTAGCCACACGCACCGCCGCCGGGGAAACATCCCCCAGCACCACGCGGGCATCGTGTACCCGTCTGGCAATGGCAAGGCCGATACAGCCGGTGCCGGTACACAAATCCAAAATTCGCGGCTCACTATCCAGCGCCAATGCGGTGTGGATGGCAAGCTCAGTCACGGCCATGGTATCGTCTCTGGGAATCAGGGTGTCGGGAGTCACGGTAAGCGTCATACCGGCAAAGTCCCACTGGCCGAGAATATAAGCCAATGGCTCTCCTGTGCAGGCACGTGCTATAGATTCCTCCATTTTTTTACCTATGGTCTCTGAGGAATAAAGATCACAGTCAGCAATAATCGCTTCAGCGCTTTTCCCGGAGGCACAAGAGAGCAGCTGCCTTGCAACATTGCCCGCCTCATCGCCGTACAGCTCATGCAGGGCACGCCGTGCCTCCAGATATAATTCGCTGTATTTTTTTACCATTCGTCCGCGCCCTCTGTCTCAGGAATAACCAGCTCCAGCGCACGAATTGCCACCTCAATCATGGAGTCATCCGGCTCGTTGGTGGTAAAGTTTTGCAGCCACATACCGGGGAAAGAAATGGCACGGGTAAACCAGTTGTTGTGTCGGCCAACAAAGCGGTTGATTTCGTAGCTAATCCCCACCACGACGGGCAGAAGCAGCAGCTTGACAAGAATCCGAAGTACAGGGTAACGGATATTCAGCCCGATGGTGACAGCAGAAAAGACCAGAATGGAGATAATCATCACCACAAACAGGAAGCTGGTGCCGCAGCGGGGATGGAGTCGGGACATGGGGCGCACATTCTCGACCGTCAGCGGCAGCTTGGCTTCATAGCAGCGGATGGTCTTATGCTCCGCACCGTGGTAGGCAAAAACCCGGCGAATATCCTTCATTTTCGACACCAAAATCAAATAAATCAGGAAAATCGCAATTCGCACAAGGCCTTCACAGAGGTTCAGTGCCAGTTGATTTTTGATCCAGAACAGGCAAAGCTCCGAAATAAGACCCGGAAGCAGAAAGAACAGGCCAATCATAAAGGCCAAGCCAAGAAACAGTGCAAAATAGATCAATGCCTGCTGGAATTTCTCATTACCCAGCTTTTTTTCAAGCCACAGATCGAGCTTGCTCGGCTCTGTTTTTTCCTCTTCCTCATCCGGGAAATAGTCGGCAGAGAACATCAAGGCTGTTACACCATTGTACATGGAGGAGAAGAAAGTAAGCACACCGCGAACAAACGGGATGCGCGCAAGGGTACTGCGATCCTTGTTTATTTTCAGCTCTTCAACCTTTTCCACAAGGCCATCCGGGGAACGCACCACAATGGCCTGCTTATAGGGGCCACGCATGAGAATGCCCTCAATCAGTGCTTGGCCGCCGATCATGGTTTTAAACTTTTCTTGACTGTCTTGTTTCTTTTTCATAGCGATATCTCCTCAAGCTTCCGTTACGGGCAAGCGAATAATGACCTCTGTACCGCCGCCCTGCGCATTGGTAAGCGTCAGGCTGCCACCGTGACGGGTAACAATCTCGTCACACACAGCAAGCCCAATGCCGCTTCCTCTGGCTTTGGAGCTTCCTTTATAAAATTTCTTTTTCACATGGGGCAGCTCATCCTCCGGGATGCCGGGGCCAAAATCCCGAATGTGGACGGTCACATCACTGCCCTCCAGCTGCATCTGCGCGGTAATATGCTTGCCCTCGCCGCCATGCTTGGCAGCATTATCCAGAATATTCAGGAACACCTGCCGCAGACGGCTGGCATCACAGGTCAGCTCCGGGATGGGATCGTCATTTTCCAAATAATCCAGCGTGATTCCCTCCTGCTTGAGGCGGCTGCCATACATAAATACCGTATCCTCAAACTCTGCGCGGAGGTCGCAAGGCTCCATATTCAGCGCAAAACGACCATCCTGAATGCGGGTGAATTCCAAAAGCTCCTCCACCATGCCGGTGAGGCGCTTGGCTTCCCTTGAGATGATAAGCAAACCCCTGCGGGTATCTGCTTCGTTCATTCGATCTGTTGCCAGCAGCGTTTCACTCCAGCCGGAAATCGCCGTGAGTGGGGTGCGCAACTCATGAGAGACGGAGGAAATAAATTCACTCTGCATTTTCTCCGTCCGTCCGATTTGGGTAGATAGGTCATTAATGGTCTGCGCCAACTCACCAATTTCATCATTATATTTGGTGCTGAGCTGTGCGCCGTAGCTGCCATCGGCAATCCGCTGGGCGGAGGCATTGATCTCGCGTACCGGCTCTACAATGGAGCGAACAAAAAATCGGCTGCTGAAAAATACCATCGCAATGACCAGAAGTCCCACAAAAACCGCAACCAGACTGAATTGCAGAACCCCTCGATCCGCTTGTACTAAGCTAGTAACATATCGAAGAACGCCAATGGTCTCGCCATTAGAATAAATCACCGGGGCAGAAACCGCCATAATATGCTCACCCGTCAAAGGATTAGAGCCGGTATAGACGGCAATGGTCTGTTTTTCGATGGCACGGGTAATCTCATCGGTATCGGGTGCACGGCCTGCCCACATACCAAAGGAGGAGGCCACTATGCTTCCATCCGAGCCAATGAACTGCATTTCCAAATGATTTTTATCTTCAAAGGTCTGGGTCAGCTGGACACAGGACTGATAATATTCCTTATAGCTGAGATTCATGTAATTGCTGAAAAAATCTGTGGATGTTCTGGCCTTGGCCTCCAGCCCGGAGCGAAGGGTCGTATAATAATACCCTGCGCTCATAATGGCTGATGCTATCACACACAGCAGAACCAGTGGCACCAGCCAGCTGACGGTATTGATGCTCCAGCGGCGATAAATACCGCTGTGCGTCTTTCTCTGCCCCAGCATTAAATCCCCCACTTATAACCGAAACCCCAATCCGTCGTAATATAGACAGGGTTTGCTGTATCGTCTTCAATTTTCAGGCGTAAACGCCGGATGTTGACATCCACGATTTTCAATTCACCATCATAATCCCGACCCCAAACGGTCGTAAGAATTTCCTCTCTGGATAAGGCTCTGCCAGGATTCTGCATAAATAGCTTCATGATGGAATATTCCACCTGCGTCAGGCGGATGCGAACACCGTTTTTTTCCAGTGTGCGATTGCGGATATTCAGTACGAAGGGGCCATGACTTAGAAGCTCCAGATCTGCATTTCCATCCCCACCGATACGGCGGAAAATGGCATCAATACGGGCAGTTAGCTCAGCCGGAGAGAAGGGCTTGGTCACATAATCATCCGCGCCAGTCATCAGGCCGGTCACCTTATCCATCTCCTGGGTACGCGCCGTAAGCATGATGATGCCAATGGTTTTATTGGTGGCTCGAATATTGCGGCAAACCTCAAAGCCGTCAATATCCGGCAACATAATATCAAGAATAGCAACGCCGATATCCGGGTTTTCCTTCAGCCGCTCCAGTGCTTCCATACCGGTTCCGGCCTCAATGGTATCATAGCCCGCCCGCTTCAGGTTGATAACCACAAAGCTGCGAATGCTGACTTCATCCTCCAGAATCAAAACTTTTTTCATGATCCCTCTCCTTTGCCTTTACACTTCGCCGGAATTCCAATCCGTATAGATAAAGTGGAACACATTTTGCAGCTGCTCAGGCGTAACAGTAGACGAAAGCAGCTTGCCACAATATAGCACATCGCCTTTTTCCGCCAGAATGAATCGTCCATCCTCTTCTGAAAGCTCCCTTGCATTAGAATCGGAAAAGGCATAAATCGCAAACAGCGCCCCGTTTCCATTTTGATAGAAGCTGTAGCAGGGCTGCTGTGTATCATCAAGCACATAGCCAACGCACAGGCCATTTTCCCATGCGGGAAGCAGATCGACATACCATCCATCACTATAATTATGGAAGGTTGTCTGCTTTTCATCCCGCGATCCATCGGGGAGAAGATTGTACCATTGAAGCTTAGAAAGTGGTTTTGTCGTGAGGCCGGGATAGAGCGCAAGCGTTACCAGCCGCGGCAGCTCAATCAAACCATCATCATCAATATCCTCCGCATACACGTTGCGGTAGCGCACCTGTGCCGCATCATTGACACCTTGCAAAGAGACATTCTTAAAGGTATCGCCATCCAGAATAAAGACATCCGTAACAATAGAGGACTCCTCATAGGTGTTAGCCAGAAAGACAGCGGGGATATTCTCCTGCATCAGGCCATAAATCAGGCGGCGAATAGAGTCTGCGGTCAGCGGAGCTGTCATATCCGCAGAGCCGGAAAGCTCCAGCGCATTCTCATTCCAGCGGTAATACTCTGCCAGACCCACAGCGGCATCCTCATCGGTTCGGAAGACCAGAAGCTCCTGTAAACCATCATTGTCCAAATTTGCAACCGTATGGCGAATACAACTGACATTCAAAAGCTCCGTCACCTGCATATCCCGCAGAGCATAGACCGACAGCGTCTGCGGAACCTGATCGCTGACCTGCCGGCCAACCACCATTTCCAGTCCCAAAGCCGTATCTATCTGACAATAGCTTACGCTCTCAAAAGCGCTGCCATCGCCCTCAATGACAGCGGCCTGCTCATAGCCGTCCTCCGTCTGCCGGTAAATATAGATTTTCAGTGGCTTTTCGCCTTGGGTACGGATAAAAACGATTGCTTCCTCCTGCCCATCGCTGTCCAAATCCACAAGCTGCACCGCCTGCCGATGATCGCCGGAGACAGGTGCAGAATATTCGCCCCCAGTGTGCAAGACCCCGTCAATCTGGCTTTGCAGCGCATAGTATTCCACAGACTGCTGGGGTAGGGCAAAAAGATCCTCCGTAGATCGGGGAAGGCAGCCGCCAAAGGAAAAACAAAGCAGCGCCAGAAGAAATGCAAGCACTTTTTTTCTTCGCATGATTCTCTCCCTCCCCTTCAAGCTTTCAGAAGATTATAGCATTTTTTTCGATAAATTTCCATAGGTTTATTGTATTATTCACGGTAATTGAATGAGTTAAGAAAATGTGAACATTGGACAACATTATGTCAACTGCGCACAACAGGGCAGTGGGTGGTCTTAATGGCAGTAAATTAACAAGCCCTTGCCTTCCCCGCTGAAGCCCGCAGGCGGCGGATGAGGTTGGCCTCCTAAGATGGAGCGTTTTCTATGTTAGGAAGATTTTTGGTTTTGGCAGTGCGTCCAATGACCTCATCAGTCTCGCTTCCCCAAAGGGGAAGCCTTGGCTTCTACCGCCATTTGGAACGGTTCGTTTGTTCATAATTTGTTTACTCATTCAATTATCGTGTTGTATTATTTCAGCACCACATTTTCTCCGCTTAAAAGATTAGATAATTCATCCAGCATATCCTGTCGGAAGCTACAAACGCCACCGTAGCAGGTACGGGTATCGGCAAAAAACAGTACCACCTTGGAGCTGCCGGGGAACATAGATAAAATTGCACGAACCTTGCGAAGTCTCGTATCCTCCTGAGAGGTTAGACGAAGATAAAGTGTCTTTCGTTCCGGCACAGGGGCAGCTTCCTCCGCTACCCCCTCAGAAATGGGGCGGGCACGGTTGACAATGATCTGCGGCTCCTTTTCCTCCCGCACCGAGAGCTTGCCAACTACCACAATGGCACTATTCTCCCGTAAACAACCGCCATACTGATCAAGCGCATTGGAAAAGGCAATCATCTCTATGGCGCTCGTATCATCTTCAAGGACAATATAGGCCATCATGGAATGATTCCGGGTGGTTTTGGTGCGCACAGACTGAACAATACCGGCAATGCTGACAATCTGCTCATCGGAGAATCTGCCATCGGCATCGGAAAAGCTGCTCATAATGGTGCCGATGGGAATGACCCGGCTGCCGCGCAGCATATCGCGGTACTCATCCATAGGGTGACCACTGAGGTAGAGGCCGGTAGTCTCCTTCTCCATCGCCATCCTGTCCCGGCGGCTCAGCTCGGGAATATCGGGAATGGGGATGGGCTGTGTCTCCTCCATGCCCAAGTCAAACAGGCCGATCTGACCTTCAATGTTTTTCTTTTTGTTGGAGGCAATCGCATCCATCATCAGCTCATAGACCTGAAGCAGCTGACTGCGCCGCAGACCGAAGACATCCATGGCACCGCATTTGATTAAGTTTTCCATTGCACGGCGGCTCAGGTCGGTATCAGACAGCCGCTGGCACAGGGCTTCAAAGCTGGGATAGGAGCCATTTTTTGTGCGCTCAGAGACAACATTCTGAATTAGACCCCTGCCAATACTCTTGACCGCCGCAAGGCCAAAACGAATGCCCTGCTCCTCTACGGTAAAGACATCCTCTGAACGATTGATATCTGGCGGCAGGAGGGCAATGCCCATATCCCTGCATTCGGCAATATAGCCGGAGATTTTCGCCGCACTGTCCAGAACAGAGGTCATAAGTGCCGCCATATACTGGCGGGGATAGTGGCACTTGAGATAGGCCGTGTCGTAGGCCACCTTGGCATAGCATACCGCATGAGCTTTATTGAAAGCATAGTTGGCAAAATCCAGAATTTCATCATAAATTGCCTGTGCCGCCTGCTCGCTGACACCGTTGGCAATCGCGCCGGGAATATTTCGTTCCGGGTCGCCGTAGATAAAGCCCTTTCGCTCGGCAACGATCACGTCCTGCTTTTTCTTGGAGATGGCACGGCGCATCATATCGGCCTGTCCAAGGGTATAGCCACCCAGACGGCGGAAAATTTCAATAACCTGCTCCTGATAGACGATGCAGCCGTAGGTGACCGCCAGAATCGGCTGGAGCTGGGGGGTCTTATATTGAATCTTTTCGGGATGGAATTTGCAGTCGATAAAGCGCGGAATGGATTCCATAGGGCCGGGACGATAGAGGGCAACAATAGCCGTCAAATCCTCAATAGACTGGGGCTTCATGTTGACGCATACACCAGTGATACCTGCGGATTCTAACTGGAATACGCCGGAGGTTCTGCCCTCGGAGAGCATGGCAAACACCGCCGGATCATCATCAGGAATGGATTTCATGGAGAAATCCGGTGCGATTCTTCGGATCTGTTTTTCTGCGTCATCAATCACCGTCAGATTGCGAAGGCCAAGAAAGTCCATCTTGAGAAGACCCAACTGCTCAATGGTGGTCATGGTGAACTGTGTGACGATAGTCTCGTCATTTCTGGCAAGCGGCACATAGCTGCTCACCGGGTCGCGGGTAATCACGACACCGGCCGCATGGGTAGAGGTATTGCGCGGCATCCCCTCAATGGCGCGAGCAGTATCAATCAGTTTTTTCACCCGCTCGTCCTGCTCATACATGGTTTTGAGCTGGGGGGAGACCTTGAGCGCCTCATCCAGCGTCATATGGGGTGTAGCAGGAATCAATTTCGCCACCACATCGGTCTCGGCATAGGAGAATTCCAGCACACGACCGACATCTCGAATCGCACCGCGGGCTGCCATGGTGCCGAAGGTGACGATCTGCGCCACACGATCGGTACCGTATTTGCGTGTAACATACTCAATCACTTCTCCCCGGCGGTTCTGGCAGAAGTCCATGTCGATATCCGGCATGGAGACGCGCTCCGGGTTCAGGAAGCGTTCAAAATAGAGGCTGTATTTCATGGGATCAATATCGGTGATCCCCAAGCAGTAGGATACCATCGCACCCGCTGCACTGCCTCTGCCGGGGCCTACGGGGATACCGCTGCTGCGGGCAAAGGAAACAAAGTCGCCCACAATGAGGAAATAATCCACATATCCCATTTTTCGGATCATGGACATCTCATACTCTAACCGCTCCCGATAGCCTTCCGGGTCAGACGGGTAGCGGGTTTCATAGCCCTCATGGCAGAGCTTTTCAAAATAATCCCAGCTATTATACCCATCCGGGCATGGGAAGAGGGGCAGATGATACTGGTTAAAAATAAATTTCACCTGACACCGCGCCGCGATTTTTGCGGTGTTCTCCAGTGCCTCGGGAACATTGGAAAAGAGGGATCGCATCTCCTCTTCGGATTTCAGATAAAACTCCTTTGTGGAAAAACGCATTCGGTTGGGATCGTCCATCGTTTTGCCGGTCTGGATGCACAGGAGCACATCCTGAAGCTCGCTATCCTCCCGTGTGAGGTAGTGCGCGTCATTGGTCGCAACCAGCGGAAGGCTGGTCTCTCTGGCAAGGCGCAAAATGCCCTGATTGACACTTGCCTGCTCCGGGAGAGAATGATCCTGCAATTCCAGATAAAAATGCTCTTCCCCGAAAATTTCTGCCAGCTCCAGTGCCTTTTCCTTCGCGCCAGCAAAGTCTCCGTCCATCAGATGGCGGGGAATCTCGCCTGCAAGGCAAGCAGACAGGGCAATTAACCCCTCGCTGTGCTGCCGAAGCAGTGCCAAATCCACTCTGGGCTTGCCGTAAAAGCCCTCCTGAAAGGCGCGGGATACGAGATAACAAAGATTCTGGTAGCCCGCCTGATTTTCGCACAGCAGCACAAGATGCCTCGCCTCATGATCCAGACCGTGAACACGGTCATGCATGGTGCGGGGCGCTACATAGACCTCACAGCCGATGATAGGGCGAATACCCGCAGCCTTGGCAGCCTTATAAAAATCAATCACGCCATACATCACGCCATGGTCGGTGATTGCCACGGCATCCTGCCCCAGCGACTTGACTCTGGCCATGATGTCCGCGATCCGGCAAGCACCGTCAAGGAGGCTGTATTCCGTATGGACGTGTAAGTGAACAAAAGCCATGGTCTACTCCTTTGCCAGCTCCACCAGCTTGCGCATTCTGTGATTCACTGCGGACTTGCTCACCGGCGGGTCACACAGCTCTGCCAGCTCCAATAAAGTTGCCTCCGGGTTCTCCACCCGAAGGGCTGCTGTGGTGCGCAGCTTCTCCGGCAGAGTCTGAAGAATGCCCCGCCGCTCCAGTGTGCGGATGGCAGCAATCTGATCTCCGGCTGCATCCACCACCTTGGTCAGGTTGGCGGTTTCGCAGTTGACCCGACGATTGACCCCGTTGATCAGATCCTTTTCCATTTTTGCCTCCATGACCCCCATGGCGCAAACCGGCGCGCCGAGGAAGGTCAGGAAATCTTCAATTATTTCACTCTGCTTGAAATACAATATACTACTGCCATTACGCTCGACCGTCTTAGCATGAAAACCCATATCCAGTAGCAGCGCATCGGTCTCGCCGCACACCTTGCGATGAGAGGTTGCCAGCTCCAGATGGTAGCGCTTGGTAGGGTCGGTGGCAGAGCCGCCAGACAGAAAAGCACCGCGCAAAAAGGCATTGCGGCAGCAATCCTCCTCCAGCATCCCAAAATTAACATGGAGTGCCACACCGCCCTCATAGGAAAGCCCGAAGGCGTCAAAGATTAACGCAATTTTTTGTACATCGGTCATCTGGAAAACCAGCTTGCCCCGCTGTCCACCTTCCTCGGGAGTCTGATCGAAGCTCAGGGAAAAAGCCTTGCGAAAAAGCTTAGGAAGGCGCTGAGCAAACTCTGCGTTTTCGGTCACGATGCGAATCTGTTCCTTGCGGAAGGTATTGCAATAGAGCAGAATGCCGTAGCACTCCGCCAACGCACAGCATTTCCGATGGATGGGGGCGCGGCAAAGCTCTGCCTTTGCGTTGGCAGAAAACGACATAGGCTCACCTTTCCTTTCTGTATCATAGGCGCTTGACCTCAGGCTCCAAAAGAATCCCAGAAGCCGCATAGACCCGCGCCTGAATCATCTCTATGGTATCCAAAACATCCTTTTCTGTCGCATTTCCAGTATTTACCACAAAGCCACTGTGTTTTTGGGAGACCTGCGCACCGCCTACTCCCTGTCCCTTCAGCCCAGCGCTCTCAATAAGCGCCGCAGCATAGCCACCCTGCGGTCTCTTAAAGGTAGAACCTGCAGAAGGCATATCCAAGGGCTGGGAGGCTCTTCGTCTGGCAGCAAGCTCCTGCATTTTTGCGCTAATTTCTTCCACATTTCCGGGTATCAGGCGGAAAACGGTCTCCAAAATCAGGCCATCCATCGCCTGAAATGCGCTTTTTCGATAACCAAAGCCCTGTTCCTGCCCGACAAATTCCGTAATCTCGCCATCAAAGCTCATAAAAGCCGTCTTCTCAGCGATTTGGCAAAGCTCCCCACCATAAGCACCCGCATTCATATAAATGCCGCCGCCCACCGTACCGGGGATGCCGTGGGCAAACTCCATGCCAGAAAGTTCCTGCTCTCTGGCAAACACCGCCGCCTTGGACATCAGAACACCCGCACTCACACAGATTGCGGTATCATCCAGCCTGCGTACAGAGCACAGACCGTCTCTTGTGCAAATCACAAGGCCGCGTTTTCCTTCATCCGGTGCAAGCACATTGCTGCCCGCGCCCAGAATGATTGGTACAATGCCCGCTTCCCGGGCAGCACGGAAAATTGTAGACAGCTCCCCCACCGTGCGGGGAAATGCCATCACCTCCGCAGGGCCGCCAATGCGGAAGGAGGTATGGCGGGATAAAGGTTCCTCCGTACAAAAAGGAATATGAAGCTGCGACAGGGTCGCAAGGATTTTCTTCATAAGCAATCAACTCCTCCGGGTGTACAACTATAGTATTGTACCATACCCTTCCATGCTATGCAACCGCTTTGCCGTGCAATTCATAGTTGCAGGCTTCTCGTCTCATCAAAATGGCGGTTGATCTGCTGGGTAAATTCTACAGCAGCATTATAGCCCATGCGCTTCTGTCGGTTGTTCATTGCGGCAACCTCCAGATTCACAGCAAGATTTCGTCCGGGGGTGACGGGAATGGTGATGGACGGGATCTTGACCCCCAGAAGCTCCATGTATTGATTCTCCAGACCCAGACGGTCATAAATCTCATGATCCGACCAGGGTACAATATTGATAATCAGATTAATAAAGGTTTCCTCTTTGATAGCTGCCATACCAAACAGCTTTGCCACGTTAATCACGCCAATACCGCGAAGCTCGATATAATTGCGCAGCAGCTCCGGCGCTTTGCCTACCAGTCTGGTTTCAGAAATTTTCTTGATCTCTACCGCATCGTCCGCAATTAGACGATGGCCGCGCTTGAGAAGCTCCACAGCCGCCTCACTCTTGCCGATACCGCTGTCACCCAGAAGGAGCATTCCCTCGCCGTAGACATCGACCAGAACACCGTGACGGGTAATACGAGGCGCCAAATGATTTTTCAGACTGGTAATCAGGAAGGATACCACAAAGGACGTTGACTCCGTAGATTGCAGGATCGTCACATCATGCTTCTTTGCCTGCTCCAGACATTCCTTATGGGGTGCATTCCCGCGGGCAATGATGAGGGCGGGAATTTTGTAAGAGAAAAATCGCTCAAATACAATAGCACGAGCCTCGCAGGAGAGCTTATTAAGGTAACTCATCTCCACAGTACCCATAACCTGAAGCCGCATGGGTTCAAAATAATCCAGAAATCCGGCCATAGGAAGTCCCGGACGAGATACATCCTCTATCGTAATGCGAATTTTCTCATAATCCGATGCCCGATAGCAAACGCTCAAGCCCGCTTCCTCAACCAACTGCGTCAGAGGAACACTATACATCGTTGCCATGACACTTCGCCTCCCTGTTATATCTATTATATTGAAAAAAAGAAGTCGTTTCAATCCCAAACAAAAAAATAAAAAAATTTTACTTTTTCTCTTGCATTTCTCGTCACAATCTGGTATCATATCTCTCGGTCTCTTTGAGATTCCAGAATGATTTCACCTATGGATAGGAGGTGCATCCAGTGGCTAAGTGCGATATCTGCGGCAAGGGCGTTACTTTTGGTATTAAAGTTTCCCATTCCCACAGACGTTCCAACAGAATGTGGAAGCCCAATGTCAAGCGCGTGAAGGCGATTGTTGACGGTACTCCGCGCCATGTATACGTCTGCACAAGATGTCTCCGTTCCAACAAGGTTGAGCGTGCCATCTGATGACCATACAATAATTAAGACAGGCTTGCCTGTCTTTTTTATTTTGTCAAAAAACCTGCACCGATGACTTCGGCGCAGGTTTTTGATATTTGCAGGAAAACGCAAAAACTATTTTTCATTGGAAAGGCGATCCTCAATAAAGCCCAGATATACCATCATGGCTGCAATTGTCCAGAAGGTGACGGCCATATAAGGCTCCTCAAAAATATTTTCAAAATAGCAGTGCATCAAAACGCCGGACAGGCTTGCCAGCATACCCGCACACAGAGGGGAGATTGCCGTGTGGCGCTTGCGAAACCAGCCACGTAGGCCAGTCCAGACAACGCCGAGCATCATGAGAACAAAGCTTATCAGACCCACATAGCCGTTTTCCGAGAGAATCTTCACGTAATAATTATCGGTGTAAAAATACTTCATCCATACAGATTCCTGATTCTGCATGGCCACCGCACCGCCGAATCTGCCAAAGCCGATGCCGAGCAGCGGGTTATTGGCATAGAGATATTCCATTGCCTTTTCCCAGCGCACAGTGCGGCCACCTCTTGCAGTACTTTCGGCATATTCCGGGGTAAACAGATAACCGATACGTGTTGCCACAAAGGGCAGGAACAGCGCGGCGACAAATGCCAGCACCATGAGCAAAATCAGTCGGCGATCCACCAGTGCCGCAAATACGAGAATGGCCACCGCCATGGCAATCCATGCACCGCGGGACATGGTAAACAGACAGGAGAAGCACATCGTAAAGGTAAAGAACCAGCACAGCAGCTTCGCCGCCTTATTTTTCAGGTAATAAGCCAGCGCCGCCATCATGGGTGCAAACATCACCATATAGTCACCCATAATATTGGGGCTGCCGAAAATGGAGTACACACGCGTGCGTACCGCAACCTCCGCCTGATCCACCCAATTGGAGGGAATGGGCGCTGCCACGATAAACTGGTAGATACCGTGCAGAGAAATCAGGGCTGCCACAGCCACCATGATGTAATACACCATAAAGCACTGCTTCCGTGTGCGAATCAGCCGAGTTGCAAGGAAGAACCACAGGATATACTGTGCAGTTGCACGTAAACCGGCAAAATTAATTTTCGGCCTTGTCAGCAGAACCACAAACAAGAACAGGCACACCAGCAAAAACTGACCTACTGGGAAATCAAGCGGCGATGATGCCGTAGGCAGACTGGGCTGCTCCCGCACACGCAGGAGAAGAATCCAAACCACTGCCAGAAGCAGCAAGCCCTCATCCCAGCCAGAGGACACCACAGGAATAGCATACACATCCCGCAGCAGGTAATCCACAGGCACATAGAGCGCCAAAAGCAGAAGCAGTACGCCGGTCATTCCGTTTTGGAACACAAGCCCCAAGAATCGGCTCTGGCTGCCTACACGGCAAATGGCCGCCCATATGCGGTGAAGCACACTGCCATCCATCGCACGATTCAGCCCATCCCTACGCCCTAAGTAGGCATTGAGCTTGCTCATACCCTGTCGCAGACTGGAGCCTTCATCTAAGGATGGTCTGGACAGCAGCCACACAAGAAGCGCTCGCAAGCAGGATTCCGTCCATGCCTTTTTCCAAAAAACAACGATCCGATAAAGAGCACTCTGCTGATATGCCGCTCGCAATGCCGAACGCATATCACTCATTCTTGATGACCTCCATGGAATAGATCACGCCGCCGACCTCAATCTGATAGGTCTTCACCGTATGACCCTTGCCAATTCGGATCTCCTGAGAACCAACGGAACAAATTCCATCTTCTTCCTTCAGCACGGCCTCCATGGTAAAATAAATCCTGCAAAGACCATCCTCTCCGACCTCATAGGTGCAATCGGTAATGAAGCCTTCCAGCGGCTCACCATTGCTCATAAGGCGGCGCTTTGCGCGGGGCAGCTCCATCTGCGCTTTGCATTCCTTAGCAACCTCTTCAGAAATATCCCGGCAGACGACTGAATAGACCAGATGATCGGCATTATCGAAAAGAAGCTCAACCTCTTCCTCTTCCTCTATCTCTGATACAACCGGTCTGTTATCCACAATGGTCTTCCATGCAATGGCTACGACAATTGCCAATATCAAAATAATCACAATGACATCAATGATATTGAACTTTTTAAATAATTTTCCATTACTGTCCGTACGCTTCATAACTGCCTCCTTTAAGCTGCCACCAGCAGAAAAATATTGCTTCTACGGTGAAAATAAGATATAATGTTTTATGCTGCTTTTATTATAGCGGATACTCCAAGTACGCGCAACACAAAAATGCTATAAGTCTGGAGTGTTTTCCATGAAAATCATTCATCTCATTTCCGGCGGTGATGTGGGCGGTGCCAAAACCCATGTACTCACACTTTTGCAGGGGCTGAGCCAGCGCCATGAGGTGCTTTTGGTCTGCTTTACCGAAGGTTCATTTGCACAGGAAGCGCGAGAGCTGGGAATCCACACCCAAATCATCAAAACCAATATTCTTTCCGACTGTCGAACCATTGTACAGCTGATCCGTGAGAACGGTTATCAGCTCATCCACTGCCATGGCTCCCGCGCCAATATGATGGGTGCAATCATCCGAAACAAGGTAAAGATACCTGTAGTCAGCACCATCCACAGCGACTATCGGCTGGATTATTTGGGTAGACCCTTGCATCGGATCACCTTCGGTAATATCAATAAGGTTGCTTTGCGCTTTTTAGACTACTATATTGGTGTGTCTGATGCGCTCTCTCAGCTTATGATCCGCCGGGGATTCGATCCCCAAAGGATTTTCACCATCTATAATGGTGTGGATTTTTCAACCCCTCTGCATCCCACGGAACGGGATGAATTTCTAAACAGCATCGGCCTACAAAGAGAGCCGGACAGTGTCCTATTCGGGATCGCCGCCCGCATCTCTCCAGTAAAGAATATAGGTATTCTGATTCGCGCTTTTGCTGCAACCGTGGCAGAATATCCCTCCGCCCGTCTAATCATTGCCGGTGACGGTGAGCAGGCTGAGGAGCTAAAGGCACTGGCAAAAGAGCTTTGCCCTCCCAATACCGTTCTGTTCGCCGGTTGGGTCTCCGATACCGACAGCTTCTATCACGCGATTGATGTCAATATGTTGACTTCCCTATCTGAGGGCTTCCCCTATGCGCTTCCCGAGGGTGCCCGTATGCACTGTGCCACCATCGCCTCTCAGGTCGGAGGCATTCCTTATCTCATTGACAACGAGCTTAACGGTCTGCTGTTTCCATCACAGGATCTTGATCTCCTGATTTCGCACATGAAGCGTCTGGCGGGAGATGCCCAGCTCCGAAAAGAGCTGGGGGATCGACTTTATGAAAAAACAAAAGCCTTCTTCTCTCTGGAAGCCACTGTGAAACATCAGGAGGAAATCTACCATACCGTTCTGCGTAAAACTGAGCGAAAAATGAAGAGGCAACGCGATGGCGTACTGATTTGCGGCGCTTACGGAAAGCGCAATGCCGGTGATGATGCCATTCTCCGCGCCATTATCCAGCAGATCCGCGACATAGATGCCGATATTCCCATCTATGCTCTATCCCGAAACCCAAAGGAAACCAAGCTTTTGTATCAAATTGGCTCCTGCTATACCTTCAATGTACCGGGATTTCTCTCCCTGATGCGACGCACCAAGCTCTATATCTCCGGCGGCGGCACCCTGATTCAGAATATCACCAGTGTGCGTTCTCTGCTGTATTACCTGAGCAATATTTCCTTTGCCCATGGCGCAGGAAATCATGTCATGATGTACGGCTGCGGGATTGGCCCAGTCAATGGTCATCTTTTCCGCAGCATGACCTCCCGCACCATTGCCCGCTGTGTAGATACCATTGCTCTGCGCGATGAAGACTCTGCCAAGGAGCTGCGTTCTATGGGTATTGACGCAAAGAATATTCATCTGACTGCCGACCCTGCCCTGCTGCTCAATATGGCCCATCCTGAGAAAACAAAAAGCATTCTTTGCGCCTACGGTCTGATGCCAGATGCCCACTATATGATGTTCGCCCCCCGTCCTTGGACAGGCATGGACAGCCACCTCAATGATTTTGCCGCCGCTGCCCAGTATGCCTATGACCGCCACGGACTCATCCCCATTCTTTTCGCGCTGGAGCCTTCACGTGACGAGGTAATCACAGAATCCATCGCTCAAAAACTGACCTGCCCCTGCATCCGTATTGCAGCTGTCAATGACTCCGATACCATTCTTGCACTCATCGGGCATATGGACGCAGTCATCTCCATGCGCTTACACGCACTGGTCTTTGCCAGCGCTATGAATGTCCCCGTGGGCGGCGTGGTATACGATCCAAAGGTCAGCGGATTTCTGGATTACATTGGGCAGAAAAATTATGTCAGCCTATCCGAGCTTGATGCCCAGAAGCTTATCCGCCTCACTGATGCGGCTCTATCCAACGCTTCCACGAGCATCGCCAACACCGAACGGCTGTGTACACTAGCCAAGGAAAATGCTGTCCTTGCAAAAAAAGCACTGGAGGAATAAATTTATGAAACAAATTATTTGCCTTTCTACCTCCCCTTGGTATCCCTTCCCCACTAGAAAGCAGCAGGTCATGTCCCGCCTCAAGGATGCCGAAATCATCTACTTTGATCCCCCGTTCACCTATATTGGGCCATTCAAAGATCCTACTCTTCGTCCAAAGTTGAAAAGCTGGAAAACAGATCAGAGCCATCCTCTGCCGCATATCACCGTCTATTCTCTACCGCCAGTGCTGCCCTACTTTAATAAATATCGCTGGATCAACCGCCTGAATCAAAAAAAGTTAGCTCGCTATGTCAGCCGTCTGAGCAAAAAACATGGCTTTACCGATCCGCTGCTCTGGGTCTACTCCCCCACCACCGTAGACTCTGTGGACGCAATTCCGCACAGCGCATTGGTCTATGACTGTGTGGATCGCCATTCCGCATACGGTGGGCTGATGAATCCCGCCATGGTGGACGATATGGAGCTGGAGCTGACAGCAAAAGCCGACATGGTATTTGCCACCGCAAAAAGTCTGTGGCAGCGCCTTTATAAGGTCAATCAGAAGGCCGTATTCATTCCGAATGGAGCAAACTATGCGCGCTTCTATGCCGCCTCTCAGCCACAGCCAAAGCCAGAGGATTTCCCCGCCGGAGAAGACCCCGTATTTGCCTTTGTCGGTGCCCTGCAAAGCTGTATTGAATATAGCTACATTGCCTATGCTGCTAAAGCACAGCCCGATTGGCGTTTTATTTTCCTGGGTCGCCAACTTCCCGATGTGGATTTAAGTTCGCTTCAAAAACTGCCCAACTGCCATTTTCTTGGCCTGCGACCCAATGAGCAGCTCCCGCAATATCTTGCCCACTGTGATGTGTGTCTGAATCTCTTTGACCAGAGTGATTTGAGTCGGGATGTCAGCCCCCTGAAATTCTTTGAATATCTGGCCACCGGAAAGCCCATTGTCTCTACGCCCCAGCCCGAGCAAATTTTACAATATGCCAAAGATATCCACATTGCCGCCTCACCGGAGGAATTCTTGGAAAAATGCCGGGAAGCCCTTCAGGACACCGATCCTAGGCGCACTGCCCGACGTATTGCCCTCGGAAAGGCTTGCTCTTGGGACGAGCGGGTCATGCAAATGGAGCAGCTGCTTACAGCGCAACACATTTTCTGATATAAATTGCCCCCTGCCGACGCAGGAGGCAATTTTGTTGTCTAATTTCCGGCATAAATAGCAGCATTTTTCCTTACTTATGAAAGGGCATTCATAAAACCTGAGGAGGAATGAATATGCATCAAAGAAAAATTTTATCGGAGGTGGGGCAGCCTTGACCCAAATAATTGTCAGTGTGATTTCCGGCATCCTGACCCTCATGGGCGTTTGCATCACCGCATGGTTTGGAAACCGCCACGCCACCGACACCCTGACCGCCGCACAAGCTGTCACCGATACGCGCCTGGAGGAGCTGGTGCGAGAAGTGCGTGAGCACAATAACTTTGCCCGCCGTATGCCTGTGGTGGAGGAACAAATTAAGATCCTCAATCATAGGATACAGAACCTGGAAAGGGAGGGAAAGCATTCATGAATTTTGGCATTGCCAGCGTAACCGGAATTACCCTGATCTGCTATCTGGTCGGTATCACCGTAAAGCGGACAAAGCTCTCCAAACAGTGGATCCCGCCTATCGTCGGCTTTGCTGGCGGCATTCTTGGTCTTGTAGGGCTGTATGTAATGGCAGACTTTCCAGCAAGCGAACCCATCAGCGCCATAGCCGTGGGCATCGCCTCCGGGCTGGCCTCTACCGGCATTCACCAAATCAAAAAGCAGTTGGGTCAGGAGGAGGAGCATGGAACTGATTGAACGGTTCAGCACCAAAAATGACTGCTATCAGAACAATCTTAAAAAAATTGACAGCCGATACACGCAATTTCAGTCCCGCGGTCCACAGGGACTGATGCTGCACAGCGTTGGCACACCGCAGCCCAGCGCCGCAGTATTTGCAAACACTTGGAATACCGCTGGAAAAGAAATTGCCGTCCACGCCGTTTTGCAGGCAGATGGCATTGTGTACCAATGTCTGCCATGGAATTTCCGTGGTTGGCACGCAGGCGGCAGCGCCAACGAGAGCTTTGTAGGCATTGAAATGACTGAGCCTGCGGAAATTCGCTATACCGGGGGCAGCACATTTACCGTTGAGGACGCAGAAAAAGCCAAAGCGCAATGCCGCGGCACCTACCAAACCGCCGTGGAGCTGTTTGCCATGCTATGCGAAACGTATCGCTTAGATCCCAATGTTGCCATTATCAGCCACACCGAGGGATACGCCCGAGGTATTGCCTCCAATCACAGCGATCCAGAGCACCTGTGGAAGGGTCTGGGGTTGGAATACACCATGGATACCTTCCGCCGGGATGTAGCCGCTCTATTGGCCGCGCCGGTCTACCGTGTGCGAAAAACATGGGCAGATACCAAGGGGCAGTTGGGCGCTTTCCACTTGCTTGAAAATGCAAAAGCTGCCTGTCCACCCGGCTACAGTGTCTTTGATGAACAGGGCAGCATCGTCTTTACCGCCCCGGAAGAAAATACTGCCCCTATCACCCGGGAACAGCTTTTATCTCTGCTGGGAGATACCTTTATCGAGACCTTTGACCAGCTTCCCGCATGGGCAAAGCCAGAAATGCAGGAAATGCTCAAGCTAGGGCTGATTAACGGTGGCACCGCAGAGCAGCCAGATGACATCAATATGCTGCTAAGCGATATCCGTATCGCCATTGTGGCTTACCGCACCCTCACAATGATGCAATCGGCAGCCGAATAAACGCACCTGCCCTCCCTGAAACCAACCAGGGAGGGCATTTTTTATTCTTGCGCTTCCTCCAGCTTCGCCACAAATTGCTCCAGTGTCGTATAACGTGAAATATAATAGCGCGGGGCAAGGAGCGGTTCGGTCGAAGTATCATAATATTTGCCGCTCATTTTGGTGGCAAATTTGAAATACTCTCTGCCAATGCGAACTGCCAGTTCAGAGGAACTGCCGACAGGATAGCACAGCACATAAGGCTCTGCACCGGTCAATCCTGCCAAAATTCGCTTGCTCTCGCCATATTCGTAGCGCAAACTGCTCTCATCCATATAACCAAGCTCATGATGGGTCATGCCATGGCTCTGAATGGAAACCAGTCCGGAGGATGCCATTTCACTGATTTGCTCTGCGGTCATAAAGTGGTTGTTGCCGATGACACCAGCAATCACAAAGATCGTAGCTTTAACATTGTATTTCTTCAGCAGTGGGAACAGCTCCAGATAGTTATCATCATAGCCGTCATCAAAGGTCAAAATCACCGGCTTATCATACTGCTCCACATGGCGCAAATCCTCAAACCAGATGGGGTCATAACCGTTATTCACAAGATAAGCAAGCTGCGCTTCCATCTCTTTCGGATCCATAAACAGCTCCGTGATGCCCCAAATGTTGTTGCCGACTGCGTGATACTCCAAAATTGGGATATGCACATCCGCCGGGATTTCCCAGTCACCGCCGCCGGAGGTCAGATACTGCACCCCAGTCTCCTCATCCGTATAGGCCGTGCAGCCCATCGCACAGGCACTCTCGTCCAGTGGAAGATAAATTTCATCCTCAAAAAGGAAGGGAGCACGGTTGAGTAAAATATCTTCCCCATTCACCACCGCATTGCAGTTCCCTACCGTAAAATAAGAGGTGCGCGGATAGCCGGAAAACATCACGCTGTCGTTTTCCGGCGTAGCTTCCAAACACATGGCCGTGGCCAACTGCTCCGCCTTCACATATTGCATCTCATCCACAACCACGGTCTCCATGGAATTGCCGTTGAAAAGTCTGGGACTCCCCAGTTCCGGCTGCACCGGGCACTCCGGCTCCGGGATCGGCTCTGGTTCAGGCGCAATAACCGGCACAGACTTTTGCTCCGGGACAGGCACAGACTCCTGTATACTTACCGGCAACTCCGGCATAGGAGCGGACATGGAAATGACATCGGTACGCTGTAACACCACAATGAAAAGCAAAAGCAGCAAAATCCCACTTAAAACAGCAAGCAGTCGTTTCATAAAACCTCCTGATATACCGGGTACTTGTCTCGCAGCTTCCAGACCTCTGCCGCCGTTGGCACTCCTTCGGTACCATTGATCCCAGAAAGCGAACAGGCAGCAACCGCCGCTGCAAACTCCATTGCCTTTTCCAGTGAAAGATCGGTGTAAGCCCCATAGAGAATGCCGCTGCAATATGCATCTCCCGCGCCAGTGGTGCCCTGAATAAAGCCCTGCGGCAGCTTCAGGCTGGGGGAGACCACCATGCGTTCGGTCTCACAGTCCAGTCCGAAGCTGCAATGGGGCGAATGGATCACAGCCCAGCGGGAAACACCAAAACCGCGCAATGCTTCCAGCGCCTTTGCAGCAGAAGCGCGATCCTTCACTGCAATTCCCGTCACCGCCTCGGCCTCGGTCTCATTGATCGTACAATAATCGGTATAGGCCAAGGCAGCAGGTATCACGCGCAAAGCCAACGCACTCTGCCCGGAAACCATATCCACAGAGGTTCGCATTCCTCGCATTCTGGCATCGTGGAGAATTTTTGCCCCATGGGTACCGAATTCCGCATCCGGCGCATCGACCCGTGCCATCAGAAGCAGATACTCCAAATGGAAAATCTGCGAATCAAGTATTTCCCAATCAATGTAGCTCTCATCATAAACATCATTGGCACCGGCTTGATAGAAAAATGTGCGCTGCCGGGTATCAAGTGACTCCATAACATAATCCACAGAGCTGCTGCCCTTCCGGGTCACATTGCGGATATCCACATTGGGATATGCAGAGAGTGTGCGAAGAATCATCTCTCCGCTCTCGTCCTCCCCTACCAGCGCACTGACCCGTATCGGCACAGTACTGTCCAGCTGCGCCAAATCCAAAATCAGATTGCCCGTACCGCCCACCGCGCCATGGGTCGTGCGAATATTGGCCAGCATCCCCTGCCGGGGATAAGTGTCGATCTCATAATACAGGTCGGCAACAATAGAACCGGCAACTGCAATTCCTGTCTTTTCCATTTTTTCTCCTCACTCCATCCGACTAAAAACCCGAATGGCACGGTAAACATCCTTTTCCATAGCCTGCCGAGCCAAAACGCAAATATCATGGAAAAATACGTTGCCCTCGGCCTTGTCCATTGCTTTCTTAACAGCACTACCACCGGCAAGGGACATATAGGTGTAGTAGTTGATTTTCCGAATGCCATTGCACACAGCCTGCTGAAATTCCTCCTTGCTCAGGCCGGAACCGCCGTGCATAACAAGGGGCACTGAAACTTTTTCCCGAATCTTTGAAACTCTTTCCAGATCAAGCGCAGGACGTGTCGCATACACGCCATGGCTCGTTCCGAAGGCAATAGCCAGCGCATCTACGCCTGTCCGCTCTACAAAATCCGCCGCAGCCTCAGGATCAGTATATGCATCACTGTCCAAGCCAATACTACCCAACTCTGCCTCCACGCTTACGCCTCTTACATGGGCAAGTTGAACAACGCTTGCTGTTTGCGCAATATTCTCCTCATAAGGACACGCAGAGGCATCAAGCATAACGGAGGTAAAGCCCAATTCCATCGCCTTCTCACACAACTTCACCGACGCGCCGTGATCCAGATGGACGCAGACTGGGACAGATGCGCTTTCCGCTGCACGCAGCATAATCGGTGCCATTTCCTCCATAGTGACATAGGGGCTATGCACCTGCGCAAAGCTCAGGATCACCGCCTTTCCGGCCTTTTCCGCTGCACCGACAATGGCCTGCACCGTTTCCAGGCCGGTTCCATTAAATGCACCGATAGCATATCCCTTCTGCACTCCGTCGGCAAGCGCCTGAGTCAAAGAAACTAGCATAATTTTCTTCCTCCTGTTGTTCTTTCCTTTATTTTACGCTATTTTCACGACTTTTGCAATGATTTTGCGGAAACACTTTTTTGCCTTGTGTTTTTTACGCATAAATTCCAGAAAGTTTTTAAAAAAAGACTTGCATTTTCCTCTATCTTGTGCTATGATACTCCAGCGCGAAGCGCTAGATGCGCCGGTAGCTCAGTTGGATAGAGTGTCTGGCTACGAACCAGAAGGTCGGGGGTTCGAGTCCCTTCCGGCGTACCAGAAATAAGGATACCGCTTTGCGGTATCCTTATTTCGTTTTTATGGTTGTTTTTTCCAGAGAAAAGTTGGAGAAAAGGAGAAAAAATGAACTATATTCTCTTCGTTCTTGCCGTAATGTTTGGCGTTTTTGTTCAGTCCCTTGCGGGCTTCGGCGGCACATTGCTTTCCATGCCCATCTGCATTATGCTGATGGGGCTGGATATCTCCAAACCGGTCATTACCTTTGTGGCATGGATCACCGGCGTGGTCGTTTTGATTACCGAATATAAGCACATCAACTGGCGGGAGCTTTGCAAAATGACGGGTGTCATGCTTCTGGGCGTACTTGGCGGCCTGTGGGCAACCGGGCGGGTACAGCTAAATTTCCTGCTGATCGCCTATGCTGCCGTGGTCGTTGCGGTCGGCATAAAAAAGCTGTTCTTCCCCTCCAATAAGGAAGCCCCCAAAGCTGTGCAAAATACCGCTCTGGTCATTGCAGGTATTATGCAGGGTTTGTTCGTCTCCGGCGGCAGCTTTTTGGCAGTGTATTCCGTTGCACAGCTAAAAGAGAAGCAGGAATTTCGCGCCACGGTCAATGCGGTATGGGCCATTTTGAATATCATTATGGTCATTACCTATTTTGTTGCGGGCGCTGTCACCCGGCAGGTTGCCATCATGTCTGGTATTGTGATCCTGCCTACCCTCTTCGCTATCTGGCTCGGCGGCGTTCTGACCCGGCGCGTAAAGCAGAGCACCTTCCTGAAGTTCATTTATATCATTCTGATTGTCTCCGGTATTGTACTACTGATCACCAATCTTTGATCCTTATAAATCGCGGCGGTGCAGATCCACTCTCTGCACCGCCACTTTTTTATTGCCGCTGGCTTCTCATGTATTTACTCATATAACGGTAGAGAATGACACCGACCACCAAAATCAGGCTCATATTGACCGCTATGAAGCTTCCATTATAGAGTGCAGAATAAATCCATGGGGATGTCATGGTCATACCTAAGAAAATATTTGGCATATACTCTGCCCAAACCGTAGCACCTACAACCCAATGAACCGCAAAACGCAGAATGCTGCCAATCATTGTACCCCAAAAGAAACCCAGTTTTCTTGTAGAAAACAGACCTGCTGTACCCAAAACTCCATAGGCAACCAGATAATCGCCAAGAATCGACTGCCAACCCCAGGCATATGCACCATCAAGAAACAGCTGCAAAAGTGCATAAGCAAAGGATGCCAGCATACCCGGTCCGAAGCCCCAGCGCACACAGTAGAGGAAAATCGGCAGCATACCCAGATTCACAGAACCGCCTTGCGGAAACTGCCAAAGCTTCAGGTAGCCCAGCACCTGCGCCAGCGCAACCATAATGGCACCCTCACAGAGCGCACGAAGGAATTGCGGATTGTTTTTTTTCATACAAGTTGACCTCCTAAAAAACGCATTGCAATCGAAAGACTGCAATGCGATTGAGAGCAACTGCGTCTTTCCCTACGCCGGTACGAACCGGATCAGGTTAAGCGGGTAAGGGCGCTTGCCGCCCAATCTCAGCCGGAAACGTCCGGCTCCCCGAAGACTGGATTGTAATGCGAAGAATTGATGGCTAAATTATACACCCATCCCCCAGCCTTGTCAACCATCGCAAAGACGCGAAGCACGGTAATTGAATGAGGTAAGAAAATGTGGACGGCGGTATAGATTACATTATGTAAACTTTATGTTGTATCTGGAAAAAATGATTTAAATCCATAAAATATACAGATTATGTAAATTGGACGCGATAAAGTTCCATGCAAAAACATTTTTGTAAATCAGCCAGCACAGAAGGTTTCGCGCTATCTTATTTTATGCATTCAACATCCAGATATGTGCTTCTTTGGCAATTTCAAATAAGAAAAAATTTAAAAGGACGCTGCCATTCTCGGCAAGAGCCGGGGATAGCAACGTCCTTTTTGTGAAATTATTATCAGACGAGCTCGATGATAGCAGTTTCAGCAGCATCACCGCGGCGGGTGCCGAGGCGAACAACTCTGGTATAGCCGCCGTTACGCTCTGCATAGCCGGGTGCAATTTCCTTGAACAGCTTCTGGGCTACATCTTCCTTGGTGATATAGGACAGTGCTCTGCGGTAGGCAGCCAGATCGCCCTTCTTGCCAAGGGTAATCATCTTCTCAACAACAGGCTGCACTTCCTTTGCTCTGCAGAAGGTTGTCTCAATCTTGCCATGCTCCAGCAGATCGGTGGTCAGCTGGCGAAGCATTGCTCTTCTCTGATCGCTGGTTCTGCCGAGTTTGCGTGTTCCGAACATTACGGGTATCCTCCTTCTTGAAAGGTTACTTAATTGTTGCTAGAGGCGGAATCGTCACTGGCCAGAGACAGACCCATCATTGCCAGCTTGTTCTGAACCTCTTCCAGAGACTTGCGACCCATGTTGCGCACCTTCATCATATCTTCACCGGTCTTGGAAATCAAGTCCTCAACGTTGTTGATATTGGCGCGCTTGAGGCAGTTGAAGCTGCGCACGGAGAGATCAAGCTCTTCGATGGTCAGCTCCAGAACGCTGGACTTCTTGGGGACATCCTTCTCCACCACGATGCTCGTGGCAGAAACGGCCTGACTCAGATCGGTGAAGAGCGTCAGGTGATCGCAAAGAATCTTTGCACCCAAAGATACGGCATCTCTTGCGGAGATGGTCGAATCTGTCCAGACCTCAAGGGTCAGCTTGTCGTAATCGGTCATATTGCCTACGCGGGTGTTTTCTACAGTGTAGTTGACCTTGTAGACAGGAGTATAAATAGAATCTACCGCAATGGTTCCGATGGGCATGGACGGGTTCTTATTTCGGTCAGCAGGAACATAACCGCGGCCATGGCTGAGCGTGATTTCCATGCTGAAGGTCGCATCCGGTCCCAGAGAGCAGATATGCAGCTCGGGGTTCAGAATTTCAACCTCCCCATCGGCTTTAATATCACCAGCGGTAACTTCGCATTCACCGGCAGCGTCAATATAGACCGTCTTCGTACCTTCACAATGCAGACGGGTAATCAGCCGCTTGACATTCAGAACGATTTCGGTCACGTCCTCGCGGACACCGGGGATCGTGGAGAACTCATGCTGCACACCCGCAATCTTGATGGAGGTGGCTGCCGTGCCGGGGAGAGAGGAGAGCAGAATCCTGCGCAGGGAGTTGCCCAGTGTGGTACCATAACCTCTTTCCAGCGGTTCTACAACATATTTGCCATAGGAGTTATTCTCCGGAGAGTCAAAACATTCAATACGCCGCTTTTCAATTTCTATCATAAATATACCCTCCTTTTCATATTACGGGGACAAACCCCGTAGCCAATGTCAGCTTACCAATAAACGAGGGTGATAAATTACTTGGAGTACAACTCCACGATCAGATGTTCTGCGATCTCGAAATCAATATCTTCCTTGGTGGGCAGACCGATCACCTTACCCTGCAAGGTGTTGGTATCGCGGTCGAGCCACTTGGGAGCTGCGACGAATGCATTGTCTTCCTTCATCTTCTTGAAGCGGTTGTTGGAGCAGCTCTTCTCGCAAACAGCGATCACATCACCCACGCGAACCATATAGGAGGGGATGTTGACGCGCTTACCATTGACCGTATAATGGCCATGGTTGACGAGCTGACGAGCCTCTCGGCGGGTAGCAGCAAAGCCCAGACGGTAAACGACATTATCAAGACGACGCTCAATCAGGCTCAGCAGCACTTCGCCAGTGTTGCCTTCTGCACGGGAGGCCTTGTCATAGTAGCCGCGGAACTGCTTTTCCAGAATGCCGTAAACGAACTTGACCTTCTGCTTTTCGGTCAGCTGCATTGCATACTCGGATTTCTTAGCTCTTCTCTGGCCGCCGGGATGCTTATTGGATTCCTTGGAATAACCCATAGCAGCAGGAGAAACGCCAAGGGTTCTGCAGTGCTTGAGAACAGGCTGTGTATTCTTTGCCATAGCTTAAATTTCCTCCTTGCTTTATTAAACGCGACGGCGCTTGGGGGGACGGCAGCCATTGTGCGCAATGGGAGTTACGTCCTTAATCATAACGACTTCCAGACCTGCGGACTGAAGTGCGCGGATGGCAGCTTCACGACCCTGGCCGGGACCCTTCACGAATACTTCAACCGTCTTGAGGCCGCAGTTGTCGATGGCTGCCTTAGCGGCAGTCTCAGCGCACATCTGTGCGGCATACGGGGTGGACTTTCTGCTGCCACGGAAGCCGAGGCCGCCGGAGGAAGCCCAGCTAAGGGCATTGCCGTTCAGGTCGGTAATGGTAACCATGGTGTTGTTAAAGGAAGCACGGATATGAGCGGGACCCTTTTCAATGTTCTTGCGCTCTCTGCGGCGCTTAACCACTTTCTTTGCATTCGCTTTTGCCATTACATATCCCTCCCTTACTTCTTCTTATTCGCAATGGTCTTCTTGGGACCCTTGCGGGTACGAGCATTGGTCTTGGTGCGCTGACCGCGAACAGGCAGACCTCTTCTGTGGCGAACGCCACGATAGCAGCCGATTTCGGTCAGGCGCTTGATGTTCATCGCCACCTCACGGCGGAGGTCACCTTCGATGGTGTAGCCCTTGTCAATGACATCACGGATGGCAGCTTCGTCAGCTTCGGTAAGATCCTTCACGCGAGTGTCAGGATTCACGCCGGCAGCAGCCAGAATATCAGTAGCACTTTTACGGCCAATGCCATAGATATAGGTCAGGCCGATTTCAATTCTTTTTTCACGGGGCAGGTCGATACCAGCAATACGTGCCATGTTTCTTAAAGCACCTCCTATTAGCCTTGTCTCTGCTTATGCTTGGGATTTTCGCAAATTACCATAACGCGACCCTTGCGCTTAATGATTTTGCACTTTTCACACATGGGTTTCACGGACGGTCTAACTTTCATACTGTTTAACCTCCATTATGAGTACATTCTCAAATTACTTGTTTCTCCAGATGATCCGGCCTACGGTCAGATCGTAGGGAGACAACTGAACTTTTACCTTATCACCGGTCAAGATTTTGATAAAATTCATTCTCAGCTTGCCGGAAATATGCGCCAGAATCGTGCGTCCATTGCCGATATCGACTTTGAACATCGCGTTCGGCAGTGCATCAACTACGATGCCCTCAAGTTCGATTACGTCGTCTTTTGCCAAGTTTCATTAACCTCCTTGGTTTTGACTGGTGAAGGATTGACGTGCCTGCGCCAATGCTCTTCGTAATTGCGCATTGAGTACCTTGTCGCCGGATCGGATCATCCGTGCGACCTCCGATTCCATCTGAGGGACGCGGCGGAGGTGCTTGCGCTTCTTCCGTTTGGGATGCTCAATGGGTCGATTTTTGCCGTTGGCCAGCAGGGCGTACACGCCTTCTGTTCCGATCACATAGAACAGTTCTCCCCTGTCATGACCGGCTGTAGATTCGACCAGATCCGATACGGATAACTCCATTTTAGCGCCTCTCAGTGACGGTGAGGATTTCCGGCTCGCCGTCTGTAATGAGCACAGTATTCTCATAGTGAGCCGCCAACTTTCCATCGCAGGTGACGGTGGTCCAACGGTCGGACAGAACGCGGACATCATATGTCCCCTCTGTGACCATGGGTTCAATCGCCAGCGTCATGCCTTTGATCAGTCGTGGCCCTCTGCCGGGAGCGCCGAAATTGGGCACTTCCGGTTCCTCATGCAGGTTCGCGCCAACACCGTGACCTATGAAGCTGCGAACCACAGAAAAACCGTTTTGTTCAACATACGTTTGAATCGAATGTCCGATGTCAGAGACTCGGCATCCCTGACGTGCGAATTTCACGCCCTCAAAGAAGCTGCGCCGGGTGACATCTATGAGCTTTTGTGCAGTGGGTGAAATCTTCCCGCAGGGGAAGGTTCCAGCACAGTCCCCGGTAAAGCCATTCCATTTGGCACCTACATCAATGGAGACAATGTCACCCTCCTTCAGCACCCGTTTACCCGGAATGCCGTGGATGACTACGTCGTTAACAGAGATGCAAGCGCTGGCGGGAAAGCCGCCATAATTGAGGAAGGTGGGGGTTGCGCCCTGTGACACAATAAAGTCGTGGATTGCCTTGTCGATCTGAGCGGTTGTTACGCCGGGTCTTACCATATCCCCTGCCAAAGCACGGGCTGCCGCGGTAATTTCACAGGCTCGGCGCATGATCTCAATCTCTTTCTGGCTTTTCACCGGTATCATGTTTACACACCCAGAGCGGTCATAATATCACGAGTCACATCTTCAATGGGCTGATTTCCCTCGATAAGCTTGAGCTTGCCAAGCTTCTGATAGAAGCCCTTGAGTGCCTCGGTTTCCTGGTGGAAAACCTCAAGGCGATGACGAACCGTTTCCGGCTTGTCATCCTTGCGGATCACCAGCTCGCCGCCGCAGGCATCGCAGATGCCTTCCTGCTTCGGCGGATGTGCAGCGATGTGATAGCTGGAACCACAGCTGCCGCAGACACGGCGGCCAGTCATTCTAGGCTCAATCACTGCATCTTCAATTTCAATGGAAATGACACTGTCGATATGGATTCCAGTATCTTCCAATGCCTGAGCCTGGGGGATGGTGCGGGGCATACCGTCAAGGATATAGCCGCCCTTGCAGTCATCCTGATCGAGCCGTTCGCTGACGATGCCGATGATGACATCGTCAGGAACGAGCAGACCCTGATCCATAAACGCTTTGGCCTTGAGGCCAGTTTGCGTACCGTTTTTAATTGCTTCACGCAGAATATTTCCGGTGGAGATGGTCGGAATATGCAGTGTATTGCTGATAATCTCGGCCTGTGTTCCTTTTCCGGCGCCGGGAGCGCCCAACAGGATCAATCTCATTCAAAAACCTCCAGATTATTCTAGGAAGCCCTTGTAGTGACGCATCATCAGCTGTGCCTCAATTGCGGCCATGAACTCGATGGCAACGCCGACCACGATGATGACGGAGGTACCGCCGATGGACAGCGAAGTAATCTTGAACACATTACCCACAATGATGGGGAGCAGAGCGACAACGGCCAGATAGAGAGCACCGAAAATCGTGATCTTGTTGATCACCTTGCCGATAAAGTCGGCAGTGGGGCGACCCGGACGGAAGCCGGGGATAAAGCCGCCGTTCTTCTTCATGTTGTTGGCGATCTCGACAGGATTGTACTGGATCGTAGCATAGAAGTAGGAGAAGAAGATGATCAGCAGGAAGTAAATGATTGCATAAACCGTGCTCTTGTTAGACCAAACATGGTCATACCACCAGCCACTGCTGATGCTGAAGAAAGCGCAGACAGTTGCGGGGAGGGAGCAAATGGACTGTGCAAAGATAATGGGAAGAACACCAGACATATTGACCTTGATGGGCAGGTGGGTGTTCTGGCCGCCGTAAACCTTGCGACCAACAACGCGCTTGGCATACTGCACCTGAATGCGACGCTCGGAATTGTCGATGAAAACGATGAGGACAATCAGCGCCAACATACCGACAAGGATCAACAGATACTTGTACCAGGTATGGAGGGGATCGGCGACAACGTTGGTGACAATGGTGCTGACGCCGGAGGGGATGCGGGAAATGATGTTGGCAAACAGGATCATGGAAATGCCGTTGCCAATGCCGAACTCGGTAATCTGCTCACCGAGCCACATTACAAATGCGGAACCGGCAGTGAATGCGACAACAATAACCAGCATATAGGGGAAGACGGTATTGGTCTCCAGCAGGTTATAGCTGCGGAGCATGAAGTAGTAGCTCAGACCCATGATAAGGCCAAGCCCAACCGTGGTATAACGGGTGATGTTGTTGATCTTCTCTCTGCCTTCCTCGCCGCCTTCCTTGCTCAGGCGTTCCAGAGCAGGGATGGCGATGGTCAACAGCTGAATAATGATGGATGCGTTGATATAAGGCTGGATGGAAAGTGCCAGAACGGTGGCATGGGAGAATGCGGAGCCGGACAGGGCATTGTACAGGCCAAGAACGGTATCGCTCAGGTTGGTGTTGAAGTACTCGCTGAGGAGTTCAACATTAACATAAGGAACGGGAACTGCATTACCGATACGGTAAATCGCCAAGATAAGAATGACGAACAGAAGCTTCTTCCGCAGTTCGGGAATCTTCCATGCATTACGCAGGGTAGTAAACACTTACACCACCTCTGCCTTTCCACCTGCCTGCGCGATCTTTTCCGCAGCAGATTTGGAGAAGGCAGCTGCCTTGACGGTGAGCTTCTTTTCCAGCTTACCGTTGGACAGAACCTTCAGACCATACTTGCAGTCATGAATGATGCCCTTTTCAATCAGAGCAGCAGCATCGACTACATCACCATTATTGAATGCATTGAGCGCAGCAACATTGATTGCAGTGAGGGGTTTGGCGTAAATATTGTTGAAACCGCGCTTCGGGATGCGGCGTGCCAGAGGCATCTGGCCACCTTCGAAGCCAATACGGGTCTTGCCGCCGGAACGGGCCTTCTGACCCTTATGGCCGCGGCCTGCGGTCTTGCCGTTGCCGGTACCGCAGCCACGACCCTTCCGCTTACCTACCTTGGTAGAACCAAAGACAGGAGAAAGTTCGTGTAATTCCATGTTTGCCTCCTTATTCCGCTTCGGTGACTTCCAGCAGATAGCCGATCTTGGCGATCTTGCCGCGAGTCTGGGCGTTGTCCGGCTGAACAGTAACCTGGCCGATGCGGCGCAGGCCAAGAGACTGGGCAGTAGCAATGTGCTTCTGCAAACGGCCATTGAGGCTCTTCACGAGTTTAATTTTCAGCATGATGAAGTTCCTCCTTAACCGATGATCTCTTCGGGGCTTTTGCCTCTGACACGAGCAACCTCCGTTGCGTCGCGCAGAGAGATGAGACCCTGCATGGTTGCCTTAACAACGTTCTGGGGATTGTTGGAACGCAGGCACTTGGTACGGATGTTGGAAATGCCTACCGCTTCCATGACGGCACGGACTGCGCCGCCTGCGATAACGCCGGTACCGACAGCAGCCGGCTTCAGCAGAACCTTGCCAGCGCCATAGATACCCACGACCTCGTGAGGAATGGTGGTGCCGGACAGGGTGATCTTTACCATGTTCTTCTTAGCATCCGCAATGCCCTTGAGAATGGCCTCGGAAACTTCCGCTGCCTTGCCCAGGCCATAGCCGACAGTGCCGTTGCCATCGCCCACCACGACGAGCGCGGAGAACTTCATAACACGGCCGCCCTTGACGGTCTTGGAAACACGGTTCAGATAAACAACCTTTTCGATGAATTCAGGGGCAGCTGCTTCAGCTGCACGATCTTTGTTGTTGTAGTAAGCCATCGTATCTTCCTCCTGCCTTAAAACTCAAGTCCGCCTTCGCGGGCACCCTCGGCGAGAGCTGCCACGCGACCGTGGAAGATATAACCGCCGCGATCGAATACGACCGTCTTGATGCCCTTCTTGAGAGCACGCTCGGCGACCAGCTTACCAACCTTCTTGGCAGCCTCGCAGTTGCCTGCGGCACCTTCGAAGGACTTATCCAAGGTGGATGCGGAGGCCAAGGTGACGCCGTTAACGTCGTCAATGACCTGTGCATAGATGTTCGCATTGCTGCGGAAAACATTCAGGCGAGGTCTTTCGGGCGTGCCGGAGATCTTGCCGCGAACTCTGGTATGGCGCTTCAGACGCTGCGCGTTCTTATCAAACTTCTTAACCATTTAGGCACACCTCCTATTATTTCTTACCGCCGGCCTTGCCTTCTTTGCGGCGAATGGTCTCGGTAGTATACTTGATGCCCTTGCCCTTATAGGGTTCGGGGGGTCTCTTTCCTCTGACATTAGCAGCGAACTGGCCGACCTTCTGCTTGTCGGGGCCGCTGATGATGATCTTGTTGGGAGTGGGGACTTCGATGGTGATGCCGTCAATTTCATCCATCTTGATGGGATGAGAGTAGCCCAGATTCATAACCAGGGTCTTGCCCTCTTTTGCAGCACGGTAGCCAACACCATTAACTTCTAGCTCCTTACTGAAGCCCTTGTCCGTGCCATGAACCATATTGGCCAGCATGGTGCGGGTGAGGCCGTGCAGACTCTTATGATGACGCTCATCGCTGGGACGCTCCACCGTGATGATGTTGCCATCCTGCTTGATGATCATTTCAGAGTTCAGTTTGCCACTCAGCGTACCCTTGGGGCCGGTAACCTTGACGAAATTGCCTTCGCCGATTTCAACCTTTACGCCTGCCGGTACAGTGATGGGCATTTTGCCGATTCTAGACATAATGTTACCTCCTTACCAGACAAACGCCAGGACTTCACCGCCGATGTGAAGCTGACGGGCAGCCTTATCGGTCATGACGCCACGGGACGTGGATACGATGGCAATGCCGAGACCTCTGAGAACCTTGGGCAGCTCGTCTGCGCCGGCATAAACGCGCAGGCCGGGCTTGGAAACGCGGCGAAGGCCGGTGATGACCTTTTCCTTGTTGCCAAGGTACTTGAGCGTGATGTGGATAACACCCTGGGTGCCATTATCTTCTACGGTGAAAGACTTGATATAGCCCTCATCGAGAAGGATCTGCGCGATGGACTTCTTCAGGTTGGAAGCAGGAACATCAACGCTGTCGTGCTTTGCAGAGTTTGCATTTCTGATTCTGGTCAGCATATCTGCAACGGGATCGGTGATTTGCATTTAAAAATCCTCCTTTATGAAGTTACGGATCGAAATCCGTTAAAACACCAGAGTATCAGAGGAATGTAAACCGAGAGCCGGTTCCATTTTCCCCTGACTTCTGATGCCTGTTTAACAATAACAATGCTTCTTACCAGCTGGCCTTGCGGACACCGGGGATCTGACCCTTGTAGGACAGTTCGCGGAAGCAGATACGGCAAATGCCGAAATCACGCAGATAGGCGTGGGGTCTGCCGCAGATCTTGCAGCGGTTGTAGCGGCGAGTAGAGAACTTAGCCTCTTTCTGCTGCTTCAGGATCATTGCTTTTCTAGCCATAAGTTTTCTCCTCCCTATTAAGCGTAGAACGGTGCGCCGACCAGCTTCAGAAGCTCCTTGGCTTCTTCGTCCGTGTTGGCGGTAGTGCAGATGCAAATGTCCATACCACGGATCTTGTCAACCTTGTCGTACTCAATTTCGGGGAAGATGATCTGTTCCTTCAGGCCGAAGGCATAGTTGCCGCGGCCGTCGAAGGCGTTGGGGTTGATGCCGCGGAAGTCGCGGACACGGGGCAGGGTTACGTTGAAAACGCGATCGAGGAACTCCCACATCTTATCGCCGCGGAGGGTGACCTTCACGCCGACGGTTTCGCCTTCACGTACCTTGAAGTTCGCAACGGACTTGCGTGCCTTGGTGGTGATGGGCTTCTGGCCGGTGATCTGGGCAATTTCCTTGCAGATGGATTCGATTTCCTTGGCGTTGTTCTTGCTTTCGCCGCAGCCGACATTGACGATAACCTTGTCGAGCTTGGGGATCTGCATAACGCTCTTGTACTGGAACTTCTGCATCAGAGCAGGAGCGATCTCAGCCTTGTACTTGTCATTCAGTCTTGCCATTATTTAAGCTCCTCCTCTCTTAGAATGTCTCGCCGCACTTCTTGCAGGCGCGCATACTGACTTCTCTGTTCTTGCGGTCGCTGGTGACCAGCTTATGACCGACGCGGGTGGGCTTGCCGCACTTGGGGCACACCAGCATCACCTTGTCAGCGCGGATGGGGATCTCTCTGCGGACGATGCCGCCGGTCTCACCCTGCTTGCGGGGCTTGGTATGGCAGACGGCCACGTTGACCTTCTCAACAATGACCTTATTTTCCTTGGGGTTAGCAGAAAGGACCTTGCCCTTCTTGCCCTTGTCCTTGCCGGAAAGGACGATAACAGTATCGTTGGTTCTAATTTTCATGTTGCGTCCCCCTATTAAACAGTTTCCGGTGCCAGGGAGCAGATCTTCACGAAGTCCTTATCGCGGAGTTCTCTTGCAACCGGCCCAAAAATACGGGTGCCCTTGGGGTTCTTGTCATCCTTGATGAGAACAGCAGCGTTCTCGTCGAAACGGACATAGGTACCATCGGCACGATGAACGCCCTTCTTGGTGCGGACGATCACGGCTCTTACGACCTCGCCCTTCTTGGCAGTGCCGCCGGGAGCAGCCTTGCGTACAGAAGCTACGATAACATCGCCGATGTTGCCAAACTTGCGCCGGGAACCGCCCAGCACACGGATGCATTTAATTTCCTTAGCGCCGGTATTGTCGGCAACCTTCAGATAGCTTTCACTTTGAATCATAGTTGTCCGACCTCCTTACTTCGCCTTTTCGATGATCTCTACGAGTCTCCATCTCTTGTCCTTGGACAGGGGACGGCACTCCATAACCTTAACGGTATCGCCG
Organism: Faecousia sp.; assembly: GCA_045601345.1. Lineage (GTDB taxonomy): Bacteria > Bacillota > Clostridia > Oscillospirales > Oscillospiraceae > SVMC01. The sequence goes on along the minus strand of JAZRZL010000011.1, from coordinate 13,863 downwards.
ATGCCGCACTCGTTGTTTTCGTCGTGCGCCTTCAGCTTATAGGTTCTCTTAATGATTTTATGGTACAGCGGATGCTGGACGCTGTCTTCCACCGCAACCACGATGGTCTTGTCCATCTTATCGGAGACGACCTGACCTACTCTGGTTTTGCGGAAAGCTCTGGTATTTTCACTCATTTACATTTCCTCCTCAGATCTCGGTCTGCTTCTCACGAAGAATGGTCTTAATACGGGCAATGTCCTTCTTGACAACTGCGATCTTCACGGGGTTGTCCAGCTGGTTGGTAGCATGCTGCATACGCAGGAAGAACAGGTTCTTCTTGAGCTCGGCCACCTTGGCTTCCAGCTCATCGGTAGACATATTTCTGATTTCCTTTGCCTTCATCATGCTTCACCACCATTCTCAACGACTTCACGCTTGATGATCTTGGTCTTGATGGGCAGCTTGTGCTGAGCCAGACGAAGAGCTTCCTTAGCAACGGACTCTTCAACGCCGCCGATCTCGAACATTACCTTCTGTGCCTTGACGACAGCTACCCAATATTCGGGTGCGCCTTTACCGGAACCCATACGGGTACCCAGTGCCTTAGCAGAAACGGGCTTATCGGGGAAAATCTTGATCCAAACCTTACCGCCACGCTTGGTATGACGGGTCATGGCGACACGGGCTGCTTCGATCTGGTTGCCGGTGATCCAGCCGGGTTCCATGGCCTGAATACCCCATTCGCCGTAAGCAACCTTATTGCCGCGGGAAGCAGCGCCGGTCATGCGGCCACGGTGTACTCTGCGGTACTTTGCTCTTTTGGGCATTAACATTAGCGGTTGCCTCCTTCCTGACGGTTATACGGACGGCGCTCACCGTCACGGCGTTCGCCATTGTAGGGACGACGTTCACGGCGTTCGCCACCGCGGTCACCGCCGCGGCGGTCACGGCGGTCACCATTGCGGCGCTCGCGCTTTGCGGGCATCTCCGGTGCAGCCTGACGCAGGGTCGTATTGAGCACTTCGCCCTTATAGATCCAGACCTTGCAGCCGACCTTACCATACGTGGTGTTGGCTTCGGCAAAACCGTACTCAATGTCGGCACGGATGGTCTGCAGGGGGATGGTGCCTTCGTGATAGGATTCGCTGCGGGCGATCTCAGCGCCGCCAAGACGGCCGGAGCAGGTACACTTGATGCCCTTGGCACCCAGACGGGTGGCCTGCTGCATAGCCTTCTTCATTGCGCGGCGGAAGGAGATACGCTTTTCGAGCTGAGCGGCAATGTTCTCGGCCACGAGCTGCGCGTTCAGGTCGGGGCTGCGAATCTCAACGATGTTGAGGTTGACGGACTTGCCGATCATTTTTTCAATTTCCTTGCGGAGAATTTCGATATCTGCGCCGCCTCTGCCGATGACAACACCGGGACGGGCGCAGTGAATATTAACCTTGACCTTCGCATTGCTGCGTTCGATCTCAACCTTGGCAATGCCGGCAGAGTAGAGCTTGTTCTTGAGGTACTTACGGACATTGTAATCCTCGACGACCAGATCGCCCACCTTGTCTTCACGGGCATACCAACGAGAGTCCCAATCTTTGATCACGCCAACACGTAATCCATGGGGATTAACTTTCTGACCCATAGTAACCTCCTGCTTATGCCTTCTCGCTCACACCGATGGTGATGTGAGTGGTTCTCTTCAGAATTCGATTGAATCTGCCCTGTGCTCTCGGCTGACCGCGCTTGAGGGTGGGGCCGGGATTTGCAACTGCGGTGGAGACATAAAGATTGTCTTTATCCATATTAAAGTTGACTTCCGCATTTGCAATTGCACTCTTGAGGAGCTTGAGCATAGGCTCGGAAGCTGCCTTCGGGGTATTCATAATATAAGCCTGTGCAGCGTATACATCCTTGCCGCGGATCATATCGCATTCGATCTTGACCTTACGGGGGGACATACGGAGATATTTCAAAGTTGCCTTTGCTTCCATTACAGTTTCCTCCTTCTTACTTGGCGTTGGAGGTCTTGCTGCCGGAGTGACCTCTGAAGGTTCTGGTGGGAACGAATTCGCCCAGCTTATGGCCAATCATATCTTCAGTAATATAAACGGGAACGTGCTTGCGGCCATCATGGACAGCGATCGTGTGACCCACGAAGGAGGGGAAGATGGTAGAGGCTCTGGACCAGGTCTTGAGAACCTTCTTTTCGCCGGTAGCGTTCAGCTGCTCAATTCTCTTGAAAAGCTCGGGTGCAACAAACGGACCTTTTTTAATGCTTCTGCTCATGTTCTATTCCTCCTTACTTCGTATTTCTGCGCTTGATGATGAACTTATTGGTCGGGTTCTTTGCCTTGCGCGTCTTGAGACCCATAGCCGGCTTGCCCCAGGGGGTAACAGGACCGGGACGACCAACAGGCGCACGGCCTTCGCCGCCGCCGTGGGGATGGTCATTGGGGTTCATAACAGAGCCGCGAACCGTGGGACGGATGCCCATGTGGCGCTTACGGCCAGCCTTGCCGATGTGGATGTTGGCATGGTCGATGTTGCCGACCTGACCGATGGTTGCCAGACAGTTCAGGCGGATATAGCGGAATTCGCCGGAGGGCAGTCTGACCTGAGCCAGACCCTTCTCGGTTTCCTTCGCCATGAGCTGAGCCGCAACACCAGCGGAGCGGACGAGCTGTGCGCCGCGGCCGGGGTTAAGCTCAATATTGTGGATCACAGTACCCACAGGGATGTTTTCAATAGGCAGGCAGTTGCCGGGCTTGATATCGGCATTGGCGGAGGAGATGATCACATCGCCAGCCTTCAGGCCAACGGGAGCCAGAACATATCTCAGCTCGCCGTCTTCATACTTCACAAGAGCGATAAAGGCGCTGCGGTTGGGATCATATTCTAGGCGCTGCACGGTTGCGGGCATATCGAACTTATCGCGGCGGAAGTCGATGATTCTGTACTTCTGGCGATTGCCGCCACCCTTATGGCGGACAGTGATCTTGCCGTAGCTGTTGCGACCGGAGTGCTTCTTCTTGGTCTCAAGCAGGCTACGCTCGGGCTTTGCTTTCTTATCAACACCGTCGAATGCAGAAACCGTCATGTTTCTTCTCGCCGGAGTATAAGGTCTGTAAGATTTAATTGCCATTTTGCGTTACTCCTTTTTTGAGATTAGACCATGCCTTCGAAGTACTCAATGGTCTTGGACTCTTCGGTCAGCTTGACCATGGCCTTTTTCCAGCTTGCGCGGCGGCCGGCGGGGTAAGCGCCCTGGCGCTTTTCCTTGCCGTCCATACGGATGGTGTTCACCTTTGCGACCTTCACGCCGAAGATTTCTTCCACAGCGCGCTTGATGTCGATCTTGGTTGCGTCGAGAGCAACCTGGAAGACATACTTCTTATTCTCCGTGTCTTCCATAGACTGTTCGGTGATGATGGGCTTTACAATCACATCGTAAGCGTTCTTCATTATGCGAACACCTCCTCGATCTTGGTCAGTGCAGCCTGATCTACGACAAACTTCTTGGCATTGAGAATGTCATAAACATTGATAATACCTGCGAAAGCCACGACACAGCCGGGGATGTTGCGGCCAGACTTAACGACCAGCTCATCGGCTTCGGCAGTGACAACCATTGCCTTCTTCTCTGCGCCGATGGCCTTGAGGAAGTTGTAGAAGGTCTTGGTCTTAGGCTCATCCATCTTGATGGAGTCAATCACGATGATGTCATTGCTTGCAGCTTTGGCGCTGAGTACGCTCTTGAGCGCCAGACGCTTTACCTTCTTGTTAAGGGTGTAGCTATAGCTGCGGGGCTTGGGTGCGAACACGATGCCGCCGTGATACCACTGCGGAGCGCGGATGCTGCCCTGACGGGCGCGGCCTGTGCCCTTCTGTCTCCAGGGCTTGATGCCGCCGCCGGAAACCTCTGCGCGAGTCAGAGCGGACTGGGTGCCCTGACGGCAGTTGGCCAGATGGTTCTTAACTACATCATGAACTGCGGATTCATTGGGTTCAATACCGAAAATGGCCTCGGAAAGTTCAACCTCGCCGACCTGCTTGCCGGTCATATCATATACGTTCGTCTTCATAGTTTAAACTCTCCTTTCCTTAGCGATTTCTTGCGGAAGCCTTCTGCGGGTTCATACGTGCGGAAGCCTTCTGCGGGTTGACGCTGGTGCCGGCCTCGCCCTTAGCAACACGGATGGTCTTGACAGTGCTCTTGACATACACAAGGCCGCCCTTGGGACCGGGGATCGCGCCGCGGACAACGATCATATTGAGTTCGGGATCAACTTTAACAACGTCCAGATTCTGGACAGTGACCTGCTCAACGCCCATCTGGCCAGCGCCGATCTTGCCCTTGAAGATACGGGAGGGATCGGAGCAGGAGCCCATGGAGCCTGCATGACGGTGGACAGGGCCGCCGCCGTGGCTGGTGGGGGTACGCTGGGCATCATAACGCTTGACAACGCCCTGATAGCCGTGACCCTTGCTAATGCCGGTGATATCGACGTGGTCGCCGGCTGCAAAGGCATCCGCCTTAATCACGTCGCCGACGTTCTTGCTGTCGGCATCGTCCAGACGGAATTCCTTCAGGTGACGCTGGGGAGCAACGTCCGCCTTCTTCAGGTGGCCTAGCTCCGGCTTGGAGAGCTTACGCTCCTTGACTTCCTCGAAGCCAAGCTGGATGGCACTGTAGCCATCATTCTCCACGGTCTTCTTCTGAGTGACAACACACGGACCCGCTTCAATAACGGTTACGGGAATCACCTTGCCGCTCTCATCGAAGATCTGGGTCATGCCCACTTTTTTGCCGATGATTGCTTTTTTCATTACTGTTTACTCCTTTTGTTCAGGTTATTGGTTGACAAACTTGGCCATTGGGGAACCATTGGTTTATCAACATGACCCGTCCGTCCTGATGACAGACTGTGGCGGGTGCTGTAATATTGGGCAGATTACAGCTTTATCTCAATCTCAACGCCTGCGGGGAGGTTGAGTGCCATGAGAGCCTCAACAGTCTTCGCATTGGGGTTGAGAATATCGATCAGTCTCTTATGGGTTCTGCGCTCGAACTGCTCACGGGAGTCCTTATACTTATGAACAGCACGAAGGATGGTGACAACTTCCTTCTTGGTGGGAAGGGGGATGGGGCCGGAGACCTGCGCGCCGTTGCGCTTTGCGGTTTCCACGATCTTTTCTGCGCTGGAATCAATGAGCTGATGATCATAAGCCTTGAGGCGAATTCTGATCATTTCCTGGTTTGCCATGTTTGTTTCCTCCTTGAAACGTACTCAGTATTTCTTTGTGCCTGGGTACGGTCGAGGTTTCTATCCGCTTATCCGTGCGTATCACTCCGTAACATGAAAAATGGCCGACGAATGCCGGCCGAATCTCACACGCGGCGATATACGCAGCGGGAAGAATCCTCAGCCGCCCGATGACCGGACATACTCTGCGGAAGTTACCTCCGTTCCCGGAGCAATCTCCCGCTTCATCGCACTTTGCGCGCACGGGTTCTCATTTGCGCGCTCGCTTATCATAATACACACAGCCACGAATGTCAAGCCTTTTTTACACTTTTTTCATAATTTTTTGCCGCAACGGAAAAGCTTTTATGCTGTCTGTTTTCTGACTATGTAATTTCTCCGTCCTTACTGTGGGCATACGTACAAGCCATGTCGAATAAGGCTATTAGGGAGGTGTTGCCATGATTTTGGATGGAATATGGCTGCTTTATACTGCAATGCTCTACTCCCTGCGCCTCGGCATACCGGCAGGCTCCTTCCCAAAGCCCCTGAGTGCAAAGCAGGAAAAGGAATATCTTGCACTGGCAGCAGAAGGAGACTTGGAAGCAAGAAATATTCTCATTGAGCGCAATCTCCGTCTGGTTGCCCACATTATGAAAAAATACTATGCGCAGGGCGCAGATCAGGAGGATTTGATTTCCATCGGTACTATAGGTCTCATCAAGGGAATCTCAACCTTCAACCCAGACAAGGGTGTCCGTCTTGCCACTTACGCAGCTCGCTGTATAGAAAATGAAATCCTCATGCATTTCCGAAGCCAGCGGAAAAGCGCACAAGATATTTCCCTGTCGGATGACATTGACGGAGGGCGGGATGGCAGTACCCTTTCTCTAATGGATGTGCTGTGCGATGAGACCGATCTGCTGGAGGATTTGAGCTGTCAGGAGCAGTATCAGCAAATGTATGCTTATCTTCGCAAATGCCTGACAGCGCAGGAGCGAACCGTGCTTCAGCTTCGTTACGGTCTGGGTGGAGGCACACCGCTTCCCCAGCGAGATGTTGCGGAGAAATGCGGTATCAGCCGCTCCTATGTATCGGAGCGCGGCTATGATAAGCAAAGACAGAGAACCGTCCCCTGTCTTTTAAAAAATCTCTCATTTTTTGGACATTTTCCCTTGTAATTCTGCGCATTTCATGATAGAATTAGCATATCTTGGTGTATTGTGTCTACTCCACCCACAATAGACACCGTACACAAAAAAAGGAGGAACATCCCATCCCGCTTGACTTGCGGTGCGGCAGTGTGGAGACCTGCCGTAAGCTGACGGATCATTTTGCCGTCAGGAGGTGCGTGTATGCGGAGGCACACGCATTAAAGTCGTCAATATGGCAGAAGTCATACTCAGCAACATTAAGAAAATCTACCCCAACTACGAAACCAAGACAAAGAAAAAGAAGAAGAATGACGCTCCCGAAGAGAAGAAGGTCAACCTTCAGATCACCGATGAGGGTGTTGTTGCCGTTCAGTCCTTTAGTCTGGACATTGCCGACAAGGAATTCATCGTTTTGGTCGGCCCCTCCGGCTGCGGCAAGTCTACCACCCTTCGTATGGTGGCTGGTCTGGAAGATATCACCGAAGGTGAGCTGTACATTGATGGCAACCTTATGAACGATACCGCTCCCAAGGATCGAGATATCGCCATGGTTTTCCAGAACTATGCTCTGTACCCCCACATGACCGTATATGACAACATGGCCTTCTCCCTGAAGCTGAAGAAGCTGCCCAAGAACGAAATTGATGCCCGCGTGCGCGAAGCTGCTGAGATTCTGGACATCACCCAGTACCTCGACCGCAAGCCCAAGGCTCTGTCCGGCGGTCAGCGCCAGCGTGTTGCCATTGGCCGCGCCATCGTGCGTAACCCCAAGGTCTTCCTGATGGACGAGCCTCTGTCCAATCTGGATGCCAAGCTGCGTAACCAGATGCGTGCTGAGATCATCAAGCTCCGTGAAAAAGTCGATACCACCTTTATCTATGTCACCCACGACCAGACCGAGGCTATGACTCTGGGCGATCGTATCGTTATCATGCGTGACGGCTTTATCCAGCAGATCGGCACCCCGCAGGAAGTTTTCAATCATCCTTCCAACCTGTTCGTTGCAGGCTTCATCGGCTCTCCCCAGATGAACTTCTTCCCCAACAGCAAGCTCATCAAGGAGCAGAACAAGTACTATGCCGTAGTCATGGGTAAGAAATATGAGCTCCCGGCAGACCGTCAGGCCATCCTTCGTGAGCAGAATGTAGCAGAAAAGGATATCGTTGTCGGTGTCCGCCCCGTACATATCTCCATCGGCCAGCAGGGCATTGATGCCAAGGTTGATGTTTCCGAAATGATGGGCAGCGAGCTGCACCTGCATATGAATGCCAACGGCACCGATGTCGTTGCTGTTGTCCAGACCGCTGATATTGATATGAACTCTATTGCAAACCATGCTGCAATCAGCTTCTCCTTCCGTCCTGAGCTGATGCATCTGTTTGACAAGGAGACCGAAACCAATCTCTTCTAATAACAACACAAGAAACAACCCAAGGGACAGTTCTGTATGCCAAGTGCATGGAACTGTCCCTTTCGTGTTCTGTGCAGGTGCATAGGAAGCCGCTTCGCCTTCATAGGATAGGATGTCAGGAGGAATGCTTATGAACAAGCAAAAAATCATCTGTACTGTAACAGCAAATGACGCTGATTTGGAAGAACGTGTTGCGCGTGCATTCCGGGTCTATCTGCAAAGCAGGGAGGCGAAGGGAAATGGAGCTATCCCAATGCAGGGCAGCACTGTATATCCGCCTGTCGCGGGAGGATGAGGGGGACGGCCCCTCTCAGAGTGTGAGTAATCAACGTGCGCTTTTGGAGGATTATGCGAAAAAACGCGGGATCATCGTCCACGACCTCTACATTGACGATGGCTACAGCGGCACCGGGTTTGAGCGTCCCGGGTTTTTGCGGATGCTGCGGGATATTGAAGCCAAGCTGGTCAATCTGGTCATTACCAAGGATTTATCCCGACTGGGGCGAGATTACATTCTCACAGGGCATTACATGGAGCGGTATTTCCCGGAGCATGGGGTACGCTACATCTCTCTGCTTGATGGAATCGACACAGGGATTGAATCCAGTGCCAATGAAATCACCCCCTTCCGTGCCATCATGAACGATATGTACGCCAAGGATATCTCAAAGAAAATCACCTCCGTCAAGCGGGAGAAGCAACGGCGGGGGCTGTTTATTGGGGGCAAGGCGGTGTTCGGCTATCAAAAGCACCCAACAGAGAAAAACAAAATCATCATTGACGAAGGCGCTGCACCGATTGTCAGGCGGATTTTTGCGATGGCGCTGTCCGGCGAGAGCTGCCGTGGAATCGCTGCACAGCTCAACCGGGAGCATATCCCCACACCCGCTATATATGCCGGTCTGACCCCGGGCAGACAGGGGCCGTATACGGGGCTATGGAGCAGCGAGCGCATATCTGAGCTGCTGCAAAACGAGACGTACATCGGTTCCACCGTACAGGGCAGAATCAAGAAGTTAAGCTACAAAAGTAAAAAACGGATACGGCAGCCGAAAGAAGACTGGGTCATAGTGGAAAACACCCACGAGGCCATCATTGACTGCGAGACATTTGCCGCAGTGCAGCAATTGCTCGCTGGCCGGCGAAGAATGCGAAGCCGCACCCATGAGCATCTGCTGAAGGGACTGATCTTTTGCTCTGCGTGTGGGTGTCCCCTATCTGTACTCTGCCGCAAAAATGCTGCCGGGGAGGATATACTATATTATGTATGCCGCACCTATCAACGCTTTCCCAAAGCTGAGATATGCACCAGCCACTGTATCGCGGAAAAACGGGTGCGGGAGGCCGTGCTGGATGCCATATTGGAACGCTGCGCCCCGTATCTGACAGAGGACTTCCTTCTCCCTGTTGCAAAAGCCCATGTTATGGAAAATACCCAACCGTCCTCCTCTGCACAGGCGGCTTTAAAAAAAGAACTGGAATTGCTGGAGCACCGGCTGGATCAGATGTATCTGGATAAGGTGGACGGTATTCTCTCCCCCAAGGATTACAGTCGTCTGTCTGCACCTATGAAAGAAAGAAAAGCCGCCCTGCAAAGCACATACCGTCCGGCGGCAATCCTTCCCCCTACACTGGAGGAAATGAAAAAATGGGTCAGGCAGTTTTTAGAGCAGCTGCGGGAGGATCGTTGCTTTATCTCAACAATTCTCCCCCGGGTAGAGCTGGTTCAGGAGGGCGACCGTATGCAAGTCCAAATCACTGTATCATCCAACTTTCAATAAAACCGCTCCGATGTATCGCGCATTGAGAAAAAAGCGCTTTCCAAAATGCGTGAGGCATTCGCACGGGATGATGGATAAAACGGATCAAAAGGGGCTGCCTCACAGAAATGGTGCAGCAGTCCCCTGCCTCTTCCTAGATTGAGCCTTATTCCACCGTAACCGATTTTGCAAGGTTTTTCGGCTTATCAATATCGCAGCCGTTTTCCTTTGCTACATAGTAGGCAAGCAGCTGCAATGGAACAATCTCAACTGCGGCAGCAAATACCGACCTCACCCGAGGAACATAAATCACATCATCCGCTACAGAGACAATGCTCTGATTGCCCTTACACGTAACGGCAAGAACCTCCGCACCACGTGCCTTAACCTCCACGATATTACTCATGGTTTTTTCTCGCAAGCTACTGTTACAGCATAAGGCAATCACCGGCTGATGCTCCTCAATCAATGCAATCGTACCATGCTTCAGCTCTCCTGCCGCATAAGCCTCCGCGTGAATATAGGAAATTTCCTTCATTTTCAATGCACCTTCAAGTGCAACCGCATAATCGGTATTGCGTCCAATGAAAAACAGTGCTTTCGCATTGTGGTATTTTTTCGCCAAAACCGGGAGCATCGGGTTCATGTCCAGCGCATCCTGCATACATTTAGGAAGGGCTTTAATGCTCTCCAAAAGTACGGAAAACAGCTTATCGTCTACGGTTTCCCGTCTTCTTCCCATCCAAAGCGCCAACATATAGAGCACAGTGAGCTGCGTGGTATAGCCCTTGGTCGTTGCAACAGCAATCTCGGGTCCCGCCCAGGTATAAATGGTATGATTGGCAATTTTGGCGATGGTGCTGCCTACCACGTTCACTACAGAAAGCACAATCGCGCCCCGCATTTTACACTCTTTCATAGCCGCAATCGTATCCGCAGTTTCTCCCGACTGCGATAAAACAATCAAAAGTGTTTGCTGATCAATCATCGGTTTGCTGTAGCGAAGCTCACTGGCAAGCTCGACCTGCACCGGAATCTGGCATAGCTGTTCAAGCACATATTTCCCTGCACATCCAGCGTAAAATGCTGAGCCGCAGGCGGTAATGACAATTTTATTGATCGCGCTGACATCCAGAGATTCCAGCCCGGATTCATCCCAAACAATATCTCCATTCTTGATTCTCGGTGTCATGGTTGCCCGAACCGCCCCCGGCTGTTCCATGATTTCCTTCAGCATGAAATGCTCATAACCGCCTTTCTCTGCGGCCTGAATGTCCCAAGTAATATGATGGATCTCTTTGTCGATCTGCTTCCCGGTACAGTCATAAACTGCAACCTGATCTCTGCTGATCTCTGCGAATTCGCCGTCATCAAGATAAATGACATTGCGCGTATAGGAAACCAGCGCCGTCACATCCGATGCAAAGTAATTTTCTCCGATACCGACACCGATCAGTAATGGGCTGTATTCTCTGGCCGCAATGATTTTTTCCGGCTCCTCTGTGCAGATAACGCCAAGCGCATATGAGCCATGCAATCTGGATACTGCCTTGATAACCGCCTCTTTTAAATCGCCTGCATAGTACATTTCAATCAAATGCACAATGACCTCCGTATCGGTTTGACTTGCAAAATGGAAGCCTTTTAATTGAAGCTCATCACGCAAAATCATAAAATTTTCAATGATTCCATTATGAACAATGGCGAATTTGCCGTCATTGCTCATATGCGGATGTGCATTGGTATCCGTTGGAGCACCGTGTGTTGCCCATCGGGTATGTCCAATGCCGACATGGCCAGACAGCGCTTTACCATCCTCTGTTTTTTCGCACAAATGTGCAATTCGTCCTGAGACCTTGCTGAGCTGAATCGCATCTCCATCCATTACTGCAATCCCGGCAGAATCATAGCCGCGATATTCCAACTTCCGAAGCCCTTCCAGCAAGATCGGTGCTGCCTGCTGATTCCCTGTATAACCAATGATTCCACACATAAAATACCTCTCTATTTATTCCAGCTCCACCGTTGTGGACAGCTTCGGATCAAAATCTGAGCCGCCCTTTCCACCACCAATAGGAAGACCGATCAGCGAATTCTTGAACACCTGCTCAAAGCCGAGGAATTTGATAATACCCAGATTCACCGAGGGATGAAGCCGGAGGCCGCCCTTGTAAGAACCAATGGCACTGTTAAACTGAACACGGCAGCCGGTATTGACATGAACCTGACCGGCATCCTCAATCCAGGGAACTCTGAACTTGATCTGGCATTCAGGATTCACCAGCCTCTCCAGTAGGGCATCATGCCGATACTGCGCTTCCTTGGTCTGCACGACAGGCCGCACTTCCTTAACTGCCTGATGGAATTCCGGCTCATTCGGGTTCTCCCTGACCACCATTTCAATGACTTCCTCTACGTATGACATCTGTCTTTCCTCCTTTGTAAAATGAAAAAAGCGCCTTTAACGGTATCAAAACCATTAAAGACGCCTTTGCCTTTTACAATATCAAATTGTGATTCAGGTAAAAAAGCGACTTCGAGTAAGAATCACCCAGAAACACCTTTGCCTTTACATATTATACTATACTCCTTTTCTCTTTCTTTGTCAATAGAGCACTTTGTCCTTTCCACGGTAATTGAACAAGTTAAGAAAATACTCGTTCAATTACCGTGACCTTGTATTGCATAATCTGTCTGCGCTATAAAAACAGCCCATTGAAAAATATGAACCTGCATTTCTGGCAAAAAGGTTATTTTATAGAAATTACAATGCGTATTGTTTTTTTGTATCGTCCCCCGATACTGCCGGCGGCCACACAATTCGTGACGATATCGGCTAAGACTGCTCCAGAATCCACATAGCGTAACAGGATCCTGTTTCTTAACCTTTCTTTGTTTATAACTTTTGCATGATCCACCTATTATTCCAAATTGTTTTTCTTGCTTTTCTTAACACTGTCCTATATAATCGAATCAGCTTATATTGAGAACAGGAGATTTATCACAATGGTACCATCAAAAGTATATTTTACCGACTTTCATACAACCTTTCAGGAAAACCAGCTTCAAAAGCTCTCCCGCTTGATTCTTACCGCAGGCATTGACCAGATTGATTTTCAGGATAAATATGTCGCCATCAAAATGCATTTCGGTGAACCGGGCAACCTTGCCTATCTTCGCGCCAACTATGCCCGGGTACTGGTGAACATCATCAAGGATCTCGGCGGCAAGCCCTTCCTTGTGGACTGCAATACGCTCTACATCGGTGGCCGCAAAAACGGTCTGGATCATCTGGAAGCCGCCTATCAGAATGGCTTCAATCCCTACAACACCGGCTGCCATGTCATCATTGGTGATGGCATCAAGGGCACCGATGATGTGGAAGTCCCCGTGGACGGCGAATATGTCACCCGCGCCAAAATCGGCAAGGCCGTGATGGATGCCGATATCATCATTTCCCTCTCCCACTTTAAGCTCCATGAGGAAGCCGGCATCGGCGGTGCGCTCAAAAATATCGGCATGGGCTGCGGTTCCCGTGCAGGCAAGATGGAAATGCACCACGGCGGCAAGCCGGAGGTATGGCAGGAGCTTTGCATTGGCTGCCACCAGTGCGAGCACATCTGCGCCCACGCTGCACCCCAGTTTGAAAACCACAAGGCACGGATTGACCTTGACCGCTGCGTCGGCTGTGGAAGATGTATCAGCGTCTGCCCGAAGAATGCCATTCAGCCCATGCAGAAGGAAGCCAATAACGTTCTCAACTGCAAAATTGCCGAATACACCAAAGCCGTCTTGCAAGGCCGCCCCCACTTCCATGTGACGCTTCTGAAGGAGGTCTCCCCTTACTGCGATTGCCACAGTGAGAACGATATCCCCATCATCCCCGATGTAGGTATGTTCGCCTCCTTCGACCCGGTGGCACTGGATATGGCCTGTGCCGAAGCCCTCAACGCCCAGAAGGTCATCAAAAACAGTATGCTCGATACAGCCCCCGAACAACTGGAGGATCACGTCAAAACCGTCCACCCCACCACCAACTGGCGCTCCATGCTGGAGCATGGCAAAAAAATCGGTCTGGGTACAGACGAATATGAATTGATTCGCATTTAAATTGTCTCTTTTTTGACATTCAGCACAGAAAATACGATATTTCAATAAATTCTGTTCTTTCATCCTGTTACTATTCACAGCCTGCGTTAGTTAAAACATCATGAGCGGAATAGCATTTCCCCATACAAAGGTGCAGCAAGGCATCCATCTCATTAATGCCGTTTCTGGCGCAGGTTTCCAAATAGGTTTTAATTACCGCATAATTC
>JAZRZL010000010.1:0-4175 GCA_045601345.1 Faecousia sp. | reverse complement strand
GAACAACTTACATTTTAATAAATTGTCCAAGGTGCTTTTTGTTCATGTTTCGTTGTTTAATTTACAAGGTACATCCCGCTTCGCGGGCTTGAAAATTGGCTTCGCCTCATCGGTTTTTCCTCAGCGCCGTCAACTTTTTTATTCTATCACGCGCATCCCATTTTGTCAAGAACTTTTTTCGATTTTTTGAAATATTTTTTCACTTCTCGTAAAAAGCTGTTCTGAATTGCGGCCTCTATATAATACCAAATTCGCACGAAATTGCAAGTTGGAATTTCGCCTAAATTTTGGCCTCAGTTTCTGTTAGTTTTCACTGCTGTAGACAAAAACGAGGGCGCTCACGCGCCCTCGCAGATTTCAAATGGTAAAATACATTAAGGAGTGTCCTCAATGATGCCGTAACCGCCATCGTTGCGCTTATAGACAACCGCAAAGGCACCGTCATTATCCTCATCGCGGAAGGCGAAGAAGGTATGCTCCAGGAGGTTCATCTGGAGAATCGCCTCTTCTCTGGTCATGGGCTTCATGGGGAATTTCTTTGTGCGGATGATCTCAAAGGATTCCTCCGGATCCTCAGGAACAAAGGAGGAGATTTCCTCGGGGGCGCGCACAAAGGCATCCTGACGGATACGCTTGGCGAGGCGGGTCTTGTTCTTCCGAATCTGGCGCTCAAGGGAGGAGATGGCTGCATCAATGGATGCAAACATATCGGAGGTGGACTCACTGGCGCGGAAATAGGTGTTAGCTGCATGAACGGTAATTTCTGCCTTATTGCGGTTCTTCTCTACGGAGAAGACCACAAAAGCCTCTGCATCGTCTTTGAAATAACGGGAGAGCTTGCTGACCTTTTTTTCAGCGTAGGCGCGTACATTATCGGGAATGTGGACTTTCTTTTCGGTAAGCTGGATTTTCATATGATGTCGCTCCTTTCGTCCGAATGGGTTATGTTGCTTTGGACATCTACATTATAGCACAAGAAAATAAAATTTCAAGAGCTATTTTTATCTATATTGCCCACACCCGCAAAATAGTCCACCAGTTGTGGCATAGGCATATGAAAGAATTGTGCAAAAAGGAACATATTTCTGGTACTAATGGCATCTCTTTTGCCGCTAATATATCCGCGAATGGTCGCAATTGGAATTTCCGTTGCTTCTGAAAGCTCCTGTGGCGTATGCCGGGTTTCCTCCAAAAGTTTTTCCAGCAAACGCGGATCACAAATTCCCCTACGCATTGTCATCCTCCGTTTTATCCAAAAGCACAGCAACAATCATTTGATAAACCTGTTCCGCACGTTCTGTGAAAGCCTTTTCCAGTGCCTTGGCTTGCTTACGACTGGGTGCAGATATCTCAAGTGTCATCAGATTGCCCATAGGATCATCAAGTTTCATAACGACTGTGCATTGGCCGTCCGGCTGAACATCCGAATGAACATGGACATAATCGCCGCGGCGGCGCATTCTATTGAAGCGCTCTGCCACAACCTTCACCCGCTGCATCACAGGAAAAGCCAGAGAGCTGTCAGTTACTTTCCCCGTCTCAATTCCCTTTTCGGTAATCGTGTATTCTCCATTCTCCGAGCGGCGCAAAAGGCCGGAATCCACCATTTGCGGCAATGCCTGCGCCACATCAAAATAATTAACACATTCATCCTGATAGGCCAACAAAAAAATAGTCTGGATATCCACTGGATACTGCACCTGCCCCAAGAGATAAAGAATCAGAACCTTCACATCCAGCATGGTGTGGATAAAGCCATGATCCTCCATAACTGACACCCCCCTTGTATTTTTATTATACCGTATTTCCCACAATCTGACAAGCGCTTTTGCACCAATTCCATGTTGGGACATAGAATGAAAGGCGGAGGTGAACGCTTTGCATAAAAACATCATCTATCTGATTCCCGGTCAGGACAAAAGAAGCCGATATGTCGCTGAGGCTCTAAAGGAACGGGGCTGTTGCGTAATGGATTGTGCAGTCGCGGAAGCGGATATCATCATCCTGCCCATGGGTCTCAAGCCCCCGCAGGAGCTATTGGAGTTGCTGCGCCCCGGGCAGCATATTTTAGGCGGTCGAATAGATCAAGGTCTCTTTGACGGTCTGGGCGTTCAGGTCTCTGATTATTACGAAGACCCCATCCTGCCCTATGTCAATGCTATCCCTACAGCAGAGGGTGCTATTGAAATCTTAATGCAGCGACTTCCAATCACCGTTCAGGGTTCCAGCGGACTGATTCTCGGTTACGGACGTATTGGCTGCTGCCTTGCGGAAAAGCTTCACCTTCTCGGCTCGAATGTCACGGTCGGTGTACGAAAATCGGAAGCTTTGGGCAAAATTCAGGCCGCAGGGCTAAATGCAGCGCACGTCGGTGAAGAATTATCCGTCCTCCATCAATATGATTATATCATCAACACGGTGCCTGCACCGGTGTTTTCGGATCAGGATTATGAACATCTGCGCCATGACTGCCTTCTGGTGGAGCTGGCCAGCAGTCCCGGCGGGATCAATGCAAACCGATGCCGTGCACTGGGGCTGGAATACGTCAATGCGCCGGGGCTTCCCGGAAAGTGTGCGCCAAAAACGGCAGGCTATGCCATTGCCGATGCCATTCAACGAATTTTAAAAGCGGAGGCTCATCATGCGACATGAAACCATAGGCTTCGCTCTGTGCGGCTCCTTCTGTACCCTTTCGCAGGTCTTTACCGCCCTTCAGGAGCTGAAAAAAAGCTATGACCATATCATCCCCATCGCATCCGAGGCTGTCGCGCAGACGGACACCCGCTTCGGGACAGCAAAGGAAAATTTACAGCAATTGGCGGCCATCTGTGAAGCGCCCGTCCTGTCAATGAAAACACAGGTGGAGCCATTTGGCCCGAAAAAGGCGCTGGATGCCCTGATCATTGCCCCCTGCACAGGGAACACGCTGGCAAAGCTGTCCAACGGCATCTCCGACAGCACGGTTACGCTGGCTGCCAAGGCACATCTGCGAAACGAGCGGCCACTGATTCTTGCCATCTCCAGCAATGATGCACTCTCAGGTAACGGAGAAAACCTCGGGCGGCTGCTGAATCGGAAAAATGTATTTTTTGTTCCCTTCTGTCAGGACAGCCCGGAGACAAAGCCCGCTTCCCTGATGGCAGATTTTTCTGCGCTGTCGGCAACAGTGGATGCGGCACTGCAAGGGCGGCAGATTCAGCCGCTTCTTTGCACCCGATAGCATAAAGAACCCGTTGAAATGGAAAACTCCTTTTCAACGGGTCGTTTTTATCGCTCTTAGGACAGGGGACGGTAGGACAGGGGACGGTTCTCTGTCCTCAACTTCTTTGCAAAGATTAACGTTGGTTTACTCAACAAATCAAAAGATTTCCGAACCAATTTACTCAGGACAGAGAACCGTCCCCTGTCCTATTCACTGTGTCAAGACAGAGAACCGTCCCCTGTCCTACGTCTTTTGCTACTGTACGATTATTAAGGTAAGCGCTTAATAATCGTACACCTAGCATTTAAGCGACAGATATGAGATACTATCCCAAAACTTGCAAAACTCACGGTGAGTTTTGCAAGGAACTAGCAAGGGGTGGTATCAGGTGGCAGATACGTTAGCAATTCGGGACGAGTACCGGGCACAATCTTGGGCAATGGTGATACAGGAGTGCAACACAAGCGGATTGTCCAATCGGGAGTTCTGTCGGCAGCGTGGGATTTCGGAGAAATCATTCTATTATTGGCTTCGCAAGCTTCGTAGTCAAATCGCAGAAGTAACCACACCGCAATTGGTACCGTTGGAATCAACAGTTGTTGCGAGTGAGGAACTATGTATCCAATACCGTGGAGCAGAACTAAAGCTCCCTGCGAATGTAGATATGGATGCGGTTGCAGCAATACTACGTTCCATTCAATCGCTATGATAGATCTAAGCAAGGTTCGTAACTACTACATCGCCTGCGGTTATACGGATCTGCGGCGTGGAATAGACGGTCTTGCCGCAATTGTAACGCAACAGTACGGCAGCAGTCTGGATGAAGAAAGCTTGTTTCTGTTTTGCGGTCGCAGGACTGACCGGATCAAGGCATTATACTGGTCAGGCGACGGATATATCCTACTGTACAAGCGTCTTTCCAATGGCAGATTTCAGTGGCCAAGGACAGAAGCAGAACTTCGATTGGTTGATC
>JAZRZL010000009.1:0-3352 GCA_045601345.1 Faecousia sp. | reverse complement strand
GCCCCAAAGGAAAGAGGCCATGTTCTCCACCCAACGTTGCCGGGCTGGAGGTAGTGGAAAATCAGGTAGCGGGGTACGTTTTGAGAAAAGGAGACGATTCCTAAATAACAAATAAGTCTCCCCTTTTGACTGATAAGCAGCCAAAAGGGGAGAAAAGCAGTCAAGGCGCGCCTAATACCCACCCCGCGTGCACGGAGGCGGGCATCAGGCCGATGAGCGCCTGCTTTTACTCATACATACTGAAAACCTCGTCGAGTTCTTCGGGAGAAATGACTGTCTTCATGCGCCCGGTCGTATCCTTGCCGACGCGTTCCTTGAAAGCCTTCAGGCTCTTCTGCATGCGGAATTCCAGCTTGCCTATCTCCGCTCCACATGCGGCAAAGGCCTTCTGTAGATCCGCCATGTTGAAGATACCGGATTGGAATGTCTTTCTGACCTTGACGATGGTGTCAATGCTTTTGCGAACGGTAGTCGCGCTCTGCTCGCTGTTCTCCGGGGTGCAAGCGTCCAGGGTGTCGCACAGGCGGGTCAAGGCGGCCTTGAGTGCGTCCACGGCTTGCGCGGGCGTGGCATAGTCGGCAGCCTGTTGAACCGAGGTGGCGACAGACGCTGCGGGGGCGGAGGTCTGCGCGCTCAGGGGCAGAGCAGCCATTGCGGCTAGTGTGATGATATGTTGTATTCTCATGATATGAGTATGTAATGGGGTGATTGCATGTGTAAGTTATTAAGCTGGCCACAATTAACCGGACATCCACTTTTTATCCATAGCGCAAGGAGTAGGCTGGGGCATCCGGGTATGTCCGATTATCTAAGTCCGGCTTAATGATGCTTACGCACGTGGACAAAGAGGTTGGAGATTTCCTGCATGAAGCGCCAGGTGAATCCCATGCTCGGATGCACGAAAACGGGGCGCAGCGTATGAAAGTGCCCGCATTTCGGGCAGCGCACCTGCGGCACTTCCAGCTCGATTTCAACGGGCTCTCCTATACAAGGCAAATCCTTGATGCAAACCCTTCTCACAGAATGGATATAGCCCCTTCGTCCGCATCGATGACAGGAAAACCTCCTTCCGGCATCCACACTGAGCTTGACTTTTACGCCCTCGAAATTGTACTCTGGCTCTGCGGCAATCCAACTTTTGCATTTGAATAGTTTCTTTATCATCAACTTGTTGTAACGAGTATTACAACTCAATGTAAGGCTGGATTGCCGTTTTCGTGTCCTACTGGGAGTGCCTCACTAGCTCATCAAATCTGACGTAGGCTCTAGGCTTACCCTTGTTTTTGATAAATTTTCCATTAATGTCTGATTGTATGATAAGTGTAAAATACCGATGTTCTATCAGCCAAAGAGTATGGATGTATCGCCGTGATTTTACCTTGGAGTTTGCTAGTGCTTCATTATGGTCAAGAGTCATTCTGTAACCGCTCGAGTTTGAAACAACGACTACAGCCTCCCTTCCATAAGGAGACCAACCTTTCCCGCACCAAATCTTTTCTCCCGGTTTTAGACTCCATGAATTGCCATCACACGATACTGTACATACATCCTTCGTGCGATTCTCTACAGCGTAGTGCACCCAGCAATGACAGGATGTCAGCATCAAAGCCGAAATCAATTGGAGTATAAGCTTGGAGAATAATTGTCGCTTCATGTATCTTAGATTGTATTTGTTAAATAATAAGCATCACAAGCAAATCCTAATGTTGTTTATTAGAGATATCAAATGAATATTGTAATCGTTCTAATTGTTTTATGTAATTTGCAGGTTCTTCATATATGGAACGCCAGGGATTCCATGGCACCAGCGTTCCCTTAAAGCCTCTATAGTAAAGAGATTTAATCTTCTCCTTGCCCCGTATGGAATCGCATGCGAAAACAAAGGCAAAGTTCATATTATACGAAAATTCGAATTTCTCGAAATCTGAATCACACCCCCCCCTCTCTTTGAGTGCTTCGGCTTGATCATTATCATACCCGTAGACTCCGTGTCCCCAGTAATAGGTTCCAAATAATGTTTTATTACTACTTGCCTGTTTTAATAGCTCAATGTAATTTGTATTCACATTTGCAATGATATTTATAACATAATAGCCGGCTTTTTTCATCTGTGTGTTATTATAATTCCAATCAACCCACCACCTGCCTATTTTGCCGCAATCCCCTACCCAGTATGCGATTATAACATTTGGTATGGTATAAGTGCGACCGCACTTGGGATGTCTAGTGTAGTCACCGACCCACGCGTTCGCTTCAGAAACGAGCAATCCTACTATTTCAGCCAAATCCTTCCATGTATCACCTCTTTCGGCGACTGCTTTTGCAGTTGCATCTTGAGGATTACGTATAATTTTCCATAACCCCAAGTAATCAGCATTGTGCATAGATGTATTGAACATATACGCGTATATATTATAGCTCGCTTGTTCGCCTAGAAAATCCCTCCCCACCCATCTACCGTCAACGGGATTATAATAGCGGTAGTTATAGTACACCAGGCCGAGCTCCGTGTCGTGGTACTCGCTGCTCCACTGGATGGGCTGGGTGATGGAACCGCTGGCTGTCACTTGGCCGTAGGCGGTGTAGGTGTAGGCGGGACTGATGTAGCCGGTGGTGGTGTAGGCTTCCCAGATGTTCTTGGTGAGGTCCCAGCCGTAGGTGTACCAGGTGCCGTCCTTCTGGATGGCCAGGGGGCGGGTGGCAACATCTTGTGTCGGGTCCCAGGTGATGAGCCAGAGGCAGGGATGGGCGGCGCGCTTGCGGTCGCAGCATGCGATTTGCAGGTAGCCCCGGTAGAGGAAGCGGTGGCTGGTGGTGATAACGCCGTTTTCCGTCACCACCTTGGTGGCGCGGCGGCCCATGTAGTCGTAGGTGCAGGCCACGCTCACGCTGTTGTCGTCCTTGGTGAAAAGCACGGGGCGGCTTGCCACGCCAGGGCTGCTTGCAGCGGCAGCGCGATGGCGAGGCGGCGCGGTGGTGCGGCGGCGTGAAACAGGAGCTGTGGCGATGCAGGTCATGCGCTTGTCTATACCCTATTAAGCACCCAGAAGGCAAAATGTACAACAAAAAATGATTTTTTTCAAAAAAAATCACTTAGAGCCCCATTTTTTCTATGCTGCCAGGCGCGCACGTCAGCTGATTTGTTATCCTGTGTCAAGCCTGAAAGGTGTGAAAAGTGCGAAAAAGCCCGCCATCATCACGAATTCTCGATGTTGGGCAACAAGGCGACCTGCAAAACGAATTTCGGATTTTTCTTTGGCCGAATTCCCCGGAAGCCGCATGGATACTGCGTTTTTGGAGCCTTGAAAATGCATAGCGGATAACAAATCCGCTATGCTTCTACAATAAGTCC
>JAZRZL010000008.1:0-18007 GCA_045601345.1 Faecousia sp. | reverse complement strand
ACAAGCCCTGTTGAAAAAATTTCAGTAGGCAGGGCTTTGGTTAGTGCACCCTTTTTCGGCTGGTTTGGGGCATTCGAGATAGAAAATAATAAAAATTATTCTCTATCTCTCTATTGACATACCACCATTAGACTTTCTTTTGGGTTTGTTTATTTGACGGCACGAAACAAAAAAAGTTCCAAAAATAAATAAAATTATATGGAAATATTTTTTGCGTAATGATATGATGATGCTGTACCCCGCGCAATATAAAGCATATGAGGTGCAGAATCATGAAACGATTTCGATGGTTTTTCTCTTTTTGGGTGGTAATTTCGATTCTTTTGTGCACGCTGCCTCCTGCCGGGGCTGCGGAGGAGAGCAGGGCGATTGTCGTTGCCTGTTCGGATTTTCAGGCGTTTGCGGATTCGGACGATGGAGACTATTCGGGATCGTATGATTTCAGCGCCTCCTTTGTTGACCGCACCCTACAGGCCATGGGCTACAGCGCAATTGACGGCTTCCTGTGCGGCGGCGACTACAACTTTGCCGACACCAGCTCCAGCCGCACCAAAACCGGCACCGGCATTCAGGCGCTGGTGGATGTGGTGCAAAACCGCTTCCCGGCGCTTGACCGGGAGGCCATGCTTCTGATTCAGGGCAATCACGATGCTGCCGATACCCCCGGCATGGCAGAGACCGGCGGCTATGACTTCCCTGCCTACAGCGTCTTCGTCATCAATGAGGATGATTATATGGATGGCAGCAACAGCAGCCACAGCACCGTTATCCGTACCGGCGAAAAGCTGGAGGCTTATCTCGCGGAAAAGGATGCGGAACATTATGACCATCCTATTTTTGTCATTGCCCACATCCCGCTGCATTTCAACACCCGCACCCAGCGCCGGGGGGATG
Organism: Faecousia sp.; assembly: GCA_045601345.1. GTDB lineage: Bacteria > Bacillota > Clostridia > Oscillospirales > Oscillospiraceae > SVMC01. The sequence continues at coordinate 17,113 of JAZRZL010000008.1, read as the reverse complement.
CCAAATATGCCCATCACCTTTTTGATCCCCTGAACGAATACGCCAAGCGCCTGAATATTATTTACCTTTTCGGTCACAACCATGCCCGGGGCTATGACAGCTATCTGGGCGGTGCCGCCGTTTTCCTGCCACGTGGAGACCAGATTCAGGTGGCCGTATCCGGCAGTAAGAGCGAATATACATTGGAGACGCTGAATTTTACCTATATGAACTATGGCTATACCGGCTATGTGTGGTTCAATCATGATTCGCACGGGGAAGATGTCATTACCGAGTATCCCCCTGTGGATCATTCGCTGACCATGACCTCCTTTGAGATCGTCGGCAACACCGTAACCATCCACCGTTGGGATGAAAACGGCCTGCACAACCTGAAAGGCCCCGGCAAAAAAATTACCACTGAGGTCAATGGCCTGAGCTACTATGATACCTGGGATGCCAATCCCACGATCTATGGTCCCACCATGGTGGCAGACGATCCCGATGCTGAATTGGAACACGATTATCAGCCCGTTGTCACGTCCCCTACCTGCACCGAGGGCGGCTATACAACCTATACCTGTACCCAATGCGGCGAAAGCTATATAGATCATGAAACTGCCGCACTGGGACATGAGCTAATCGAGACCCACGTGGAAGCAACCTGCACGACCGCCGGAACGCTTATAAAGGAGTGCAGCCGCTGTGAATATACGGAAATTTCCGAAATTGCCGCTCTGGGTCATGACAACAAAGCGGTTATCACTGCTCCCACCTGCACCGAGGGTGGTTATACAACCTATACCTGTACCAGATGCGGCGAAAGCTATATAGATCATGAAACTGCCGCGCTGGGACACAACCTGACACAGACCCGCGTGGAGGCAACCTGCACGACCGCCGGAACGCTCATAAAGGAATGCAGTCGCTGTGATTACAGAGAGGTTGCGGAAATTGCTGCACACGGCCATGATTATGTAAATGGAAAGTGTACACGCTGTAACGCGAAAGACCCCGATGATGTCTGCAATGGCGGTGAAGGCTGCCCGAGTAAGGACTTCGCCGATGCACCAAAACCCGGTTCCTGGGCACACGCCGGCATTGACTACTGCATTGAAAATGCGCTGATGAACGGTGTCTCCGATGGCATTTTCCATCCAAATGACACCGTCACACGCGGTCAGTTGGTTACGATCCTCTACCGCATGGCAGGAGCGCCTGAATTCACCAATGCGAAGCAGTTCTCCGATGTAGAAGCGGGCAGATACTACACCAATGCCATCCTCTGGGCGGCAGAAAATGGTATCGTCACCGGCTACAACGATCATACCTTCAAGCCCAACGTCGATATTTCCCGCGAACAAATTGCCGCCATCCTCTACCGCTATGCGCATACCCCCACCGTCACCGGCACATTGGACTTCCCCGACAGCAATCAGGTGAGCCATTACGCAAAAGATGCCCTGATTTGGGCAACACAGCAGCAGCTCATCACCGGCATAAAAACCGCCGATAACACCATCCTCTCTCCAAAATCCAACGCCACCCGCGCCCAGATTGCCACAATGATCATGCGCTATCTGAAAACAGAATAAAGGTCACCTCTAAAAATTCATCACAGTCGAATCTGCGGGTCTTATTTCCGTCATACTTCACAAAAATCCTCGGGAATACATCCAGTATTCCCTGCGGTTTTTGTTGCGTCTGACGAAAAAATCCCTCGCAGCTCGACTCGCGCTGAATTTTTAGAGCTGCCCTAAACCAAAAAGGACTGGTCTGGAGCTTCCGGGGCAGTCCTTTCGATTTTTTACTTGGGGAGTAAGTCACGGAGTCTTTGGAAGTATTCCTCCCGGACGTGGGGTGGAGAGAGAAGCTCTGCTTCGGTGCCAAATTCAAACAGCCATGCAAAAAACAGGGGGCTGATAACCGCCTGCGCCTGAAAAATAAAGTGATCGTCACCATCCGGAACCAGAAGAACATCGCGTCCGAACTGATCGAGCACAGCGGAGGCCAGATGATTGCGAAAACGCAGGCGCACGGTCTCCTCCTCCCCCATGAACATACCGAACACGCGCTGGGAATAGCCGGACATATTGACTTTGGCAAAGACATCCTTGCCCTGTCGGGGTGCTGTGGTGGCTTCAATGTCCGCCATGCGGTCTACCCGGTAGTGCCGGAGCATGGCGGCAGCATGATCCCATGCCAGAAGATAGTAGTTTTCATCGTCCCAAATAAGCGCATAGGGGCTGACCTCATAGAAAGCGCCATCCTTACGGAACCTGCGCTCCTTCTGCACGGTGTATTCAAAATAGTGGAAGCGAATCGCGCTGTCGCGGCTGATTGCGGCGGAAATCTCATCCACATGGTAATAGACACTCTCGTTCATGCTTTTGACCCGGTTCCTGACATACACCTGCCGCTGAAGAAGCTGGGCATCATAGGTGCTGCCAAGGCTTTCAATCTTCCGAATGAGGGCAAGGGTCTTGCGCTGGGTGATGAATTTGGAGGACTGTACACTGTCCACCAGAAGCTTTAGTTCCGGCAGCTCAAACTGTCGGCTGCCGATAAAATATTCCCGCCCGGTTTTCACAATGTCCAGACCGAAATCCTGCAAAACCTGCATATCGTCATACACGCTTTTGCGTTCCGCTGCAATCCCCTGTGCCTCCAAGGCGGAAAGCAGCTGCTTCATGCTGACCGGGTGATCTTCATCTGAATTTTCCAGCAGATATTTCATGACAAAAAGCAGCTTCATCTTCTGATTCGATGATTTTGTCATAGTCTCGCCCCCCTTGTATCAGTATATCATATCTTTTACAATACGGAAAGTAACTGTATGAAGATAAAATCGGATGCCCGGGGTTGGACATCCGATATCATTACATTTTGAGAAATGATTTTAATTCTCTTAGTTCAATTTTGTCTCCGAAGATGATGGTTCTACATGCATCCAGCGCATACGTGCGGTTGATCTTTTTTGTTACATAAACATATCCTCGCCACTTATATGCGTTAAAACTGGAAGCCCATTGTTCAAGCTTTACAAAATCGTTAATTGACATCAGTGTTCCATCCCGGCCAAGCACGTTTTTCTCACCCGGGGTTCCGTAAGATACTACTGGAGGGAATACAAAATAAATATCAAAAACATCAAATTCTACGTTTTCGCTATGCTTTTCATATACTTTGATTAATTCATCATATATGCTCTTACGAATTTTCAAAATATCATCGAATGTCGAACCTTCAAATCTTGACATAAATCCCGCAATATATCTCTCGTTAGAACGTGTATAATACGAAATCATGTTGTTGATATCCGCATCAAACATCTGCATATCATAGCTGGGATCATTTCGTATTTTCTCTAACAGATTTTCTAATACGGTATCTTTTTCCCGATCATTTATTATGATGTTCTGGACAATACTTTGGCTTACCTCCAAACATCTCTTAGGAAGCGATCGATTTTTAATATTATTTGCCAACTGCTCCAGATTTATATTGCCATATGCCGGGAAAGGCTTTTTATCACCTTGTTCTTTTGACAGTCCCAGCAAAGCAGATTCATCCAGATTCAAAAAATCCGCATATGTATTGATTAAATCAAGCTTTAACAGTGCTTGTGCATAATCTTTGATAATGTCTTCTGTTATCAGCACCTTCTGACGGTAATAGATGTAGCTGAATAACATGATTTTGCAGAATGTCAGCTCTTCAATTGCTGTTACGCCGTTTGCCTGTATAACAAGTCTGTTTTCAATCTTTTCATCAATTGCCAGTGTATGGACACGAATCTTTGTAAACAGGCGTTCAATATCAAAGTCCAGCGCCAGACCAGCGGTATAGCTATCTCTTTTGATATAATCCAGCTTGTCAACATCGAAGGAGCCATTAATAATGGACGTTTGGTAGCTTTCGATTGTATTTCCATCAATAATCTGCGCACCGATTATTATTTTTCCAACATCTTCAAGCAATCTGTCAAGGTTTGCTTTATTGGGATAGTTCACTTCATTTGAAAAGAAAGATTGAAACGAAGCGCAGTTTGTAATGAGTAAAGATAATATTTCATGTGGTTTAGGTTTTACGCCCAAAATATCTTTAATATCCTTACGTAACTCGGCAAAGTCTCTTAAATTCCCATAGATTGATTCAGATAAATGTGAATAAAAGCAGTGTCCGACATCGTGCATAATCGCGGCAAGAACGAGTTTATTCTTAATATCCTGATTAATTTTAAACTTGTCGCAGTTGACATTTATCCTATCCACCAAGCGTTTTGTGGCTGCTGCCACACCCAAGGTGTGTTCAAAACGAGAATGCCGCGCAGCCGGATAAGTTAAAACCGCTAAGCCTACCTGACTGATATTGCGCAAGCGCTGAATAAGCGGAGAATCTATGATTTGCATTTCCCATTCACTATATTCTGTTGAACCCCAAATTGGATCGTGAATGGTTTTAGCCTCAATCCCTATTGTATGATATCCACTTAATTTTGCTTCTACAAAATTGTCAATATCCTTTGATATTTCTTTATAGCTCTTTTTCTCTTTTAACTCTGTCATTGTTAAAATGCCTCGCTTATCTCCTCTGCGGCGGTAACAAATCGCTTATCAAAAGATTGTATAAAGCTCTCGGCTTCTTCACGGCTGATATAAATAACGAGTTTTTCATATGCTGGATTTAGTCTGCCTATTGCACCGTAAGTTTGCAGTTTACTAAGACTATCCTCCACATCAAGTGAGGTAATCGTATCCATATGATTTTTAAACGCAATATCTTCAAAAAGTACGTTTGTTTTCTCCTTATTTCTAAAACGGTATAAACGGGGCACTAAGGTGTCCTGGCATAATACAGCCTTCCCCTTTTTTACCAGTTCCGAAAAGATCAACAAAATACTTTCATATGCCGTGATTTGAGGTCTTACCGTTTCCTTGTTCAAAACTCCCTCACCCTGCCTTTCAAGATATACTGTGTATCATAGTTGCAGATAGCCGTGTATATTATACAACTGCCAATCTATTATTTCAATAGTATTGGGGAAATATTTTGCGTTTTTTGTGAAAAATGTCCAAATTTCTGCCTTTATTTGTTCTAAAAAGATTCCGATTTGGATGCAATTTCATGGCAATTTGATTTCATGGCTTTGCCACCTTTTATATTAGTATATTATATTTTGAACACTTTGTAAACAAAAAAACGACAGTGTGTCAAAATTGGCGTTTTGACACACTGGTTTTGAGACATCAGCGAATAAAGCTTGTGGCGATTTTTTCCTCTCTTTTTGGAGGCGCAGGAAGATTTTTCAGCATCCATACCATATTATCTGCGAGGGTGCGCATGATTTGCAGACCCTCTGCATCCTGCATAGCTTCGCCGGGTGCTCTGCCATGGAGGATCGTCCAATACTGACTGGGTACGACTGGCATATTGCTGATGGTGAAATACTTGTTCAGCCGATCAAAGGCCGCACTTGCGCCGCCTCTGCGGCATACCACCGCGCAGGCGGCAGGCTTGCCGTCAAATTCGCCGCCGTGGGCGAAAAACAGGCGATCAAGGAAGGCGCAAAGCGCACCGTTAGGGCCTGCATAGTAGACAGGGGAGCCGACGATCAGGCCGTCTGCCTCTTTCATTTTCCCCGCTGCCAGATTCACATCCTCTGCCATAATGCAGCCACCCTTCCGGCAGCCGCCGCAGCCGAGGCAGCCCTGAACCGGCGCAGTACCGATCCAGAATACTTCCGATGAAACGCCGTGCAGCTCGAGCTGTGCGGCGATTTCATTTAATGCAACGGCGGTATTTCCATCCTTGTGGGGAGAGCCATTGATGAGCAATACTTTTTTCATTTGGATTCCTCCTCTGAAATTTATGCCTGATGGTAGCTGCCGAAGAAGCGCTCCAGCTTTCGCGTGGCCTTGGACAGTGCCTCAAGATTAGGAAGATAGACAATGCGGAAATGATCCTGCTCCGGCCAGTGGAAGCCGGTACCGGCGGTGACCAGAATCTTTTCCTGCTTGAGAAGGTCGAGTGCCATCTGCTCATCGCTGTGAATGTTGAATTTTGCTATATCGACCTTCGGGAAGATGTAGAAGGCAGCGGTAGGTTTGACCACGCTGATGCCGGGAATCTGCTTGAGCGCGTTGTAGATAAATTCGCGCTGCTCATAGATTCGGCCACCGGGCATCAGCAGCTCATCGGCAGACTGGTAGCCGCCAAGGGAGGTCTGAATGATGCTCTGTCCGGGCACATTGGAGCATAGGCGCATTTTTGCCAGCAGATTCAGCCCCGCAATGTAGCCCTTGGCGCGGCTCTTATCACCGGCCAGACACAGCCAGCCGCAGCGGAAGCCCGCAACCCGGTGGGATTTGGACAGCCCGTTGAAGCTCAGGGTCAGCAGGTCAGGTGCAAGGGAGGCCAGCGCCACATGGGTTTGCTCATCCATAACCAGCCGGTCATAGATTTCGTCAGCAAAGAGAATCAGGTCATGCTCCCGTGCCAGTACCACGATCTGCTCCAGAAGCTCTCTGGGGTAAAGTGCACCGGTGGGGTTATTTGGATTGATAACAACAATGCCCTTGGTGTTGGGCGTGATTTTTTTGCGGATATCCTCAATATCCGGGTACCAGTCGGCCTGCTCATCGCAAATGTAGTGGACAGCGGTGCCGCCTGCCAGCGTAATGGCAGCAGTCCAGAGGGGATAATCCGGAGCGGGAACCAGAATCTCATCACCGCTGTCCAGAAGCGCCTGCATGGAGAGCATAATCAGCTCACTGACTCCGTTGCCGGTGAAGATATCGTCAATGCCCACATTGGGAATATGCTTGAGCTGGCAGTACTGCATGATGGCCTTACGCGCAGAGAACAGACCGCGGGAATCAGAGTAGCCTTCGCAGGAGCGGAGATTGTAAATCAAATCCAGCACGACCTCGTCCGGGGCGGCAAAGCCGAAGGGGGCGGGATTTCCGATGTTCAGCTTGAGAATGTTGCTGCCCAGCGCTTCCATTCGCTCGGCCTCATCCATCACGGGGCCGCGGATATCATAGCATACCTCGTTCAATTTTTTTGACTGATTATAGAATTTGCTTGCCATAGAATTTGCTCCTTTCACAGCATTGGATTGGTCATACGGGGAAAAGAAAACGCCCTGCGCCTGTAAAAGGCTCAGGGCGGACAAAATCCGTGTTACCACCTGAATTCGGGTAAAACCCGCACTCGTCCCGGTACCAGCATACCGGCATCCTTTCTAACGGGGGATATCCCGTCGAGACCTACTTGGAGGCATCCTTTGGGTCTCGCCGCTCGGGAACTGCTTCGCACCGGCCGATACAAAGGCTTGCAGCATCCGCCTCTTCTCTGCGTATCGCGTCCGATGGTACTCTTTTCCGTCATTGCGTTTTCCTGTATGAAGTGCAGTTAGTATAGCACAGTTCTGTTTACTTGTCAACCGTTACATTGATTTACATTTCTTCTGTTTTAAAAGCAGTATAGCCCTCGTAATAATAGCTATGATCAATGCCTTTCCTATAGACTTCGCGGCTGTCAATGTCATCTGTCAAAGCTTTTTGCAGGATGTGCTTGATCTCAATATCCCGGATTGGGCTGCGCTCCATAGCAAGAAGGTAATCTTCTTTATCGACCATGCGCCAGTCAACGACCTTCCGAAGCTCTGCCTTGAACATTTGGTCAAGCCAGATTCGTGCGCTTCTCCCATTGCCCTCCCGGAAGGGATGTGCGACATTCATTTCAACGTATTTCTCCACGATTTCATCAAAAGTGGATTGCGGCATTTTATCAATATTTTCAAGAGTTGCCTGCAAGTACATAACGGGTGCAAAACGGAAGCTCCCTTTTGCAAGGTTCACTGTCCGGATTTCACCGGCAAAAAAGTAAATCTCATCGAATAAGAATCTGTGAATCGCGCTGAGAGAAGAAAATTTACCGACTTCCAGCGTCTCAAGCATTCCGTTTTCAAAGAGCGCCAGTGCTTTCTTTTTGCTGATTCGTTCTTCCTCACGTGCGAGGCCAGTAGAATTTGTGATTCCCAATTTGTTTTCAAGTACCATGATAAAACACCTCTGCGGAATTGAGAATTTTCTTCTGTATTCAATTTATCATAATTTGAACAACAAATATAATTCCTATTACCCAAGAAAGAATCTAAGTTCTCTCATCATATAGAATAGTGTCTCTGTCTTAACGCCAAATTCTTGTGCGACATCAGGAATCTTTGCATTTTTGCTGGGATTTCTATGACTGAGTCCATTATTATGAACTTCAAAAGTAATAATTGTATAGCCATGAGTTTTTGCAGCTGCAATGAGCCATGGATCTGCAACTGTATTTCTTGACCATTCTGCAAGAGCTTGCGGCTTATAACACTCGTTGGCTTGAATATACCGAAGAATCCTTTGATAGTATTTAAGAATACTAGGTTCTCTCCGATCGAGAATAGTTTGTATTGATAATTTGGCCATCCATTTTGAAAGAGCATCATCGCCTTGGAGGATTTCATTCTTTACCATATCAAGAATTACGATTTTCCCTGACAAAATGTTTTGCTCCATTTGTTCCCAAAAACCAGGCGCAAAGTCAAAAGGATAATAATTCAAGTGAGGTGTAATGAGCGAGTTTGCGTCTATAATAAATATCTCTTCACGCATTATTCACTACCCCCACGTTTTTAATTAAGTTTGTGAATGTGGTACGATTTGTATTGGTGAAACGAAATGCATCAGAATACATTGTTTTTCCAGTGTATACACTATTGGCAAGCGTAAATAAGAACCGTTTATCAATTCGGCTTGCAAGAGTATTATAGAAATCTCCTCCGCTGTTCCCGCGTTCTTTCAGAGCCTGCCGCCGTTCATTATAGATTTCTACTGCTTCTTTTGCTGTTTTATTATAGATTACATAATCAATAAAGTTATTGTCAAGAGCTTTTCGTGCAATCACCGTTCTTCCACACTTGTAATATCGAGCTAATTCTTCAATAATTTGTTCATCATCCTCGTGCATATGCTCTTTCCACTTGTCAGAGAAAGATTTTTGTGGAACCAGTATTTCGGCAGCAACCGCATTGCAAAGTGTTTCTTTCTTTCTTACTCGTCCTGCAGTACTAAATCGATCATTAAATAGACTATTTTCACCAATAAAAATGTGAGCTACTTCGTGTAATAAAGAAAACAAACGTCCATTTATAGAGTCGTTTGTATTAATAAAGATAAGCGGAGCGTATGCATCGACCAATGCAAATGCACGAAATTCGTCAATACTTAACGGACGATGTGTATTGCTACCAACAATTCCGTTCATCATGACGAGAATTCCTGCGTTACTTATAGCAGAACGGATTGTGTTAAAAGACTGTTCTTGCGTTTTTGTATCTTCAAACCAATTAAGTCGGATTTCCAAAATAGAACGGACATACTGCGCAAAAATTTCCACAGAGTTTTCGTCTTGCATGGCACCAACGAATTGCAGGGGAATAGAACTGTCTTCAGTTAATTGATTTCTCATCCAATCCTGGATTTGTTCCATGTCATGTATGGTATCAACAAGGTTTCGACTTGGATTAGATAATTCTAAGCTGTCTACTGTTCGATAATCAATGAGAGATAAATCCTCTAAGGGTGGTGTCTCCAAAAAGAAATAGCCTAACGGAATGCCTGTTTTTTTACTTACCTCTTCAATTTGATTAAAGGTGGGAACTTTTTCTCCACTTATCCATGCATTTAATTGACTTATTGTCGAATTTGGCAATAAATCAATACGAACTTTTGTGGCAATCCAATTTAACAATTCTTTGGAAACCTCAATTCTTGTTGTCATTGAATTGTTACCTCCTAATTACAGCGTTAATGTTTGCTCACAATTTGAATTATACACGTTTGGAGAATAAAATCAACAGAATAATAGAAATAATCCCCCCTGAGAGATGATTAATAATACGTAGAATAATGTAAAGTGATTCCCTGCATATCAAGGGTAGAGATCAGTCCTTATTAATTTTTAATTTGTAGCTTACCTAATAGTTCGTTTGTGTTTTGTTTGCAAAATAGTTTTCAAGAAGCTCACGATACCGGAGCGATAAACCGATCGTAGTGAAAATGCAAAGGACATGGTGACGGTTTTTAAGGATGAATGGAACAAGGCGCTGACCGTTGCGCATCTTGCAATTCGCAAGCTCAATAACAATCAGGTCAATCCGGCTTGTTATGGGATAAAAGCTAAATGAACGCAGAGCCTCCCGCGGGAGTGTGCGATGGCGATATGTTTTCGGGTGAGGCTGAAACAAGGCTGAAGTAAGTCCATCAATGAAATCCGCTTCCTCTCCCGGTGCAGCATAGAACTGCATCATTGCTTCTGTTCCTTTGTCATAATCTTGCGTAAACATCGTCACTTCATGCTCTGAGAACAGATGAACTCGTTCCATTTTGCACAAAATCACAATGAAAATCATGCAGACATAGCCAATTCCAAAAATCATTGGCGGCAATATACCTAAGGCTCTGAAAAGAAACAGGCTTCCGGCTAAGATGCTACCCACATCCATGCTCAATCCCGGGATATGAGACGCAATACGAAAGAATTTCACAGGAAATTCCTCCTGTTTCCAGCTTTATTGTTTAGCTATCAACTGTTACTCAGATTTAGAGGCGTATTCGGGCGGAACTTCGACCAGACGGGTAGGCTCGTCGATGTGGTTGGCTTCCTTTGCCTTTTGCAGCTCTTCGCGGGCATAGCGGCGGGCGACAAAGGAATTTTTGCGGTCAAATTCTGCATTGCGGGCATCGGAGCGGGTTTTCACAGAAGCATAGACCAAGCAGGTACCTACCGCTGTCAGATTGGTGAGTAGGAAGCAAATATCAGAAAAGGTGAGCAGAATATTCTGCGCCGTTTTTGCCTCTTTGAGTGAGCGCACATGGGCAATAAGAGATTGACCGGGAACCCAAATCAGAAAGGAACCATCTGGATGCTTCGCGCAGTAGATAACCAGGCTCAGATGAACCAGTGCCAGACCTAGAGACACAAAGGAAAAAATTCTCGCTGTCTTTGGAGAAATCCGAAAAATGTACAAAAACATTAACGTGATTGGGTAGACAACAATGACAGCAGTATGAAGCATGGTATTTTTCAGTTCTAAGAACGCATCAAAGTCCTCCAGCCGCAGTACCCATTCCAGCGGCAGAAACGCCAGACCGGTCAGAGCCAACAGCAGGGGCAGCAGATACATTCTGCCCCAACGGCGTTCCCATTGATTCATTCCATCGACCTCCTTCAGCATATTCTGTAGGCATATTACTATATAAACGAAAAAAAATCAAGTGTCCCGGAAAAACAAACAAGGAAATTAAAAAAAGTTGGACATAGCCGAAGGAATGTATAAAAAATTGCCATATTTCAGCAGAAAACATAGGGTAGGGCTGTCAGATTTACCTATAGTAATTTCAAGGCTTTTATGCTATATTATATGTGGTGAGATTTGGTTTTCGCGCAAGTCGAAAAGAACTGTTTTGAGCATTTTGCGGTTTGCAGAAAGCCTTTTAGTAATATTTTTGTTTCAGGAGGAACTATTTTATGGAAACCTATGGCATTGAAAAGCTCGGCATCATCGGTGCCACCGAGATCATCCGCAATCCCTCTTATGAATTTCTCTTTGAAGAAGAGATGAAGTCCGACTTGACCGGCTTTGATAAGGGTCAGCTCAGTGAACTCGACGCTGTCAACGTTATGACCGGTATCTACACCGGCCGTTCGCCCAAAGACAAGTATATTGTCATGGACGAGAACTCCAAGGACACCGTTTGGTGGACTTCCGATGCGTACAAGAACGACAACCATCCCATGAGCGAAGAGACCTGGAAGGCCATGAAGACGCTGGCACAGCAGCAGTTGTCCGGCAAGCGTCTGTTTGTCATGGACGCTTTCTGCGGTGCCAACAAGGATTCCCGCATGGCAATCCGCTTCATCATGGAAGTCGCATGGCAGGCACACTTTGTAAAGAATATGTTCATCATGCCCACGGAAGAAGAGCTGGCAAGCTTTGAGCCTGATTTTGTGGTTTACACCGCTTCTAAGGCCAAGGTCGAGAACTATCAGGAATACGGCCTCAACAGTGAGACCTGCGTTGCCTTCAACATCTCCTCCCGTGAGCAGGTTATCCTCAACACCTGGTACGGCGGCGAAATGAAGAAGGGTATGTTCTCCATGATGAACTACTACCTGCCCCTGAAGGGCATTGCCGCTATGCACTGCTCCGCCAACACCGACATGAACGGCGAAAACACCGCCATCTTCTTCGGCCTGTCCGGCACCGGCAAGACCACCCTCTCGACCGACCCCAAGAGACTCCTCATCGGCGACGACGAGCACGGCTGGGACGACAAGGGTATCTTCAACTTCGAGGGCGGCTGCTATGCCAAGGTCATCAACCTTGATAAGGATTCCGAACCCGATATCTACAACGCCATCAAGCGCAATGCGCTGCTGGAGAATGTTACTCTGGACGAGAACGGCAAGATCGACTTCGCCGACAAGTCCGTTACCGAGAACACCCGCGTTTCCTACCCCATCAACCACATCGAAAAGATCGTTCGCCCCGTCTCTGCTGCACCCGCTGCACAGAATGTCATCTTCCTGTCCGCTGATGCCTTCGGCGTTCTGCCTCCCGTCTCCATCCTGACCCCGGAGCAGACCCAGTACTACTTCCTGTCCGGCTTTACCGCAAAGCTGGCCGGCACCGAGCGCGGCATCACCGAGCCTACCCCCACCTTCTCCGCTTGCTTCGGTCAGGCCTTCCTCGAACTGCATCCTACCAAGTATGCAGAAGAGCTGGTCAAGAGAATGCAGGTTTCCGGCGCGAAGGCATATCTGGTCAACACCGGCTGGAACGGCACCGGCAAGCGTATCTCCATTAAGGATACCCGCGGCATCATCGACGCGATCCTGAACGGCGATATCAAGGGCGCTCCCACCAAGAAGATCCCCTACTTCAATCTTGAGGTTCCCACCGAGCTCAATGGCGTTGCTACCGAAATTCTCGACCCGAGAGACACCTATGCCGATCCTTCCGTTTGGGAAGAGAAGGCAAAGGATCTTGCCGGCCGCTTCATCAAGAACTTCGCAAAGTACGAAGGCAATGAGGCCGGTAAGGCTCTGGTCAGCGCAGGCCCCTCCCTGTAATTCTCAGGCGGGACTGCCCCGACAATATTGATAAGCGCTTTTTCGGGCGCATGAAAAAGATGGAGGATTCATTATGAGAAAGGTACAGATTACCGAAACCGTCCTTCGTGATGCAAACCAGTCTTTGATGGCTACCCGTCTCCCCTATGCCGACTATGAGGATATCCTGTCCACCATGGATAAGGCAGGCTACTACTCCGTAGAGTGCTGGGGCGGTGCAACCTTCGATTCCTGCCTGCGTTATCTGGGCGAGGATCCCTGGGAAAGACTGCGCAACATCAAGAAGCATATGCCCAACACGAAGCTGCAAATGCTGCTCCGTGGCCAGAACCTTCTGGGCTACAAGCACTACCATGATGACGTGGTAGAAAAGTTCGTTGAGCTGTCCATCAAGAACGGCATCGACATCATCCGTATTTTTGACGCTCTGAACGATTTCCGCAATCTGGAAACCGCCCTCAAGGCTGTCAAAACTTACTCCAAGAAGTATGGCCGCCAGGTCATTGCCTCCGGCTGCATCTCTTACACCCAGAGTCCGGTGCATACCGTTGAAAAGTATATCGAGATGTGCAAGAAGCTCAAGGCTATGGGCTTTGAGACCATCTGCCTGAAGGATATGGCCGGTACCATGAGCCCCTATGAGGCAGAGAACCTTATCCGCGGCATCAAGCAGGCTGTTGGCAATATGCCCGTCATCCTGCACACCCACTGCACCACTGGTATGGCCTACATGACCATCACCAAGGCAATCGAAGCCGGTGTGGATGTTATCGACTGCGCCACCTCCTGCTTCTCCAACGGTACCTCCCAGCCCGCAGCCGAGACCATGTTCTATGCGATGCAGCAGTATGGCATCGACTGCGGCCTGAAGGAAGATATCATCAACAAGGTCAACGATTACTTCAAGCCCATCAAGCAGAAGTACATTGACAACGGCACCCTGAACCCCAAGAGCATGGCCACCGATGCGCAGGCTCTGGTTTACAAGGTTCCCGGCGGTATGCTCTCCAACATGATCGCCAACCTCACCGATATGAAGTCCATGGATAAGTTTGATGCTGCTCTGGCTGAGATTCCCGCTGTCCGCAAGGATCTGGGTTATCCCCCGCTGGTCACCCCGCTGAGCCAGATGGTCGGCAATCAGGCTGTTACCAATGTTCTGCTGGGCGAGCGCTACAAGCAGATTTCCAACGAAGTAAAGAACTACTTCAAGGGCGAATACGGCATTGCTCCCGCTCCTGTGAGCCAGGAGCTGCAGGATAAGATCCTCGGCGTTGGCGGCAAGCCCATCGACTGCCGCATTGAGGATGCCAAGCGCACCGGCGAAGACTTTGCCAAGGCAAAGGAAGAACTGGGCGATCTGGCTCGCAGCGAAGAGGATATCATGAGCTATATCTGCTATCCCAAGCAGGCCAGAGAATTCTTTGAAAAGCGCAAGGCAAAGGAAGAAAACGTGGCTGTCTACTGCATCGAAGAAGCATAAGGAGGACAGAGTATGTTATTCTTAGTCAATGAAAGCATGGTCGATATCAGCTTCGTCGAATCCCTGCTGGTCGGCTTTGTCGGATATCTGGTCGTATTCTTCGGCCTGATCCTGCTGATGTTTGTTGTTATGCTCACCGGCAAGATCATGGTTGCCTCTCAGGCCAAAAAGGCCGCAGCCGATACGGCTGTGAAGGCGAAAGAGGCCGCTGCCCCCGCTACTGCTGCCAGCAAGCTTGCCCCCGGCAGCGCTGGTGAAATCAAGCTCTATGACACTGATGAAAAAGATGCTGCCATGATTATGGCCATTGTTGCGAATAGACTGCAAAAGCCGCTCAATGAGCTGCGCTTCAAATCCATTCGGGAGGTAAAATAAGATGAAATATAAGGTAACTCTCAAGGGCAGAACCTATGAAGTTGAAGTCGAAGCTGGCAAGGCCATGCTGGTCGATGAATATGAAGCCTACGCCCCGGCCGCTGCACCTGCAGCCGCTCCTGTTGCTGCTCCCGCAGCTGCTCCGGCTCCCGTTGCTGCTGCCCCCGCTGCTGTGAATCTGGCAGCCGGTGAAGCAGTCAATGCTCCCATGCCCGGCAACATCCTGAAGGTCTGTGTCTCTCAGGGCGCTGCTGTCAAGTCCGGCGATATTCTGGTCGTTCTGGAAGCCATGAAGATGGAAAACGAAATTCTTGCCCCGCGTGACGGCACTGTTGCTCAGGTCGCAGTGAACGTCGGTGCTACGGTTGATACGGGTGCTCCTCTTGTCGTTCTGGCATAAGGAGGGTGCGTATGAATATCCTTGCTTTTAATATCGGCGAGACCATTGGTAAGCTTGCCAAGGAATCCGGCTTTGGCGGTTTTCTCGCTGCCGGCGGCTGGCAGAACCTGATTATGGTCGTCATCGCCTGCGTGCTTCTGTATCTTGGCATTGTCAAGAAGTTTGAACCCCTGCTGCTGGTCGGTATTGCCTTTGGCTGCCTGTTGGCCAATATCAGCTATTTCCCCGGCCTCAGCCCTGAGCTGAATGCCACCAACGCCATGTACCATCCCGAGCTGTGGGAGGCATTTCTGAATCACTCCAGCCCCTACTATCACAGCTTTGGTTATATCCTGTCCAATGCAGGCCTATTAGACATCTTCTACATCGGCGTGAAAGCCGGTCTGTACCCCTCCCTGATCTTCATGGGTGTTGGTGCCATGACCGACTTCGGACCCCTGATTTCCAACCCCAAGAGCCTGCTGCTCGGCGCTGCCGCACAGCTTGGCGTATTTGTTGCTTTCATTGGCGCGATTGTCCTCGGCTTCACCGGCCCGCAGGCTGCCTCCATCGGCATCATCGGCGGCGCGGATGGCCCGACCGCAATCTTCCTGACCAACAAGCTGGCTCCTGAGCTTCTGGGTGCCATTGCCATTGCGGCTTACTCCTACATGGCTCTGATCCCCCTGATTCAGCCCCCTCTCATGAAGCTCTGCACCACTGCGGAAAACCGCAAGATCAAGATGGTTCAGACCCGCGAGGTCACCAAGACCGAGAAGATCATCTTCCCCATCGTGGTTGCCATCTTTGTTATCCTGCTTCTCCCCTCCACCGCTCCGCTGATCGGCTGCCTCATGCTTGGCAACCTCTTCCGTGAATGCGGCGTAACTGACCGTCTTTCCGACACGGCACAGAATGCTCTGATGAACATCGTCACCATCATGCTCTCTACCTCTGTTGGTGCTACCATGGTTGCCTCCAACTTCCTGCGCTGGGAAACCATCAAGATCGTCATCCTCGGTCTGGTTGCTTTCGGCATCTCCACCGTTGGCGGCCTGCTGGGCGGCAACGTCATGTGCGCTCTGACCGGCAAGAAGGTCAACCCCCTTATCGGTTCTGCCGGTGTTTCCGCCGTTCCTATGGCAGCCCGTGTCTCTCAGGTCGAAGGCCAGAAGTACAATCCTTCCAACTTCCTGCTGATGCACGCCATGGGTCCCAATGTGGCAGGCGTTATCGGTTCCGCCATCGCTGCTGGCTTCCTGCTGGCCGTGTTTGGCTAAGCTCCCACTTTTTCAAAAAAGACAGTAAAAACCAATATAAGAAGGCAGTAGTTCTCGCTTGGGATACTACTGCCTTTTTATATTTTCACTCTATGCTCTTATACCGGGATCGCACCCATAATGAGAGGTACCCTTATGAGATACGGTGAAATAAAAAACGCTGTCAAACACGAAGAGAACATTTCTATTCGCAGCACGGTAATTAAATGAGTAAACAAATTATGAACAAACGAACCGTTCCCAATGGCGGTAAAAGCCAAGGCTTCCCCTTTAGGGAAGCTGTCGAGCGAAGCGAGACTGATGAGGTCATTGGATGCACTGCCAAAACAGAAAACCTTCCTAACATAGAAAGCACTCCGTCTTAAAAGATAGACCTCATCCGCCGCCTGCGGGCGGCACCTTCCCCAGCGGGGCAATGCCGTCAACCTAACG
>JAZRZL010000007.1:0-3127 GCA_045601345.1 Faecousia sp. | reverse complement strand
TCAGATTCAATAAAAATCGCAGGGAATACTTGACGTATTTTCAAGATTTTTATTGAATCTGACGGCAATAAGACCCGCAGATTCGCCCGCGAAGAATCATGAGAGGTGCCCTTTATTTACGCATTCCATTACCGTGGCGTTGGTTGGATTGTGACGCTGGCGCAAGCAGAAATCGCGGCATCCTTCGAACGAAATGCCTCGAAATTTATATCTTTTCCGGCCATCTTCTTAACGGTATGCTTCTCCAATTATTGTTGAGTTTTTAGGTAAGGTAAATTTCCCTTACTTCCGGGTCAAGCTGCCGGGGGAGCCAGTCTTCAAAAGGTTCCCCATCGGGATGGGCGGCTAAATAACAATCTTGCAGCGAGCGGTGTGTAGATTTGGTGGATGGATGCTCCATGCCCAGCTTCTTGATATAAATCCGGAACGCATGGAGCAAATAATCCAACCCATCCTGATAATTTCCTGCCTCGTATTGCAAGACACCAATGTTATTATAAGTGGTGGCAGTAGAGGGATGGTCTGTACCAAGCTTTGCCTCGTTAATTTTCATGGCTTTCTGATGGAATTCCAAAGCCTTGTCCAAGTCGCCCTTGTCCTGATAGACCAAGCCAATGTTATTGTACGTGATGGCGGTCTCGGGGTGATCGGTACCCAGCGCTTGTTCTCTGATTACCCGTGCCTTTTCATGGAAGAAAAGTGCCTGGTTGTAATCGCTCAAGTACCAATACACGCAGCCAATATCGTCATATATTTCAGCGGTTCGCGGATGATCGGTGCCGAAGCTCTTTTCACGAATGGCCAGAGCCTTATAACCAAAAAAGAGTGCTTCCTCGTATTCTCCCAGATCAGTATAAACGTCAGTCAGATGTTCGCAGGTTACAGCCACATCCGGGTGCTCATTTCCCAGATAGTTCTCCTTGATTTTCAGTGCAGCCAACAGGTAGGTGGCGGCATCCTGATAGGCACCGGCCTCCTTCCAGATGAGCGCCTGATTGGTATAGGCCAGACCCTTGGAGAGCCATTGGATTTTGTCCCCGTTCAGGACGATTTCCGGCGGGGCAACACCGATGCTTTCATCTATGGGAGAATATGCTTCCTGCAATTGCGGCGCAGGAGCTTCCTCCTCCATAGCAATTTTAAATTGGATAAAGGAATAAAAATCCAATGCCATCCGGTTCAGGCGGTTTTCCGCGTACTCGGTCACACAGAAAATCAGATTGACCTTCAGCCGATCTAAGTGATCCCGGAGGAAATTCAGCCGATAGCATTCCTTATCCTCGGCAAGCGGCGCTTGCAGATTCAGCACAAAATAAGCCCTTGCGGGCGCTTCCTCCACCCAGTCGGACAGGTCAATGATGGGATTTCCCTCCGTATGCTTCAGGCAATCATATACGCGAACAGGAGCATCGGCATAGTGTGCCGCCGCCTGCCGCTGCATTTCGGGGGAGGCAATCAGCAGAAAGAAGCCATGATTCGATTTTTCTATCACCCAATCCAAATCCTGATAGGCTTCCCGGTTATCCATCATATTCTGCCGCATCCTTTTACAGTAGATTTTGTTCCGCAAGGAAATCCTTCACCAGCGGGTGCACATCATGCCAGCGCTTGCCGTTGTATTCCAGAACAGCACCGGCTTGCAGCATATCCAGAAGCTTTTCCTTCATCGTTATTTTTTCGTGCTGACCATTTGCAATTTCCGCCAGAAAATCGTAATAATTGTCATCTAGTCGGCGCGTAATGTCGCTTTTCAGCGTTGTGAGGGCATAATTTACATCGCTTTGCTCAATCGTCCCGCTTCCTCTTCTTCTTGCCAGCTTCCCTGCATTCTCAATCACGTTAAACAAATTCCGAAGAGAGCCGCCGGTTTTTTCAATAATCGTATCGAGCAAATCTCCCTGAAACAGCTCAAGATTCATTCTTTTTCGAATGATATCCCGGATCGTATCAAAGCCCTCATCACAGCGCTCACCGTTTTGCTCATGAACTTTAATCATTGGCAGTGTATAATATTTGAAAAATCCGTCAATCGCAGTAAATTTAGGGCTAAAATAAAGTGCAATGGGGAATGTATAAATCACCGGGCTGGGAAGACTGGAAAGATTTTTGGAATAGTTGGAGAAAACCCGCCATGCAGCCTCCGGCTCCAGCTTATCTAAGTCTTCAAAAATCAGCACAGGCTGCTTTCCGCCCGTGACCTCCGAAATGGCAGCAATCACCTGCCCCAGAAGGTTGAGCCATTCCGAGGATTTGCGCTCCACGGTTGTACGCCATATGGTGCGGCGGCTGGCATTAAATTTCAGAATGCCTTTGATTTGAACAAACAGGGCATTCAGGCCGGCACTGCCTTCGGTGTCCACGCCGCTTTCCACAATTTTTTCCTCTTCCATTGCGGTGCGCCAGAAGCTGTGAACATTGGAGATCAGAGAGGAAGCAAGCGCGATATGCTTCTGCTCTGCAAGCTGTAAAAGTGCATCGCCCATGAGAATCAGGATGTCCGTGTATTCCATATTCAGGGGGTCAAGCTCTTTTTCGCAATAAACGGTATAGACCGGATAACCCTCCTGCTCCAGTTGAACGGACATTTTGTTTAGCTCCGTGCTCTTTCCGCAGCCTCTGTGCCCAAGAAGCAGCATGGCATTTTGCTCTTGCGGGGACTTGCAGACATCCATAATATCCTGAATCGGGGAAATGCAGGGATTCCCGGTACGAGCCTCCATGGTTTCTACATAAAATTGACTGTCTCCATCCAACGGGCGAGGATTAACAGCGTTAAGAATTTCATTCACTGTGGTTGCATACTGCATATCAAAAACTCCTTTTTAACAGGATAAGATTATTTCCTTATACTTTTTCATCTTATTCTACCACAAAAAATAGCATCTTTCAAGGAGATTGCACAAAATGTGTGGAGGACAGGGGACAGGAGAACTGAATGGCGTTAAGTTAGCAGCTGCGGAAACCTTCCTAACATAGCCCGCGCTAAGGGGGCTGTCTCAAAATGCGAAAACGGCATTTTGAGGCAGCCCCATTATTTCATAAAGTAGGCTATATATTAAAAATCACAAAAAAGCGGACAACAACCAAGGAGGCGTAAAATCCTCCCTAAAGCAAGCCGTGTGGCATT
>JAZRZL010000006.1:0-9010 GCA_045601345.1 Faecousia sp. | reverse complement strand
CATAATTCCCGAAATTATGTTCATTATACCATGAAGCGAAAGCGAATGGTATAATTGCGCATCATTTTCGATTGCCCCGCAAGGGGCGAGAAAATGGCGCATATTTTTGTATAATAATTGCGTCAGCAATTATTATACCATGAGGCAAAAGCGAATGGTATAATAATTGCGTCAGCAATTATTATACCACAGTTCCTTAAAAACGGCAACGAAAAAGAAATTCTTGAGTTTCGAAGCCGTTAAATTTATTCCCGACAAAAGCGGCCATTTTATGCCACTTTTGTCGGGAATTACCGTTATAATGACTTTTTTCAAAAATGAACCTTTTGCAGTGTCCCAGTGTAAAATTGTTCGTTAATTCTGCCCGTAATAGGCGTTTTTGCCGTGCTTGCGCAGATAGTGCTTATCCATAAGCTCCTGCTGCATATTGCCAAGCTCTGGATGGATGGTCATAGCGTGCCAATCCATAAAGGCGACTTCTTCCATGACAACGGCATTGTGTACCGCATTGAGTGCATCGGTGCCCCATGCGAACGGGCCGTGGCTGTATACCACAACACCGGGTACATCATCAGGATTCACGCCTTCAAAGGCCTCAATGATAACCTTGCCGGTCTCCTTCTCGTAAGCTCCTGCGATTTCTTCCGCTGTCATGGGGCGGGTGCAGGGGATAGGACCATAGAAGTAATCAGCGTGGGTTGTACCCATGGGAGGAATTGCCATACCGGCCTGTGCAAAGGTGGTTGCCCAGCGGGAGTGGGTGTGCACAACGCCGCCGATGTTCGGGAAGGCCTTGTACAGTGCCACATGGGTAGGCGTATCGCTGGAGGGCTTCCATTTGCCTTCCACCACATTTCCGTCCAGATCGACAACGACCATATCCTCTACCGTCATGCCGTCATAGGATACGCCGGAGGGCTTGATGACCACAAGGCCGCTTTCGCGGTCGATGCCGGAGACATTGCCCCAGGTGAAGGTGATGAGACCGTGCTTCGGAAGCAGAAGGTTGGCTTCCAGTACTTGTTTTTTCAGTTCTTCCAGCATTTACAGCACCTCAATTGCGGCCTTCTCCATGGGAAGTGCCTTCTTGTAAAGGGCGAGGAAGGAATTGAAGCCGGCAATGTCGGCTTCCTCAGCCATCAGGGTGGAGGACTTGGCAGAGGCAAAGACCTTTTCATCCAGATAGTCTTCCAGCGTTTCGCCTTCTGCACCCCAGATCATGTAGGCGCACAGCAGAGCCATACCGTAGGGGCCACCCTCTCCGGCGGTTTCCATCACGGATACGGGAGCGCCAACAGCAGCAGAGAGCATCCGCTGACCGACACCGGGGGTCTTAAAGAAGCCGCCATGACCGTACAGCTTATCCACAGCGATATTTTCTTCCTTGGTCAGGATATCCAGACCGATTTTCAGCGTAGAGAGTGCAGACAGAAGGTGAGTGCGCATAAAGTTGGCAAGAGTGAAGCTGCAATTCTGGGTGCGGGCAAAGAAGGGACGACCCTCATCCAGATCGGTGACACCTTCACCGGAGAAGTAGTTATAGCTCAGAAGTCCGCCGCAGTCAGTATCGCCTTCCAGAGCTTTCTTGAACAGCAGGGTAAACAGGGCACCCTTGTCCTGCGGTGCACCGATAGCTTCGGCAAACTGAGAAAGCAGTTCGACCCAAGCATTGATATCGGAGGTGCAGTTGTTGCAGTGTACCATGGCAACGGGGAGACCTGCGGGAGTCGTGACCATGTCGATTTCACGGTGTACGCCCAGTGCGTGATCGGTAACGATCATGGCAAAGTCGCTGGTACCGGCGGAGACATTGCCGGTGCGGACGCGGACAGAATTGGTGGCAGCCATACCGGTTCCGGCATCGCCTTCGCAGGGGGCAACCGGAATACCGGCCTGAAGCATACCGGTGGGATCAAGGAACAGGGCACCTTCCTCTGTGAGGGTACCTGCAAATTCGCCAGCCTTGAGAACCTTGGGAAGAATATCTCTGAGCTTCCAGCTCTGGCCGGAAAGCGCATCGAACTTTTCTACCATAGCCTGATCGAAGTCCATCTTTTCACTGTCGATGGGGAACATACCAGAGGCTTCGCCGATGCCCATCACATGAAGGCCGGTGAACAGGTAGTGGATATAGCCTGCCAGTGTGGTTAGGCGGGCGATTTCGGGTACATGAGCTTCACCGTTCAGGATAGCCTGATACAGGTGGGCAATGCTCCAGCGCTGGGGAATATTGAAGCCCAGCTCTGCGGTGAGCTTTTCGGCGGCAGGACCGGTGATGGTGTTGCGCCAGGTGCGGAATTCAGCCAGCTGCTTGCCTTCGGCATCAAAGGGAAGATAGCCGTGCATCATGGCAGATACGCCGATAGCGCCCAGTGTAGTCAGATCTTCGTCGAATTTTTCCTTGACATCGCGCTTGAGATCTGCATAGCAGCTCTGTACGCCGGTATGGACAGCATCCATGGAGTAGGTCCAGATGCCGTTCACAAGCTGGTTTTCCCATTCGTAGCTTCCGCTGGCAATGGGAAGATGGTTTTCATCAATCAGCACAGCCTTGATTCTGGTGGAGCCAAGCTCAATGCCGAGAACGGTTTTCTTCAAATTCATGTTGATTTCTCGCTTTCTTAAAAGATGTTCATGATGATATGGAACAGACAGCGTGCTGTATGAATGCCAACACGCTGTCTGTCAGCGATAATTTAATTGTCTGTCTTCTGGTTTTTACGCATCAGGACGATACTCTGGATGACAAGGAAGATACAAATCATGGCAGCAACGGTGATGTTGATCCACCATGCCTCGTCAAGACCGAGCGAGGTAACGATGTTCTTGATGGTGCTCAGGGAGAGCACACCGAAGAAGGTACCGACGATATTGCCAACGCCGCCGGTCAGCAATGTGCCGCCGATGATGGACGAGGCAATGGCGTTCATTTCTGCACCTGCCGCATGGCTGGGCGAACCAGAACCGACGTGCATGAAGTACACAAAGCCGCCAATGCCTGCCAGAACACTGCAAAGCAGATGGGCAAGGAACTTGGTGCGCTTTACGTTGATGCCGAGGGTGTTGGCGCTCTGCTGGTTGCCGCCCACAGCATAGAAGCTGCGGCCAAGCTTGCTCCAGCGGAGCAGAACGAATAGCGCAATGACGATGACGAGTGCAACGACCACGCCAATTTCCACATAGGCGGGAACATAGATGTCGGCCTTGTTGTACGAGCCCATGCCGGGAACGTACAGACGGGTGTCCTTAAGTGCCTTAAAGCCTTCATGTGCCACATTGAACTGCGTGGCATTGACGATGGTGGTCATGCCCTTGCCGAAGAACAGACCTGCCAGCGAGACAATGAAGGGCTGAATGTCAAGGTAGGCAACAAGGAAGCCCTGTACAAGACCGTAGGCAAGGCCGATGCCGAGGGCAATGAGGATGGCGGTACCAATGCTGCCGCCGTTAAAGTCCAGATGGACGGCGCAGCTCATGCAGACCAGCATGGTGACGGAGCCAACAGAGATATCAATGCCGCCGGAGATCATGACGATGGACATACCGCACGAGAGGATAATGAGCGCAGCGTTTTCATTGAGGATGTTGAAGAAGGTCTGGGGTTTGAGGAAGCCGGAGCCAAGGAAAACGACAGCGCAGAAGTACATTACAAAGAAGACGGCGATGGTGATGGTGAGCAGAATGTTGGTATCGGACATACTGCGAGCGCTCTTGAGTCGACCCTTGGAGTCAACGTTGGATTTCAGTTTCATGCTGCCGTCGCCTCCTCCATAGATTTTTTCGCGCCAAGCTTGTTGCGAACCTTGCCGAACCATTCCTTCACGGTAGGAGCGCTGAGCGCAACAAGGATGATGACAACGATTGCCTTGTAAGCGGGCAGTGCGACAGACTCAACATGGAACTTATAGAGGGTGGTGGCCAGGAACTGGATAACGTAGGCACCCAGAATGGAACCCCAAATATTGAACTTGCCACCGCTGAGGGCGTTGCCGCCGAGGGCTACCGCCAGAATGGCATCCATTTCGATATCCTTCGCCACAACGGAATAGTTGATGCTGGAAATTCGGCTGACCTTGATGAAGCCTGCAACTGCAACACACAGACCGAGGATGACGTAGGTGATAAATTTGACCATCTGAGGATTCAGTCCATTGAGGCGAGCGGAATAGGGGTTGATGCCGACAGACTGAGAGTAGAGGCCAAGGTTTGTGACCTTCAAAACGATAAAGATTACTATGATACAGGCGAGCGTGATAAGGATGGGTGTCGGTACCGGAATGCCGGGGATGAAGTTGCCAAAGTAGCCGAATTTGGGGTCGCTGATGATGGGCAGCTCGTTATTGTTGATCCATGCAGCAATGGAGCGGCCAGCGGTAAAGAGGATCAGTGTGGCGACCATGGGCTGAATTTTGAGGTAGGCAACCAGAGCACCATTGAAAGCACCAAAGAGCATTGCCACGACGCAGCAAATAAGGAATGCCACGATGATGGGAGCCTGTAGGGTATCGGGGCGGGAGTTGGTGCCGCACAGCACACGCAGGGTAACGCTACCCGCAATGGCCATGGCAGAGCCAACGGAGATATCCTGTCCACCGGAGGATGAGGTAACAAGGGTCATGCCGATGGCAAGAATGACAAGCTCAGAGGCATTGTCAAGAATTGTAATCAGGGAACCGGACAGAACCGGGAAGCCGGAGCTGCTCTGTCCGAATTTGATGGCGAAGAAGCTGGGATCAACAATGAGATTGAACAGAACCAGAACCAGCAGAGCGGCCAGTGGGATGAAGATCTGGTGACGAACCAGCTTCAGAAGTCCTGCACCGAGTTTACCGACGAAGGAATTCTTTTCATTTAAGGTGGGAGCACTCACTGTTTGTCACCTCCTGCAATGGTTGTCATAATCTTGCTCTGGGTAAGGTCGGAACCCTTGAGCTCGCCGACCACCTTGCGGTCACGCAAGACCACGAGGCGGGAGCAGGTGCGAAGCATCTCGTCGGTCTCCGAAGAGATGAAAGTAATACTCTTGCCCTCAGAGGCCAGCTTGAGCACCAACTTCTGAATTTCAATCTTGGTGCCGATGTCGATGCCGCGGGTAGGTTCATCGAGAATGAGGTACTGCGGGTTGGTTAGAAGCCAGCGGGCAAGGATGACCTTCTGCTGGTTGCCGCCGGATAGGGACTTAATGGGGGTATCCATAGAAGCGGTCTTGATGTCAAGAAGCTTGATGTACTCCTCAGCAAAGGCTTCCGCCTGAGCACGGGTAAAGGGACGGAAGAAGCCCTTCATGACCTGCAGTGCCAGAATGATATTCTCCTTAACAGACAGGTCGCCAACGATACCGTCCAGCTTTCGGTCTTCAGGAAGATAGCCGATGCCGTTTTTCATGGCATCAATGGGCTTGGTAATTTTGATTTTTTTGCCGTTTATGAGAATAGTGCCGCCCAAAGTGCGGTCAGCACCGAAGATGGCGCGCACACATTCGCTTCGGCCGGAGCCGAGAAGGCCGGTAAAGCCGTTGACCTCACCCTTGAAGATATGGAAGTCAAAGGGCTTGACACCGGTAGAGCTGGCCAACTGCTGCACCTCCAGAACGGGAACGGCATCCTCGCTAACCTCTGCCAGATTGGCTTCTTTCTTGATATCGGACAGATCATCCAGATCTTTGCCGAGCATCTTGGAGACCAGCATGACTCTGGGCAGGTCTTCAATCACATATTCGCCGACCAGCTTGCCGTCACGAAGAACGGTAATGCGGTCAGAGACCTCATAAACCTGATCGAGGAAGTGGGTAACAAAGATGATGCCTACGCCGCGATCTCTCAGATCACGCATAAGGCCGAAGAGCTTTTCGACTTCCTGCTCATCCAAAGAGGAGGTAGGCTCGTCCAGAATCAGGACCTTACAATCCATATCCACTGCACGGGCGATGGCGACCATTTGCTGCACTGCGATGGAGCAGGTGGAGAGCTGCTGTGTGGCTTTGGCAGGAATGGTCAGGGAATCCAGAAGTGCCTGGGCAGAGGCATTCATTTTTCTCCAGTTGGTGAGTGAGCCAGACGCTCTTCCTATATACATATTCTCTGCAACCGTCAGGTTAGGACAGAGAGAGATTTCCTGATAAACTGTACTGATGCCATTTTTCTGGGCATCCTGCGGGGATTTGATTTGAATGGGGGTATCGGACTCGCCGAGATAGATTTCGCCTCCGTCCTTCGGATAAACACCGGTAAGGACTTTGATCAGGGTCGATTTTCCTGCGCCATTTTCTCCCATAAGGGCATGGATTTCTCCTGCACGAAGGGTGAAATCCACATTTTCCAAGGCTTTTACACCGGGAAAGTATTTACAGATGGAGCGCATTTTGAGGATTGCGCTGTCAGACATTATGATTCTCCTCCCAAAACTGGTATGACCCCTCGGGTCGGTGAAAAAGAGAGCACGCGGTGCGGTAAAGATACCGTACCGCGTGCCGATTGCCAAATGATTAAATGTTTATCGGGGGATTAGATGCCGTACTGGGCAACTTCTTCATCGGTGATGGTGGAAGCGTCAAAGCCCTTTTCGTTCATGATAACGACCTTCTCAGCAGGAGCCTTGCCTTCTTCGAGACCCTTGATGATCTCGTCGATGTAGGAAGCCTGGAAGGGGTTGCACTGACCATCATAGTTCCAGTTGCCGGCCTTCAGTTCTTCGAGAGCCCACTTGTTGCAGTCGAAGCCCATAACGATGACATCCTTGCCAACGCCGTGGGAGATGTTAGCCTTGTCGAGTGCTGCAACAGCGCCCTTGGCCATGTCGTCGTTTTCAGCATAGATGACGTTGAAGGGAGTACCTGCGTCGATGACAGCCTGAACGATCTGCTGAGCATTATCAGCGTTCCATTCAGCAGTCTGCTGGGTAACGATGTTCCAGTTGGCTTCAGCAGCAACCTTCTCATCGAGAGCGCCGGAGCGGCCAATCTGAGCGGAGGAACCCATAACACCCTGGATGTGGATGATGTTGTATTCTTCCAGACCCTGCTTTGCAAGCCAGTCAACAGCAGTCTGGCCTTCCTTGGCCATGTCGGAGACGATGGAAGCTTCGTACAGGGAATCGGGAGCATCAATGGTGCGGTCGAACAGGATGACCTTGATGCCTGCATCCTGAGCGTCCTTCAGAACGGTGTCCCAGCCAGCGGTGCCGGCGGCAGAGATCAGGAGGTAGTCAACTTCGTCCTGAACGAACTTCTGAGCAGCAGCGATCTGCTCTTCGTTCTTCAGGGAGTAGAAGGTAGCAGCTTCGTAGCCGTTCTCAGCGCAGAAATACTTTTCCATGTCCTTGACGTTAGCAGTACGATAGCCGGATTCGTTGGGGTCGTTGTTGATGATGCCGACTTTGATCAAGCCGCTGTCCTTCTTGGCGGCACCACAGGCACACAGTGCAAAGACCATAGCCAGAGCGAGCAGGAGTGCAATAACCTTTTTCATTTTTTTTCCTCACATTCTTAATTAATTTTCTGGCAGCATATCTAATCTGCCTCCCTAATATGTAACCACGAAAAATAGAATCTGTCAATCAATTTTCTGTAAAAAATAAAAAATTGTGAAAAGTGATAGAACTATTAGTTTGTATATAATATCCAGTTAAAGCACAAGCATTTAAGATGTTCTGTTTTCTCTGGCAATAAAGAATTATTCTGAAAATGACCTGAGAAAATATTATCAAATAACCTTTGTATATTTTGCTGTATTTTGTTTTCAGAGGTATTTCTGATATATTAAGAATAGGTAAACGTTTATTTTGCCGGTAAAAATATGAAAACGAAAAGCAGAAAAATAGAATTTCATACAATGCAATAATGAAAAAGGCATCCTGACCATGTTACTCGGTCAGGATGCCGGAAATTCCTTATGGGAAAACGTAAAAAGCTCAGCCCTTGAGATAGCGCATGATAATGGTTGCAATCTGTGCGCGGGTAGCGTTGGACTTGGAATCAAGGATCGTGTCATTGACGGTCTTCACACCGGTAATGATGCCTTCCTGTGTTGCCCAAACCAGAGCATCCTTCGCATAATTGCCAGCCTTGTCAGCATCCGGAAAGTCCAGTGTGCCGGTAACATCGGGGCTTCCGGCGTAACGATAGAGAATGGTGGCAATTTGTTCGCGGGAGATGGGAGCCTCCGGCTTGAAGGTACCATCCTTGTAGCCATTGACAATGCCGTTTTCTGCTGCCCACTTGACTGCGTTCGTATAGTATCTGCCAGCTTCGACATCGGTGAAGGTGACATCGGCAGTGAATGCAGGTTCACCGGCAATGCGGTAAAGGATGGTGACCAACTGGCCGCGGGTGACGGTGCCGTCCGGCTTGAAGAGGGTATTGGACATACCGTTCATGAGACCGTTTTCAATACAATAGTCAATTCCGATATGTGCCCAAGAGCCGGGTTTGGGGGCATCTGTGTAGGCCTTAGCGGGGCAACTTTCGCCGCCATCGCATACGTAGTCGGGATCCTTCTCGCCGCAGTGGGTGCATTTGCCGCTGACATAGTTGTGGCCAAGGGCTGCAACCTCGTCTGCAACATAGCTCTCGCCGCATTCGCACTTGTAGGTGGTGTAGCCGCCTTCGGTGCAGGTGGGTTCCGTAACCGTAGGAACATAGTCATGCACATGGCCGCCGCCGACATCTTCGAAGGTCAGGCTCTTGAGCAGGAAGCTATAGCCTTCGGTCATGCCGGTGTAAGCGTCGATGGCGATCTTGTCAGCCTCAATGCCGGTGCTCTCGTAAGCGAACATTTCGGTGAATTCTTCACCGTCGGCGGAACGATAGCAGGTGTAGGTATCGCCTTCCTTGACGATTCTGAACCAGTAGGTTGCACCGTTGGTAGCAAGACCGGGTTCGCTATTCATGGTTTCGTGGGTAATGGCACCATCCTTACGGATGAAGTCCTGGATTGCGCCGTCGCCGCCGCGGATACCGGCAGCATTCTGGTAGTCTTCCATTGCATAGAAGCCGAAGAACTGGTAGTAGCCG
>JAZRZL010000005.1:0-15735 GCA_045601345.1 Faecousia sp. | reverse complement strand
CATTGTACAAGTAAAAACCAAAAACGATAAAGGGCAGCTCTAAAAATTCAGCGTAAGTCAAGCTGCGAGGGATTTTTTCATCAAACACAACAAAAAACCGCAGGGAATACGGAATGTATTCCCTGCGATTTTTGTAAAATATGACGGAAACAAGACCCACAGATTTGACTGTGATGAATTTTTAGAAGTGACCTAAAATCACTTCGGTGCAGATCCATGATCTGTATCGGAGTGATTTTTTGCGGTTATCTCAAATGGGATGCCTGTTCGCGGTATTGCGCTGGTGTAAAGCCGGTGGTATTTTTGAAGCTCTTGCTGAAGTGTACATGATCGGGATATCCGACTTTATCTGCCACGTCCTTAACAGGAAGCGTGGTATCACGCAGCAGCTTTTTTGCCATGTTCATACGGCAATCACGGAGGTATCGACCGGGAGAAATATTTGCGTGATCCTTAAAAATTTTGGAAAGATATGCCGATGAGAAATGGTATTCATTGGCCAGATGAGAAAGGTCAATAGGACTTGCATAATTATGGCGGATATACGTCATAATTCGCTCAACAAGCTCAGCTGGCGTTTCCTCATGCCGTCTGCCCAGCTCGTTAATTTCAGCCAAAAGCTCATCCTCCAGCTTTTGGAGGGTTTTTTTCAGCTCATCATTGCTGATTGGCTTGAGCAGATAGTCCGTTGCCTGATTACGCAGGGCCGAGCGCACCAGCTCAAAATCATTGTAGCCGGAAACCATAACCGTTTTGATGTTTGGATGCGCCGTATTGAGCTGACGAATCAGACTGATGCCATCCAGCTCCGGCATTTTGATGTCCGTAAACACGACATCCGGCAGCAGCTTATCAACAAGCTCCAGAGCTTCCAGACCGTCGCTTGCAATGGCAATCACCAGAAAGCTGGAATTAATCGCTGTGATACGTCGGGCAATATTCTGCGCGATGAGCTTTTCGTCGTCTGCGACAAGTACACGAAATGCTTTATCCATTCTTTTTTACCCCCATGGTAACGCAGGCTCCGCCGCCCTCTAAATTTTCCAGACGGAAGATGGTATTCTCTCCATAGAGCAGACGAAAGCGAATATAAATATTCATAATTCCCATGCCGTTGATTTCAAGGGAAGGAAGGAAACCGGTGTGATTGATGTTGGCAATTTGTTCTTCAAGGGTTTGAAGTGCGTCCTTTGAAAAGCCCGGCCCATTGTCGCAGATGGCAATCTCATAAGCATTATCAAGAAGCTTGCCCGTAATAGAAATGAAGTATGGCGGACGTTTGAGGGAGGCATATTTGATGGCATTTTCTACCAACAACTGTATACAGAGCTTAGGTATCCGAATTTCATTCATTTGTTCAGGAATATGGATGGAGAAGGTCAGATTTTCCTGATAACGGAAGACCATACACTGAATGTAATCCCGGGTATGGCGAATTTCAGTCTCCAGCGAAACCTCCTGCTCTGCATTGGAGGCAATGTAGCGCAGAATACTGGAGATGGATTGACACATGATGCCGATTTCTGCATTCATGCCCTCATCCGACATGGCCTGAATGGTGGCAAGGCTGTTATACAAAAGATGTGGATTCATCTGCGATTGCAACGCTAACATACGCGACTGCATTTCCTGTTTTTCTAAAAGAATCTGCCTTGTTGTGCTCTTATGCAGCGTTTGCTGCATCTGTGAGAAGACACGGTACAAAGTTTGAATTTCTTCGATATCGCTGCTGGTATATTCCAGTGGAGCATTTTGTGTTGCGTTAATTTGCTCAAGCTTCTGACAGAAGCTGTTGAGCGGAACTGTAATGTCACGCGCACTGTAGAAGGAGGCCATCAGCGCAAACAGCAGCGCAAGTGCCGCAACCAGAAAGGTGCTAAGCAGAAAGCTGCGGACAGGCTGGGCAAGGGCGTAATTGCGAAAGGACATGATGACCTGAAAGCTTCCGTCCCCGCATAGAGAACAGATCAGCCGGTCATCCCCATCAAAACCGGAATATTTGCTGATGGACGAGGGAAAGCCAAGCTCCTGCGCGGAAGAAAACAGAGCGGATGCGTCCTCGTTTAGGGGAAACATCTGCGTACCGTACTGGTCAAATATGTATATCTTTTCTCCGTAGATACTGGTATAGTCGATTGCTGCGCCGACAACACGGTTGAGTCGCTGCCGTATTTCCAAATAGCCGTAGGGCAGATTGAATGTGTTGTAAATTCGCATGGCAAAGCTGACGAAGCACTTACCGTATTCATCTGTGTAGTACTTAGATATTTTAGGATCTCGCCCAGTAAATAGATGTGCCTGATTCTTGCTTGATTCATTCACAAGAGAATACCATGCAGTTTCTTCAGCTTTTGCTTCATAAACCTCGTTGTGCAGGCCGGAGGAAATGGCAATGCCGTCCATTCTGTAGAGGTCAATTTGATCTACCGGGCGGCCGGGGAAGAGCTGCATGGTCAGAAGGCTCAGAATTCTCCGCGCCTCTTCAGCTTTGGAATAGGAGCTGATACCGGCAAAGCTGTCACTGACCTGTGTAGAATAGGCAATGTTCATAGCGACTGTGCTCATGCGGGTCAGCTCGGCATCCATAGAGGCGGATATGGATTCTGTTGCCTGGGTTAGTGCAGCAATGGATTGCGCTTTGATTTTTGGAGCCTGTATGATGGCATATAACACACTGACACCGATGATTGAGATAAGTGCAATACCGGAAAATGTGTAAAAAAAGATGGAGCGAATGGTTCTTTTTTTATAGGAGGGACGTTTCTCTGTCCTGCCCTGCAAAAGGTTCTTTTTTTTCATGGATGCCTCCTAAGAGCGCAAGACAGAAAACCATCCAGCGAACAGCCCTTCCCTTCTGGGGGATTCCACCTGCAGAAGGCAGATGAGGTGATGCTTCTAATATAGCGTAAGCCCTATGTTAGGAAGGTTTCCTGTTTTGGAATTGCCTCTTCAGTCTCGCTTCGCTCGACAGCTTCTCCCAAAGGGGAAGCCTAAGCCTCTGCTGTCCTGCCCTGCATATATATCTCTTATATGCTACACCAAAATGACCCATTTTTCAACAATAAATAACGTTCTATTTTCTAGAATTTAGCGGAAAACAAGCAAAACTAAAGAAATGGAAAAGGAGGAAGACCCTTAATGGCAGTGAGTTAACGGCCTCCGCCTTCCCAAAAGAGGAAGCCCAAGCTCCTGTTTTGCGTCTTGAGTTAACAATTTACAAGAATAAGAATCATTTTTTACATTCCCATCCTGTAAATAGAGAGCTATACTATAAATGGCTATATAATAGCAGAAAAATATTTGATTATCGGAGGAAAAAAGAATGAAAAAAATTATCGCTCTGCTGCTTGCTCTTGCTATGGTTTTTAGTTTCGTAGCTTGTGCCAAGACTCCCGCAGAACCTACAGAACCTGCAGAACCCGCAGAACCCGCAGAACCTGCTTCCAATGAAGGATCCGAGGCATCCACCGAAGGTGTCACCCTGACCTACATGGCCAGCCAGGACTGGGTCATGGATGCTGAAATTGCGCTCGGCGACAAGTTCACCGAAGAGACCGGCATCAAGGTTGACTACCAGATCATTCCTTCCGATCAGTACACCAACCTCCTCATGACCAAGCTCAACACCGGCGAATGCACCGACCTGTTCGGCAATCAGGCAGGCCGCTTCGACATCGTTACCCAGCTCAACGTGGAAAAGAACGCTGTTCCCCTCGACGCAGAATGGGTCAGCCGTCTTGATCCCCTTGCAGCAGAAGAGGTTTCCGTGAATGGCACCGTCTATGGTCAGCCTGTGCAGGATCTCTCCGCTGTTTGGGCCATTGCCTATAACAAGCAGATCTTTGCCGATCTTGGTCTGGAAGTCCCCAAGACCTATGAGGAATTCAAGGCTGTCTGCGAAGCCATCAAGGGCTCCGGCGTTACCCCTATTTTTGAATCCGTCAGCGCCGGTTGGCATCATGTCCTGTGGTTCTGCGAAATGGGTCCTGCCATTGAAAAGAACGAACCGGGCATGGCTGAAAAGCTGAACAACAACGAAGCTACCTTTGCTGATAGCCCCACCGCAAAGCTGATCATCGACCAGATCAAGGATATGGTTGACAACGGCTACTGGGGTGACAACTACATGGACAACGAATACACCGATGCAGCCAAGCTGTTTGCCGCAGGTGAATTCGCCATGGTTATCGCAAACCAGGGCTTCCCCGAAGAGGTTGCCGCAGCCGATCCCAGCTTTGACCCCGCCGACGTTGGCTTCTTTGTCATCCCCCTGGCTGACAACCAGACCCTGAACACCAACCCTGTTGGTCCCACCCGTTTCATCTACTCCGGCTCCAAGAACATTGAAGCTGCGAAGCAGTACCTCGAATTCCTTGCAAGACCCGAAAACCTGCAGTACCTCATCGACAATGTTCCCAAGTACAACCTTCTTCCCATCTCCGGTGCAAGCGACAGCTACTCTGAAGAGGTCAAGGCATTCTATGCTGCTTATCCCGACCACGGCACGGTTTATCAGACTGCTGTCAAGTATGTCAACCCCCAGTGGACGGAAATCGGCAAGGAAATCACCAATGTCCTGCTCGACCAGAATGATGCTACCGTCATGCTGGAGAACATCGACAAGAACAGAGCCGATCAGGCCAGCGCCGCAGCTGATCCTGCATGGAACTGATTTGAAGCTGCTTACTTAACGAATACCCATAAACATTAAAATATAGAAAAGAGGCCGAGTACACTCCACTTGGCCTTTTTTCGAATTATGGAACGGAAAGGGATCATATGAAAGAAAAAAGAGCATATCCCACCTGGTTTGCCCTGGGTGCTCTGATCGTATATTCTGTGCTGTATGTGATTCCCAGTCTGATTGGTATCGGCTATTCCTTTACCGACTGGTCGGCTTTCTCTGATGAATTGCATTTTGTCGGCTTGGATAACATCAAGCTGGTTCTCTCTTCGGATGAGAAATATATCAAGTATCTCGGAAATACCATTTTATTCACCTTTGTGACAACGATTGCAAAGACGGTGATCGGTCTTGCGCTGGCGGTGCTTCTTACCAAGCAGGTGAAGCTGCTCAATTTCCACCGGGCCGTGATGTATATTCCCGCTGTGCTTTCCGCTCTCATTGCGGGCATGATTTTTAAGTCGATTCTGAATCCCAAGATCGGACTGTTGAATACATTCCTCGGCATATTCGGTATCAAGGGACCCAAGTGGCTCTCTGACCCGAAGATTGCCTTCTGGTCAGTTATGGGCGTGGACATATGGAAGGGCATGGGCTATATTATGACGATTTTTATCGCCGGTATTATGTCCATCTCGCCCACGTATTTTGAGGCCGCGCAGATTGATGGTGCCGGTGCTTGGCAGCGGTTCCGCTATATCACACTGCCGATGCTAATGCCAACATTGACCGTCACAACCGTGCTGAACGTAATTTATGGGCTAAAGGTATTTGACACCGTATACGCACTGACCAACGGTGGCCCCGGCTATGCCAC
Organism: Faecousia sp.; assembly: GCA_045601345.1. Lineage (GTDB taxonomy): Bacteria > Bacillota > Clostridia > Oscillospirales > Oscillospiraceae > SVMC01. The sequence goes on along the minus strand of JAZRZL010000005.1, from coordinate 10,234 downwards.
AGAGGTGCTCTATACCAGCATTTATAAAGAATTTGGCTTCGGAAGATACGCCGTAGGCACGACCCTGTCGTCTATCATGTTTGTGGTGATGGTGTTTGTCGGCTTCTTCCTGATTCGCATGATGACAAGAAATGAGGTGGAAGAGCAATGAAAAAGAAGCTGTCTTCCATTGGGATCAACGTTCTGGCATGGGTCATTTCCATTATACTGCTGACACCGCTGCTGCTCATCCTCTTTAACTCCATGAAGGATTCGCTTGCAGCATCTGAAATGTCACTGATGCCGCCGCTGCAAATCCACTGGGAAAATTTCAAGACAGTCATTGAAAAAGGCAAGCTGACGACCACGTTTATCAACAGTTTGCTTTATTCCGTGGGCAGCGTCGGCCTGACAACCATCCTTGCGGCGATGGCAGCCTTTGTGCTCTCCCGCCGCCAGAGCAAGCTGCATAATTTTCTGTATTACTTCATTGCTCTGGGCATTACTATGCCGATTAACTTTGTTGCACTGATGAAGGTGATGCAGCTTCTGCATCTGACCAATACGCGCATTGGCATTATCCTGCTCTACACCGCAACACAGCTTCCCTTCAATTTGTTCCTCATCTACTCTTTTGTGAATAAAATTCCACGCGATATTGATGAGGCAGGGATATTGGATGGCTGCTCCCCTCTGCGGCTGTTTTTCTCCCTGATTTTCCCCACCCTGAAGCCCGTCCTTGTTACGGTCATGGTGCTGACCTTCCTTAATACATGGAATGAATTTGTCATGCCGCTGTACTTCCTTGGCGAAACCACCAAATGGCCGATGACGCTGGCTGTTTACAATTTCTTTGGTATGTATTTCAAGGATTGGAATCTGGTCTGTGCGGATATCGTTCTTACCAGTCTGCCTGTTGTAATTGTATACCTGCTGGGTCAGAAATATATCGTTTCCGGCATGACCGCCGGTGCGGTGAAGGGATAAGCTTATGGAACAACTCCAGAAAATTTCCGGGCAGATTTACCGCTATACGGTCTGCCCCGGCGAAACAATTTCCGATGCCTCCTTTTTTATAGCTCCTCATATGATGCATGGGGAGCGCGTCCGCGCCTGTCCGGTGGAAGTCCCCGGGGTTCGCTTTGAAGCGAGGGACATTTATCGGACAAGGCCGGACGGTGAGCCGGTCATCCGTGTCATAAAGACTGTGGATGGACAGCGTACCTGTATTGACAATCTGGTTTCTGTTTTCGACCGCACGGCGTGGCGTGCCCATGTCAGCTTCTCCTTTGCGCCGGACGAGCATATCTTTGGCTTTGGTCAGGATGAGGCAGGTGTCTGGGACAAGCGCGGAAAAATGACCTACATTTATCAGCATAATATGCGCGCACCAATCCCCATGTTTGTCTCCAGCCGGGGTTATGCTGTGCTGTTCAATTGCACCTGTCTGATGACTATGGATGACATCGGGGAACCCTGTGTTGTCACGCTTGAATGTGTAGAACAGGCCGATTTGTTTATCCTGTGCGGCAGCATGGATGAGATCATCGCGGCCTACCGCGAGCTGACCGGACGCGCCGCGCCTATGCCCAAATGGGTTCTGGGCTATTGGCAGTCCAAGGAGCGCTACAGCACCCAGCAGGAGCTGGTGGATGTGGTACAGCGCTACCGTGAGCTTGGTGTCGGTCTGGATGTCATTGTGCAGGACTGGAAAACCTGGGTCGGCGAGGAATGGGGCGATAAGCATCTGGATACAGAGCGGTACCCCGATCTTTCCGCAGCAATGGAAAAAATCCACGCGCTCGGTGCCCATGCGCTGGTCTCCGTCTGGCCGAATATGAATGCAGGCTGCCGCGACCATGCGGAATTTGCTGCCTGCGGCAAGCTGCTCAACGATTATTCCACCTATGATGCCTTCGATCCGAAGGCAAGGCGGCTGTACTGGCAGCAGGCCGAACGGGAGCTGTTCTCCGGCGGCTTTGACGGCTGGTGGTGCGACAGCACCGAGCCATTTGCCGCGCCTGACTGGGGCGGTGAGAAGCTACTCCCGGAGGATGAGCGCTACCGTCTGGTCGGCGGCGAGCATGAGCGCTACCTTGATCCGTCCCTTGCCAATGCCTATGCACTGGCTCATGCAAAGGGCATTTTTGAAAATCAGCCGTCCGGCCCTGTGGTCAACCTGACCCGTTCCGGCTGGGCTGGCATACAGAAATACGGTGTCATTCTATGGGCTGGTGACACCAGCGCCACTTGGCAGGAGCTTCGCCGGGAGATCACAAAGGGTCTAAGCATCAGCCTCAGCGGTATTCCGTGGTGGACAGTGGATGCCGGTGCCTTCTTTGTCGGCGGTATTCCCTGCTGGCGTAAGTGGAAGGGTGACCCCGAGGCAGATCCTGTCTGGTTTTGGCACGGTGATTACGATGAAGGCATAGCTGACTTGGGCTATCAGGAGCTGTATACCCGCTGGCTTCAGTTTGCGGGCTTCCTGCCTGTTTTCCGCTCCCACGGTACGGACACCCCCAGAGAAATCTGGAATTTTGCCGAGCCGTTCCGCAGCGCCATCCGCGAAACCATTGCCCTGCGCTACCGGCTGATGCCCTATATTGCTGATATGGCACGCCGTATCACGGAGGAGCACTTTACCATTATGCGTGCTCTGAGCTTTGACTTCCCCGAAGACCCGATGGCGTGGCAGATTGACGATGAATTCATGTTCGGCACCGAGCTTCTTGTCTGCCCGGTTACGAAGCCAATCCTCTATCAGGCAGGCAGCACCCCAATTTTCGGCACAGACAGGCCAGAGCGCGTGTGCTATCTGCCTGCGGGCTGTAGCTGGACGGATTTCCACACAGGTAACGCCTATGCCGGTGGCCAGTATGTCCATGTACCGGTGGAGCTTGCGTATATTCCCGTTTTTGTCCGCGAGGGCGCAGAAATTCCTATGCAGGAGGGACTGCAATCCACTGAGGAAACGGCAACCATTGTTTGGAAACGTTTTTAATAATGCGACAAGGGACTGCCTCGTTTTGAGACAGCCCCTTTTTGATCGCGCCGCATTAGAGAATAAGGAGGTAATTATTTCTCAAGGAAGCGCATGATGATGGTGGCGATTTGTTCGCGGATTGCGAAGGATTGGGGTTCCAGCATGGTCGGCTTGTGGGGATCGGCCACACCATTGATGATGCCTTCGTTGACAGCCCAAAGCATGGCGTTTCTTGCATAGCCGGAGACACGGAAGGCATCGCGGTATGCAAGCTCGCCTTCCACATTGGGGGAGCCGGCATAGCGATACAGAATCGCAACAATCTGCTCACGGGTGATGCTGCCCTCGGGGTCGAAGGCGGTTTCGCTTACACCGTTGACAATGCCGTTTGCAGCAGCCCATTCCACGGCAGCGGAATAGAATTTGCCCTCGGCAACATCCTCGAAGATACCCTTGAACTCGACTTCGGGTTCACCGGCAATACGGTAGAGGATGGTAACAAACTGTGCACGGGTTGTCACGCCCTTCGGCAGGAACGCAGTATCAGAGATGCCCTGCATCAGATCATTTTCAACGCAGTAGTCAATGCTGGCATGAGCCCAGTTGTCAACAGGCGGCACGTCGGTGAACTGACTGCTCGGACACAGAACATCATGGGGAAGACGCTCCAGGGCAGCGGTAGCCTCCTCAAGGGCGCTTGTGGCAGCCTTGACAGCATTTACGCCGTCAAGATCGTAGATGCGGACATCAACCAGATCCTCAGCAGCTTCCAGAGCGGCAGCATAGGGTGCCCAGGAGGCAGCGGTATACTTGGCTTCTTCGGAAGCGGCGGGGCCTGCAGCGATGGCTTCGCGCATCTTATAGCGGTTCGGTGCACCGATGATAGCGAAGAAGGAATACTTCTCGTTGTTGGTGGAATCCCACATATTGCAGCCTGTGGTGCGATTGAAGGTGACACCATCGCTGCTGCCGTCCCAGGCGACTGCCACGATCTTGTCGTGGTATTCCAGAAGCAGATCCATGAGATCCGCTGCAAAGTCTGCCTGCTTGGTCATAATCTCGGGGCTGGTTGCCAGCGGAGACAGGCTGCCCTGACCCCAAGCGGGATTGCGGTAGACCGGGGAATTGTGTACATCGAAGGTGTTGCCGTTATCGCTGCCGATGTGTGCATAGTCACCGGAGTTCTCGGGCCATGCGGGATCGTCGGCGGTGACGCGGCGGGTCGGCTGGCTGGGATCGTAGTACGGGTTGGGTTCAAAGTCGGAGCGGATGTCGGCCTCGGAGAAGCTGATCTCGTCCGCTACGGTCAGACCCAGCTCAATCTGCTCGCGCAGCATATCAATGGTCGGGTAGGCGTAGGCCAGACGACCCTGCATGGCAAACCGTACAATAAATATAACATGGAATTTGCACAATAGATTCTAATAAAAACTATTTTTTCTCTGGTTTCAGATAAAATAATAATTTTGCTTGATTACCATACGTTATTGTGATACCATATGCTATAATATTTGTATCTGCCAAAGAAAGATTTTATTGTAAGGGAGCAGAGAAGATGGAACAGCAGACTTTTTTAACAGGTATTGAGATAAAAAAAGTACGGCATCTCTCAAATATTTTTATTCCGCTGTCAGACAAGGAAAGAAAGCACCTGATTCTGACCGGCAAGAATGGCAGTGGTAAAACAAGCACATTAAAGTCTTTAGCTTCTTTCTTTGATTACGCCGTTTCACATCCGACTAAAGGATCAGAAGATTGGAGCGCGTGGATTTCAGATACAATAGGTCACGTTATGTCATTGTCCGACTTCAGAACAAAATACTATCATGGCTTATTTGTTATAGCATTTTATCAGGATAATCGCCAAGTTCGTGTAGAAACATATTCGAACATTGAACAAGTTGCATTGAGGCTAGTTTATTCAATTGATGATGAACCGGGAAAGAAGCTTGCAAAATATCTTGTTAATCTCAAAGCCACACAGGCCTTTGCCATCCAACAGGGCTTACAGAATCGTGCGGATGAAATTGACCAGTGGTTTGCGCGTTTTCAGTCCATCCTTCGGAGAATCTTTGAAGATGACAAGCTGGAGCTTTGTTTTGATATTGAAACCTATCAGTTTACAATTCATCAGACTGGGCATGAGCCGTTTGATTTCAACACAATGTCAAGCGGTTATGCGGCAGTTTTTGATATCATCAACGACCTGATTATGCGCATGGAGAACCAGCACAATTACAATTTGGAAGGCATTGTGCTGATTGACGAGATCGAAACGCATTTGCACCTTGATCTCCAGAAAAAGATACTTCCCATTTTGACAGAGCTGTTCCCCAATATCCAGTTTATTGTGACAACACATTCCCCGTTTATCCTGAATTCGCTCAATAACGCAGTTATCTATGATCTCGAAAAGCAGATACTTGTCAGTGAGGGCTTGACGAATTTACCTTATGAGGGTATCGTGAAGGGATATTTTGGTGCTGATCTTCTGTCGGATGAACTGCGGCAAAAATTTGAACGGTATAAGAAGCTTGCCCAGATGGACAGCCTTAGCGATGACGAACTGGCAGAAGCAGATGCTTTGGAATACTATCTGAATGAAATCCCTGACTATCTGGCTGTTGATGTCACCACAGAATTCGCCCGCCTGAAGCTGGAGCTGAATAACAAGCTTTCCCATTAAGAGAGGCAGCGGATATGGTAAAAATAGATAGAACGCCACAGCCGCCGAAATCTCTTGCCATTGAGGCGCAGAAAGCACACGGCAGCTATTGCCTTGATGATGTGATTTCTCAATTATGCTCGGATTTCCACGGAAAATGCTACCTTTGTGAAATCAAGCCGCTGCAAAGTGTCGAAATAGAGCATCTTCGCCCCCATCATCATTTTGCTCGGAAAGAGCTTGCTTTTGATTGGAACAATCTTTTCTATGCGTGTCGGCATTGCAATGGTATGAAAAATATGACCCGCTATGATGGACATATTCTGGATTGCTGTGCAGTTGACCCGGAAGAACTGCTTGATCAAAGCTTTTCCGAAGGTCATGTCAGGGTACAGGCCAAAAATGGCGGAGAGGACGCTGAACTGACAGCCGAGTTGATTGAAAGCTGTTTTGAGAAAACAAACACCGGGATTCGCGTAATTGAATGCCAGACCCGCGTGGATGAGCTGAATCAGGAAATGAATATTTTATACACCAATTTGGGAAAGCTCGGAGACGATGCAGCACACCTACGTGCTTTGCGCAGCTTGCGAAGCCAGTTGAGCAGACACAGCAAATTTGCAGCATTTAAGCGTCATTACGTCAGGTGTCATATTTCCGAGTATCCCGAGCTGGAAGAGTTTTTACAATAATTTGAAACAGTGCAGCATCCCGTTTTGGGGGTACTGCACTGTGAATTTATGACTGAATGGGGTTTCCCATATGTAAAATCGGTGTCCAGGTTTTATTGGGGAAAAGGAGCGACCACGTAAGCAGGGGCAGGAAGGAAAAAACAAAAATTGGGTAAAACAGCAAGGCCTTTGCCGTATTTTTGTTCACACGTCTTTGGAGAAGCAGAGCTGCAAGGCCGGTAAGCACTGCACCAAGGTAAAAGCTCACCGCGCCGGAAAGAACGATCTGTGACTCTATTGCTGCTTGTACGCAGGCCATCGGCAGCAAAAATGCCTGAAGAAACGGAAATAGGAATTGCAGGGCGGCATCCAACGCAGCAAAAAAAGAATGTGTGTGCTTCATTCCCTTCAGAAGAGCAGGGGCTTTTTCCCATCCGGTTTCCAGCACACCGCTCATCCAGCGGCGGCGCTGCACCAGAGATTCGCGGAAGGTGCGCGGCTCCTCATCGTAGGTCACAGCCTCCGGGCAGAAGGCAATCGGCTCGCCCCGGGCTGCAAGTATGGCATAGAATTCAGCATCCTCGGTAAGCGTTTGCGTATTCCAGCCGCCCAGCTCCTCCAGAAGGTCGCGGCGAAGGGCAAAGCCGGTGCCAATCAGCCGCGCCGGAAGCCTTAGCACTTTTCTTGCACGGTTAAGGAACACATTGGCATTACAGAAATAGATTTCATAACAGGCCGCCGTGACTGAATCGGCGGCATTTTTTGATAAAATGCGGCTTTTGGCTGCCCGCGCTTCGGTTTGCAGCGCCCGGTTCATTTCCGACAGAAAATGGGGGGATGCCTCGTTATCCGCATCAAAGACGCAGTAGGCATCATGCTGCTCATTTTTAAGAAGGTAGGCAAACGCCTCATGGAGCGCTGCACCTTTACTCGAAACCATGGAGGAAACTGGTAAAATCTTTGCACCGTTATGGATGGCTTCTTCAGCAGTATTATCGGTGCAGTGGTTTGGAATTACATATATATCGTATAGCTCTTTTGGGTAATCCTGATTTTTGAGGCTTTGTATAATCCCACGCATACAGGGCGCTTCATTTCGCGCAGGAATCAACACCGCAAAGCGCTGTCTGTGTGCCGCACACTTTGGCTTTTTTAAGGGCAGCAGAGAAAATAACGATATAAGCGTGAAATAAAGGCCGGCTGCCTTCACAAAAATGAAAAAAATCCGAAGAAAACAACGCATAAAACAACGCCCCCTGTCGATTTCTGCTGCAAAGTATAACAAAAATTAGATTAAGAAAACAGCAGCCACACGATTAAGATATGATGAAGAATCTCTTTTCCTTTCCGGGGCGTACCTGAAAAAAACTGTAAAATTGCAAATTTTATCTGGAAAATTTGCACAATATGGTATATATTATATATATCCATTGTACGGCAAACCTGCACCGGAGGAATCGTCATGAAGAAAGAAAGCACCCTAACCAAATGTTGGATTTGGTTTGCAGCCATTGCGGGCTTCCTCTACAGTTTTGAGGGACTGTGGGGAAATGCGGCACGGCCAATCTGCGCCGTCATTGGATGGATATCCTTGGCTTGTGCGGTATATTGCATCATTACCGGTGAGCTGCTCCATCGGTGGGATACTTGGCTGTTTGCTGCATTTCTTCTGATGACCTGCGTTTCCGCGTTTGCAGGCTACGGGCTTACCCCGCGCTATTTCACCTCTATATTCTTCTGCGTCTGGCTGTTTTTGGCCGGCATATATTTCCTGATGCAGACAACACCGCAGCCGGAAATGCTTCTCAAGCGGTTTACCATAATGTCCACTCTGGGTCTTGCCCTGCTGAATCTCTATGTGCTGGTGTTTGCTACAGCCTCCCTCTTCTCCCAGATTCCCGGGGAAGATATGATGAACGGCTGCTTCTATCAGGGCAGACTTTGCGGCATTTCCAACACAAATATTTTTTCGTTCTCCTCGGCAGCCCTGCTTCTGCTGTCGATTTTCGGCTGGCTTGACACTACACCCCGAAAGCGTTGGCCATATCTGCTTGCTGCCCTTTTGGGTTGGTTTACACTGGGTCTGACCAATTGCCGGACGGCCATCATTTGTGTTTCCGTAGCCATCGGTTTGTTTGTGTTTGTTGCAGCATGGCGGCGTAAGCCGGGTATGATTGGTTTCCTTACAGCGCTGCTTACAGGCGGCCTTACTGTGCTGCTGGTTTCTCTGCTGTTCTACCTGCCCGTGTACATTTATCGCTGGATTCTGCACATGATTGTGATCATTACAGGCAACCAATCGCTGGAGAACAATCTTGTGGCACTTTCTATGCGCTTTCTTACCGATGACAACGGCACCTTAACCAGCCGCACGCTGATCTGGAGCAAGGTCTTCCGTGATCTTGCCGCTTCTCCCCGGAATGCTCTGCTCGGCATCTCCTCCATCAGCGAGGGCATGATTACCAATATTGACCCCCTCAAGCCGGAATTTCAGGTAACCCATGCGCACAACAGCTATTTGGAGCTTCTGCGCCGTTTCGGCATTCCCGGTTTCTTGTTTTGCATGGGTCTGGTGGTTATCTGGTGCATTCGCGGCACAAAGGTATTCCTTGATCGTCAAAGGGAAAAGTCTGCTGTCTTCCTTATGGGCGCTGCCGCCGGTATACTGCTTATGGGGCTGACAGAGCAGATGCCCTTCCCCTATGGCAAAGCACGAGGCCTTGCCCCGCTCTTTTTTCTCATCTGCGGCTACTGCATGAGATCACATGAAGAATAACCAGCAGTGCCCCGGAATTTTCTGCTTCCGGGGCATTGCCATATCATATTATGAACGGAGGAAATTTTATGAAAGCGATCGTTATTGGTGCCTACGGGCATATCGGAACCTACCTTGTGCCCATGCTTGTGGAGGCGGGCTATGAGACCATTGCCATCTCCCGCGGGATGAAAGAGCCTTATGAGCCGCATCCGGCATGGGACAAGGCCATACGAGTGAAAATGGATCGAAACAACGAGCCGATGTTTGCAAAAAAAATTGCGGATATGGGCGCGGACGTTGTTGTGGATCTGATTAATTTCCGTGTGCAGGATACCATGGACATGGTCGCAGCACTCTCGGAATCCGACTGCAAGCACTATCTATACTGCTCCTCCTGCTGGACACACGCCAGAGCGCAGGTGCTGCCGGTAAATGAAGACGATATGCGCTGCGAACCTCTCTGCGACTACGGCAAGGACAAGCTGGCCTCCGAGCGCTATCTGGTCGAGGCTTATCGCACCATCGGTTTCCCCGCTACCTGTGTGCGTCCGGGACAGATTTCCGGCTCTCACTGGCCCATCATCGGCCCCTGGGGCAACCTCTCGATCAAGCCTATTCAGTCCATCGCTGATGGCAAGGGCATTGCGCTTCCCAACTTCGGCATGGAAACCATCCACCATGTCCATGGCTATGATGTCGCACAGTGCTTCTTCAAGGCCATCACCCACCGCGAACAGGCGCTCGGTCAGGTCTTTGAGGCAGCCAGCGGAGGCTCCATTACCCTCTATGGCTATGCCATGCTGCTGTTTGATTTCTTTGGCAAGGAGCCGGACATTACCTTCCTCCCTTGGGACGAATGGTGCCGCCATGAGGGCAATCCCGCCGAGTGCAACGAAACCTACCTCCATATCGCCCGCTCCGGCTCCTACAGCGTAGAAAAAGAAGCCCGCCTCATCGACTACCACCCCCGCTACACCAACACAGAAACCATCCGCCTTGCCATCCGGGGCTATATTGAGCGTGGAGATGTGACCATATCCACGGCAACAGCATTTACTTTTGAGTGAAAATAAGATCGAGAGCAGAGTTATCCATAGCAGCACGAGACATTTTTCTGCGCGTACTGACCCTCTTGCCAAAATCTGCCTGATTGAGTAAGTGCAGAGCTTCTTTGCGGA
>JAZRZL010000004.1:0-10271 GCA_045601345.1 Faecousia sp. | reverse complement strand
AAGCTCCGGTTCGAGGTCGCGCTTCATGATGAGCTGGTAGCCCATGGTCGGCTTCTTCAGGAGGCTGGAGCAGGTGTTGCCGCAGTGGAAGCCCTTGAAGGTCTCGGTCAGACGATAGTCGAACTTGCCGGCAATTTCTTCGTTGTAGGCCTTGGCGGGCACGGTGTTGTTGATGTCCAGCAGGGTAACAGGCTTGCCGGAGACGCAGATGCCGATATACTCGGACAGAGCGCCATAGATATCAACTTCGCAGCTGATGGGAATGCCCTTGCCGGTGAAGCGGCTGTTTACATAGCAGGGAACAAAGCCGAACTCGGTCTGGAATGCGGGCCAGCACTTGTTAGCGAAAGCAACATACTTTCTGGTGCCCTTGTGCTCTTCCATCCAGTCAAGCAGGGTAACTTCGTACTGTGCCAGACGGGGCAGGATGCCAGCGAACTTGGTTTCGCCAAGCTCTGCCTTCATATCTTCCATGACAGCGGGGATACGGGGGTCATCCTTATGCTTGTTGTAAGCAGCAAGCAGATCTAGCTCGGAGTTCTCTTCGACAGCAACACCCAGGTCATACAGAGCCTTGATGGGAGCATTGCAAGCCAAGAAGTCATCGGGACGAGGACCAAAGGCAATAATCTTCAGACCCTTGAGGCCGAGGATTGCAGTAGCAATGGGGATGAATTCCTTGATGCGGGCAGCCAGGTCATTGGCATCGCCTACGGGAACTTCGGGGATATAAGCCTTGCGGCCACGCAGACCCAGGTTGTAGCTGCAGTTGAGCATACCGCAGTATGCATCGCCGCGGCCATCGTGCAGGTCGCCGTCACCTTCGGCAGCGCCAACAAACATGATGGGGCCGTCGAACCAGTCAGCGATCAGGGTCTCGGGAGTTTCGGGGCCAAAGTTGCCAAGGAAAACGACCAGAGCGTTAACGCCAGCGGCCTTGATGTCCTGAACAGCATTGCAGGCATCTTTTTCGGTGGTAACAGTTACGGGGCACTCATAAATTTCACCGTCATAAGCCTTGACGATGTTGGCACGACGCATATTGCTCAGGCTTGCAGGGAAGCAGCCACGGGAAACAGCAATAATGCCGAGCTTTACATTGGGAATATTCTCAAACATTTTTTACACTCCTTATTTTCATTCAATATATAAAAGAATCGGGGATCCTTTTAGTTTGCGAGGTCAATATTGACACCCTTGAGGCCGATATGGGCACCCTGTGCAGCTTCATCGGATTCCTCGTGAGCGAGCAACCACTTGTTTGCTGCCCAAAGCATCTTGTCCTCTGCATTGGCAACCTCAAGCTTGGGCATGGGGCCGTTGGTACCCTTGGGAAGGGCAACGAGAACCTTAAAGCCCTGGCCGGGAACAGCAGAGCAGGGAGCATAGTGCAGACTGGTGGCATAAACTTCAATCATAACGCCCTTGGGGCACTTGAATGCCTTGACATCGGCAGTGTCCAGAATGCCGTCAACGATCTGGCTTTCCAGCCCGAGCAGAAGAATGAAGTCCTCAACGCCGAGGTTGATTTCGCTGTCGCGGTGATATTCCAGACAGTTAAGCTTGGTATTGTGGCCATTGCACCAGCCAAGCTGAACGGGCATACCGCCATAGACATTGTCAACCATCTTCTGCATCACAGGCAGACACTCCAGAGCAGGCTCGGAGGGAACATATGCAACGCCTTCGGGCAGCGGGGTGGATGCATTCAGTGCGTTCATGATGGACTCGTTGTCGAAACCTTCGATCACCTTGCCGTATGCGGCAAATTCGGGATCATAAATGCTGTAAATTTTCATCTTTTTCCTCCTAAATCCTTACATCTTGGGGAAAATCGGCTTTAATGCGGGATAAATTGCCTTGTAGTTCGCATAGCATTCATCATACCGTGCAACAATTTCGGGATCGGGTTCGTACTTCGTACCGCCGGAGGGCATTGCTGCACAGGCTTCAATGACGTTGGCATATTCGCCCTTGGCAACCATGGCCAGAATGGCAGCACCGTAACCGGCACCTTCCTCAGAATCGGGCACGGTGAGGGTCATGTTCAGAACATTGGCAAAAATTTTGCGCCAGATGGGGCTTTTAGCACCGCCGCCGCACAGATTGCTGGCCTTGATGTCCAGACCCAGAGAACGAACGATCTCCACGCTGTCGCGGATGGCAAAGGCAACGCCTTCCATCACAGCTTGGGTCATATCGGAACGGGTGGTATCCAAGCTCATACCCGCAAACACGCCGCGAGCTGCCGGATCATTGTGAGGGGAGCGCTCACCCATCAGGTAGGGAAGATAGTATACATGGTTCTTGCCCAGCTTATCCATGGTGATATCCTGCTGCTCTTCGTTATCAGAAGTACCCTTGAGGATATCCTTACGCCACCAGGTATAGGCAGAGGCGGCAGCCAAGATACAGCCCATCAGATGATAGGTGCCGTCAGCATGGGCAAAGGCGTGGAGGTTGCCCTCCGGGGGAAGCTTAAAGTCCTTACTGGGAATGAAGATGGTGCCGGAGGTGCCAATGGAGATATTGCAGCTGCCTTCACCAACCGTACCAGTACCCACAGCAGCTGCGGCATTATCACCGGCACCTGCTGCAACAACCGTTTCAGCAGGAATACCGAGCATGGCAGCGATTTCAGGCTTCACGGTGCCAACACACTCGTAGCTCTCAAACAGCTTGGGCATCTGCTCTTCGGTGATGCCGCAGTAGTCCATCATCGGCTTGGACCAGCAGCGATTTGCCACATCCAGAAGGAGCATACCGGCAGCATCAGAATAATCGCAGGAATGTACGCCGGTCAGACGATATGAAATATAGTCCTTAGGCAGCATGATCTTGCGAATCTTCGCAAACAGCTCCGGCTCATTCTCACGCATCCAAAGAAGCTTAGGTGCGGTAAAACCGGCAAAAGCCAGATTGCCTGTCAGTTCCAGCAGCTTTTCCTTACCGAAATCATTGTTGATGGCATCGGTCTGCTTGCCGGTTCTGCCATCGTTCCACAGGATTGCGGGACGAAGCACCTGATCATTTTCATCAAGAGCAACAAGTCCGTGCATCTGTCCGCCAACGGACAGACCGGCGACCTGCGCGCCATCTATTCCTTCGAGGAGCTTGGGAACGCAGACGCAAAGCGCATCCCACCACTGCTCAGGGTTCTGCTCAGACCAACCGGGCTGAGGGAACATCAGGGGGTAGCTCTGGGAAGTGCTGCCGAGCACCTTGCCGGAGCTGTCAACCAAAAGGACCTTCATGGAAGAAGTGCCCAGATCAACGCCGAGATAAAGCACGAATATGCCTCCTTTTTATTTGTCTGCCTCCTCGGGGACTGCGCCCAGAGGAGGCAGATATGATGACGAAATTAAAAATTAGGAATTCTTCTTCTTGGTAACAACGTCGAAGATGACGGCTGCCAGAAGAACCAGACCCTTAACGACCTTCTGGTAGTTCATGTCAACGCCCATGATGGACATACCCATGTTGATAACACCCATCAGAAGAGCACCGATGATAACACCGGGAACCGTGCCGATGCCGCCGTAAGCGGAAGCGCCGCCGATGAAGCAGGAGCCGATGGCATCCATTTCGTAGCCGTCACCAGCCTGCGTGGTGGAAGCGGACATACGGGCAACAACGAGGCAAGCGGACAGGGCAGCCAGCATACCCATGGAGGTATAGGCAAGGAAATAAACCTTATTGGTATTGATACCAGACAGCTTTGCAGCCTTTTCATTACCGCCGACAGCATAGAAGTGACGGCCAATCGTGGTCTTAGAGGTAATGTAAGTATAGATGCCGACAACAATAGCAATCCAGATCAAAACGGTGGGAAGACCCTTGTACTGACGCAGCTTAAAGGTGATAAAAAGAACCACAGCAGAGATCAGAGCGGTCTTGATGATGTAAGCAGCGAGGGATTCCACAGCATAGTTCTTCTTCTTGCGGTTGATACGGGTAATCAGCGTAAAGCCAACAAACAGAACAACAGCTGCAATACCGACAATCAGACAAAGAATCTTAGCATTTTCACCAGAGAGAAGGTAGCAATCAGAGCCGCCGCCAAAAACCTTGATAAAGTTCTGATTTTCAAGACGGATGGACTTACCATCAAGAACAATGTTGGACAGGCCGCGGAAGACAAGCATACCGGAAAGGGTGGTGATGAACGGCGGGACGCGGACGTAGGCAATCCAGAAAGCCTGCCATGCGCCAATCGCAATGCCGATCGCGATCATAATCAGTGCAGCGAGAATAAAATTCATGCCGGGGGTAGTCACACCATCAACAACAATATTCTGCATCAGCTTGCCGCCAATGGCACCGACGAAGCAGAGAACAGAGCCGACGGAAAGGTCGATGTTACCACCGGTCAGGATGCACAGGAGCATACCGGTAGCCAGAACGAAAACGTAAGCGTTCTGTGCAATCAGGTTGTTAATGTTCTGGGGAAGGAGGAGCTTATTCTTGGTGGTGAAGGTGAAAAATGCAACCACCAGGAACAGTACGATGATCATCGTATACTTTTGGATGGCAGTTAAGAGTTTAGAGTTCTTATTCATTCTTCTTACTCCTTATCAATCGTTGCTGGATTTGAGGATACAGGACATAATACCTTCCTGCGTGGCCTCGGAGCCGTCAAACTCGCCAACCATACGACCCTCATTCATAACATAGATTCTGTCACTCATACCGAGAACCTCGGGAAGTTCGGACGAAATCATGATGACGGACTTTCCTTCAGCAACAAGGGAATTAATAATGTTATAAATTTCGTACTTTGCGCCAACGTCAATGCCGCGGGTAGGTTCATCCAGGATCAGGACATCCGGGCTTGCAAACATCCACTTGGCAAGAAGGACCTTCTGCTGGTTGCCGCCAGAGAGGTTTCCGACCAGCTGCTCAACCGTGGGGCACTTGGTGCGGAGCTTATCACGGTATTCCTCTGCAACAGCAAATTCCTTATCAAAGTCGATAATACCCGCCGTGGATACGCCCTTCAGGTTCGCCAGCGTAGTATTGGAACGAATGGAATTGGACAGAATCAGGCCATTGCCCTTGCGGTCTTCCGTAACATAAGCCAGACCATGTTCAATAGCTGCCTTGGTGGAATGCATCTTTGCTTCCTTACCATTAATGAATACCTGACCGGAAATGGCAGTACCATAGCTGCGGCCAAAGATACTCATAGACAATTCCGTTCTGCCTGCGCCCATCAGGCCGGAGATGCCAAGCACCTCACCCTTGCGCACATAGAAGGATACGTCATCAACAATTTTCTTGTCGGTATAGACCGGATGATAAACATTCCAGTTTTTGACTTCCATAGCCACATCGCCAATTTTCACGCCATGGCGCTTGGGGAAGCGGTCAGAAAGTTCACGGCCGACCATGCCCTTGATAATACGATCTTCAGAGATATCATCGCAGCTCTTATCCAGGGTCTCAATGGTCTTGCCATCGCGGACAACAGTGATGTAATCCGCCACATAAGAAACCTCATTGAGCTTATGAGAAATAATAATCGAGGTTAAGCCTTCTCCCTTCAGCTTAATCAGCAGATCAAGCAGAGCCTTGGATTCAGACTCGTTCAGGGAAGAGGTGGGTTCGTCAAGAATTAAAAGTCTTGCATTTTTTGAAAGGGCCTTTGCAATTTCAACCAACTGCTGCTTGCCAACGCCGATATCACGAATCAGCGTGTGAGAAGACTCAGAAAGACCAACCGTCTTGAGGTGCTTGTCTGCTTCTGTGTAAGTAGTGGTCCAGTCAATAGCAAAGGATTTGCCACGTTCATTGCCCAGGAACATATTCTCGCCAATGGTCATATAAGGGACCAGAGCCAGCTCCTGATGGATAATAACGATACCCTTGGATTCGCTGTCACGAATCTTGGAAAAACGGCATTCTTCTCCGTCATAGATGATGTCGCCGGTATAGGTTCCATACGGATAGATGCCGCTGAGAACATTCATGAGGGTAGATTTGCCGGCACCGTTTTCACCGACAAGAGCATGAATGGTACCTTCTCTCACCTTAAAGTTCACATCGTCCAGCGCCTTAACGCCGGGGAACACTTTGGTGATGTTCTTCATTTCGAGTAAGATCTTCTCAGACAAACAATCGCCTCCAGTGATCTAGTTCTTTCTTCTGAGAGGCCGAGCAAGCCGGATGGCTTGCTCGGCCAGAATAAATCAATGATTCAATTAGAGATGCCAGAAATTAGGCAAGCTGATCCTCGGTGTAGTAGCCGGAATCGATCAGGATTTCCTTGTAGTTCTCAGCGGTGCATTCCTTGGGAGCGCACAGGTAGCTGGGGATAATGCCAGTGTCGTTGTTGTAGGTCTCGGTGTCGTTGATTTCGGGCTCGCCGCCTTCGATGATGGCCTTGCACATATCAACAGCCTTTGCAGCCAGGTCGCGGGTGTCCTTGAAGACGGACATGGCCTGCTTGCCATCAAGCATATTCTTGGTGGAGACGATATCGCAGTCCTGACCAGTGATGATGGGGTAGATATCGTTGCTGTAGGAGGTACCCAGAGCAGTGGCAACGCCCTGTGCAGTGGAGTCGTTGTTTGCCATAACAGCGTGCAGGGGCTTGTCAGCGTAGTAGGTGGAGAGGATGTTCTCGAAACGGTTCTGTGCATTAGCAGCATCCCAGTCAGCGGTAGCAACTTCCATGATATCGGTCTGGCCAGACTGAACAACCAGAGTGCCAGCGTCGATGTACTTCTGCAGAACGCTCATAGCGCCATCGAAGAAGAAGTAGATGTTGTTGTCGCCGGAGTCGCCGGTAACCAGCTCAATGTTGTACTTGTTGTCGCCAGCATTCTTAAGGTCAAGAGCCTTTTCGATGTATTCGCCCTGCATAACACCAACCTTGAAGTTATCGAAGGTTGCATAGTAGGTAACAGCATCGGAGCCCATGATCAGACGGTCATAAGCGATAACTGCGACACCAGCTTCCTTGGCTTCTGCGAGAACAGTGCCGAGGGAGTCGGAGTCAATAGCGGAGATAACCAGAACCTTAGCGCCGTTAGCGATCATGTTCTGAATCTGGTTAACCTGCTGGGTAGCGTCGTTAGCGGCGAACTGCAGGTCAACATCGTAGCCAGCTTCCTTCAGGAGCTTTTCCATGTTGGCGCCATCCTGGTTCCAACGCTGGAGATCCTTGGTGGGCATGGAAACGCCAACCAGAGCGGTTTCGGGTGCAACGGGTTCAGCAGGTTCGGTGGGTTCAGCGGGTTCGGTGGGCTCAGCGGGTTCGGTGGGTTCAGCGGGTTCGGCAGGCTTTGCACCGCAAGCTACAAGTGCGAAAACCATAACGAGTGCGAGCAGCAGAGCAATCAGTTTTTTCATTTTTGGTCTCATCCTTTCAAAAAATAAATATATGCAGCACACGCTTTGCGTGGTACTACCAAAACGAGGGACAAACATCGCCTACAAACAGGACAGCTAAATTTTAATGAATAGGCAAATAAATGTCAAGCAGTTCTTAAAAAAATATAAGAAAAAATTAATTATTTGTTGATTATGCACAGATGCAATGGCGCAATATTGGTTATTTCGGCAATATCTATTTTGTTGTCGAACATATATTTATGCCAAATTTATCCTAAACCCTCAAGAATTGCTGAAAGATCATCGGCATCGGTGTACAGATCATCGGTCTGCGCAATAATAATATTTCCTTCGTGGACAGAATAGGTGTAGTTTGCCATTTCATTAAGCAGCGTGTTGGTGAAGGATTCGTGGCACATATCATACTTCACCTGTTTACGCCAGAAAATCTCATCGATCTGTCCGACATAGAAAAACATATAGTCGCCAGATTCCTTATAGTAGGTTCTGGTGTCGCCAAGCTGACGAGGTTCCCCAAAGACCCAGTCATCAAAATAGGAAAAACCGACCGTATTGGGAGCAACAGCATCCAAGTAATCCTGTGCAAAGCCCTTTTCGCTCCATTTTTCGCCAAAGGCCATAAACCCCTCTTCGCTCTTATCCTCCCAGTTCTCCCAATCGGCAAGCATTTCATCAAAAGCAGCGTCAATGATCTCATAATTCTCATTGGTCTGCTCCTCAGGAAGGATCATCAGATAGCGCAGCTGTGCCATATTGACATCATCCTTATAGATGCCGTTTTCAATATAAGTATCCTCATTTTCATCGTAATATGCCTCAATTTCCTCATCGGAATAATTGAAGCTGTCCTGAATAGATGCTGTATATTCCCGAACCACAAACTGGTCGTGAACATAATCAATGTAGGATTCCAAGGTTGCACCATCGCCGTAGTTGCCGACCAAGTATTCCTGAATCGTTGCAAAGCCCATAGCCTCCGCAGTACTTTGAAGCTCCTCTTCCGCATTTTCCAGCGTATTCTGCGCCGTTTCAGAGAGGGTAAAGCCTTGAGATTCCGCAATGTCATTGATGACGCTGTACTGCTTGAACGCCATCAGAGCGTCATTGATGAAGTAATCCTGCCAAGTCAGATCCTCTGAATAGAACTGCTGATCCAACGGTGTATAAAGATCGAAGTAATCCTGTGTGCTGCTTCCGTGATAATTCAGGAAGGAAGTCACACTTGCCCAGTAATAATAGTTAAAGCTAATATTGTTCAGCGTATGGCTGCCAAACTGCGCAACAACGCCATCCCAGCTAACCTCCTTCTGTTCCGGCTGCTCCTGTTCGGTTTGTTCGGGAATTTCAGATTCGGGCTGGGACTTCGTGCCGCAGGCCGTTAGCATGGCAAGACACAGCAGCAAAGCAGTAATGGTTTGAAACAATTGAAGGGATTTACGCATGAGGGTCTCTCCTTGGGGCAGGCGCAATGGCTTGCAGAATATATTCATTGTATCATTTTTTTCCATTTTTTCAAGTAGAATCGTGCGCTTCCCAAATGTTTCCCCGTTTTTACTATTTCTGCAACACAAAATTTGTGCAGTTCGATGGATACTTCATAAAGAAAAGCGATTCTTTTTTAAAAATGTATAAACATCAAAATAATTTGGAGACATTTCTTGAAATTCTTAAAAGAAAGCGATAAAATAACGATAGCTTACATCAATATGGGGGTATGTTTGTGGCAAAAATCACCGCAAAAGAATTGGCAAAGCATTTGAATCTCTCCCCTTCCGCCGTATCTCTGGCACTCAATGGACGCGAAGGTGTCAGTGAAGAAACCCGTGCCAAGGTGCTCTCTGCGGCGAAGGCGATGGGTTACCAGTTGCCGAGACTTCGCAATATGGAAACCCGCTCTGGCAGCTTCAATATCTGTGTTGTCTATTTTATAGATTTTCGCGTCAACCTCCTTCCGCATTCCACCCTAGCCTCCTATCTCCTACAGGGCATTGAGACCGCAGCAGAGCATTTGCGCTGCCGCACCACCGTAGCCTATGTTAATGCTGACCGCCCCGTTGTACAGCAAACCGCCTCCATTCTGGAAGAGGCTGACGGGGTAATTATCATGGGAACGGATATTGTAGAGGATAATCTGCCCATAGCACGTGCAATAATAAAACAGCTATCTCAGATCCCCGTGGTGATAATTGATAATTTTATACTAATGAACGAGGTTGACTGCATTTGCATTGACAATATTTCCGGTGCCCGTATGGCCATTGAGCATTTGTTCTCGCAGGGCTGCCGCACCATCGGCTATTTGCGAGGTATTCCCCGGGTGCAATCCATTGAGATTCGGGAACAGGGCTTTCGCACGGCCATGGCTCAGCACGGCCTCACCCTACAGCCTATTGTAGATATATCGCCCTTTGGCGGTAACATTCTCAATAGCTTCGAAGCGTGGCTACAAACCAATCCTGTTTTGCCCGATGCCTTTGTCGCTGACCATGATGATCTGGCGATTGCTGCCATGCAAATTTTGAACAGACACGGTGTCTCCATTCCCAGTCAAATCGCCATCATCGGCTTTGATGACAGCAGCAGCGGAAAAATGATGGTTCCTGCACTTTCCACGATTCGAACCTTCAGGCAAACACTCGGTTCTACTGCCATGTATTGCCTGTATCAACGGATATGTACTGGAGGCAATATTGCCATTGCGCGGCAAAACGGTTTGCTCTCGGTCAACATCTCCACTCAGCTTCAGGTCAGAGAAAGTTCCTTGCGAAAAGAAGGCTGAATTGCAATAACAAGTTGAACATTTATTGTGATAGCCAGCTACCTTGCCAATCTGACCTTGGCTGTTCCTGAGCCAAAAAATTTATACTGAGTAGTCGCCTGCGAAGCAGGTTGCCTTGACAGGATGCTTTCGGCCT
>JAZRZL010000003.1:0-5399 GCA_045601345.1 Faecousia sp. | reverse complement strand
TGCCAATATAGATTATACTTGTCATTAGTGACTCCCCCTTGTATGTGGTAATTCCGGTCATTGATGGCCTTGGAACTATAGTATGACAGGTAAATCCACGTTTTGCAAGTCGGGAGTCACTTCATATTATCCCCCGTCTTTCCCTAGGAGAGATGATTTTGAAATATTTACACCCTTACATGAAAAAAGAGGAGATCAGCGGCATTTCCGCGCTGGGGCTTGCACACATGGGCGACGGCGTGTTTGAGCTGCTGGTGCGCACCTACCTGTGTACCACAGGGCTTGCGAAGAATGCTCAGCTCCATCAGGCTACAATAAAATATGTATCTGCGCCGGCGCAGGCCGAATTTGTCAATGCGATTCTCCCCCATCTGACGGAGGACGAGGCGGCCATTTATCGTCGGGGCAGAAATGCCCATGTCCATACTGTCCCCAAAAATGCGACCCCCGGCCAGTATTCCCGCGCCACGGGTCTGGAAGCCCTGCTCGGCAGCCTGTATCTCACCGGCCAGCAGGAGAGAATTGAGGCGCTTTTCGCCCTTGGAATGGAGGCACTTCATGCCCTTTGATGCTGTATTTCTCAAGGCGGTCACCGCGGAGCTGGATACCGCCCTGCGCGACTGCCGGATAGATAAGCTCCACCAGCCCACACGGGACAGTGTACTTCTTCAAATGCGCAGCCGCGAGGGAACCAAGCGTCTGCTGATCTGCGTGAATCCCGGCTATCCGCGTCTGCATCTGACCGAAATGGCACAGGAGAATCCAGCGCAGCCACCGATGTTCTGTATGCTTCTGCGAAAACACCTGATGGGTGGCAAGCTTGTGCGCGTGGAACAGACACCGATGGAGCGCTGTGTCAGCCTCCGCTTTGCCTGCACCGATGAGCTGGGCATCCCTGTAGAAAAGCTTCTGATTGCTGAGCTGATGGGCAGAACCTCTAATCTGATTTTGGTGGACGGCGAGGGGCGTATCATCGACTGTCTGCGCAGGGTCGATCTGACCATGTCTGAGCGCCGCCCGGTACTGCCCGGTCTTCGCTATGCCCTGCCGCCCAAGCAGGAGAAGGACAGCCCCGAGGAAGCGGACGAGACTTCGCTCTCCCGCCACCTGCTGTGTGCTGCCGGGGCAGTGACCCTCGATAAATTTTTATTAGACGAATACTATGGTCTCTCTCCGCTTCTGTGCCGGGAGCTGGCCTATTCGCTTACCGGTCAGACCGATGCGGCGGTTACACCGAGCATGGCAGAGCTTGCGCCGCAGATTGTGGAAAGACTTCATTCGCTTTGCGTGGGGCCATGGCAGCCGCTGCTTCTGCGAAGACCCGATGGACGCGGGTTTGATTTTTCCTGCGTTCCGATCGACCAGTATGGCAGTGCCCTGAAACGGGAGAGCTATCCTACATTTTCTGCCCTGCTTGATGCCTTTTACTCTGCCCGCGATATGGCAGACCGTCTGCGCCAGAAGTCACAGGTCATGGTGCATGAGATCTCCAACCTCCGTGACCGCACAATTCGCCGCCTTGCCAACCAGCGCAAGGAGCTGGAGGCCACCTACGACCGCGAACGTCTGCGCCAGCTCGGTGATATTGTCACCGCCAACCTCTATCGCATGGAACGCGGACAGGTTCGCCTCAATGCCGTGGATTTTTATGACCCGGACATGAAGGAGATCGACATTCCCCTCAATCCTGCCATTTCCCCTCAGCAGAATGCAGCAAAGTTCTACAAGGACTATGCCAAGGCGAAAAATGCGGAAAAGGTGCTCACTGGGAAAATTGCCGAGGGCGAGGAGGAATTGACCTATCTGTTGAGCGTTCTTGATGCCCTCAGCCGCGCCCAAACCGAGCGAGATATTCTGGAAATTCGGGAGGAGCTATTATCCGGCGGTTTACTTCATGAGCGCGGCGCGAAAAAACGCATGAAGCTGCCCCCCGCCCAGCCCATGGCCTTCCTGAGCAGCGATGGTTTTCCCATCCTTGTAGGAAAAAATAACCGTCAAAACGATGAACTCACCCTGCGCACCGCCACCAAAAATGATCTCTGGCTCCATACCCAGAAAATCCCCGGCAGCCATGTGATCATTCTCTGTGACGGGCAGACCCCGCCGGACAGCACCGTGACCGAAGCAATGGAGCTTGCTGCCTATTTTTCCAAGGCCAGAGACGGTCAGGGGGTCGCTGTGGACTACACGCAGGTGCGCAACGTCAAAAAGCCCAACGGCGCAAGACCCGGCATGGTCATCTACGACCACTACCGCACCGGCTATGTCACTCCCGCCGAGTCTAGCGTAAAAAAGCTGGAAATTCCCTAACTGCCAAGACGGGGACATAAGACAAGGGGGCTGCCCTGTTTTGGCAGCCCCCTTGAATATTTTGGAAATTAGTATGCGATACCCCAGTAGATCATCTTCTTAGCGCTCTTGCCGCAGATGGCGCAGGTATCGCCGAGGTTCTCCTGGGCAAACGGCATACAGCGGGAGGACATTCCGGCCTCTTCCTTCATGCGCAGCTCGCATTCGAGGCTTTCGCACCACATGGTCTTGATGAAGCCGCCGTGCTCCTGCTGGAGCTGCTTAGCCTCTTCCAGAGAATGGGCTTCATAGATATTATTTTGCAGATTCTCCAGTGCGCGCTGATAGAGACCCTCATGCACCTGATCGAGCAGCGCCAGTGCGCTCTTGGCAGCGTCTTCGATGGCGAGGAAGGTCTTTTCGCGGTTGTTGCGGCGTACCATGCAGCACTGGCCGTTCTCCAGATCTCTCGGCCCCAGCTCTACGCGGACGGGAACGCCCTTCATCTCCCACTGGGCACACTTCCAGCCCAGAGAGTTATCGGTGTCATCCAGCTTTGCGCGGATACCGGCAGCGCAAAGCGTATTGCAAAGCTGCTGGGCAGCTTCCAGAACGCCGGGTTTATGCTGTGCCACGGGAACAACGATGACCTGAATGGGTGCGACCTTGGGAGGCAGCACCAGACCGTTGTTGTCGCCATGTGCCATGATGATGCCGCCGATCAGACGGGTGGAAACGCCCCAAGAGGTCTGGTGCGGATAGACGCGCTGGTTATTCTCATCGGTGAAGGTGATCTCAAAGGCTCTGGCAAAGCCATCGCCGAAGTAGTGGGAGGTACCGGCCTGTAGTGCCTTGCGGACGTGCATCATACACTCGATGGTGTAGGTAGCCTCTGCGCCGTTGAACTTTTCCTTATCGGTCTTCTGGCCGCGGGTCACGGGGAGGGCAAGAATATTTTCGCAGAAATCGGCATAGAGATTCAGGATGCGCTCGGTCTCTTCCTTCGCCTCCTGTGCGGTAGCGTGCATGGTGTGGCCTTCCTGCCAGAGGAATTCACGGTGGCGCAGGAAGGGGCGGGAGGTCTTCTCCCAGCGCAGAACGCTGCACCACTGGTTGTACATCTTGGGCAGGTCGCGGTGGGACTGAATGATATTCTTATAGTGCTCGCAGAAGAGGGTCTCAGAGGTCGGACGGATGCAGTAGCGCTCCTCCAGCTTATCCTCGCCGCCCATGGTGACCCAGGCGCATTCGGGGGCAAAGCCCTCCACATGATCCTTCTCCTTCTGGAGTAGGCTTTCCGGGATGAGCATGGGCATATACACGTTCTCCGCGCCGGTCTTTTTGAACTCTGCATCCATCAGCTTCTGGATATTTTCCCAGATTGCATAGCCATAGGGACGGTAGATAAACATACCCTTGATGGAGGAATAGTCGATCAGCTCTGCCTTTTTGCACACGTCGGTGTACCACTGGGCAAAATCAACCTCCATATCGGTGATCTGTTCCACTTTCTTCTCTTTTGCCATGGTAATATTCATCCTTTCAGGAAGTATTCTTATAATCTATCGTAACTATTCTATCACATCTGTCAAGGCATTGCATAGAATAATGCAGTGATTTACGGGAGGGATGAGATTGGAATCTGTAACACTCATGCTGGAAACCGGAACGGCAGATTTTTACCGCGCCGTAGCCAAAAGCGCAGGACTGGGGCTGGAGCAGGTGCTCTCAGATGCCCTGTTCAAGCTGGCGGGAGAGCTTTCACTGCAAGCTTTGGCAAATTCTATTAGATAGCAATACAGGAGTTTTATTTCCACGATTCTCCATATATCCCGGTTTATCTTGATATTCGGCGTGAAGAAAAAGGGGACAGCGAACGGTTGTGTGCCGAACCGGCGTACAACCGTCTGCTGTCCTCCGAGGTGTTACCGCGTGGGAATTATTCCTCAAGAGGAGGTTTATCCTCACTATGCCATTGCTTAATTACCGCTTCTACCTGTGCAATCAGTTGTTTCTTGTCCGGCATATAGAGAACATATCGGGAAGCAAAGATATTGTTGCTGAGTCCGCCGAGCGCATATTCTGCAGCAACTGAATCCTTATCCGTTCAGAGGATGATTCCGATAGGCGGATTGTCGTCCGAATCATTTACTTCGGAAGCGTAATAATTCAGGTACATATTAAGCTGCCCAACCGCCGACGGCATCAGTTTTCGTGTTTTCAGTTCAATGATGACGTACGCACGAAGGATTTTGTTGTAGAACACCATATCTGCATAGTAGTGTTCATTGTCAATGGTAATCCGCTGCTGTGTCCCGACAAACATGAACCCGCGTCCCAGTTCCAATAGGAACTTTTCGATCTGTCGCACCAGCGCTTCTTCCAAATCACTTTCCAGAACCGGCTTGTCTTCCGGAAGCCCGAGGAACTCAAACACATACGGATCACGAATGATATCAGCAGGCTCGGAGATTTTCGCGCCGTTTTCGGCGAATGCGAGAACTGTCTCCCTGTTGATATCGCCTTTGGAGAGAAGCAGCCGTTCAAACAGCGAACTGTCGATCTGACGCTTCAGTTCACGAACAGACCATCCGGCATTGACAGCTTCTTTTTCATAGAAACTGCGGCGATCAGAATCGGAAATACCGAGAAGTTCGCAATAATGCGACCAACTCAATTTTCCAGACACTGTCTGGAATTTCTCATAGGTCAGATAGAACAGACGCATATTGTAAATATTGGAACGGGAAAAACCCTTGCCAAGTTCCTGCGTCAGAACCTTTGAGAGCTGTTTCAGAGTCTGTTCACCATAGGCGGCGCGAATGTTATCATCCTGCTCGTATCGAACGATAATCTCGCCGATTTTCCAGTATGTCATCAGCAGTTCATGATTGACTTGCTTTGCGACATTGCCTCGGGCAGTATTGAGAACGGTTCGGATTTCCTGTACTACGGAGGATTCAGAGAAAGAAACGATATCGTTCACGTTTTGGAATCACCTCGATTCATTAAGAAGACGTCGTTACAGGAAGAAACCGATGATGGCGGCATCTCCTTTCATGCACTGCGATCCTATCTCCATGCTTCCGGATTTTTTGCGAAACTGTTTT
>JAZRZL010000002.1:0-17163 GCA_045601345.1 Faecousia sp. | reverse complement strand
TGGCGGTCGTGCGGCATATTTCGTTGAATATTCTTAAAAACTATCCCGCAAAGATTAGCCTCGCACGCAAACGCCGCCGCTGTGCCTATGACGATGCCTTCTTCGCTGATGTAATCAATTCTGTTCATGCGTAAACCGTGGTGACTCAAGGATCTCTTCTTGAATCTTTTTCTAAGCTATGGTACAATACTATATAAATCTTTTTACGGCATAATATGCCACAGGAGACGCTATGCACTCTCATATTTCCATTCGTGGCGCTCGTGCGCACAATTTGAAAAATGTGGATGTGATGATTCCCAGGGATCAGCTGGTGGTGCTCACCGGGCTGTCCGGCTCTGGAAAGTCATCACTTGCCTTTGATACCATTTATGCCGAGGGACAACGGCGGTATGTGGAATCCCTCTCGTCCTATGCCAGACAGTTTTTGGGACAGATGGATAAGCCGGATGTAGATGCCATTGACGGTCTCTCTCCAGCCATCTCCATTGACCAGAAAACGACCTCTAAAAATCCTCGCTCCACTGTTGGCACGGTCACAGAAATCTATGATTATCTTCGCCTCCTCTGGGCAAGAGCCGGTATACCTCATTGCCCGAAATGCGGCAAGGAAATTCGCCGTCAGACCATTGACCAAATTGTTGACCGCATCTGTACCCTGCCCGAGGGCACAAAATTTCAGATTCTTGCTCCGGTCATCCGCGGGAAGAAGGGAGAACACGCCAAGGTTTTGCAGGATGCCAGAAAATCCGGCTTTGTCCGTGCCCGTATTGACGGCAATCTGTACGATCTGTCCGAGACCATCTCTCTGGATAAAAATAAAAAACATTTGATCGAACTGGTGGTGGATCGTCTCATCATGCGCGATGGTATCACCCGCAGACTAACTGACTCTGTAGAGACCGCGCTGGCGCACGCCGATGGACTGGCTGTGCTCCATGAAATCGAGACCGATGAACGTACCATTTTTTCCCAGAACTATGCCTGTGAGGAATGTGGTGTCTCTCTGCCGGAATTATCGCCTCGGATGTTCTCGTTCAATAATCCCTACGGTGCCTGCCCGGAATGTACTGGACTGGGTTTTCGGCGAAAGGTTGATCCTGCCATGATTATCCCAAACCCGGATCGCTCCATCTTTGATGGTGGTATTGAGTGCTCTGGCTGGGGTAACATTAAAAATGACTCTATCGCTCGGATGTATTATGAGGCACTGTCCAAAAAATATCATTTTTCCCTTTATGAACCTATAAAAAACCTCTCTCCTTCCGCTATGGATGTTTTACTCAATGGCACGAGAGGCGAAAAGCTGGAGCTACACTATGATCGGGGCAATGGCCACGGTGTGCTGCTCCAAGCCTTTGAGGGCTTGATTCCAAATATTGAACGGCGTTACACCGAGACACAATCCGATTCTATTCGCAAGGATTTGGAGGATTGCATGACGATGCAGCCCTGTCCGGCGTGTAACGGTGCCAGACTTAGTCCTATCTCCAGAGCTGTTACTGTGGGCGGCTTGAGTATTTCTGCGTTCTGCGATTTGAGTGTCATTCAGGCACTGGATTTTTTGGATAATTTAGAGTTGACCGGCTCACAGGCTGTTATTGCGCAGCCCATTCTCCGGGAAATTCGCTCCCGACTGCACTTTCTCCGGGATGTGGGTCTGCAATATCTAACCCTGAGCCGTGGTGCGGGAACTTTATCCGGCGGGGAAAGTCAGCGAATTCGACTGGCTACGCAGATTGGCTCCAGCCTGATGGGTGTGCTCTATATTCTTGATGAACCCAGCATTGGTCTGCATCAACGGGACAATGCACGGTTGCTGGCAACGCTTCAGGATCTACGCGATATTGGTAATACCCTTCTGGTAGTGGAGCACGATGAGGATACCATCCGCGCTGCTGATTTCATTGTGGATGTTGGCCCAGGTGCTGGGGTTCACGGAGGCGAAATTGTTGCTTCCGGCTCTTTGGAGGATATCATGGCTGAGCCGCGTTCGCTCACAGGCCAATACCTCTCCGGCAAGCGCTCCATTCCTGTGCCGCAAACACGCAGAGCAGGAAATGGCAATCAGCTTAAAGTCTTTGGCTGCCGGGAAAATAATTTGCAGAGCATTGATATTTCTTTACCTTTGGGCTGTTTTATCTGCGTTACTGGTGTTTCAGGAAGCGGTAAATCCAGTCTGGTCAATGAAATTCTCTATAAAAAGCTGGCGAATTCTCTCAATCACGCCCGCCTTCGTCCCGGGAAGCATGACCGATTTGAGGGTCTTGAGAATCTGAACAAGGTCATCTGCATTGACCAAAGCCCCATTGGTCGCTCTCCACGCTCTAATCCCGCTACCTATACCGAATTGTTTACCGAAATCCGCAATCTCTTTGCCGCTACCGCAGAAGCCAGAATGCGGGGTTATGGGCCGGGGCGTTTCTCCTTTAATGTCAAGGGCGGTCGCTGTGAGGCCTGTAGTGGCGATGGCCTCATCAAAATTGAAATGCATTTCCTCCCGGATGTCTATGTCCCCTGCGAGGTCTGTCAGGGTCGGCGCTATAACCGTGAGACATTGGAGGTCACCTACAAAGGAAAAAATATTGCACAGGTTCTAGATATGACTGCCGATGAGGCGCTGGAGTTTTTTGATTCCGTTCCCTCTATTAAAAAAAAGGTGGAAACACTGGTACAGGTTGGTCTTGGCTATGTAAAGCTGGGACAGCCCTCCACCACCCTGTCTGGCGGTGAGGCGCAGCGTGTAAAGCTTTCCGCTGAATTGTCCCGGTGCGCTACAGGCAAAACCATCTATATTCTTGATGAGCCAACCACTGGCCTTCATATGTACGACGTGCAAAAGCTTATCGGTGTTTTGCAGGCACTGGTGGAGGCGGGCAACACAGTGCTTGTCATTGAGCATAATCTGGATGTGATCAAGACAGCAGATTATATTATTGATCTTGGCCCCGAGGGCGGAAGCGGTGGCGGACAAATCGTTGCCTACGGAACACCGGAGGATATTGCCGCCTGTTCGGATTCTGTTACAGGACAATATTTGAAGCCGCTTCTTGTCAAGAAGTCATAAGGAAGCAGAAGATTGGAGGATATTATGGAAGCAAAACCCGCAAAACCCCATGAAGGTCACCGCAGCCGTCTTCGTGAAAGCTATCTTCGCGGCGGCTTTGAGGCGCTCAACGAGGTCACCCGGCTGGAACTGCTGCTGTTCTATGCCATTCCCCGAAAAGATACCAATCTGCTTGCCCATGCTCTTTTGAAGGACTTCGGCAGCTTTAGCGCTGTGATGGATGCTGACCTGCCCCGGCTTTTGGAAGTGGAGGGCATGACCCAAAACGCTGCTATCCTCATTCGACTGGTGGGGCAGCTCTCCGCAGCTGCCCAGCAGGAGCGCATACAGGCACGTTCCCGGGGCATTCTGGACACCACCGCCAAATGCGCGGAATATTTGCTCCCCTATTTTTTCGATGTCAACCGAGAAATGGTATATATTCTCTGCCTTGACGGCAAATGCAAGGTCATTGCCTGCCGCAAGCTCGGAGAGGGCAGCGTAAATGCGGCAGATGTCTCTGTCCGCAGCATTGTGGAAACAGCACTGCACTACAATGCCAGCACTGTAATTATTGCCCATAACCATCCCTGTGGCATTGCCATGCCATCGGCTGAAGACGAATCCACGACCAGCCGCATCTGGCAAGCACTGAATGCTGTGTCCATTCCGTTAGCCGATCATATTGTCATTGCAGAAAATGAATACTATTCCATGGCAAATTCCGGCCTTTTCCGTTCTTTTGGTGTCTAGGAGGTACTATGTTCTCCATAACACTCATAACCGTTGGAAAACTGAAAGAAAAATTCTATCTTGCTGCTGCCGAGGAATATAGCAAGCGATTGAAAGGCTACTGTAGATTCTCTCTTCTGGAGCTGAGCGAACATCGCCTCCCAGAGGAACCGTATCCCGCGCAGATTCGTGATGCCCTGCAAAAGGAGAGTACGGAGATTCTCAGTAAGGTTCCCAAGGGAGCATGGTTATGTGTCCTTACTCCGGAGGGAAAGCTTTTTTCCTCCGAGGCACTGGCTGATACGCTCTCCATGGTCAAAGCCAGCGGAAAAAGCAGCGCCTGTTTCGTGATCGGCTCTTCTTTTGGCCTTGCCTCGGAGGTCAAGACAAAAGCGGATCTACAGCTCTCCATGTCCCCCATGACCTTTCCTCACCATTTGGCAAGGGTCATGGTTTTGGAGCAGCTCTACCGCGCTGAGGCAATTCAGGCAGGAAGTAAATACCATAAATAAATGGTAGGCTTTTATTGTTCGGGTAATTGAAATTTATCTGACCTCATAATATGTCTCATAGACTTTGCTTGCCCATTTTGTAAAAACCTGACGTAAACCACTGTCAAATTCAAAATTATGTACGTAATTTGAAGAGGCTCCTTCGTCAAATATTCCTCCCCTTACTCCGCTTTCCCTGATAATCAAGAGAGGAAGATTCAACGAATACAGTATTCCTGCTTCGAGGTTGTTCCAAGGAGTCGGAATGGAAATAGATGAAATTGCTTTTTCCTCTGTTGTATTTCGCTTATTTTTTCCGTTTTCCAGATATATCTGTTCAAATCCAAGAATAATTCCGCCAGCACAGTGTTTTGCAAGAGCGTAGACTTCTTTTAACGGATTTTCAAGCGGATAATCACTGCGTCCCAAAGCTCTTCTTTCAAGACCACTTTCTTCTATCAGTTTGTTTATTTGAGCATTATATTCTTCTTGCTTTTCATTGAGTAACGTGGGGCAGGAAACAAAAACGGGAATCTTACTCATAATCATATTCTCCTATTGCTAAACATTGCAAAACTAAAAAGTAAATTACACGTCCAAAAGTTATCATTGTCCTTGCATTTCGTTATGATTCGGAAAAATCAGGTTACCTTCCAGAGCAGTTTGTTATCCCGGAACTCCGTGGTAATTTCGCCCCTGTCCAGAAGATAAGACAGGTATCCCTTTACTGTACTGCCTACCAGCACATACTGGCCGAAGTCCATAGTAAGTCCGTAGTGGGAGAAGACACCCTGTAGAATATCCTCAAAGCACACCTCTGTGCAAAGGTTTAGGATAAGGACAGCGATTTCCTGCACCTTAGCAATATTGCGGTTGGCAAGTTCTTGGATAGAGTCTGCTGCCGGAGCGTGGGCTGGAATGAAGCAGCTACCCTCCAGCGTCTTCACGGTTTGCAGGGCGGCAAGATACTGGGCAACATTGTAAATATAGGAAACGTGATATTTTTCAATGATGGTTTCCGAGTTCATGCAGTCGCCAAGGAACCAGACGTTGTCCGGGGTACGGAAAGCGACCATAGCAGGGCAGTGGCCATCCAGACGCAGAAGCTCCATGCCTTCCGGCAGACATTCCGGGGTCAAGGGCTTGGCATCACTGGGCTGTGCCATCAGGAATTTGTTGCGCAGGGGCTTGGGCGGGCAGCCGCCATAGAGAAGTGCCGGTTCAAATTCCGGCCATAGTGTAAAGGAAAGATCGGTGTCCGGGGCGAAAATGGCACAGCCGGTGCGAGCTTGAAGGGTGGCGCAGCCGCCCACATGGTCAGCATGGGAATGGGTGGCAAGAACTGTTTTCAGCGTCCAATTGTTGGCGTTCAGAATTTTCAGGATTTTTTTTGCAGCATCCTTGTCACTGCCGCTGTCAATGAGGCAAACCTCGTTCCCATTCATAAGAAAGAGGCCGATTTTTGTGGGGCAGTCAATATAGTAGGTGTTTGCCCCGGCCTGAATAAGCTCATACATTTGTATCTATCCTTTCTATATTATAATTCGGAAAATATTCTGTCACAAAATCCACATCCTTTACCCAGAAGGATTTACCGTTGAGATATTCCAGCACGCCGCCATCGGTGGTAAAGGAGAAGGTGAGGCGGTAGGCGTAAAGTGCCTGAAAGCTGCGGTCAAAGCGCTTATCGAGCTTGCCATATTTTCCATCGCCCAGAAGGGGATGCCCCGCATGGGCAAACTGGGCACGAATCTGGTGAGTGCGTCCGGTAATCAGACGGCATTCGACCAGACTAAGCCCCTTATTTTCTGCAAGCGTCCGATATTCTGTGGCGCAGGTTTTTGCCCCGGGCTGAGGCTGCTCGGTGACATATACCCGGTTCTGCTTTGCATCCTTGAACAGATAACCGCGTAGCGTACCGAACTGCGGCTTCGGTGTGCCATGGACAATGGCGAGATAGCACTTGTCCATTTCCCGATCTTTGATTTTCTGATTCATGATCCGCAGTGCATCCGCCGTCTTGGCTGCAATTACAATGCCGCCGGTGTTTCGGTCAATGCGGTTGCACAGGGCAGGAGCAAAGCCCTGCTCCATGCGGGGGTTCCATTCTCCCTTGGCATAGAGGTAGGCCTGAATATGGTCAATGAGGGTTTTGCCGTATTCTGCTCCATCGTGAGGATGCACGGCAAGGCCGGGGCGCTTGTCCACCAGAAGGAGCTGGTCGTCCTCATATACGATGGATAGCTTCGGGCTGCTCACCCGAAGATAGGCGTTTTCTGGCTTTGGTTTATCGAAAAATTCATCATTGATATAGAATTGCAGGGTATCGCCTTCGGCCAGCCGAGTATCTCTCTGCGCCCGAAAACCGTTATGCTTAATATGCTTGGTGCGGATATATTTCTGCATCAGCGAAGCAGGCAGCAGGGGAATGGCCTTACTGATAAAGCGATCCAGCCTCTGTCCTGCGTCATTTTTACCTACGGTGAGTTCTTTCAAGGGTTTTTCCTCCCTACAGGAATTGTCTTCTTTACTATGGGGCGTTTTTGGCAAAAAGTCAAGAGCTTTTGAAGAAAAAAAGAAAAAAGCATTTGACAAAACAGCAGCGTATGACTATAATATCTTTTGCATGACTATGGATTGGAGAAGGCTATGCTGCTTGGATTGACGGAAATTATGAACATACCGGGCAGTTCGCTGGACTTCGAGACAAGCCTTGATCTGAGTGATCTTGACTTTGGCGGCTGCTGCCCCGCAAAACAGCCGGTAACTGCCCTTGGAAGCGTGCGAAATACCGCCGGTGTGCTTTTGATGCAAGGCGAAGTGCGCACGCGCCTGTTTGGCGTTTGCGCCCGATGCGCCCAGGATTTTGAGCGTGATGTGGTGTTCCCGCTTGAAGCGGTTTTGGTTACGGAGCTGGCCAGGGAAGAGAACGAGGATGAATGGGTCTTTCAGCTCGTTGACGGATGCGCGGATTTGGACGACATCGTTACCACCACCTTTGTGCTCAATATGGACACAAAGCTCCTTTGCAGTGAGGATTGCAAGGGTCTGTGCTGTCGGTGCGGTGCCAACCTGAATCTGGGTTCGTGTCAATGCAAGCCGGAAATTGACCCCCGTTTTGCTGTTTTGCAGCAGCTTTTAAAAGACCAGAAATAGATAATATGCTGAAAAGCATTTCGACCAAGGAGGTGTCACCATGGCTGTCCCTAAGTGTAAAGTGTCCAAAGCGAGAAGAGACAAGAGACGTAATTCTCACTGGAAGCTCGCTGTTCCCGGTGTCGTTGCCTGCCCTAAGTGCGGCGAACCGCGTCTGCCCCACAGAGCTTGCAAGAACTGCGGTACCTACAATGGCCGCGAAGTGATTGCGGTGGAAGCAGAGTAATTCTGACAGACGGATACCGTTTTCGGTGGAGAGGAAGGCTAAGCCTTCCTCTTAGTCTTTATATCGGAAGATTTCTGTGTTACTTTTTTTGGAAAATATGTTATAATACTGGAAAGGAAGGAGGCGATTGCATGGCATTGCCTGTTGTTGCCATCGTTGGCCGCCCCAATGTGGGCAAATCCATGCTCTTCAATAAATTGACCGGACAGCGCACCGCTATTGTGGAGGATACTCCCGGCGTGACCCGTGATCGCATTTACGGAAAGTGCGACTGGAACGGGCGCGACTTTCAGGTGGTGGATACCGGCGGTATTGAGCCGAGCACCCGCAGTGAGATGCTTCAGTTCATGCGCCGTCAGGCGGAAATCGCCATTGAAACTGCCGATGTTATTGTCATGGTGGTGGATGTCAAGGTGGGCATGACTGCCGCAGATCAGGAGGTGGCCAACCTTCTCAAGCGCAGCCGCAAGCCAGTGGCGTTGGCTGTCAACAAATGCGATTCTATCGGCCCGACCAATCCGGAGGTCTATGAATTTTATGCCTTGGGTCTGGGTGACCCCATTGAGGTTTCTGCCATCCACGGCACCGGCACGGGTGATTTGCTGGATTTCTGCGTGGAGCATTTCCCCCCGGAGGAGGAAACGCAGGAGGATGATGACATTATTAAGGTTGCCATCGTCGGTAAGCCCAATGTGGGCAAATCCAGTCTGCTCAATTGCATTCTGGGCATGGAGCGCGTTATTGTCTCTGATGTGGCAGGTACCACCAGAGATGCCATTGACAGCTACTTTGAAAACGAATACGGCAAATATTGCTTCATTGACACTGCCGGAATGCGCCGGAAGTCCAAGGTCGATGATGCCATTGAAAAGTATTCCAATATGCGCTCCATCAGTGCCATTGAGCGCAGCGATGTGTGCCTGATTCTTATTGATGCCAACGAAGGCGTAACAGATCAGGATACCAAAATTGCCGGTCTTGCCCATGAGGCGGGAAAAGCCTGCGTCATCGTTGCCAACAAATGGGATACGGTCGAGAAGGAAACCAAAACCATGGATGAGAAAACGGCTGATATCCGCCGCGACCTTTCCTATATGCCCTATGCGCCGATCGTTTTCCTCTCCGCACGCACCGGCGCGAGAGTTGGCAAGATTTTTGAGGTCATTAATGCTGCTGCCAACAATTCTGCAATGCGCATTACCACCGGTATGCTCAATAATATCCTTGCCGATGC
This sequence comes from Faecousia sp., assembly GCA_045601345.1. Lineage (GTDB taxonomy): Bacteria > Bacillota > Clostridia > Oscillospirales > Oscillospiraceae > SVMC01. The sequence goes on along the minus strand of JAZRZL010000002.1, from coordinate 8,278 downwards.
CACGGCTCGTGTGCAGCCGCCTACCGATAAAGGTCGCCGCCTGAAGATTTACTATATGACCCAGGTGGATATCAAGCCCCCGCATTTTATCATTTTCTGTAATGATGCAAGACTGTTCCATTTCTCCTACCAGCGCTATCTGGAAAACCAGATCCGCGGTGTGTTCGGATTAGAAGGAACTCCTATTAAAATTACGATTCGGCAAAAAGGCGATAAGGAGGACTAAACGCCAATGAGTAAGACAATACAACGCATTTGCGTAGTCGGTAGCGGTGCATGGGGTACAGCGCTTGCCATGCTTCTGGATGAAAATGGCCATGATGTAACGCTTTGGTCATTTGAAAGTGAGATTGCACAGATCATGACCGAGACCCGGGTCAATCCCCGTCTGCCCGGTGTTACCCTGCCGAAGACCATTTCACACACCAGTGATATTTCCTGTGTGGCAAATTTCTCTATGATTGTGATGGCACCTCCGTCTTTTGCTGTTCGTTCCACGGCAAAGAGCATGGCACCCTATCTTTCCAAGGATACCGTGATCGTCAGTGCATCCAAGGGTATTGAGAATGGCACCGGGATGCGGATGTCGGAAATCATTGCCATGGAGACCGGCTGCCGTGTGGCTGCCATCTCCGGCCCCTGTCATGCAGAAGAGGTTAGCCGCAGAATTCCTACAGGCTGTGATGTGGCCTGTGCAGATCGGGAGCTTGTCCGGCTTTTACAGGATTTGTTTATGTCCCCGCGCTTCCGCGTGTATGCCATGCCCGATATTGTGGGTGCTGAGTTGGGTGGTGCATTGAAAAATGTCATTGCTCTTTGCGGCGGCATCTGTGATGGCATGGGCTACGGTGATAATACCAAGGCGCTTCTGATGACCCGTGGCCTGACCGAGACGGCAAGACTCGGTATGGCCTTAGGTTCGCGCCGCGAGACCTTTGCAGGACTTGCCGGTGTGGGTGACCTGATCGTTACCTGCTGCTCCATGCACTCCCGGAATCACCGGGCAGGTATCCTGATTGGACAGGGTATGAAGGTGCAGGATGCCATGAACTCCGTCGGCGGTGTTGTGGAAGGCTATTATGCAGCCAAATCCGCTATGGAGCTTGCTGAGAGAGCGGGTGTGGAAATGCCCATTACGCAGGAAGCATATGAGGTGCTGTATAATGGAAAATCTCCCCGGGAGGCCGTTGAAGCGCTGATGCTTCGCCAGAAATCCGATGAAATTGAGGATGCGGGCTGGTATTAATAAACCGCTTACATATGAATAGGAGGTATTGATACATGAAAAGAATTCTTGCTGTTGTTCTTGCGGCGGTTCTGCTGATTTCCCTCCTTCCCATGACGGCCACTGCTGCCAGTGGGGAAAAGCTGATTGCCGTAACCTTTGATGATGGTCCCGGCGCGTACACCAGCCGCCTACTTGATGGCTTGCGGGAACGCGGTGTACACTGCACTTTCTTCACATTGGGTTCATGTGCAGAGAATCGGCCAAGCTTAATCAAGCAAATGTGGCTTGACGGCCATGAAATTGGCTGCCATACATATGACCATCCTGCACTGACCGGCCTGACCAACGATCAAATTCGCAGTCAGCTCAATAAAAGCTACAATATTTTAAATGATGCAGTTGGTTTTGATCTGGATTATGTCGTTCGCCCGCCCTACGGAGATTTCAATTCCCGGGTATTGTCTACCATCAACCGCCCCTGCTTCTATTGGTCTGTGGACACCCGCGACTGGGAGAGCCGAAATGCAAATGCAGTGTATAATATGTTTCTCCAGTATGCCAAGGATGGCTCTATTGTGCTGATGCATGATATTCACTCCACAACGGTGGACGGTGCTCTTCGTGCAATTGATACGCTGCTGTCCAAGGGTTATCAATTTGTCACGGTTTCCGAGCTGTTTCTTCGCCGGGGCATAACATTGGAGAATGGAAGCATTTACTACAGCGCCTATCCCGGTGACTATGGCACGGATGATGCAATCCAGAATCCCACAATTTCCTGGGAAGTTAAAAACGCCGCAGCTCAGGTCACGATTCAAGGTGACAGCCGCGCTCAGATTTACTATACGACCAATGGCGAAGACCCTACGCCTGAAAATGGCATTCTCTATACCGGCCCGTTCTCCATTAACGGAAAGGTCACGGTAAAGGCAGAGAGTGTTGTGCGATGGAACGGTGTTCGTTCCGATATTACCAGTGAGGTCGTTCGCTACCGTCCGGCAAGAGCACCGTATCTGAGCTTCCAGAATGGTATGCTCACAATGGAGAGTGTTACGCCCAATGCCAGAATTTACTATACCACAGACGGCAGCCAGCCTACGGCTCAGAGCACCCGTTACACCAATGCCATCCCCGCTGTGCCCAGTACAGTTTACCGTGCGATTACGCTTGCTGATGACTATGACCCAAGTAGCATCACAACCCGCACCTATACGACCCACGGTCATGTGCTCAAGGATGTGAGTGTAGACGCATGGTATTATGATGCCGTGGATAGAGTGTTGACGGAGGGACTGTTCAAGGGCGTAACGGATCTGAAATTTGCTCCGAATCAGGAGCTTACCCGCGCTATGCTGGTTACCGTTCTCTACCGAATGCAGGAAAGCCCTGATGTTTCCCAGAACGATGCACCGTTTGATGATGTCCCTGATACCATGTGGTGCAGCAATGCAATAGCGTGGGCCACACAGAGTGAAATTGTTCGGGGATATGGTGATGGTACCTTCCGCCCCAATCAGCCACTGAAACGGCAGGAGCTGTGTGCCATGCTTGCCCGCTATCTCCGCTATGTCGGGAAGGATTTGTGCTCTATTGAGTATGGTATGCTGAACAGCTTCAGGGATGCAGAATCCGTTCCGATCTATTTTTCGGAGGATGTGGATGCTGTTTGCTCACTGTGCATTCTTACCGGCTATTCTGATAACACGCTGCGCCCTACACGGAGTACCACCAGAGCGCAAGCGGCAACCATACTCTGCCGTATGCTGGATGTGCTTCCCCAAATTTCTGATGTGCCGCCATCTCTTGCGCCAGAGGAATAGCCCCCCTCTTTAAAAAGTGCAGTCACCTAAAAAGTATAGGTGGCTGCATTTTTTTGGAAAAATAGGTTGAAATTTGTTTTTTATGGGATTATAATAAAAAACGGTTCCCGATATTTTAAAATATTTGCATATTGCCGAAATTTTATGCAAATAAGTAGTAGCCGCCATCATGCGCTTTGCTGTGTTACGTTCCGGCAGAGCAACCACAAAATTGGGAAAGGAGGATGTGAAGAGAACAAAAATTGATTGACCAGTAAAGGATAACCACAATATTAAAAAGGAGTTAATCATGTTGAAATCTTCCCGTATTATTGCCCTGATTCTCTGCATTATGATGCTGCTCGGTATGCTGCCGTCCGGCGTATTCGCAGCAGAGGACGAGGCAGTTGTTGAGCCAGTTGTGCTCGACAACGAGGCTTCTGAAGAAGAGGCTGAACCAAGCATTCCTATTTATGAAGACACACAGTACACCTTCGCAGAACGTGCAGCTGACCTGGTTGCCCGTATGAGCGTCCAGCAGAAGGGCACGCAGGTTGTCTCCACTGCTTCCGCAATTCCCGCAGCCAACCTGGGCGGCGGCGCACTGAACGTTCCTGCTACCAAGAATATTGATTCCTATGAATGGTGGTCCGAGGCTCTGCACGGCTACTCCCGCGGCAACACCAGCGGCGCTGTATCCTATCCCCAGAACCTCACCGTAGCTTCCACCTGGAACCCCGAGCTCTACAACCGTGAGGCTGTTGAAATCGGTAACGAAATCCGTGAGAAGACTTCCAAGAATTCTCAGACCGGCAATGCCAAGAACCTGAACTTCTATAGCCCGACCGTGAATATGCACCGTGATCCGCGCTGGGGTCGTAACGAAGAATCCTTCTCTGAAGACGTTTATCTGACCGGCAAGATGGCTTCCGAGTTCGTAAAGGGCATGGAAGGCAGAGATGCTGACGGCAACCTGCTTGATCCCGATGGCTACAGAAAGGCCATGTGTACCGTCAAGCACTACACCGCCAACAACTCCGAGCGCAACCGTCTGTCCGGCGGCGCAGTCTCCGACCTGCGCGCAATCCGTGAATACTACACTGCTCCTTACCGTGAGGTCATCCAGCAGGCACATGTTACTTCCGTCATGACCGCTTACAGTACGCTGAATGGCGAGCCGACCTCCTACAGCTCCTACCTGATGGATACCCTGCTCCGTCAGACCTTCGGTCTGGATGGCCATGTCACCTCTGACTGTGACTCCACCGCAACCCAGAACCGTCATGCTTATGTCAACCCGTACACCGGCGACACCATGACTGACCTGGAAGCTCTGGCCGGTGCTCTGGCACACGGCGAAGACCTCGAATGCAATGGCGGCTACTCCGGCTTCGGCACCTATGCCACCAAGATGACCAAGATGGTTGATGCAGCTCCCATGACGGACAAGGGCACCTTCACCGAGAATGCTCTGGATGTTGCTCTGCATCATCTCATGACCGACCGTATCTCTACCGGCGAATTCGATGAAGGCCTTGCCTACACCGCTGCTGCACAGGCACGTATTGACAATGGCGAAAGTGGCCGCACCGAAGAGCGTCTGTCCATCATTGATGCGATCGACAACGAAGGCGTTGTCATGCTCAAGAACAACGGTGTTCTGCCTCTGGCAATCCCCGCCGAGGGTGACTACAATGTTGCTATCGTTGGTGCATGGCAGACCAACACCTATCTGGGTCTGTACTCTGCCGGCAGCGCAACGGTCAACATTCAGGCCGGTATCATGAACGCGATCAGAAGCGTGAATGAGAACGTCTCCTTCACTACGATTGCAAGTGACAGCCTGACTGACGAAAACAAGGAAGCGATTGCCGCTGCCGATGCAGTTATCGTTGTTACCGGCACCAACAGCAACTACTCCAAGGAAGATGGCGACCGTACCACCATCGCTCTGCCCAACGGTCAGGCTGACCTGATCTCCACCGTTGGCAAGCTCAATGCCAAGACCATCGCTGTCATGGAAACCTGCGGCGAAATGCAGGTCAACACCTTCGAGAATGATGTTGCAGCTATCCTGTGGTCCAGCTATCAGGGCCTGCGCAAGGTCGGCTTCGGCAATGTCATTGCAGGTCTTGTGAACCCCTCCGGTAAGCTTACCGATACCTGGTACACCGTTGTCAGCGATGCCGGCGAATCCGATATTACCGATATCTATGACTACAACCTGTACGCAACCAACGGCTCCAGTGGTCGCACCTATATGTACTACACGGGCAAGGTGCAGTATCCGTTCGGCTATGGCCTGAGCTACACTACCTTCGAGTACTCCAACCTGACCATCGACAAGACTGCATACGATGCCAATGACACCGTGAAGGTCTCCTTTGATGTCAAGAACACTGGCAGTGTTGCCGGTAAGGAAACCACGCAGCTCTATGTCGCACAGCCCGAGGCACCGGCAGAACTGCTCCGTCCTGCTAAGCGTCTGGAAGGCTTCGATAAGATTGAGCTCCAGCCCGGTGAAACCAAGACTGTGACCATGGAAATTGCAATCCCCGATCTGGCATTCTTCGATGAGACTGACAAGCGCTATGAAGTCGATACCGGCCTGTACCAGATTCAGGTTGGCGGCAACAGCGTACTCGCAGCTGATCTGACTGCTGACTTCACCGTTTCTGGTGAGATGGATGTCTATCCCGAGCTGCTGACTGTCAAGGCCAATCAGGTCGGTGATACCGAAGTAGGCATCGAAGAGCGTATCATCTTCGACAAGGGTGCAACAGTCAACCCGCAGCTGACCGTCTGCATGAATGATGAGAGCCTGTGGGGCTATGTCATTGCCCATCAGGAAAGCCCCATTGATCAGGTCGTTTCCACCGAGCTGCCTGAAGGCATGACCTTTGAATATTCCTCCAACCGTCCGTCCGTTGTTGAGGTTACTGACAATGGCATCAAGTGCGTCAATGCTGGTGTTGCAACCATCACCGTCGTTGGCAAGCTGGATGATGTAGAAGTTACCGCTGATTTTGTTGTCTATGTACAGGCAACCTCCTTCCTTGATGGTATCACTCTGGACGGCAAGCCTCTGGAAGGCTTCAACCGTGAGAAGTTCGGATATGAACTGGATGCTGCTGACTATGAGACCCTGCCCGTTGTTGGTTATGTTTCCAATACCGAAGGTCTGGAGATTACGGTTGAGCAGTTCTCCGGCAATCCCAGTGTTGCAGTGATCACCTCTGTTGAGGTCGAGTCCGGCACGACCAGTGTTTATCGTCTGGGTCTTGGCAATGGTCCCGTTTCTACCAACTTCAGTGAAGGTTGGGAAGCTGCAGAAGCCAAGGGCTGGAAGGTCGTTGGCGGCAACGAGAATGCTTCCTTCGGCGAAAACGGCCTGACCATCATCGGCGAAGATGGCATGGCTGCTAACCTGTACTCTGAGCCTGCCTTTGGTGAATGGGTTGTTCAGACCAAGGTCGATCTGGCAGAAGCTCTGAGCGAAAACAACCAGCGCGTCGGCCTCATCGTTAAGGATACCGATGACAGCTATGTACTGCTGGTATACGAACGCGCAACCTCCAGCAGCTGGTGGTCCACTTCTACCAACTACTATGTAACTGCTTATGCTCTGCAGGACGGCACTCTGAACCAGATCGCAAGATCCAGCAACATCAGAGAGCAGACCGCGCTTGAGCTGCGTATCATCAAGAATGGCATCAACTTCACCTTCGCATACGCTGTCGGCGGCGTTTGGACCGAAATGAACGGTACTGCTAAGGTCGCTATGGCTGATCCCAAGGTTGGCCCGTTCTGCGGCAATGTTGCCGGTGTTACCGCCACCTTCGATGGCATCAACGTATGCACCATCAGCGAGCTCTATCCGAGAGCTGCTTCCATCAAGATCAATGGCGTTACCTTTAGCGAATTCGATCCCGAAGTCTTTGTTTATAACTTCGAGGCTGTTGGCGATGCTGCTCCTGTCTTCGAAGCAACCGCAGACGAAGGCGTACAGATCGCTATTGACCAGATCGAAACTCCCACTGGCGTTGTAAAGGTTACCGCCTACAACGATGTCAACAAGGCAGAATACTTCTTCTACTATGATCGCGGTCCTGTTTCCGACTACCTGGCTGATGGTGACATCAGCGATGTCTGGAGCATCGAGCGCGAGAATGCAGAGACCTACTCCATCGAGCAGGGCAAGGGCCTGATCCTGCCCACGCAGTCCGGCGATATCAATGGCTCCGGCAACTCCTGGACCAACGTCTTCACCGCTCCTGCACAGGGCAACTGGCAGGCTGTGGCAAAGGTTGTTTATCCCAATGTTCCGACGGCCAACTATCAGCAGGCTTGCTTCCTGGTATGGCAGGACGACAACAACTATCTGCGTATGAACGCACAGACCAGCAACCTGAACATGGAACCCGGCGTAGAAACTAACGGTTCCTTCAATGGCAACCTCGGTTCCGGTCAGGCAATCCCCTCTGAGGATGGCACCGTAACGCTGTACTTCATGATTGAGAAGGATGGCACCAGCTACACGGTCGGCTACAGCCAGGACGGCATCAACTTCAAGAGACTGAATACCGTCAAGAACGTGAACTTCGCCAACCCGAGAATCGGTCTGTTTGCAACCCAGAACTCCAGCTCTGCACAGATGAATATGTACTATGAATATGTTGCAGTGACCTGGCTCAATGGCGTACAGCAGATGACCTATGAGCAGATGACTGAATGGGCAGCGCAGAATGTGGCCGACTATGTGGCCGCCGATGTACCTGCTGAAGCTACCGAAAACATTGTCTTCTCCGCAGTGCCTCACGGCTATGAACTGGCTGTTGCCTCCAGCGATCCTTCCGTGATTGCTCCCGATGGTACCGTAACGCCTGCTGCTGCCGATAAGAACGTCACCCTGACCATCACTGCAAGCGATGCCAACAGCACTGCAAGCGCAACCGTCACCGTGAAGGTTCCCGGCACCGGCGCTGCTGCTCTGGAAGACATCGACTTCACCGATCCTGCTTCCGCAGATCGCTTCGAAGTTGAGAACGCAGAATCCACTGCGATCCGTGAAGGCGAAGGCCTGTACATGATTTCCACTAAGGACGTCTTCGAACCCGAAGGCACCCCGAAGGATGTCGTGAAGATCCCCGTTGGCGAAGAAGATTGGACTGCAACGCTTCAGATGAAGGTCAGCACCGGTTCCGGTTGGGGCTGGGGCAGAAGCGGCGAGCTGTTTGGCTTCTATGCTATG
>JAZRZL010000001.1:0-18124 GCA_045601345.1 Faecousia sp. | reverse complement strand
ATTTCCCGGATATTTTTATGAAACTGGAATTATATCCCATATTTTTTTTATTTGCCTTGAAAGGGGTCACGCGTCTTATTCAACCTTTTTCCCCCCCCCCCCCCGGAAAATTCTAATAGTTTGTTGCAAAAGAGGTACTGTTCTGTGATGAAAATTCCATTTTCGCCCCCCGATATCAGCCAGAAGGAAATTGATGCTGTAACCGAAGTCCTGCGCTCGGGCTGGATTACCACCGGCCCAAAAACAAAGGAGCTGGAAATGCGTCTGGCAACCTATACTGGCGCTGACCGGGTAATTTGCCTGAATTCGGCCACCGCTGCCATGGAGCTGGCACTGCGGCTGCTGGGTGTGGGGCCGGGAGATGAGGTCATCACTACGGCCTACACCTATACCGCCTCCGCCAGTGTGATCCACCATGTCGGCGCAAAAATCGTCCTTGTAGATACCAAAAAGGACAGCTTCGAAATGGATCCCGAGCTGCTCTCCCGCGCCATTACCCCCGCCACCAAAGTCATTATCCCGGTGGATATTGCTGGAAAAATGGTGAATTATGACCGTCTGATTCCGGCGATTGAAGCAAAAAAGAGCTTGTATTCCCCTAAAACCAACCTCCAGCGCCTGTTTGACCGCCCCATTCTTCTGGCTGACAGCGCTCACAGCCTCGGTGCAGCCTACAAAGGCCTGCAAAGCGGCAGCGTAGCAGACTTCACGACCTTTTCCTTCCATGCGGTGAAAAATTTTACCACCGCAGAGGGTGGTGCGCTTTGCTGGAAGGCACGGAAAGGGCTTGACAGCAACAAGATCTACAACCAGCTCAATGCCCTGTGTCTGCACGGGCAGTCCAAGGACGCGCTGGCCAAGGTGGGACTTGGCGCATGGGAATACGATATTCTCTCTCTGGCCTACAAAAACAATATGACCGACATTGCCGCCGCCATGGGGCTTGCCCAGCTGGAGCGCTATGACGGTCTGCTTGCCCGCCGCCGGGAGATTGTCCGCCGCTACGATGAGGCGCTTCTGCCTCTGGGCATCACCACCAGAGACCATTTTGAAGACGGTTACTTCTCCAACTGCCATCTCTATTTAAGCCGTGTGCCAAGCTGTGATGCCGAGCGCAGAAATCGTCTAATCACCTATATGGCAGAGCAGGGCATTTCCTGCAATGTACACTATAAGCCCCTGCCCATGATGACCGCCTATAAAAATTTGGGCTTTTCCATTGAAAATTATCCCAACGCCCTCGCCCAGTTCACCAACGAAATCACCCTGCCTCTTCATACCCTTCTCTCCGATGAAGCGGTGGATTATGTCATAGAGAACTATATCAAAGCACTGGATGTGGTGAAATGATTTACGATAAGGTTATCAAGCGAATTCTGGATCTTCTCTTGAGCCTGATTGCCCTTCCTTTTGTCCTGCTTGTCATATTTTTTGTGGGAATCGCCATTGTCCTTGACGATGGCTTCCCCATTTTCTATAACGCACCGCGCATTGGCAAAGATCGGAAGGAATTTAAGATGTATAAGCTTCGCTCAATGAAGAACCATGCCCCCGATCTCCGAATGCCCGACGGCTCTACATACAATGCCCCCGATGATCCCCGCCTGACCCGTGTGGGACGATTCCTGCGAAAAACCTCTGTGGATGAGCTGCCGCAGATATGCAACGTGCTTTTGGGACAGATGAGCCTCATTGGACCGCGTCCCGATCTGCCGGACGAGGCCACCCTCTATGCGCCGCACGAATGGCGGCGGCTGGATGTCCGCCCCGGCATCACCGGCTATTCGCAGGCCTTTTTTCGCAATTCCATTCAAACAAAGGAAAAATATAAAAACGATATTTACTATGTAGACCATGTCTCTTTTGGACTGGATGTGAAAATTTTCTTCAAAACCATCTTCTCTGTGCTCAAGAGCGAAGGTGTCTACGCACAGGAAGCCGCTGTCAACACCGAGGATCTGATCGACCGAACGGAGGCAAAAACATGATAATTGCATTTCTCACCGGCCATACACCTTCTGTATACAAGTTTCGTCTGGACTGCATGAAATATTTGCGCGAGTGGCGCGCCGAGGTAATCGTTTTAGGTCCGGAGCCGAAGGAGGAGTGGGCGGATATCTTCGCCAAGGATGATATTCAATACCATCAGGTAAAGCTGGACAAAAACTCCACCAATCCCTTTACCGATCTTTCAACCTATTTTGCGCTGCGCAAAATGCTACAGGAGCTGAAGCCTGATGCCGTCCTTTGCGACCATGCCAAGATGATGATTTACGGCACACTGGCTGCCAGACGTGTACATATCCCCAACCGCTTTATTATGCTCGGCGGTGTCGGCTCCGTGCTGCGTGATCCTCCTGAAAACTGGAAGCGCAAGTTGATTCAGGATATCGTCAAGCTGGAATACCGTGTTGCCTTCCCCAATGCACAAAAAATTTTCTTCCAGAACAACGATGATCTGCGCCTGTTCCTTGATCTGAAAATAGCCACGCGAAAGCAGGCCGTCATGATTCCCGGCTCCGGCGTGAATCTTACACAATTTCCTGTCTCTCCCCTGCCGGATCATCTCGATTTCCTCTTTGTAGGGCGGCTGATTCGGGATAAGGGATTGATGGAATTTTTGGAGGCCGGACGTAAGCTCCGTAGGCGGGTGCCTAAGGCTAAGTGTCATGTGGTGGGCTATTTTGACCCCAACCAGACCATGCTCAGCATGGCAGATATTCAGCCCTATATTGACGATGGTACTGTGATTTTCCACGGCGAACAGGAGGATGTCCTGCCGTTCCTGCAAAGCTGCTATGCCTTTGTCCTCCCTTCCTACCATGAGGGAACGCCCCATTCCGTTCTGGAGGCACTTTCCGTAGGCCGTCCCGTTGTCACGACCCGCGCTCCCGGCTGCCGGGAAACGGTGATTGATGGGGAAAACGGCTTCCTCGTGCCCGTGAAGTCCGTGGGCGCGCTGGCCGATGCGATGGAAAAGCTATGTAAAAACCGCGAAATGGCCGAAGCTATGGCCGTCAAATCCCGCGAGCTTGCCGAAACCCGCTTCGATGTTAATTTTGTCTGCGACACCTTGTATCGTACCATACATTCTTATTTTGAGAGGTAAAAACGTTGCGTCTTTATGAAAAAATTGTCAATAAAGAGGAAAAAATCTCTTTGGTCGGCCTTGGCTATGTCGGTATGCCGATTGCCGTTGCGTTTGCCAGAAAGGTAAACGTCATTGGCTATGACCTGAACGCAAAAAAAATTGAACTCTATAAATCCGGCATTGACCCCACCAACGAGGTCGGAAACGAAACCATCAAGGCATCTACGGTAGAATTTACTTCCGATGAGACCAAGCTCCGCGAGGCGAAATTCCATATCGTTGCCGTTCCCACCCCGGTCAATGACGACCACACCCCCGATCTGACCCCCGTTGAGGGTGCCAGCCGCATTCTGGGCAGAAACCTGACAAAGGGCAGCATCGTAGTGTTTGAATCCACGGTCTATCCCGGTGTTACCGAAGATATCTGCGTGCCTATTCTGGAGAAGGAATCGGGTCTCCAGTGCGGTGTGGATTTCAAAATCGGCTATTCCCCCGAGCGCATCAACCCCGGTGACAAGGTGCACCGTCTGGAAACCATCAAAAAGATCGTCTCCGGCATGGATGCGGACGCTCTGGAAGAGATTGCCAGCGTGTATGAGCTGGTTGTAGAGGCCGGTGTGCACCGTGCCGAGTCCATCAAGGTCGCCGAGGCCGCCAAGGTCATCGAGAACAGCCAGCGCGATATCAATATCGCTTTCATGAATGAGCTTTCCATCATCTTTAACAAGATGGGCATTGATACCAAATCCGTTCTGGAAGCCGCAGGCACCAAATGGAACTTCCTGAAATTCTATCCCGGTCTGGTGGGTGGTCACTGCATCGGTGTCGATCCCTACTACCTCACCTATAAGGCTGAACAGCTCGGCTATCACAGCCAGATCATCCTCTCCGGCCGCCGCATCAATGACGATATGGGCAAATACTGCGCAGAAAATCTGGTCAAGCAGCTTATTCGTGCCGACCGCCCGGTGAAAAATGCCCGCGTGGCCATTCTGGGCTTCACCTTCAAGGAAAATTGCCCCGATACCCGCAACACCAAGATCATTGACATCTACAACGAACTGAAGGAATACGGCATTACCGCTGTGATCGCTGACCCCAATGCCGATGCCGATGAAGCAAAGCGCCTCTATGGCGTTGAATTTTACTCCCCGGACAGCATCCGCGATATGGACGCGGTCATTCTGGCCGTTGCCCACGAGCAGTTCAAGTCCCTCACCATGAGTGATCTGAATGCCCTCTACGCCGCAAATGCCCCCAAGGTCCTCCTCGACCTCAAGGGACTTCTTGACCGCAAGGCTTATGAAGAGGCTGGCTACCTCTATTGGAGACTGTAACACAGAAAAGGAGACAAATAACCCCATGGAAGATTATGGCCTGATTTCGGTCATTATGTCTGTTTACAACTGCGCGGATACGCTGTGCGAAGCCATTGACTCCATTCTTGCACAAACCTATACCAACTGGGAATTTGTGATTTGCGATGATTGCTCTACAGATAATACCTTTGAAATTTGTCAGGCCTATGCAAAGAAATACCCTGATAAATTTGTTCTGGTTCAAAACGATGTTAACCGGAAGCTGGCTTACTCTCTGAACCACTGTCTGGAGCACGCCTCCGGCAAATTCGTGGCCAGAATGGACGGCGATGACCGCTCCCATCCTGACCGCTTTGAAAAGCAGGTCAAATACCTGATGGAGCACCCGGACATGGATTTGGTCGGCTGCGCCGCACAGAAATTTAACGAAAACGGCCTCCATGATATTTACTACATGGAAGAGCATCCCAACCGTTACTCCCTGTACCGCAAGCTGCCCTTCGGTCACGCCATGATTATGACCTATAAGCGCGTATACGATGCACTGGACGGCTATGTGGTCGCAAAGCGCACGGAACGTGGACAGGATTATGACCTGTGGTTCCGCTTTTTCTATAAAGGATTTCAAGGTGCCAATCTTCAGGAAGCACTTTATGATGTCCGCGAGGATGACAACGCCATCCGGCGCAGAACCTTTAAGGTTCGCTGGAGCACCTATCAAACCACACGTATAGGCTATAAACTCCTGAACTACCCGATTCGATGGCGTATCTTTGCTTTTTTGTCTGCCCTTGTAAAAAGTCTGACGCCCTTCTGGGCACAGAAGCTGATCCGAAAGCTTCAGGCAAAGGGAATGATCAACAACTGATTTGCTTTTCGTGTAACGCTTCTTCATAAGAATTACGAAAAGAGGGAAATGTGATGTCCGCTTTTCTTACAGAAGTACTCCCTGTGAAAATAGACCAATGGACAAAATCGCTCCGTTTGTCTGTGCGCAGATACTATCTTCGCAAGCAGGTAAAGGGTAAATATGGCAACCACAAAAACGCCATTACGCCGGAGCAGCGCAAGGCTGCAAAGGCTTACTGGAGCAAATATACCCGGCACTTTTCTCCGCTGTGGCATGAGCTTTTGACTGCGCAGACCGGTGTATTCGATGTGCGCTATGTGCCGGTAGATGTGCAGTACACCGAGATCGAAGACCGCCTCAATGACTGGGGTTCTGCCCATGGCATCGACAACAAAAACAACTATACGATGTATTTCCCGGAAATCCGCCATCCAAAGTCCGTCTTCCGCAAAATGGCAGGAATCTATCATGCGGATGATTATTCGATCATCTCAGAGGAGCAGGCCATTCAGAATTGTATTGACTGCGGGGATGTGATCTTTAAGGTCGCGCTGGAATCCGGCAAGGGCGGCGGCATTTATTTCTGGAAAACCAAGGACGGCAAGGATGCTCTCCTACAGCTTCTCAAGGAGCTGCCCGAGGAAACCAATGCGCAGGAGTACATCACCCAGCATCCCGATATGGCAAAAATGAACCCCAGCTCCTGCAATACCATCCGTGTTGTGACCTACGCCAGTCCAAAGGGCATCCGTGTTCTGCGCTCCTATTTCCAGGTGGGCACCAGTGATGCGGTGCGCATGGGGCAAGTTGCCGTCGGCGGTGTGTGCGCCAGCATCAAGCCGGATGGTACGCTCTATCCCAAGGCCTATGATGTCCACTATGTGGGGCACGATACGCACCCCTGCGGCATCAAATACGCCGACTTCCGCGTACCGAGCTACGACAAGGTCTGCGAAATTGCCTTGAAGCTTGCCGCAAAAATGGGCGATTTCAAGCTCATTTCCTGGGACTTTACCGTAGGCGAGGACGGAGAACCTGTGTTCATCGAAATGAACCTCAAATATGGCGGAACAATGTATCATCAGCTCTCCTCCGGCGCATTTTTTGGTGAGGACTCTGATGAAATTCTGAATGAGATTTTTGGAAAGAAGTAAATAAAATGAGCTATCACAATTTGAAGTTCTCAGAAGGCAGTACCTTTCTTGTCACTGGCGGTGCCGGTTTTATCGGCTCGAACCTCTGCGAAGCGATTCTGAATCTGGGTTACAAGGTTCGCTGTCTGGATGATCTTTCTACCGGCAAGCAGAAAAATGTTGACCTGTTTCTGGATCATCCCAATTATACCTTCATCAAAGGTGACATTAAGGATTTTGATACCTGCATGAAGGCCACGCAGGGTGTGGACTACGTGCTCAATCAGGCCGCCTGGGGCAGTGTCCCTCGTTCGATTGAAATGCCACTGTTCTACTGTGCCAACAATATTCAGGGCACTTTGAACATGATGGAGGCTGCACGGCAAAACGGCGTGAAGCGCTTTGTTTACGCTTCCTCCAGCTCTGTCTATGGCGATGAGCCTACCCTCCCCAAGGCAGAGGGCAGAGAGGGAAACCTTCTCTCTCCCTATGCACTGACCAAACAGTGCGACGAGGAATGGGCAAAGCAGTATACCATGCACTACGGGCTGGAAACCGTTGGCCTGCGTTATTTCAACGTCTTTGGCCGCCGTCAGGATCCGGATGGTGCCTATGCTGCCGTCATTCCCAAATTCATTAAGCTGCTCCTTCACGGTGAAACGCCCACCATTCACGGTGACGGACACCAAAGCCGCGACTTTACTTACATTGAAAACGTCATTGAGGCCAACCTCAAGGCTTGCCTCGCCCCCGCAGAGGCTGCCGGTGAAGCCTTCAATATCGCTTACGGCGGCAGAGAATATCTTATCGACATCTACTATGGCCTCACCAAGGCACTGAATATGGATGTGGAACCGAACTTCGGCCCCAACCGCCCGGGCGATATCAAGCACTCCAACGCCGATATCTCCAAGGCCAAGCGCCTTCTCGGCTATGACCCGGATTGGAGCTTTGCACGCGGCATTGAGGCCGCCATTGCGTGGTACAAGGAAAATCTGTAAAAAGGGAGGCAGCAGCGGTGAAAGCAAGCGAGCGTCTGATCAAAGCACCTGACCGGCAAAATCCGCTGTGCCTTTTGGCCTTTTCGCCATCTGTTTTCCGGCTGGTGCCGCCGTGCATCCGGCAGTGCTTTTCCGCATTTGACAAGGCAAGGCTGCTCCTGCGGATATTCCGGGGCTATACCGTCTATTATTTGACGGAAGGTACTCTGCCCGTAGGCTACTGCTTTATTAAGAAAAACTATTTGGGCAAATACCGTTTTCTCACAAAAAACGATGCCCTGATTAATCCATATTATATAAATCATGATTTCCGTGGTGCCGGTCTCGGCGGGACGCTGATTGCCGCCGCCATTACGGATACAGCTGCTACTTGGGATTCCCTTTACGCTGTAGTCAAGGAGGACAACATCCCCTCCATCCGTACCCTGCAAAAGCTGGGCTTTGCCGATGTTGGCTACTCCAAAAAAAGCGGCTGGTTTCACTGCCTGACGAATGAACCAACCCATTTGCGCGTTTTTTGCACCACAAGAGCGAAGCAGCTATAAAAACCCCATAGCAAGGAAGGATAGACATATGATTTATCAGATAAAAACCGCCCTGCGAAATTGGTCGGATCACAGCGATATAGGTAGTATCGTATTTCAGCTTGCCCGAAGCAGCTTTGCAAAATTCATGCTCCATGTGCCGGATGAAAAGTATGCCCAGTGGTTTCACAAGCTGTACTGCGGTACCGGCCTTGACCTGAAAGACCCCAAGACCTTCGATGAGAAGCTCTGGTGGCTCAAGCTCAACAACCGCGATCCCCTTCTGACCCGCTGCTCGTGCAAGAATGCCGCCCGCGGCTATGTGGCAGAATGCGGCTATGAGGATATTCTCCTGCCCCAGGTCGGCGTTTTTAATTCTGTCGATGAGATCGACTTCAAGAATTTTGAAAATATGGGGGAAATTATCTTTAAATGTACCCACGGTTCCGGGGAAAACTATATCCTAAGCCCCGGAAAACCCGCCAATCTCAAATCCTTCCGCCGCCGCTTCCGCTATGCCCTGCGGCAGAATGCCTATCCCTATTCCAGAGAGTGGAATTATAAGAACGTGGAGCGGAAAATTGTGGCAGAAAAGGTCGTGCGCGATAAAGATGGCCGTCTGCCCCTCGACTATAAATTCATGTGCTTCGATGGCGAGCCTAAGCTTCTCTTCCTCGACCTCGGCCTCTACACCGAAGACCTGATCTATAATGAGACCTATCCCCGCAACATTTATGATATGGACTTCAACCTCCTGCCGGTATGGGAAACCAGACCCAATGCGGATTTTGAGGTCAAAAAGCCCGAAAATTTTGAAAAAATGGTGGAAATCGCCCGCAAGCTGTCCCAGCCCTTCCCGCATTGCCGGGTTGACCTCTACAATCTGGACGGCAAAATCTATTTTGGCGAAATCACCTTCTACCACGGCGGCGGCTGCAACGAGGTCAAGCCCAAGGAATGGGACTATCGCATCGGCAGCTGGATTGATATCAACAGCTCCAAAATCAAAAAGAAAAAATGAGAGAAAAACAGAGGACGGTTTTCAATGGCAGTAAGTTAACAGCCCTTGCCTTCCCCTCTGGGGAAGCCTTGGCCTTTGGGGAACAATGTTATCAAAACGAAAGTTTTCACAGTTACTAACTTAATGCCATTAAGAACCGTCCTTCAATGCTGTTACTCCAAGGAGGTTTGCCATGGACAATCGTGAACGCAATGCGCGCAAGCAGCGCAGCAATACGATTTGGACACTTCTAATTATCGGCGCATTTCTGGCCGCTTGGCCACTTGGCATTCTTCTTGTCATTCTCAAATCCAAAGGAATTCTTCCTGATGTGGCCATGGATCTTCCCTCCGCTGCGCAGAGAAAGCAGCAGACGCAAGCTTCTACACCGAATGCTTCATCATCTCAGGCAAGTCAGGACTATGCCCGGAAGGCCAAAGAGCAAGCAGAGCGGACAAAGCAGCAGGCGCAGTATTGGGCAAAGCAGGCGCAGGAGCAGACAGAACGCTCCCGCCAGCGCAATGCCCGGTGGGCTGTCCCGGTGCAGGAAAAAAATCAGGTGCCTGTTCCCAATAAAACTACAAAAAACATCCGCACAGCAAAACTCAAATTCGGCAAACCAATGTTCATCACCGGCCTGTGTGTCGGCGGTCTGGGTCTTCTTGCACTGGCCGATTCGCTTTCTGAGGTTTTCACCCTCAGGGATTTTTTGGGGGATGGCTTCTTTTCCCTCGGCGTTTTGGCTGTGGGCATTTACCTCACTATATTTGGTCTTGTTAGAGCAAAACAATCCAAGCGGCTAGAGGAATATGCCTCCATTTTGCCTCCCAACGATACCTACTACTCCATCCATGAGCTTGCCGACCGCACCGGCCGTCCCTTCCGTCAGATCATGGCCGATTTGCAGAAAATGATCGACCTTGGCGTATGGGAGCAGGCATGGATTGACCGCAAGCACAGCCGCCTGATGTTCACCGAATATTCTGCCGAGCAGATGGTGCAGGAAGAAAAACAGACCGCACCGAAAAAAAGTGATGACCGCGCAGAGGGAGTGCTTCGCCGCATTCGCGCAGATAATGACCGTATTGCCGATGCGGTCATTTCCCAAAAAATCGACCGCATTGAGCTTCTCACCGGCGAAATCTTCCGCTATCTCTCCAAGCATCCCGACCGGGAGGGAGAGCTGCGCTCCTTTATGGATTATTATCTGCCTCAAACGCTGAAAATTCTGGAAACCTACGCCCAGCTCGAAGAACAGGGCGTGGAAACCGAAAATATTCGCCGCGCAAAAGGGCAAATCAGCGGTATGCTCGACCAGCTCACCGAGAGCTACGAGCGCCAGCTGGACAAGCTCTTTGATACCGATGTGCTGGATATTTCCTCTGATATTGAAGTGATGCGCCAGATGCTCCGCAATGACGGACTTTCTGCCGATGCGCTGGAGCTGACACTGGAGCATCTGGAAAAATAAGCCTATGCAATACACCACCATCCTCTGGGATTTGGACGGCACTCTGCTTGATACACTTTCCGACCTGACCGCCAGTGCCAATTATGCATTGGCGGCGCATGGCTTTGCCGTCAGCAAGGAAGAACAGGTGCGAAATGCCGTGGGGCACGGGGTACGCAATCTCATCTGCCGTCTGCTCCCGGAAGGGGTGCAGACCTCTGCCTTTGATGCGGTCTATGCCGACTTCCGCGCCCATTATTCTGCAAATTATAATGTCTATACCAAGCCTTATCCCGGCATTCCGGCGCTTTTACAGGAGTTGCGCCATCGGGGATGCGCCATGGCGGTGGTCTCCAACAAGCCGGATGAGGTCGTAAAAGCCCTGACCAAAGCCCACTTTGCTGACCTGATCCCCGTTGCTATCGGCGATCAGGAGGGAAGACGCCGCAAGCCCTTCCCCGATGGGTGCGCGGCCGCACTTGCCCTTTTGGAAAGGGATAAGAAAAATGCGGTCTACATCGGCGACAGCGAAACCGATATTGCCACAGCAAGCAATGTCGGGCTGCCCCTTCTCTGCGTCAGCTGGGGCTTCCGCTCGGAGGAAACCCTTAGGCTTGCCGGTGCGCAAAGCATTTTCCCGGATGTACAGGCGCTGCGTGGCTGCCTATTTGATGAAAGAAAGAAGGAATCGCCATGACCTGCCTGCGCTGTGGCCGCACAGTATCGGATCAAATCCTGCTGTGCCCCGAATGCCGCACCCCGAAGAAGCGGCTGCATGACCCTAATGCCGCGCTGACCCAGGAAGAACAGCTGCAAAAGCAGATTTCCTCGCTCCAAAAGCGTATCGGACGGCAAAAGCGCCGGATCATTTTTCTGGTGCTGATTTGCTTGCTTACGGTCTCCTTGCTCGGCTACGCCATCCATACACTTCTGGCACAAAATGCCCGTCTTTCCTCCCAGAATACCCTCATTAAATCGCAGGAGGTCGCCATCCAAGAGGCGCAGAACGCACTGGAGCAAGCCAACCTCACCATTGATACCCAGCGTGATATACTGACCGAAGCGCAGGAAACCATTGCCAAATATTATACTGGCCTGAATCCCTAAATGTGTGACAAGGGGACGGTTCTCCTGTCTTGTCACACTATAGCCCGCGCTAAGGCTTCCCCTCTGGGGAAGCTGGCGAGCGAAGCGAGACTGATGAGGTCATTGGACGCACTGCCAAAACCGAAAACCTTCCTAACATAGGAAGCGCTCCATCTTAGGAGGCCAACCTCATCCGCCGCCTGCGGGCGGCACCTTCCCCAAAGGGGAAGGCAAGGGCTGTTAACTTAACGCTATTGAACCCCTTGTCACAAAAAAGGAGAAAACCGTGGATACCGCTCAAATTTTTAACCAAATGCTTCTGCTCTTTGCCCTGATGGCCGTGGGCTTCACTGCGGCAAAGGCTAAGGTGCTGACCCCCGAATCCAGCCGCCATCTTTCCAATCTGGTGCTCTATATTACAAACCCCTGTACCATTCTTTACAGCGTTCTGTCCGGACAGGCCATGCTCGGCATTCCCGAACTGCTCCAGCTTACGGGCATTGCGCTGCTATTCTATCTGGTGCTGATGGGTTTGGCCTTTTTTGTGCCTAAGCTCCTGCAGGTTGCCCCTGAGGAAGCCGGAATCTATCGGTTTATGACCGTTTTTTCCAACATTGGCTTTATGGGTTTCCCGGTGGTACGCGCTATTTACGGGCAAGGTGCGGTTTTTTATGCCGCGATTTTCAATCTTTTCTTCCAGCTGTGCCTGTTTACCTATGGCATCCGGCAGTTTACCAAAAGCAGCAGATTTCGTTTCCACGATATTCTCCAGCCCGTGGTCATTGCCGCGCTGCTTGCGTACCTGATTTATCTTTTTTCTGCGCAGGAATGGATTAACGCTTCCCTACCCGGACAGCTCCTGACGCAGGCCTTGGGCATGGTCAACGGCATTACCAGCCCCCTGTGTATGCTCATCACCGGCATCGGCTTGGCACAGGTGCCGCTCAAAAAGGTCTTTACCAATGTACGGCTGTATCTCCTTGCCATTAGCAAACAGGTTCTTCTTCCTCTGGCAGCCTATTTTTTGCTCTCCCCCTTTGTCAAAAATGAGCTGATTCTGGGCATTTGCGTCATCATGGCCGCCATGCCCGTGGGTGCCATGACCAGCCTCTTCTGCGCCCGCTACAATGGCCCGGCCGACACCGCCGCCTCCGGCATCTTCCTCTCTACCCTGCTCTCCATCCCCGCCGTACCCCTGCTGATGTCCATTCTATTCTGATAACAGGAAGGAAGCTCAAGAAATGCAGCCTGTGTATTCCCAAAAATACCATAATTCAAAGATTGACCAGATTCTGCTCTATTCCATCGGTTTGTGCGAAATCCGATACACGGACGGCAGCCGAAAGTCGATCCCCATTCCCGGCGCATTGCAATATGGTCTGCCGCTCTCAAAAGATGGCCGTATTTTGTTTGTCAGCAGCTTGGAAAATGGCTTAACTGCATATGATTTAGAAAATGCAAGCATCTTATGGCGCTATCGTACAACAAGAATTACAAAGCTCCTTATCCTCCCTGCATTTGTTATCGCCGTAAATCCGGGTACTTCCCTTCTAAAGCTCGGTCTCTCATCCGGTCGGGTTCTGGATACGCTGAAAAGTGCCACCATAGACAATGCATTTTTGTTAAACGACCAATACCTTTTGGCAGATTCCATTGGCGGCAACGTTTGCACCGTAGATATTGCCCGCTTGCGTATCGCAACATCCTATGACAAGGAAGCTGTCAACCCAAACCAGTGCCCGCGCCTTGTCATTACAGACGCAAACCTGACAAACCACACGCTCACCATTTCCGGCTTCGAAGCCTATTCGGCAGGAACTTCCACACAAATGGATTTTACCAGAATTTTGGACAACCATTTTTTAGAATGTTAATTATAGCCCCTCTCGCTGCGCTCTGCCATTTTTTATTCAGTTTATTCATTTCTGCCGCCACTGGTACTTTGCCTGAGATGGCAAAATCGCCAAAATCACAAAAAACTGCTATTTTGGGCGTGTCCAATGATTTCTGTATTTGCATTCGACCTATCTATCACAATATGCCTTGTTTCACCAAAAGAACGAATATAAATTTTTCAAAAAAATGTTTTGCCTTATTGACAACAGTTGTGATATGTGATAATATAATGTGCGTATAGGGTGTTTTGGATCACGCAGTTGGTTGATTCCTCCTATACGCGCATTTTTTTCGCATAAAGTGAGGCAACGTTATGAGATATTCAACCATTTTATATGCACAGGGATGCAACATTGACGGTGTTGATACACGCAAATCTGCTGCTGTATATCACAGAAGATCGGATAACGAAGATTGCTCACAATATTTTGCGAATGCGGATCTTTTTTCCCGCCGTTCCTCGCAGCGCGGAGAAAAGGTAACCGGTAAGCTTTACTCCTCTAAATAAAACGTAATTGTGGCCGCTATGTCTACAGGCATTCTGCGTCACTTATGAAGCCATTGTGATGCCATGGAAATATTTGGCATTGCAATGGCTTTTTAGATTCTTGAGCAAGGGAAACTGTTAGGATGGATAGAGAAAATTCCAAGCGCGGGCTTGTTCCCTGTAGCCTATTTTTCGTCTTCTTGGGATATGCGGTTCTTTCATGGATGTGCGAAGAAATATTTGGAAAAAATATTTGGATGTCGATCGGTGGCTGCTGGTATTCCTCCCTCACCACCGCAAAGGCAGCTTATGAAGTTATAAAATTGATCGGGCTGTGCTCCTTTATTGTTGGCTGGATCTATAACAAATGGGATAAGCTCTCCTATGGTCTGCCATATGGTGCATACATTAAAAAACAGTACAAGCACTATACGTGTATGTCCGTATTTCAAATTATCGCCACGCTGTTTTCTATCGCTGCTGCCTCGGCAGAGCTATGTGAATGTGCATGGGCATCGCTGATTGCTGTACTTTCCGGGCTGTACTATCAGTGGCGTGTTTTGCAGCACATTGTTCTTAATGAGCAAACTAGAAAAGCGTGGGCACCTGCGCTCTGGGTCGAGGCAATGAACCGTGCCGCATCGGATAAACCAGAGGAAAAAAAGTGGGATACGATTTTTTCTCTTGCAACCCAATTTGCCAATGCCAACGAGCAGGACAAGGACACCCTCCTGAAATGCCTTGCTAAATGCACGGAAGATATTCAGCCTGAGCTTGCGCAAATGATGATCCTATGGGAGAAAGCGCTGGGATCTATGCCGGATCATGACATCGTGCGGTATGCAGAAGCATTCTTTAAAATGCTTCCGCAAGATTGCAGCAGGACTCCCGGTGCCGCATTCGCCGCGTTTCTTCTGGAAAATCAGAAAGCGGAAAAAATCGAAAAGAAGGATCCGCTTTTACATAGTCTGGATCTCATTCGGCGCTTCGATGATGCCATGAAGCCAACTCATTCGGCGCTCACAAATGAATTGTATTATCTTTATTTTGCCGTGCGCTGGGCGCTCTTTTTCTATGGAAAAATAAAGTATCCGCCAAGCGCCAATTATACGACGCAGCCCACCTGTCCTTCCGACAAAGAAATGGATATCATTCGCTCAACTGTACGCATTATTTTACAGAACTATGGCGAAACAGCGGACGAAACAATGGAGGATCGAATCTCGCTCGCGCTAAATCTGACAAAACACGCACTTTATGCGTCAGCTACGGAGCCACAAGAAATGCAGTCATCTGATTGTGCAAGGGAAGAAATACCAGTATGAATGGATATGTTATTTTATTAAAAAAAGTGTTGGGGCAATTATCTGCGGGTCATGACGCATGGATTCCAAAATGCTCTGAAAAAAATGACCATTGGCTTATTCTTGGTCATGTCGATGAAATCTATCAATACCCTCTGCCGAGGGATGGTCATTTTCTTCTGCGGCAGGATGAGGAACAGGAAAAGATTCATAAGCAGAACTCCGAAAATGTATTTTATCACCCGATTTTTGCGTTCTTAGAAGAAAGCTACTCGAATCCGCCAACAACGGAAAACTGGTACGTTGCCTTTGTCCGTATTCACTTTGCAAAAAGCACCAATATTAACGAGCAGTTCGAGAAATTGGCAACATATGTTTCAAAGTTAAATATAAACGTTCGCATTTACCGGCCTTCGGAGTTTAGCGATATGCTGGTAGAGCTTCAGGGCAATTGCCTCTCCGAACTGGTAGAGGTAGCCCTGCGCATAAAAAATCAGGATGTTGTTGGAAAAACCTATACCTATTTCGGTATTTCTGCTACATATTTAAATCAGGATGCCTTGCCCGACGATGACAGAGACCTGCTTGCCTTTTTCTCTCTGCGCTTCTCCAGCCCGTCGTTCTCTTCCCGGCAGGAAGACAAGCAATTGCTTGAGAACTATTGCAGCGCGATACTCGAGACCCTGCACACATCAAAAAAGTATTGCGTGACTGGCGTGGATGATGTCCTCATACGCGGAGAGAATGTCTGTGCGCGGGATATTGTCAAGGTCGTGAAGCAATGGCGGGAACAGTGCGGAAAAGGAAGGCCAACAATTCGAACCACAACCCGCGTGGGTTATGAATTAGATAGTTTTAGTTCTGCCATTGTAACAGAACCCATTTGTGGCCAGCTAATGGAAGAACGTAAGAAATTCATAGAATATTGTGAACAGCATTCTGTACCCATTCCAAACTGGCTGAGTACCGCCTCGGAGCTTGTCAACGCCGTGGTTCGCATGAGCCGAACCCCCATGATGGATGAGGTCGTTTATTTGGTTGCACCGGGTCTTTGCACCTTTTATCAGAATTTGATGCAAAATCCCGATGCATATATCTCTGCCGAAAACGCCCATAATGAGAAGTTTAAGAAATTTATTGAGCGCTGTGCAAGCTTGATGGAGCAGCTTCTGCGCAGCGAGGATCAGCTGTCTGCCCAATCGGAAATTCGACCCGCCATTTATGACATTCCTGTGTTTATGCTGGAATATACGCTTGCTTTTCTGCAAAAGATTTCCTCCTGGCTGATAACACCCGATCCCTGGAAGCAGGCTGAATTCACCTTTTTGCCCATTCCCTGTCTGGACGATCAGGTTCGCACAGTCAGGATCTTCCCTACTTCTAAGGAGATACCCGGCCTTGTGCAGATGGAATTCCCTGTGAAATATCTCTACCACCCAGAGCAGCTTTTGCCTGAACTGACGCATGAGATATCTCACCATATTGGTGTCTATTTTCGGCAGCGTGAAACCCGATGGGATTTTTTCTGCCGTGCCGCAGCAATTGCTTTTGCACAAAATGTTTTTCATTCAATCGACAAGCCAATTGTCGATTATATCATGAAAGGAATTAAAGAAAAAGCCAAAAATGACACAACCTCCACATTAATACAGTTGGATGATAAGGTGGAAGAATGGGTCGTGGATACATTTTGCCGCGTTGAAACGGTGCAGGAATATGAGGAGCGTTATGCGACCTTCGTTCGGGATTTTTTGTTGGCCTTACCGAAGGAATACAAGAATTATAACAAAATCGTATGGCGAAATGACAGGGAATTTGAATACCGTATTGAAATCTTTTCTGAAACGCTGGAAGAAATTCATCAGCTTTTCAGCGAAGTCTATGCGGATATTTGTATGCTGCATAGTCTGGGCTATTGCTTGGGTGACAATCCGACACGATCGGCAAAGGATTATATTGGCCATTTCCTGAAAGCTGCCGCTGAACATCCGGAAAAAACGGTCATTCTTTACACCGTGCGAATTTATGCCTGTCTGCGCGCATTGGGCATTGATTTAACTACAGTATGTTCCTACAAGTTTGATGGGCAGCATACGCAATGGGAGCGTATTCGTGATGAAATTTTTATCATCCTGAACGACATTGAAAACGGCGAGGATTCCGGCGAACTGCAATATCCGATCGACGTTATTCGGCAATTAGAATATTATGCCAAATATTGTTATAACAAAATGCGAATCTCTCACAAAGGCGATACGGAGCTGCGAGACATTCGTAGGATGTTCCGTTCCTGCTGTTCCCCAACAGAAGCCTTCTATCACGATGCAATTAATGCCATTGACACATGGCGTCAAAGCATTTTATCTCGTGACACCAAAGGGACGGAAAATAATGCGAGGTGAACCATGGAGTCAAAGGAATTTCTTTCGATCATGCATCAGGTGGAGCGGCTGAAAAATGTGACGCGCCATTGCGATACCTCTTCCGGGCGGCGGGAGAGTGTGGCCGAGCATAGCTGGCGGCTTTCCCTCATGCCCTTGCTCCTGCGCGAGAGCTTCCCGGAGCTGGATATGGATAAGGTCACGCAGATGTGCCTCATTCACGATCTGGGCGAGGCCTTCACCGGCGATAAGCCCGCCTTTGAAAAAACCGAGGCCGATTCTCAGGCAGAAAAGGAGGCTTACCGCCAATGGCTCTCCACCCTGCCTCCCGCCTTGTCCGGGACAATGACATCCCTCCTTGCCGAAATGGAGGCGCTCCAAACCCCGGAAGCAAAACTCTACAAAGCGCTTGACCGCATGGAGGCACTCATCCAGCACAATGAGGCCAACATCGCAAGCTGGATCCCGCTGGAATACGAGCTTCAGAAAACCTACGGCTGGGAAAACTGTACCCACGATCCCCGCCTCATGGCTTTAAGAGAAGCAATTTTGCAGGAAACCCTCAATGTGATAGGGGGAGTGTGACAGGGGGACGGTGGATG